>CAIFEQ010000004.1:0-85140 GCA_903789495.1 uncultured Erysipelotrichaceae bacterium | reverse complement strand
CATCTGGACGGCGTGGATTACTGCCTGGGTGCCCATATCGGCGGCAACAAGGATCTGGATCACTGCTTCATCGGCGCCAATGACTGCCGCACCATGGCAACCACCAAGCTGAATGTCACCTTCCATGGCGTCCCTTCGCATGCCGCAGCCGCCCCGGAAAGCGGCAAGAATGCGATGCTGGCCATGGCGACGGCCGTGCTGAATCTGCAGGCCATTCCCCGCTACAGCGCCGCTGCTACCCGGATCAATGTCGGCAAGGTCGTTGCCGGAGGCGGCCGGAACATCATCTGTGACAGGGCCTACATGGAAATGGAAGTCCGGGGCATGTCCACGGAAGCCAATGAGTACATGTATGACTATGCGATGCGCATCATCAAGGCGGCGGCCGAGATGCATGACTGCACCTATGATGTGGATATCGTCGGCGCTGCCCAGAGCAATCTGAACTCGCCGGAACTGACCAAGCGTGTTCTCAAGGTCCTGGCCGATAACGGTCTGGAGGCCAAGGCCATGCCCAATCCGGTAGGCGGCGGTTCGGAAGACTACTCCTACATGTCCGAGCGGGTGCGCAAAAACGGCGGCCAGTCCTGCTACTTCATGAACCAGGGCTACGAAGCCGGTCCGCATCACAACGATCACTTCGACTACGATGAAAAGCTGCTGGTCCAGGGCGTCAAGGCCTTCAGTGCCGTCGTCTATGACCTGCTGAAGTAATCTCAGAAACTGCGTGAAGCCTCTCTGTCCGGAGGGGCTTTTTCAGTGTGCCGGATCAGCCGGCAGGGTACAGAAAAGGCCTGCGCGCGTCAGGCCTTGTCTCTTCCGGGCATTACTCTTCCTGGCCGTTAAGCTTTCGGTACAGGGTCGAAACGATCTCGGCACAGGTTTCAATGCCGAAGGTGCCGCTGTTCAGGGACAGATCGAAGTTCCGGGCATCGCCGAACTTCTGGTCGGTATAGATGCGGTAGTAGCTGGCCCGGCGCTTGTCCTTCTCCCGGATCCGGCGCATCGGGTCAATCGGCGTTTCGCCATAGACTTCGACGATCCGTCTGGCCCGCCAGGCTTCGTCCGCATGAATGTAGACCCGCAGGCACGGGACTTCGTCATGCAGGATATAGTCCGCACAGCGGCCGACGATCACGCACGGTCCTTCCTTGGCAATGTTGCGGATCACCGAGCACTGCGCCGCCCACATGCGGTCCGAGTTGCTCGGCATGTAGTTCAGGTCAAAGTGATAGGAGCCGCTGCCGATCCAGGCAGCCGTGCCGGTATTCTCGGCATTCTCTTCAATATAGTCCTTGGAGAAACCGGACTCTTCCGCCATCTTGGCGATGATTTCCGAATCATAGCACTTCAGACCCAGGTTGTCGGCCACTTCCTTGCCGACCGTCCGGCCGCCGCTGCCGAACTGACGAGAGATCGTAATGATCATGATGAGTTTCCCCCTTCATCTGCTTTTATCTTACAACAATTTTTCGCCGGTCAGAGAAGGCAAAAATGCGCTTACAATAGAAGCGACAGAAGGAGGAATTTTCCGTATATGATGACCAATGAACACATCCAGCAGGAAGCTCTGGCTTTTGAGGACTACCTGATCGAAAAACGCCGGCAGGTTCATGCCCTGGCCGAGACCGGCGGCAATGAGTGGGATACCCGCAGGCTGATCGAGGCTGAACTCAGTGCCGAGAAGATTCCCTATGTGGAACTGGAAGGCACCGGGGTGGTCGGCATTCTCGACACCGGCCGCAAAGGCACCAATGTCGCCCTGCGTGCCGATATCGATGCCCTGCCCATGACCGAGGATCCCAACAACCTGAAGGGACCGCGCACCTGCATCTCCCGCACCCCGGACAAGACGGCGCACATGTGCGGGCATGATGCCCATACCGCCATGCTGCTGACCAGCATGAAGATTCTCTCCAAGCACCGGGATGAACTGAGCGGTACGATCTACTTCTGCTTTGAGCAGGGCGAGGAGAACAACTCCGGCTGGAAGTTCATGATCCATGAACTGTCCAAGTATGACATCGATACCTGCTGGGGCATGCATGTCATTCCCTTTGCCAGCGGTAACATCGCCATCGGTTCCGGTCCGCTGCTGGCCGGCAACCAGTTCCTGGACTTCACCTTTGTCGGCAAGGGCGGGCATGGTTCCCGTCCCGACCAGGCCATCAACCCCGTCTACTGCGGTGCGGCCTGGTATAACAACATTGCAGTGGCCTTTGCCAACCAGATCGATGCCAACCAGACGGTCACCCTGGGCCTGACGGCCATCAAGGGCGGCCAGGTCGGCAACGTCATCCCGGATACCGCCCAGATCCTGGGCAGCCTGCGTTTCTTCGATGAAGAGGAAGGCAGAAAGGCCACCAAGATCGTCCACGATACGGCCGAGCACACCGCCGCGATGATGCACTGCACCGTCGACTGGAGTGCCTTCCCGGAGGCTGTCGGCGTCACGGTCAATGATCCGGAACTTTCTGCCGCTGCCAAGGAAGGCATCGGCGAACTGCTGGGTGCCGAGCACGTTCTGCCGGTCAGCCGTCAGTTCGGTTCGGAATCCTTCTCCGCCTATTCCAAGATTGCCCCGTCCGTCTTCGCCATGGTGGGCATTGCCAATCCGGACGCCGGTTCGGGTGCCGGCAACCACACCACGCACTTCGATGTCGACGAGAAAGCCCTTAAGACCGGCGTCATGAGCACCCTCAAGTACGTCGCTCTGATGGAAGAAAAGCACTACAAGAAAAAGGCTTAAACCGGGAAAACATGCGGCCTGCCAAATGGCAGGCCTTTATGATCCCATAATCTGACAAAATCCTTCAGAAATCGTTCAGAAAACACTAACAGAAAGCTCACACACTCTGACTATCATCATAGGTGTCCGGTGGGAGAAATCCACCGAGGCATACAATATTCTTTCCCCCCCTAACAAAGAAAACTGGAAATGAACAGAGAAGCGTCGGACCCCCCTAACCGGCGCTTTTCTGTTACTGAAATTCTTCAGAAATTGTTCAGAAAACACTGACAGAAAGCTCACACAGCCTGACTATCATCATAGGTGTCCGGTGGGAGAAATCCACCGAGGCATACAATATTCTTTCCCCCCCTAACAAAGAAAACTGGTAATGAACAGAGAAGCGTCGGACCCCCTGACCGGCGCTTTTCTGTTACTGAAAATAGACCCGTCTGCGGTCGGGATGTTCACCCGACCAGCCGGTTACAGGCATGGCCAGGATCTTCTGCATGTCCTCTGCTGCGATCTGCACATCCTCCAGCTGCAGGTTTTCCTGCATGCGTTCCGGATGGGTGGATTTGGGAATGACCGCAATACCCTGCTGAAAGGCAAAGACCAGGCAGAGATGGGGTACGCTGGTGTGATACTTCGCGGCCAGCTCCAGCAGCAGCGGATCCTGCCACAGACGGCCGCGGCCCATCGGGCTCCAGGCTTCCACCGCAATGCCCTTCTGCCGGCAGAAGTCCACCGTCTCCGGCTGGGTATAGCCGGGATGATATTCGATCTGATCCACGGCCGGTACAACCGATGCCGAAGCCAGCAGATTCTGCAGATGCGGGACCAGGAAGTTGGAAACCCCGATTGCCCGCAGGACGTGCTGCTCATACAGCTCTTCCAGGGCCTTCCAGGTCTGCCGGTCCAGTTCCTGCCAGTCCTCGAAATCCGGCCGGCCATAATCCGGACGCGGCCAGTGGATCAGATACAGGTCCAGGTAATCCGTCTGCAGGTTCCGCAGACTCTCTTCCACGCCCTTCTTCGCCTGGTCATAGCCCAGCTGATTCCGGTTCAGCTTGGAGACCAGAAAGAATTCCTGGCGGGGAAGGCCGGATTCCCGGACCGCCTGTCCCACCCAGGCTTCATTGCCGTACAGGGAGGCGGTATCCAGGTGCCGGTAGCCGCAGGCAATGGCCTCCTGCAGGACCTGCGGATCTTCACGGTCAGCCTTGTAGGTGCCGAAGCCGATCTGCGGCATGAGGACACCATTGTTCAGTGTAATGTTCCGTACCATATGCTATTCCACATTTTACACATATTTTTTCAGATAAAGTTCAGTTGACTTCCATAGAGCCGACACAGACCTTTTATATCCTGTAATTGTCAGTTGGCAGACTGACGGAAGCAAGCATATTTCCTTCCCCTCGAACCTCTCCGTAACGGAGAAACCTTGCGGAAACCAGTAAATCCCTCGACTGGTTTCCCTTTTTTTACGCTTCCGGACCGGATCAGGACAATATCCGGTTCACGGAAGCGTTTTATGGTTCGTTCTGCTGAATGCACCGGAAGATTGCCTCTTTCACGGCTGTAAAGGCGATCGGGGCATAATCGATCCGTTCCACCGAGACACAGAAACTCCGGCAGGAACAGGTCTTATAAGTCGGACTGGCATGCACATGCCCGAAGAGATTGGCATAGGGCATGTTGGCCGATACATAGATCGGTTCATGCGAGAGCACGTAGAACCCCTCATACAGCACCGGCAGATCATAGACCCAGGCAAAGCCGGCCTCCTGCCACTGCCGGCAGGTATACTGCCGGTCATGGTTGCCCAGGACCAGGTATTTTGTGCCATTGAGCTGCGCCAGGATTTCCCGGTTCTTCTGCAGGTCGTAACGGGAAAAGTCCCCCAGATGATAGACCGTATCCTGCGGGGTGACGGTCTGGTTCCAGCGGCGGATGAGTTCCGCATCCATGGCCGCCGCATCTTCAAAGGGACGGCTCTCATATCTCAGAATACTGCCATCCCCGAAATGCGTATCCGCAATCAGATAAACACTCATGTCTGTTCCTCCCAGCCTTCCCGGACCCGGTGACAGGCACAGAAGCGCCCGTCGGCAGCCGGTGCCAGAGCCGGCTTCTCCCGCTGACAGATGTCTCTGGCATACGGACAGCGGGTATGAAACGGACAGCCGGCCGGCAGAGCCGCCGGACTGGGGACATCCCCCTGCAGCACGATCCGCTTTCCGGCTTTCTCAAAGACGGAAACCGATGCCGAGAACAGGGCCTGGGTATAGGGATGCAGCGGCCGGGTGCCAAGCTGTACGGCACTGCCCGTTTCCACCAGACTGCCCAGGTACATGACCCCGATCCGGTCCGCCATGTAAGTGACCACATTGAGATTATGCGAGATGAACAGATACGTCAATCCCAGCTTCTGCTGCAGATCTTTCAGCAGATTCAGGACCTGGGCCTGGATGGAAACATCCAGGGCGGAGACCGCCTCATCGCAGACGACAAAGGACGGCTTCAGGATCAGGGCAATGGCGATGGCGGCCCGCTGCCGCTGCCCGCCGGACAGCTCGCTGGGATAGCGCTGTGCATAGCTGGCATCCAGCCCCACCAGTTCCAGCATCTCTTCGACCTGATGCCGGCGCTGAACGGGATCCGGCACCAGATGATGTATGACCAGCGGTTCCTCCACCAGCCAGCCGATCCGCTTGCGGGGATTCAGCGAGGAATAGGGATCCTGAAAGATGATCTGGATCTGCTGGTGCAGCTGTTTCTGCCGGCGCCGGGAAGCCTGCCAGATGTCTTCCCCCTCAAACAGGACCTGACCGGACGTGGGCTTCAGCAGCAGGCCGATCATCTGTCCCAGGGTGGACTTGCCGCAGCCCGATTCCCCGACCAGACCGAATGTCTCGCCTTTCCGGATGTTCAGGGTGATGCCGTTGACCGCATGGACCCGGCGGCTGCCGTCATCATAGTCCTTGCAGAGATCCCGGATGCTCATCTGTTCTGTCATCCGTACACCTCCTGTCGCCGGAAACAGGCGGACTGCCGCAGTCCCCGCTGTTTCAGCGGCGGTGTTTCCGCCCTGCAAAGAGGCAGACAGTAACGGCACCGGTCCGCAAAGGGACAGCCTGTCTGTTTCCGCTTTTCCAGCGGCGGCACCGTACCGGCAATGGCCTGCAGGGGCGTGTCTTTCTTCTGCAGGGCCGGGATCGAGGCCAGCAGGGCTTCCGTATAGGGATGCAGGGGCCGGGTGAAGAGTTCCTCACTGGGTCCGCTTTCGACGATATGACCGGCATACATGACATAGACCCGGGAGCACATCTGCCGCACCAGGCCGAGATCGTGCGTGATCAGCAGGACGGCAGTATGCGTCTTTTCATTCATCTCCTGCAGCAGTTCCATGATCTGGGCCTGGATGGTCACATCCAGAGCGGTCGTCGGTTCATCGGCGATCAGCAGGCTGGGGGAATTGATCAGTGCCATGGCAATCATGATGCGCTGCCGCATTCCGCCGGACAGCTGATGGGGATAGCACTGATACAGACGCTCGGGATCGGGCAGGCCGACCAGCTTCATCATCGCCAGGGCCTTCTGCCGGGCTTCTTCTCTGGACGATCCGTGCAGCCAGGCATTTTCGGCAATCTGACGGCCGACGATCATCAGCGGATTCAGGGCCGTCATCGGTTCCTGAAAGATCATGCCCGCCCGCCGGCCGCGGATGTTCTGCCACTGGGCAGCACTGTAGTCATTCACGGTTTCTCCCTGAATGCGGATCGTCCCGCCCAGGATCCGGGCATCGGCCGGCTGCAGCCCCATGGCCGTCAGGGCCGTGATTGTCTTGCCGCAGCCCGACTCCCCGACCAGGGCAGTCATCTCCTCTGCATTGACATGCAGGGACACATCGCTGACCGCCGGGTACAGCTGTTTTCCTTCCTGGAAGGAAACCTGCAGATGTTCGATCTGCAGCACCGCTTCTCTGTTTTCAGTTTCCATGGACATCCTGCAGACCATCTCCCATCAGATTCGCTCCCATGACCAGTATCGTAATCGCCGCTGCCGGAACCAGGACATACCATGGGGCCTTGAGAATGCAGGCCTGGGCTTCCGACAGCATCTTGCCAAAGCTTGCCTCCGGGGGCTGAATGCCCAGCCCCAGATAGCTCAGCCCGGCTTCGCTCATGACCGCCGAGGCAAAGCTGAGGTCGGCAGTCACCAGCAGTTCGCCGGCAATGTTGGGCAGGATATGCAGCACCATGATGCGCAGATCCGAGGCACCCCGGCACTTTTCCGCCTTGACATAATCCGCATTGCGGTTTTTCAGATACCCGGCCCGGCTCATGCGGGCAAAGCGCGGCACCGCCATCAGGGACAGCGCCAGGATCATGTTCGAGACCGATGTGCCGAAGATTGCAATCAGCATCAGCGCGAGCAGCACGCCGGGAAAGGCCATCTGGGTATCGATCAGCTTCATGATCACCGCATCGGCCTTGCCGCCATAATAGCCGGCTGCCGCGCCCAGCACAGTGCCCAGCAGACCGCCTCCCGCCACCGCGGAAAGACCGATCCGGAAGGAAATCCGGGAACCCTTCATGACCCGGCTGAGAATATCCCGGCCCAGCTGATCCGTTCCCAGCAGATGTTCTTTGGAGAAGAAAGCCAGCTGGTTGGAGGTATCAATGGCATTGGGATCATAGGGCATATAGAAGAAGCCGACGATCATCAGCGCCAGCATCGCGGCCACCATGCAGAAGCCGATCCGGAAGCTGCGGCTGGCAAACAGGACCTTCAGACGCTTCATGAGAAATCCCTCTGCTTCATGCGGATGCGGGGATCAATCAGGGAATAGGCCGTATCTGCCGCAAAGTTGCAGCAGAGTACGATGAAGGCCAGATACACCACCAGCCCCTGGATCAGCGGCAGGTCCCGGGTCGAGATCGAGGTCGAGACCAGCTTGCCGATGCCGGGCAGGGAGAAGACATTCTCGATGATGATCGAACCGCCCAGGACACTGCCGATGGTCATGCCAAGAATCGTGATCACCGGGATCAGGGAATTGCGCAGCACATGCGCGTGCAGCACCCGGTTCTCACTCATGCCTTTGGAACGGGCGGTACGCACATAGTCCTGGTGATACTGCGAAAGGATACTCACGCGGATATAGCGCACCAGCACCGCACTGGTGCCCAAGGCAATGGACAGAGCCGGCAGCAGCATGCTCCGGAACCACTGCAGGGGTGATTCCGAGAAGGGCGTATAGCCCATGGAGGGCAGCCATTTCAGTTTCACCGAAAAGATCGTGATGAGCAGGATGCCCATGCAGAAGGAAGGCACCGAGATGCCGATCTGCGACAGCATGTTCAGCACCAGCACCAGCCGGGAATCCTTATGCCGGGCCAGGAAGATGCCCAGCGGCAGCGCAATGGCCAGCGACAGGGCAATGGACAGCACCGCCAGACCGGCGGTGACGGAGAAACCGTCCCGGATCAGCTGACTGACCGGCAGGCGGTAGCGGTAGGACGTCCCCAGATCGCCCACCAGCAGGCCTTTCAGCCAGAGCAGATAGCGTTCCCCCAGCGGCAGATCCAGGTGCATGCTCTGGTTCAGGGCTTCCACCTGCGCCTCGTCCGCATCCACCCCGAGGATCACCACCGCCGGATCGCCCGGCAGGATGTTAAACACCGCAAAGGTCAGCAGAGACACCAGGAGAATCGTCAGCAGGAAGCCGCCGATTTTCTTCAGATAATAGGCCATGTCCTGCCCCCTCCTTTCTCAGCAAAAGAGGCCGGAAGACCCGGCTTCTTTTCTTTTCCTCTCAGCATGCCGGCATCATTCAGCCGCATAGTACAGATGCGCCAGATCGATGAATCCGATCGGATAGGCCTGATAGCCCTGCAGATCCTTGCGGATCGCCACGATCGAGTTCGGATCGCAGATATAGACGGCAGCCGCCTGTTCGGTCAGAATCGCCTGGCAGTCCTTGTACAGCTGGATCCGCTTGGCCTGATCCATCTCCAGGGCGGCGGCTGCCACCTTTTCGTCATATTCCGCATTGCTGAAGCGGAAGAAGTTCTTCGGATAATCGGAGGCATAGCGGCCCAGCACACTGGACGGATCCAGCTTGCCGGTCAGGCCGATGATGGTGCCTTCGTACTGGGCATTGGTATAGACCTCATCCAGCCAGGTGGCCCATTCGATGGCATCGATTTCCACCGTGATGCCCACTTCCGCCAGCTGTTCCTTGATGATCTCGGCCGTCGTCACATGCTTGGTGTAGTTGGCCGGCACCCGGATGGTCAGCGTAAAGCCGTTCTCATAGCCCGCTTCCTTCAGCAGCTCCCTGGCCTTTTCGACATCATGCGGATAGACATCCGAGAGTTCATCATTGTAGTACTCCTGCATGACCGGCGAGAAGTTGGAATAGAGAATCGTGGCATAGCCATCGAAGGCACCGTCGACGATTTCCTGTTTGTCGACGGCATAGTTGATGGCCTGCCGGACCCGCACATCATCCAGCGGCGCCACGGAGTTGTTCAGGGCAAAGACCTGCACCATGTTCTGCGGGTTGCTGGAGATCGTGAAGTCATCCTGCAGGATGGAGGCATCTTCGGCGGAGATCGACGCAAAGTCCAGCTGTCCGGACTGCAGCGCGGAGACCACCGCACTGCTGTCGGTCATGATGTAGATTTCCGCCGTATCAATCGAAGCCATCTTATCCTCGTTGTAGTAATCCTCATTCTTCACCAGCACAATCTTCTGGCCCGGAATGTATTCCTGGAACTTGTAGGGGCCCGTGCCGACCGGACTGACGGCCTGGTTGTCATAGCCTTCCGGCAGAATCGGGACGATGTTCAGTGAAAGGAAGGCCGCCGAGGGCTGTTTCAGGGTGATCACAAAGGTATAGTCATCCGGTGCCGCAATGGAGGCGATATCGTCAAACTTGGATGACACGGCCTTTTCCCCGTTCATGCCGGCCAGGTTGTTGTAGGTATACAGGACATCGGCGCTGGTGAAGCTCTTGCCGTTATGGAATGTGACATTCTGCCAGAGATGGAAGGTATAGGTCAGACCGTCCTCACTGATCTCGTAGCTCTCGGCCAGACCCGGCTGCAGACTGCCGTTGGTGTCAAAGGACAGCAGGCCTTCAAAGACATTGAGGAAAACCGCTTCCGTATCCGTGGCAGCGGACTGCCAGGGATCCAGGCTGTCCGGTTCCGAACTGATGGAGGTCCGTACGATCGTCGGGACATCCGTGGCGGCCGCCGAAGCTTCCGTGGACGCAGAAGCAGCTGCCGTGGTGGCGGCACTGCTGCCTGCACATCCCGACATGGCCGTAAGACAGAGACACAGCAGTACTGTTTTCAGAGATTTCTTCATACTTTTCCTTTCCCCTTATTTTCCTTCTGTTTCAGATACGTGAAGATTTCCTGCAGATTCTGCACCGCCGGCTTTCCGGCCAGTTCCGCGCAGCCAGCCAGTCCATTACGCAGAAGCAGCAGATAGGGCATGCCTGCATGCGCGGCACCGAGGCCGTCGCTGTAGTAGTTGTCCCCGACCATCAGACATTCCGAAGCCGGAAACGGAACCCGCTGCAGGGCTGCCGCAAAGATTTCCCGGGCCGGTTTTTCCGCCTGCACCTCGCAGGAGATGATCAGCGGATCCAGCAGCCGGTCCAGACCATTCGCCTGCAGCACGCTTCGGCAGCTGCGGTCCCAGTTGGAGATCAGCCCCAGCGTATAGCCCTGCTCCTTCAGCTGCTGCAGAACGGACAGGGTTTCCGGATACACCGTCCAGACCGGACGGGTCGGATAACGATGCAGCGCTTCCCCCAGGGCTTCTTCCAGACCAGGCACCCCGCAGAACGCACAGAGCATCCGATGGTAGTCCCGCCAGATTTCCGGTGTCCCCTTTTCCAGATCCCCGGGGCGCTGATGCATGAACCAGCGGTTGGTCAGCTGATACGCCGTTTCGGCCTGTTCCAGACTGACCGGATGGTCCAGCCGGGTCAGCGAATCCGCACAGCGCTGCGGCAGATCGTTGTGGACCAGCGTCAGGCCAAGGTCAAAGAACACACAGCGGATCTCAGACATTCCTCATCTCCCCATTCCAAAGAATAAACAGGCTGTGTTAAACCTGATGACAGCTCTGGTTAAGGATCTGTTCAGACAGAAAGAAAAGAAGGCCGCGCCTTCTTTTCCATGCATACATAGTGATCTTGCGGTTTACATGACCAGCGTGCCCAGACCGTACCCGACGGTGCTCATGACCACGATGGCCAGCAGCGCGAAGATGCCGCCCCAGACAAACATGGAGCGGGCATCCGTCCAGCCGGAACCGATGGCCACGGTATTGATGGTCGTCTGGCCGGCCGGCGTCATGTTGCAGATGCCGGCTGAGAAGCCGATCAGGCAGAGCACGGTCGGTACCGACACCGTCCCCTCCGGCAGTGCGGTCAGCACCGCCAGGGCAACCGATGAAACCAGGGTCGTGGTGACGATATTCGAGGAGAAGTTGGTCTCAATGACCGTCCAGGCCACGAAGAACAGCACCAGCAGACCGGCACTCAGGTTATTGGCAATCGGGCTCATGATCCCGGACAGCCAGGCACTGATGCCGATATCCTCATTGGTCAGGCAGGAGCCGATGATCGTGGCCGCGGCGGTCATGAGGATGGACCCCCACATGATGCCCTTCGTCGTGACTTCCCTGAAGTTCATGATCTGCTTGCCGTCGGCCTTGGCCAGGAACAGAATGATGCAGCCAAGCAGCGGCGGCATGGCGGTGGTCCAGGAATTGACGGTATTGTAGAATTCCGGCGCAATGCCGCGCACCAGCGACGGGGCAATCCACAGGAAGACGGTCAGAGCCATCGTACCCAGCACGATCTTCTCTTTCCGGTCAGCCGGCGGCACGCTGCCTTTCAGGGCCATGGCCTTCTGCGGGTCCAGCTGTCCGATGTCATCCGGCCGGTAGACATAGCGGAACAGCAGGAGCAGCAGAATGAGCAGCAGGATGCCGGTCGGAATCCCGATCGCCATGTACTGGAATGAATTGATGACATTGCCGGTCGCACTGGCATAGTAGCCCATGGCCAGCACCGGCCAGACGTGGCCGATCGGCGTCATGCCGGAAGACATGGAGATGCAGAACGCCGTTCCCAGCATCATCATGTTGGCGGTCCTGGATCCTTTCGGAATTTCCAGCACGGTGTAGATATCTTCCAGGAAGGGCATGAAGGCCACAAAGAGCACGGACGGGGAAATGAACAGCCCCATGACCGTGACCGCCGTAAACAGGAAGGCGATGAAGAACCACGGCCCTTTGCGGGCAATGCGGTTGGTGATGAAACTGACGGTGCAGCGGTGGACAAAGCTGGTCTGTCCCAGGGGATACACCAGCATGAAGGTAAACATCAGGAAGGCAACCGTGCTGTTGCCAAAGGCCGAGGAAAAGGCATTCCTGAATCCGAAAGACGGCAGGAAGCCGATCAGGAAGATGGTGATCAGACTCGGCCAGTCAATCGAAATGCCGATCCACATGGTCAGAGAAGCCAGGAAAATCCCCAGTGCACAGAGGGCCTCATGGGACAGGGATTCGGTAGCCGGCAGGCAGTAGAAAAGAATCAGCAGGCCCGCCGCCAGCATCAGCACCCCTCTCTCCCTGGCAGCTTTCTTCGTTGTACTCATGGTTCCGTCCCCTCTCTTTTATGACTTCAGATCAGCGCGTGCTGCTTCTGCAGCTCCGCCCGTACGGCGTCCACATCCCGGATGCCCTGGCAGGCCAGTGCGGCAGCCGCACCGGCCGCCTGACCGGTCGCAAACCCGGTACCCATCACGCGGATCGAGGCACTGGCAGTCAGATCGCTGGAGATGGTCCGGCCGGCGCAGAAGAGATTCTGCATCCCCTGCGGGATCAGGCAGTTCAGCGGGATGTCAAAGTATTTGTCACCCCGTTCAAAGCCCCACTGTGTCTCACCCTTGCCGACATGCAGCTCAGCACCCCAGCCGCCGCGGGCAATGCCGTCGGGACGCTTGCGGGAGCTCTTGACGTCTTCTCTGGTCAGAGTCTCCAGACCGACAATCCGCCGGCTTTCTCTTAAGCCGACTTTCGGCCCGGTCAGAACCAGATAGGAATGCTCCATGCCCGGCACGTATTTCCGGAAGATTTCCGTATAGAGGGCAGCCTGTCTGCGGCCCAGCTTCTCGGCCGCCGTCATGGTCTCTGCATCCAGACCCGGGAAATCCAGGGCAATCATGTTGACCAGACCATCCCGGGTTCCCTGCACCGGGATCATGACCCCGCGGTGTACCGTGATGCCCTGCACGCCGTCCTGTTCAGCCGCCTGGATGGCCTTCTGCATGGCATCGGGCGAGAGATCCGCCCCTTCGCTGATGCCGCCGATCCGGAACATCATGGATCCTTTCTGCTCATGGTGGAATTCCACCGGCGCCTTGGCCACGTAAGCCAGATTGGCTTCGCCGCTGGCATCCACAAACATTCTGCCGGAAACCGTAAAGGTGCCTTCGTCATCCCTGCAGATCACGCGGCCAATGACGCCATTCTTTACCTCTGCATCGATGACTTCCGCATGGAACAGGTAGTGCACCTGATGCGCATCCAGCAGATCTTCCAGAATGATCTTGGTGACTTCCGGATCCTGCGGGACGATCCGGTTGCCGGATGGCGACAGGGTGAAGTCCTGAAAATACCCCCGGGCGGCCATCTGATCCAGCACTTCCTGACCGAAGCCCCTGACAGCCTGTTTCCAGCTGTCGCCATGCGTGCAGAAACCGCAGAAGGCCGGGACCTGGCTGGCCGTTGCCTGACCGCCCAGATACGGGTTCCGCTCCAGGAGCAGGACATCCGCTCCTGCCGCAGAAGCCGCTGCCGCTGCCGCCGTGCCGGACGCACCGCCGCCCACGACAACAACATCTGCCTGCAATTGCCGTTTCATAAATGATAGTTCTCCTTTCGCGCAGTTTTCACTGCTCTGCTATCCTCATTTTAATGGAGGTCTCTGGCAGATACCATCCTCTTTCTGGTAAACCGTCATCATGGCAGACCGAAAGAAAAGAAGGCTGCAGGAAGCCTTCTTCCGTAAAGATGCTTTCGGATCCTCTTACTGGGATTCCGTCGGAGTTTCCGGGGCCGGACTGTCCTGTGACAGCTCGTCCGGCGTCGGTAATTCTACAACCTCCTGGCCATTCTTTTTCGTTGTCGGTCTGAGAAGCAGTCCTTCGCTGATTCTGGACCACAGCGATTTCTGGTTCTTATAGCCTTCATGTTTCAGATAGGCATAGCCGAAACCGGCACTGACGATCGCACCGATAAAGTTGACCAGCAGGTCCTTCATCGTATCGATGATGCCGATATCCAGATAGCCGTCCTCGATGACATACGTTTCACCGGATTCGGTATAGATGACCGTCTCGGTGATATCCCGGACATGGATGACGTTCTGATCCTGCAGCGGATCCAGCGTCACGGAGTTGAAGTTCCGGACAATGAAGTCCTTCTGGGCATCCGCCCCGAAGTATGTGTCAGCCGCAAACTCGAGGAATTCCCAGCAGACACCTACCGTCATGGAAAAGCAGAAGGCCATGAAGGCCACATAGAACGGCGACAGCTTGACCAGTTTAGAGTTCCGGTTTAACAGGTAAATGAGCGAAAACCCGATGGCGCCGCACAGAAATCCGTTGAGCGTATGCAGCATCGTATCCCAGCCTGGGATATGGACATAGAAATGGTTGACTTCACCGAGAATTTCAGCGGCGAAGATGAAGCAGTAGATGATGTTCTCAAACAGTGTCGGGATCTGGAACTGCAGCTGCTCGGAAAGCAGATGCGGCAGGACCAGCAGAACCAGTGCGAAGATACAGGTACCAACGTTTTCATAGTTATGCCGGAATGCCTGACGGATCAAGGTCAGAATGACCATGGCCCGCAGGAACAGATAAAGCCTCGTTTTCCGCGGATCCTGTTTCCAGCGTTTCTTCAGATTCTCAATCGGATGTATTTTTGCCATAAGCTCCCTCTAACAATCTTACTGCAGATCTTCGCTCGAGTTAAATCCGATTGTCATGCGTTCAAAATAATTCGCCATGCGTATCTGGAACGGATCGTCAGAGTTTCCGTCAGAGCTGTCGGCCTGCTCAGAGAGGCAGCAGACCCGGCAGCCTGCCTGATTCATTCGAGGAAAAAAGCCTGAGCTGATGGCATTCCTTCTCCTGATGACACAGAATTCCCTTCGAAGCGTTTGCTGTTCCAGCAGCCTTATCAGTTGTCCAGATAGGTTGTCAGTTCCTCATCCGGCAGACTTTCCTGACTGATGATTTCGCCATTCAGTACTTTGTTTACCTGCTCATAAACAAACTGTATCTGCGAATCAAACGGTTCGACCACGTAAAGCTTCCTGCTCCATCCCATGGAGGCTGTACCTGCCATCATGGCAGTACCGCCCAGATGGTAGCGGATCATATTCCAGGAGCCGCCTTCGCTGAGCTGCTGTTCAGCCAGGCTATAGATCGTGTTCATCGGCAGATTGGTCAGGACCTGCCCCTGCATGGTGCTCATCAGACTGTTCAGATTCGCAAGAACTTCCGGACTGGTGAGCTTATCAATAATGCCCTGGATCACAATCGACTGATGTTCATTCCGGTCATAGTCCCCATTGGTGAGACTGAATCTTTCCCGGACATATGACAGGGCCATATCCCCATCCAGATGAATCGTTCCCTCCGGGAATGTATAGGCACCGCCGATTGACTCTGTACCAGACTGCACGGCTTCCCCGTTGGACCCCTCTGTGCTGAACTCATAGGGGTTATAGATATCAATGCCGCCTATCGCATTGATAATGTTATAGAAGGTAGAAAAATTGACGACCATGTAATACTGAACATCCAGACCGAAAGCGGTATTGATTCCCGCCAGCGTATTATCAATCCCGTTATTGCCTAAATGAGTCAGCTTATCCAGGCCGTCCAGGGCAGGATTATAAATGTAATAGTCACGGGGAATGGATACCTGCAGAATCTGATGATTGGCAGGATTGACGGCCAGAATCATATTGGCATCCGTTCTTCCATAGACAGACAGCTCACCGGTTCTGGTATCTTCTCCCGCCAGGAAAATGACAAAGGCTCCTTCATTCGTGACGGCAGACGCTGTACTGGTATCGGTCGCCATGGTCCGCTCCACAGTATAGATCACTTCCGTATCCGTGCTGAAGCTCTCCATGCCGGTGATTTCTTCCACCGTCGCTTCATAGGATTCGTTCATGATCAGAACGTCTCCTTCATTGTCATAGAGCACCTGAACAGCGGAAGGAATGTCTTCCTTGCTCAGGATCGTAATGGTCCCCGAACCGAGTTCGCTTTCCACCTGTCTTAACGCATAACTCTGATTGTCCTGATCGACTGAGCTCTGAGTGATAAACGTACTGTCGATATAATCGGTGATCTCTTCACTGGTACCGGTATCCGTAAAAACATCTGTATGCGCACTCTTATAGGCAGAGGTCATGACATAGCAGTTGATCTTCACGGCTGCGGCACTTGCATTGCCAAAGATGAAAATGCCCTGGATCTGATTCTGCAGAAACGGCAGATAAACAATGGCAATGGCCATCAGGACAGTCAGAGTGATATTGATGACCGTAACAAATGCATGTTTCTCATGAGGCGTATGTCCGGAAAAGCAGCCAAGCAGTACAACAAGGGCGGCCAGGATTCCTAATAACGGAAGCCTATATTGATCCGGGAACACGGCAAACAGGATGACTGTCAGATAGAATACGACAGATATGGCTGCCAGGATCAGCCACGTTAACGACGACAGTCTGATTTTTCTTTTCTTCTTTTTCCCCATAACCTTTAATCAGAAAACAGACACCGTCTGCCGCATCAGTTCCATCTGCCGAAAAATAATGACTCAGTCAGCTGAAGCACAGGTTATTCAGGTTCAGTAAACAGACATTTCACTGAACGAAACTTTTTTCATTCTAATATCAAATATGCCCTGCCGTATATGGCCTTATCTGAATTTTATCTGAACATTTTCTGAATCAGGCGCCGGCGGTTAAACCTAGCTTTTTGCTTGTATTTGGCATGGGGGAAACCGGCTTGCCTATGCAGTTTTCAGCACTTTTCTGATTTCTGCTCTGACATGCAGTACAGACCGTTTGTTTTTTCTGCAGAACCGCCGGCAGAACTCTGCAGGAATGTGATGAAAATTTTTCATTTTCTGGCTGACCGCCTCGGCGTTCTGCCTGTCCGGGCTCCTGCAGAGGAAAGAAAACGGCCCTTCCTTCAGCCGTTTACAGGTATCCTTCTGGAAGTCCGCTGACTGCGTAATCCATAAATCTGTTTGATGCCGCTGCTCATTCTGCGGATCCGGTGTGCCTGGCTTGCCTCAGCCTTCGAAACAGCCAGTACAGACCATAGCCCAGCAGGCCGCCCAGCACATTGGTAATCAGATCCGTGATATCCGAAGCCCGGCTGCCATGCAGCAGGGGCTGGAGCAGTTCAATGGCCAGACTCAGAAAGAACGTCAGCCGGACGGTCTCCCAGAGGCTCTTCTGCGGATGAATCAGCGGCACCAGGATGCCGAAGGGCACCATGAGCAGGATATTCAGAACCAGCTGGCGCAGATAGTCGCCATGACTTTCGATCACATCGATGAACGGAATCAGGTTCATTGTCTTATAGGAATGCCTGCCGATCTCCGGCAAGGAGGCCAGAATCGGCATCAGGGTAAAGTACAGCACAAAGCAGAAATAAAGACAGGCAAGATTCCGCAGCCAGAAATCCCGTCTGCCCAGCTTCTTCCACTTCGGATAACAACAGAACCGGTAGATTCCGGCCAGCACCAGCCAGTCCCAGAGACTTTTCATATCGTGTACCAACAGTTTAGCAGAGGAAGTCAGGCGCAGATGTTCTTCTTTCTTTTCCCTGTGTCAGAAAGATGAAAACAGCAGTCAGTTTTTTAGTCTGAACTGCTGTTTCGGTTCCTTCTCAGAATCCTGAGGAGATTTCGTACTGGGCCTTGTCTTCTTCCAGGAAGGAACGGGCCTCGGCAATCGTGATGTCGATCATGGCCTGATGTGCCCTGGCCGTCCAGGCGCCGACATGGGGCGTGATCAGGATACGGGGATAGAGGGCACAGGCTTCCTGCACTTCCGGATCCTTTATTTCTTCCGCCGGATGATTGAAGATCTCCGGTTCATGTTCCAGCACATCGGTGCCATAGCCGCCGATCTGCTGGTTCCGGACGGCTTCACAGACATCGTGCAGACTCACCAGATCGCCCCGCGCCGCATTGACCAGCAGGCAGTCGGGTTTCAGCTGACGCAGGAACTGCGCGTTGATCAGATGATAGTTTTCCTTTGAGGCCGGCAGATGAATGCAGATGATATCCGACTCTTTCTGTACCGTGGCCAGGTCGGTATAGGTCATGAAGGCCTCATTGGGCTGCCAGGGATGCACATCATAGCCGATCACCCGGGCCCCCATGGCCGCAAAGGTCTTGGCCGTGACGGAACCGATGTGTCCCACTCCCAGGATCCCGACCGTGCAGTCCCGGATTTCTCTGAAGATGGGTTCATCAGCCGGATGGACAAAGCTGCCGGTGCGGGTCATCTCCCCGTACAGCGGCAGATGCCGGTTCAGGGCCAGAGCCAGGGCGACTGCCAGTTCGGCAATGGCATTGGGGCTGTAGTTCTGCACATTGGCAATCCGGACATGATGGGCTCTGGCAGCCGCGAAATCAATCTGCCCCACCCCGGTCATGCGGTAGACCGCATAGTGTACCCCGGCCTGCTCCAGCAGGGCAAAGTAGTCTTCGCCCAGCGGCAGGTTCGGATTTCCCGAGACCACCAGCGAGGCCTGTTCATACGTCCTGACATCCAGATATTCTTCCGTATTCCGGCAGAAATGCAGGACATAGGTCCCGGTCAGTTCCTGACGGATCGCATCCTCTTCTTCCGGACGCATCCCATAGATCACAATCTTCTTCATGTGTTTTCTCTTCTTTCTGAAAAGGCAGAGAACGGAATCCCTGCCAGCTGCTTATTCGTTGTATCCCTTCAGATGCAGGCCATAGCCGCAGAAGTTGGTGTCATCGCGGACATGAATGCCCCAGCGGTGACAGCGGCCGGTTTCGACGATGTATTCCATGCAGTTCCGACAGCGTACGACCTGGGTCAGGCCGGTATCCGTCTGACTGCGGATCAGCTTCTCGGCTTCCTTATAGCTGATCTCCTGCCGGTCTCTGAAGGTTTCGTCCAGCTCCTTTTTCAGGACTTCCGGATCAATGAGCTTTGCCATATCTTATCTTCTCCCTCTGTTCTTTTCTTCTGCGTAGCGGGCCACGTATTCCTGCAGGATTCGGGCCTGTTCCGGATCCAGATCCAGCCAGAGCTTTTCCAGATCCCACTGCATGTGCACATTGGCCCAGAATTCCCTGCTCTTTTCCTGCAGGGCCGTATTGCCGGGATCCTGATCCATCTGCAGCTGATACGCTGGATAGTGCAGGGCAATGGACTCATCCGTCACCCGGTAGCTCCTGATGGCTCTGGCGGGCAGCCCGATGGGACTTCTGCCGGTAATGGCCGCATAGACTCCCAGGGCCCGGACATAGGAGCCATAGGGATTGCAGTGCTCGCCATCATAGAAGTACAGATTGATCTCCGGATGGTTCTGCCGTACCTCTTCAAAGACATAGCCGGTGACTTCCATCAGGCAGCCATTGTCCTGGCAGAGTTTCGTATAGGTTTCAAACATGGTCTGCTGGTGCTGCGGCAGCCGTTTCTCACACCAGGGCATGCACACAATGGGCTGGATGCCAAGGGCTTTGGCATGGGCGATGATCTGCCCGCCATCCTGCAGGGTTTCCTGCGGCGAGGGGCAGGGTTCGTGGGCCGCCTGCTGGAGAACCAGATAGTCATAACGGCCATGCAGAAGGGCATAGCGCAGCTCCGCCTCCTGACTCAGATGCCAGCCGAAGGTCACGCCCGGGTGCGCCTGCATGGTTACCTCGGCGTCCTCTCCCGTGCCGGCCTTGTACAGATACCGGAAGATCTCCGGCATGTCGTTGAAGAAAGTGTGTGAATTTCCGACGAAGAGAATTCTCATGACGCTGTCTCCTTCCGCTGCTGATGCCTGTCAGAGTCATTATACAACCCCGGCCCTATGTTCCGGGGCATCTTTATTAATAGAGTTGACGAGGGTTGTATAATACTTCATGCAAAAGAAAGAAGGTTATCACGCTATGACAAAGGTAAATGTCATCTCGGGCTTTCTGGGCGCCGGCAAGACCACGCTGATCCGCAAGCTGGTCTCTGAGGTCTTCACCGGGCAGAAAGTCGTTCTGGTGGAAAACGAATTCGGTCAGGTCGGCATTGACGGCTCCTTCCTGAAGGAGGCGGGCATTGAGATCCGGGAAATCAACTCCGGGTGCATCTGCTGCACCCTGAAGGGCGACTTTGAAAAGGCTCTGGCCATGGTGGTGGAACAGTACCATCCGGACCGGATCCTGATTGAACCCTCCGGCGTGGGCAAGCTGTCGGACATTCTGCGGGCCATCCGGACGGTGGACGGTCTGCAGATTGATTCCTACTCCACGGTCGTGGATGCCAAGCGCTGTGCCATCTACCATAAGAACTTCCGGGAATTCTTCGATGATCAGATCCAGACGGCGACCTGTGTCATCCTCTCCCGGACGCAGGAGATTGACCAGGACCGCCTGCAGGCTGATGTGGACATCATCCGGCAGCTGAATCCGGACGCCCGCATCATCACCACGCCCTGGGATCAGCTCAGCGGCCAGGCCATCTTCGATGCCATGACCGGTTCGACGGATGGCTATCCGGCGGATCTGGGCGAAGACGAGGATGAGGACGAAGACGAAGAGCATGAGCACGAGCATGACCATGAAGACCATGATCATGAGCATGAACATGACGATGCGGCTGTCCAGGCCGCGGCCAATGCCGGTCTGTCCGCCGGCAATAAGATCTATGTCGGCGAGGGCGATGAGGAGGAGCACGAGCATCATCATCACCATCACCATGACGAACACGATGCGGATGAAGTCTTTGACTCCATCGGCATGGAGACGATCAACCAGTACAGCCGGGAAGATCTGGAGCAGGCGCTGCAGGGACTGGGGGACAACATCGTCCGGGCCAAGGGTATCGTCCCGGAAAAGAATACCGGCAAGTGGCTGTTCTTTGACTACGTCCCCGGCGATGTGGATATCCGGGAAGGCAGTGCGGCCTATACCGGCCTGATCACCATCATCGGTGAGAAGGTCGATATCGACCAGATGAAGCGCCTGTTCGGGATTCAGTAACCATGGCAGCGCCGGTCTATCTGTTCACCGGATTCCTCGACTCCGGCAAGACGACCCTGATCAAGGACACCCTCAATGATCCCCAGTTCATGGAGGGGGCCGGAAGGACCCTGATTCTGTGTCTGGAACAGGGCGAAGTCGGCTATGAGGAGAAGTTTCTGGATGAACACAACGCCTTCATCGAGTTCTTCGATGCCTCGACCCAGCTGACCACGGAAAAGATGCGGGAACTGGATACCATCTACCACCCCGGCCAGGTCTTCATTGAGTACAACGGCTCGGAGGCCGTCAGCGAAACCCTGCTCACCGGCATGCCGGAGTTCTGGCCGCTGGTGGAAATCCTGAGCACCGTGGATGCGACCACCTTCGATCTCTACATCCAGAACATGCGTTCCATGATCTATGAACAGCTGCGCTACTCGGATGTGGTGATCGTCAACCGCTGCACGGAAGATACCTCCGCCATGAGCCTGCGCGGCAACATCAAGGCGATCAACAAGAATGCGCAGATCTACTACGAAGGGGCCTTCGGAGAACCCGCCAACATGAAAGGCGGCACCCTGCCCTTCGACAAGAACGCCGATGTCATCGACATCAAGGATGACGACTACGGTCTCTGGTACATGGATGCCCTGGACAATCCCGATTCCTATGAGAACAAGGATGTGATCCTGCGGGGACAGTACGTGGATAACATCCGCGGCTACCACCAGAGCTTCATCATGGGCAGAAGGGCCATGGTCTGCTGTGAGGCAGACACCTCCCTGTGCGCCCTGACCGTCACCGGGGTCCGGATCAATGAACTGACGCTGGGCGAGTGGCTGCAGGTCCAGGGCCGGCTCAAGACCGTCCCCATCGAGGGCGGCGGGAAGACGCTGGTGCTCTATGCGGAAAAGGTCAACCGCTACAGGCAGCCCGACAATCCCTACGTCACCTTCAGCTGAGTCATGAAAAGGAACTGCCTCGACGACAGTTCCTTTTTCTGATGCCCGGATGCGACTGCTCAGTAGTTCGGGCCGATCTTCTTCAGCACGCCGTTGTTCCTGAGACGCGGATAGATGGCCAGATACAGCAGCGAAGCGATGATCACCGACAGCACGGCATTCGTGCAGGTCGTGATGGCATTCCAGGACGCCAGGGCCTTGGCGGCCTTCTCCGGCGCCCCCAGAATGACCGAAGTATAGAAGTATCCGAACAGCGGTTCGGCAATGCAGTTGAACAGCATGCCGCAGGCGCTGGCGATGAAGACATCCTTCTTCAGTTCCTTGCCTTCTTTGTGCAGGATCCTGAAGGTCTTGTGGGCCACGGCCCCGGTGATCAGGCCGATGCACAGCTTCAGGATGATCGTCTTGGGCGCCACCGTGATGTACAGCGGATCCAGGACATCCCCGATGCCCATCCCGACGGCACCGGCAATTCCCCCGAGCGTCCCGCCCAGCAGCAGAGCGGCCAGGACATCAAACGTATTGCCCAGATGGAAAGCGGTATAGCCGCCCGGGGTCGGAATGTTGATCTTCAGAAAGGTAAAGGAAATGTAAGCCAGGGCTGCCATCAGGGCAGTCACGCAGAGTTTCAGAACCCGATTGGAACGATTCATAGCCAGATTTTTCTCCCTCTTCTGTCCCCAGCTTAGGACAGCCATGAACCGCAAGAAAGTACCAAAACAGGCAAAAATAATAGGACCAGATCAGGTCCTAGCTGCCTTTCTTGAGCAGTTCGAAGGCCGAGTAGGAGGCCACGCTGTTGATCATGTTCAGGGCCTGGCTGGGGGAGAGTTCCTCCCGGCTGAAGACCATCATGTGTGTCACGAAGGTCAGGCTGTTGGCATAGTAGGCACTCAGAAGCTCATTGCTGTAGTCGCTCAGGATTGCCGGGTTGCGCAGGTTCTTCATATACCGCATCAGCACGGCCTGGTAGTTGTTGGCCACCATGTCCCCGAAGCTGTTCTGCCCGGTCACCTGCCAGGCTGCCCGGTAGAATTCCTTCTCCCGCTCCACCGTCGCAAAGACTTCCCTGAGGCCGTTATAAAGGGCCTGTGTCGAGGAATAGTCGTCATGCATGGCACCGACGATGTCCCCCTCCACAATGGCATTGAGACAGTCATACTTGTCATCAAAGTGGTTGTAGAATGTGGCCCGGATCACACCGGTCTCATCGCAGATCTGCTTGATGGTGATCTTGTCAAACAGTCTGCGTTTCATCAGCTCGCGCAGATTCTCACACAGTGCGTCCCGGACCGTTCCCCTTTTCCTCTCCACGTTCAGCCTCAGTCAATCACTATTATAACAGGGCAGTATAGAGCAGATAGATGCCGAACACGATCATCAGACCGCCGCCGCACATCCCGATCGCCCGGGAGAAACGGGAGCCCTGGGTATAGCCGATGGCCATGGCCACCGATACGCACAGAAAGCAGATCACACCCGACAGCAGCACTGCTTCGGACAGGGTAATGCCGAAGAGGGATATGCCTACCGCCAGAAACAGAGAGTCCAGACTGGACATGGCGGCCAGACGGATGCAGGAGGTGTTGTTGAAGTTCTTGTCCACATGTTCCTCCACGTTCTGAGCCCGCCAGGATTTATAGGCGATGTAGGTCCCGATATTCAGAATGATGATGCACGCCACCAGCACCTCGAAGCGGTCATTGATGACCCCTTCCAGGGCATTGCCGATCACATAGCCGATGGCCACTGCCAGCATGCTGAAGCAGGCGAAAATCAGAGAATAGATGACATAATTATGCGTCTTCATATTCCGAAGAGTGGCGCCCTTGTTCATCATGACGACAAAATTATCAAGAGACAGTCCCACGAAAATCATTACTGCCTGAAAAAGATCCATAATCCGCTCTCCCGATACCAGAATGCCTGTACCTCCCCATGATAGGAGAAGGAGCGGGTCCTGCGGGTATACAAATGACTTTTTCTGTTTACAGAAGTTTAAAAGAAAAGGGCCATTCACTGGCCCAGTTCTGATCGGGGGAAAGAAACTGAAACTTACTTGCACTTATAAGGTACTGAATGCATGTGTTCCAATTATGCGCAATTTGTGAAAGATTTGTGAAAGTCAGATTCAGTCCGCACTGGCCGGCTGATGATGCAGGACCGGACTCTTCTTCCGGTGTCTCGCCGACTTGCTGTACAGCATGGCCGACAGGATGAGCAGGGCACCGATCATGCCCTGGATACTAAGGGCTTCGTGCAGGAAGACAATCCCCAGCAGCATCGCCACGAGCGGACTCAGGGCGCACATCAGCCCGGCCGTTTCCGGCGAGGTATGGGCCTGGGCAATCGGCTGCAGCGTATAGCCTAACAGCGTGCACACAAACACCAGCACCAGCACGACACCCCAGCCTAAGGCCGTTGCGGGCAGAGCGGGCTGCTCAAACGTGAAGGCTGCCACCCCTGCATACAGGCCGCAGAAGCCGGCCTGCAGGATGCCCAGCGCCAGCGGATCATCCTGACGCGAGAAGGCAGCGGTAGCCAGGATGGCCGAGGAATACAGCAGCGATGCCAGCATGATGACCAGCTGACCGCTGCTTAAGACCAGACCGCCGCCATTCCGGGAAGCCAGGAAGCCGACACCGCTCAGAGCGAGCAGGGCGGAAATCAGGGTCTTGGATTCCGGCCGGCGCTGCTGCAGAGCCGCGGTGATCAGCGGCACCCAGACAATGGCGGTATTTTCCAGGAAGGAAGCTTCCGAGGAAGGTGTGGTCTTAAGTCCCGTCAGCTCACAGCTGAGCATGCCGAAGTACAGACCGCCCAGGATGGCGCCATGCACGAAGGTGCGCTTCGGGCAGCCCTTCAGCTTCCGGCCGAACAGCAGGACCAGCAGCAGGAAGGCACCGCCGAATCTCAGCATGAGCAGGGTAAACCGTCCCATCTCGCCCAGACCCAGCTTGTTGCACAGATAGGATACGGCCCGCAAGGCAATGGCCAGGGCCAACAGACGCTCCGCTTTCTTCTCACTCATCTTCTGTTCCTTCTTTCTCAGACAACGATCATCGTACTGTGCCTGTATTGTTGCGTAAAGCGCAGTTTATTCAACGAATAGTTGCTATAATGTCAATATGGACAGTGACAAATGCAAAGCCCTTCTGCTGGCGGTTGAAAAAGGCAGCCTGGCCGAAGCCGCCGAGGCACTCGGCTATTCCGTCTCCGGTCTTTCCCGCATGATGCAGGCCCTGGAAAAGGAGACCGGCCTGACCCTGCTGTACCGCAGCCGCAGCGGCGTGGCCCCGACCCCTGCCTGCCAGGAACTGCTCCCTTACTTCCGCACCATTGCCGAAGCGCAGGAGCACTGCCTGGAAAGCGCCGCCCAGATCAAGGGCCTGTTACGCGGCACGGTGCATCTGGGGATGCTGTATCCCCGCTGCTACAGCCTGCTGCAGCCTGCCTTTTCCCTGTTTGCCCGGCAGTATCCCGGCGTACGCATCGAGATCTCGGAGGGCAGTAGCTCCGAGCTGGCGGAAAAAGTCAGTGCCCATGAAATCGATCTGGCCATCATCTCCCGGCGGCCGGGGACCTTCACCTGGCAGAAACTCTTTGAGGATCCCCTGACGGCCTGGGTGCCGGCTGACGATCCCCGGAAGGTCTATCCCCTGAAGGATCTGAAGAAGGACAACTATATTGAATTCTTTGCCGGTTCCGAATCCGACAACAGCCTGATCCTGGCCCGGCATCATATCGTGCCCAACATCCGCTATTCCGCCATGAGCCCTTCCACGGCCTTTGCCATGGTCTCGGCCGGGCTGGGTGTCACCCTGATCAATCATCTCTATACCGGTTTCTTCCAGGGCCATGTCAGGGAACTGCCGATCGAGCCGGCCGTGCAGATGGAAATCGGCATTGCCAGCATTCCCCGGGAAGAACTTTCCCCTGCCGCGGCGGTGTTCCTGAATACCCTGCAGAAGAATCTTTAAGCGGCACCGGCTTTGCCAGACGGCACCATGCCAGCCGGATTCGTGTATAATAACGGGGCAGGCCCTCATCGTAAAATGGATATTACAAGCCCCTCCTAAGGGTTAGGTGCAGGTTCGATTCCTGCTGAGGGCGCCATCAGAAACCAGAGAAACCGCGCAGCCGGTTTCTTTTCTTTTTTCCGGGGAACCGCCGGGCAGACGCAAAAGGAATGGGTGCATACCTTTCCGGACCGGAAAGGAAAGAGGAAGGAGATCCCATGAAACATGTCCACAGATTCCTGAAATGCCTGATGGCGGTGTTTCTGCTCTGTCCGCTGAGCATCCACGGCCAGGCTGACGAAACAGCCGTGCCGGCAGGTGTTTCTCCGGACGTGCAGACCGCTGCCCCGGCAGAAGAAAGCACCCCGGAATGTACAGCCGAAGCAGAACCTGCCGCTTCAGCAAAGGCAGAAATTTCCGCTTCCCCGGAACCGGCCGGCGGACCCGGACCGGCCTTAAGCAGCGAAGAACTCGATGCGCTGCTGCAGGAGCATACCTACCGCGAGCTTCAGGACCTGTTTGCCCGGGACCCGGAACTGGCCGGCCGCTTTGCGGCTTCCCGGCTGAATGAAGAACAGCAGTGCCGCTACCGGGACCTCTACAAAGAGGACAGCGAACAGGCTTCCGCCGCCTCCCTGAATCCCGGCCTCTGGCAGGCCCCCTCTGCCGGACTGCGCCGGGCCAGGGCCCATCCCTACAGCGACCTCGTCCAGTCCAGCGCCTTCCTGCTGGGCGACGGAGTAGCCGAGACAGAACAGAAATATCTCTACGATGGCGACGGCACCAGCGGTACCGCCAGGTTCCATGTCCCGCTCAATGAGCACGGTCCTGCCCAGGCAAACGGGGACTGGCGCTGGCAGCTCAGCCGCACGGCAACCGTCTGGTACCCCCATATCGGCTCCTGGTACGGCCGGCCGGTCGGCCTGGCCCTGCGGATCCACGACAACAGCAGCAGTTCTCCGGGCATCAGCCTCTGCCTGCGGGAAGATGACTGGGGTACCAATATCTACTTTGAAGACATCAGCGACCTGACCAACACCATTACTCTGTACCTGGATGTGGATCCGCAGAATCCCCATGTCAACGGCACTCAGGTGCGTTTTGACAGCCGCTATGCGATCTTCTGCGGCTCGCACGGTCTGACCGATGAAGATTACCGCTACAACGGCCAGCATTACCGCTCGGCAGAAGCCAGCGGTCCGGTCGACGCCGGCATGGAAGTCTATACGGATCACGTCGACTGGATTGCCCAGGGCACCAGCACCGCGGGACGTACGGTCTACTACTGTGCAGCGGACAACAAGACCATCCGCACCAGCTTCAACGTCTCCGGCCGCAGCGAAGCCAGTTTCTATCTCGGTGTCGTCAACCGGGGCGGCGTCAGTGAAACGACCCAGCTGGGCGGCTTTGACTTCAACGGCTGGCTGGCCGGTGTGGAACACGCTACCTTCGTGGTCGTCGATCCTAACGGCGGCACCTATCTCGGTTCTGCCGACGTCACCGCCCATGAAGGCAGAGCCGGTGAAACCCGGCAGATCGAAGACAGTGTCTGGCCGCATCATGTCTTCCAGGGCTATACGCTGACCCAGGCTCTGGGTTCCTGGGATCCTGAGCAGAAGCGCTATACCTATGGCACCCCGACGGAAAACGGCCTGAAGTACGGCCGTCTGACCGCCCAGTGGACAGAACAGTCTCTGCAGTGGTCGGCCGTCAAGGCCGTTGACCGGACCGAAAGTGCCCAGGGCGATCTGCTGACCTATACGATCACTCTGTCCTCCCCGGCGGACGAGACCGCCCTGGATGCCTCGAGCATGACCATCACCGATACCCTGCCGGACGGAACGGAATTTGTCCGTGCTGATCAGGGCGGAACCTGCACGAATGGCAGGATCACCTGGACGCTGCAGAATATTGCCAGAACCGAACAGCCTTCGGTATCCTTCCAGGTGCAGATCCTGGACGACCGCTTCACGCCGGTGGACAACCAGGCTGACTTCACCGTTACCCATGACGACCTGCAGCAGACCGGCACCAGCAACGCCGTGCGGACCACGCTGTATGAACCGGACCTGCAGCTGCAGAAACAGGCTGACCGGACCGTGACTGATCTGGGTGAAGTCATCACCTGGACGCTGACCCTGACCAATCAGGGCAGAGGCAGTTCGCAGCCGGTGATCGTCCGGGATCCGATTCCGGCCGATACCGACTATGTGACGGATTCAGTCAGTTCCGATCCCGAAACCGGGGTCAGCGGCAGCTATGATGCAGGAACCGACACGTTATTCTGGAGCGTCCCGATCCTGAAGCCCGATGAATCCAGGACGATGACCTTTTCAACCCGTGTGCGTGACGAAGTCACAAACCGGATCATCTCCAATACAGCGTACTGGGATCCGGCCGGAACCGGCCCCCAGGAAGACAGCACCAACAGTCATGCGTCCAATCAGACCGATGTGCCGCTGGCCGACCCGCAGGTCACCGTGGAAAAGACAGCCGATCCGGAAACCGGTACGGCGGTCACCGGCGGCGATGTCATCACCTACACCCTGCACATCCGCAATACCGGTCCGGGCACGGCTGCATACGTGCATGTCTATGATGAGATTCCGGAATATGCGGTTCTGGTACCGGATTCCGTCTCCGATGACGGCACCGTCCTGGCAGATCCGCAGCGCGTGGAATGGATCATCAGGATGCTGAAGCCGGGAACGGAAGTGACACGCAGCTTCCAGGTGCAGGCAGACGCCGAAGGAATCGGACAGACTCTGCGCAATCAGGCCTTCTTCCGGATCTATACCAGCGACCCCGGCACGCCGGGCACGCTTGAAAAACCGGATTCCTCTTCCAATCAGACCGCTCATCCCATCCGGCTGGCCACGGTTCAGATCAGCAAAGCCGCCTCCGTCGAATCCGGCGGTACCGTGCGGCCCGGCCAGCAGCTCACCTATACCCTGACCGTCACCAATCCGGATACCGTCACCGCCCGCTGTGTCGCCGTGCAGGATCTGATCCCTGCCGGCACGGAATTCACCAGCAGCGCTCAGATGACCAAGGCCTACCATGGCACCTATCTGGCGCAGGAGAACAAAGTCTGCTGGCTGCTGGAAGAACTGGCACCCGGCAGAAGCGTGACCCTGCAGTTCAAGGTCCGGGTCACTCTCTCGTCCGGCACGATCACCAACCGCGGCGATGTGCTGGTCACGCCGGTTTCCCCCGGTCTGCCCGGCAGCTGGGATCTGGATTTCAGCCAGCATTCCAATCCGATCATCCACAAGGTGGAACCCTACCCTCTGAACCGTCCGCCTGTTCCTCTGACAGGCGCCTGAGTGCCCCCCATAAGACCCGGCTGCCGGCGGTCACGCCGCGCACCGGGTCTTAATCTTAATTTCCGGCGGTATGGATTGCTTTTTCGGCTGATTTCCTGTACCTTTGGGACGGCTCCGGGCCGGGAAACAAAACAGGCATTTTGTTGTTGTACCGTATTCTGGCCTTCCTATAGAATAGGAGCAGTCATAAGAGAGAAGGATATGGAAAACTATAAGATTGTTACCGATGCATGCAGTGATATCATTCCCGAATATGCCGACCGGGAGGGTATTCTGGTCATTCCGATGGAAGTAGCCATGACGGATGGCTTCAAGTTCAAGGCCACCTATGATAATGCCGAGATTCCCCTGGACGACTTCTATCAGAAAGTCGAGGGCGGCGTGATGGCCTCTACGACGGCAATTACCCCGCAGAACTATCTGGACTTCTTCCGTCCTCTGCTGCAGGCAGGCAATGATGTCCTGTACAACTGCTTCACTTCGGGCATGTCCTCGACGTACGATAACGCTCTGCTGGCGCAGCAGATGCTCAAGGAGGAATTCCCGGACCGCAAGCTGATCATCGTGGACTCCCTGGGGGCCACCGGCGGCATGGGCTACCAGATCTACTATGCTGCCCTGAACCGGGACAACGGCATGTCGATTGAAGACAATGCCAAGTGGCTGGAGGAGACCCGTCTGCACATCAACTACATGTGGACTGTGTCCGACCTGAACCATCTGAGAAGAGGCGGACGGCTGTCCAACATCGCCGCCTTTGCCGGCACACTGCTGCAGCTCAAGCCGGTCGGTGACATCGATGATCAGGGCCGCCTGGTCGCTATCGGTACCGCCCATGGCCGCAAGGCTTCGCTGTCGAAGCTGGCAGAATGCATGGCTGCCCGGCTGGATCCCGCGCAGGCGGACAAACCGGTGCTGATCTGCCACTGCGACTGCCCGGAAGATGCCGAAATCCTCAAGCAGAAGGTGCTTGATACCGGCAAAGTCAAAGAAGTCATCATCGGCCGGGTCGGTCCGGTTATCGGTGCCCACCTGGGTCCCAGCGGGATGACCATCTTCTATTTCTGCGATCACCGCGGCGGTCTGAACTGAATCCCCTGTTTTCAACCGATCCCCTGCCGGATCGGTTTTTCTTTGCCGGGCATTTTTCCGCACAGGATCCGCAGCCATTCTGCCCGGCAGCCTGCATGGCAGACAGGGAACAGCGCAGGCGGAATTTATTCCTCCTGCACGGATCCTGTTACATGGTCCATGCTATAGTGAAAGCGCTGACAGAAAGCAGGAAGAAGACTATGTATTTTATCGGAACAGACCTTGGCACCTCAGCAGTGAAACTGGTCCTGATGACGGAGACGGGAAAGATCGTCCGGATCGTCTCGGAAGACTATCCGCTTTCCTTTCCGCATCCCGGCTGGAGTGAACAGAATCCCGAAGACTGGTTCCGCCAGACACTGAAAGGACTGCAGAAGCTGCTGGATGGCCTGGATAGAACAGAGGTCAGAGGCATCAGCTTCGGCGGTCAGATGCATGGACTGGTCATGCTGGATGAACAGGATCAGGTGATCCGGCCGGCCATTCTGTGGAATGACGGCAGAAGTACCGAAGAAGTGCAGTATCTGAATGAAACCGTCGGGAAGGACAGGCTGCTGGCCTGGACCGGCAATATCGCTTATGCCGGCTTTACCGCCCCGAAGCTGCTCTGGGTACGGAAACATGAACCGGAGAACTTCCGGAAGGCCAGGAAGATCATGCTGCCGAAAGACTATCTGGCCTGGCGGCTGACCGGCACCTTCAGCACGGATTATTCCGATGCCTCAGGCATGCTGCTGCTGGATGTGAAGCACCGCTGCTGGTCGAAAGAGATGCTGGATCTCTGCGGCATCCGGGAAGAACAGCTGCCGCATCTCCATGAGTCCTATGCGCCCATCGGCACGCTGAAACCGGAAATCTGTACAGAACTCGGCTTAAGCCATGAGGTGATCGTGGCGGCCGGCGCCGGTGATAATGCGGCTGCGGCGGTCGGAACGGGTACCGTCGGAGCGGGCCGCTGCAATCTTTCGCTGGGCACCAGCGGGACACTGTTTCTCTCCTCGGATTCCTTCCTGGGTGATCCTTCCGCCCGCCTGCATGCTTTTGCCCATGCGGATGGCCATTATCATCTGATGGGCTGCATGCTGAGCGCAGCTGCCTGCAATAAATGGTGGATGGAAGAAATCCTGCAGACGGCAGAATTTGCCGAAGAACAGAACGGCATTGAAGAGAACCTCGGAAAGAACCATGTCTACTATCTGCCGTATCTGATGGGAGAGCGCAGTCCGTGGAATGATCCCCGGGCCAGAAGCGCCTTCATCGGCATGTCGCTGGACAGCACCCGGAAAGACATGACCCAGGCGATTCTGGAAGGCGTGGCCTTCGGCATCCGCGACATGCTGGAAGCGGCCCGCGAGGATGGCATCTGCCCGCAGCGCACCATGATCTGCGGCGGCGGAGCGAAGAGTCCCCTGTGGCGCCGGATCATGGCCAACGTCCTGAACCTGGAGATTGATGTCCCGGCCTGTGAAGAAGGACCGGGCATGGGCGCCGCCATGCTGGCGATGGTCTCTGCCGGGGTCTATGGCAGTGTGCAGGAAGCCGCCGATGCGCTGGTACAGGTCCGGGAAACCATTCATCCCCAGCCGGCACTGGTGCAGGCCTATGAGGAGAAGTATCAGAATTTCCGTCTGCTGTATCCGGCCCTGAAGCCGTTTTTCCAGAAAGGAGCCTAAACACCTGTGAAAATCCATGAAGTGACGGATCCCCTGTTTCATGCCTATGGCAGAGTCATCCGGGGCTATGATCTGACGGACCTGCTGAAGGTCATGGCCGAAACGCCCTGCCCGGAAGGCACGACCTGCTATGAACCATCTGATGCCCGTCTGGAAGCCCTGCCGATTGCCAGGGATCTTTCGCAAGGCGTCTTTGGCTGTATGCCGATCCAGATCGGTTACTGCAGCGGACAGAACACCCGGCTCAATGCCCTGGAATACCACCGCAGTTCCGAAATCAATATTCCCTGCGGCACAGATGTCATCCTTCTTGTCGCAAAAAGAAGCGATCTGGATGCGCAGTTCCGGATGTCCACCGAGCAGGTCAGGGCCTTCCGTATCCCGCAGGGAACGATGGTGGAGCTCTATGCCACCACCCTGCACTATGCCCCCTGCGGCAAAGACGAACAGACCGCCTTCCGGGTCGCAGTGATCCTGCCGAAAGGAACCAACCTTCCCCTGCCGGTGCGGCCGGCAGATGTCAGCGGCGAGGAGAAGCTGCTGGCAGCGGTCAACAAGTGGCTGATCGGTCATCCGGAAGGCGGCTGTCCCGCCGGCACGTATCTCGGTTTAAGCGGAAAGAATCCTGATGTCACAGAATAGGAGGAGACCAAGATGAATAATGTACCTGTGATGAAAGTCGGCATCGTTGCCGTATCCCGTGACTGTTTCCCGGCTTCTCTGGCCGAAAACAGAAGAAAGGCCCTGGTGGAAGCCTACAGCCGGAAGTATGATGCGGCAGATCTCTATGAATGTCCGGTCACGATCATCGAAAGTGAAACCGACATGGTGAAGGCCCTGGAAGATGTCCAGGCCCATGCCTGCAATGCCTTATGTGTCTATCTGGGCAACTTCGGCCCGGAAATTTCCGAGACCCTGCTGGCGAAACACTTCGAAGGACCGAAGATGTTCTGTGCCGCCGCGGAAGAGAGCCAGAAGGATCTGATGGACGGCCGGGGCGATGCCTACTGCGGCCTGCTGAATGCCAGCTATAACCTGGCGCTGCGCAATGTCCGGGCTTATATCCCGGCTGAGCCGGTCGGCAATGCCGAAGAATGCGCCGACATGATCCATGACTTCCTGCCGGTCGCCAGAGCAGTCTACGGTCTGGCCCATCTCAAGATCATTTCCTTCGGCCCGCGGCCGGCCAACTTCCTGGCCTGTAATGCACCGATCCGACAGCTCTTCAATCTCGGTGTGGAGATCGAGGAAGAAAGCGAGCTGGATCTGTTTGAAGCCTACCAGAAACATGCCGATGATCCGCGCATCCCGGATACCGCTGGTGATATGGCCCGGGAAATGGGCTACACCGCCGGAAAAGAACCGGCGATGCTGAACAGGCTGGCTCAGTATGAACTGACGCTGCTGGACTGGGCCGAAGAACATCGGGGATACCGGCCGTACGTGGCGCTGACCACCAAGTGCTGGCCGGCCTTCCAGGACATGTTCCATTTCGTTCCCTGCTACGTCAACAGCCGTCTGATGCAAAAGGGGATTCCGGTATCCTGCGAAGTGGATATCTACGGCACCCTGTCCGAATACATCGGTTTATGCATCTCCGGCAGGGAAACCACCCTGCTGGACATCAACAACAGTGTGCCGCATGACATGTATGACGAAGCCATCCGGGGAAAATATGACTATCAGCTCACGGATACCTTCATGGGTTTCCACTGCGGCAATACCTGCAGCCAGCTTCTGCAGAACCCGCATCTGTCCTATCAGCGGATCATGGCCCGTACGCATCCGCAGGAGTGGTGCGACGGCACCATTGAGGGGGATCTTAAGCCGTCGGAAATCACCTTCTACCGTCTGCAGTCCACGGCCGACAGCCAGCTGAGAGCCTATGCGGCGGAAGGAGAAATCCTGCCGGTTGCCGCCCGGTCCTTCGGCAGTATCGGCGTCTTTGCCATCCGGGAGATGGGCCGCTTCTACCGTTACTGGCTGATTGAGAAGAACTTCCCGCATCACGGGGCGGTGATGTTCGGCCATTACGGCAGAGCCGTGTATGATACCTTCCGGTATCTTGGCGTGCCGGCGGAGGAGATCGGCTGGAATCAGCCGGCTGATCAGCTCTACAAAGGCGAGAATCCTTTCCACAGATAACCGGTGTCTGTTGAGAAGTCAGCGCATAAAAAGATCTGCATGCAGGTGCAGATCTTTTCTGATCAGAGATTCAGAATTCCTTCGGCCCGTCGGGAGTCTGGACGATGACCGGTGCCTTCTTCCAGTTGACCAGCACCATCCACAGCCACAGGCCGACGCCGATGGCCAGATAGATGGCAAAGGAGATCCAGGAACCTGCCCCCTGTCCCAGGGTGCAGAAGAAGGCGACGACGATGGCAATGACCAGCGCCAGGACCCGGGTGAAGCTGCCTCCCCTGAGGCGGTAGGTGGCCCATTGGGGGTGCCGGCGGTGGATGCGCATGGCCGAGATCATGGTGATCGCATAGGCACAGGCACAGCCGAAGGCCATCAGGTTGAAGAAGTCATTCATGAAGGTGCCGGCATTCTGCAGGATCAGGAAGGCAATCGAGACCGCCAGCAGAAGGACGTTGGGCAGAATCGGCTGCTGGTGCCGATTCAGTCTGGCAAAGGAAGCCGGCAGGAAGTTGCTCTTGCCCATGGCATAGAGCAGCCGCACCGTGGACAGCCAGAAGCCCAGCAGACAGGTGCCGATGGCACAGAGAATCGAGGTGATGCCGAAGAGGATGGAGGCGGTCTGCCAGCCGCCGCCCATCTCCTCCATCATGCTGATGGCCAGGAAGCCGTTGACGGCTGCCCCGCCCTCCTCGACCAGGTGCTGGACCGGCATGCCGCCCAGACCGATGAAGTAGAAGGAATAGATGATGCCGCAGGTCACCACCGAACCCCAGATGGCCTTGGTGGAATCCCTGAGCGGGAAGTCCCCTTCCTCGATCATCTGCGGGACGGTCTCAAAGCCGAAGAACGGTGTGATCAGGAAGGCCAGGCCGATGATCCAGCCGGGAATGCCCAGCTGCGGCGAGGCCTGGGTGTAGAAGAAGTTCCGGAAATTGTCCAGACTCCAGAGACCCGAGGTCATGAAGCCGATGGATGCCGCCACGCAGCCGATGATGGCCAGGGCCAGCATGATCAGCTGCACCTTGCCGGCCACCTCCACGCTCTGCAGGCTCAGGAAGAAATATCCCACCAGGGCGATGCCGGCGACGATCTCCAGGACCAGGAAACTGGAGGAGATGTGGAAGATGTGGAACAGCCACTGGACAATGGCCATGACGGCCGCCGGCGGCACGGCAATCCAGGCCAGCATGATCAGCCAGGCTGACAGGAAGCCCAGATGCTTGTTCAGTCCCACCGTGTTGTAGATCAGTTCCCCGCCCGCTTCCGGAAACATCGGGGCGAGTTCGCAGTAGACAAACGCGATCGGCAGGATCATCAGGGTCATGAGCAGGAAGGCCAGCCAGGTGCCCGGTCCGCAGTACTCATAGAAGATGGAATCCCAGTAGCCGATGAAGGTGAAGATGGCGCCGGTCGCAATCGCGTAGACGTAGATCAGTTTCAGACTCCTGTGCAGATGGTTCTCCTGCGTCGGAGTCTGCGTTTGTGTCAGATCACTCATAGTATCCCCTTTGACAGAATTCCCGGGAATTTCCCGGGAATTGCAGGTGTCAGTATTCTTTCAGGCCGTCCGGTGTCTGGATGACCACCTTGGTCTTCTTCCAGCGCACCAGCACCATATCCAGCCACAGCAGCACCCCGACGCCCAGATACACCCCGAAGGAGATCCAGGAACCGATGCCCTGGCCCAGCGTGCAGAAGAAGGCAATCGCAATCATGATGCACATGGCCAGGAACCGCATGAAGTTGCCGCCCCTGACCGGGTTGGGACTCTTCCAGTCCGGATGTTTCTGATGAATCCGCACCGCGGAGATCATCGTCAGGGCATACGCACAGGCGCAGCCGAAGGACATCAGGTTGAAGAAGTCATTCATGAAGGTCGTGGCATTCATGAGCAGCAGGAAGATCAGCGAGATCGCCAGCAGGAAGATGTTCGGCAGGATCGGCTGCTTGTGCTTATTCAGCCGGCTGAAGGACTGCGGCAGGAAGTTCTTCTCACTCATCGAATACAGCATTCTGACGGTCGACATCCAGAAGCCAAGGATCGATGCCCCCAGGCCCATCAGGACCGAGAAGAAGCCGTACAGCACCGGCCAGACCGTCCAGCCCAGCGTCCGCTGCATGTTGATGATGGTCATGAAGCCGTTGGCCGCATCGCCGGCCAGCAGATTGCTTACGTTGTCCAGACCGGCCACGCAGAAGTAGAAGAACGTATAGATGGTGCCGCAGGTGATGATGGAACCGCAGATGGCCTTCTTGGAATCCTTGATCGGGAAATCGCCTTCCTCCACCATCTGCGGCACGGTCTCAAACCCGAAGTACGGGGTGATCAGCAGCGCCATGCCGATGATCCAGCCCGGGATGCCGTAGATGCCTGTCAATCCCGCTCCAGAACAGGCCGCCGCTCATGTTCGACAGCGACCAGTGGCCGGAGAACAGAATCAGAATGCCGGTCAGGACGGTCGAGATCATGTTGACAAACAGGCAGGTCGCCTGCGCCTTGACCAGCACCTGGATATCCTGGAGACTCAGGAAGAACACCAGGAACAGGATGCAGATGCCGATGAGCATGGTATTGCCGAACGTCAGGTTCAGCGCAAAGGTGCGTGAGATCCAGGTCGCAATGGCCATGACCACGGCCGGCGGTACGGCAATCCAGGCAGCCATGATCAGCCAGGAAGCCAGGAAACCCACATGCTTGTTGATGCCGACGGTGTTGTAGATCAGTTCCCCGCCGGTGGTATGGAAGAGCGGCGCCAGCTCCGAATAGACCAGTGCCGTCGGCAGAATGACCAGTGTCATCAGGGCAAAGGCCAGCCAGGTACCGGAACCGCAGTAGCCGAAGAAGACGGAATCCCAGTAACTGACCCAGGTAAAGATCGAACCAGTCGCGACCGTGTAGACAAAGAGCAGTTTCAGACTCTTCTGCAGGCCGCCGCCCTGTTCGCTGTTTGACTGTGACATACAATATCCCCTTTCAGATCATGTCGTTCAAAAAGGGAACCGACTCCCCCGGAACCGATTCCCTGACAAGCTGCAGAATCGGTTTCAGTTGGTGCCCATGGAGTTGGTCTCAGGCAGCGTGGCGGCACCGTCAATGACGATCTGTGCGCCGGTGATGTAAGAGGCATCATCACTGCCCAGGAACGCAAACAGGTTGCCGACCTCAATCGGCTTGGCCAGCCGCCCCAGCGGGACGTTGCGGGCGATATCCGCGATGGCGCTTTCCGGATCCGCAGGATTGGATTCCTTCGCCATCTTCTCGACCATCGGGGTCCGGGCATAGCCAAGCTGGCTGCAGTTGACCCGGATGTGCTTCGGGGCATATTCGACGGCCAGGCAGCGGGTCAGACCGACCAGAGCCGCCTTGGTCATGGCATAGGCCGCTTCGCCGCCGTCCGCGACAATATCACCGGTGACGGAAGAGGCAATGACCACGGCGCCCTTGCCTTCCTTCAGCATGTACGGAATGCAGGCCTGCACCGTATTCCAGGTGCCCTTGATATTCACATCGATATGGAAATCACGGGTCTCGTCCGTCATTTCCTCAAACGGTGCCAGACGGCACACACCGGCGTTGGCACAGCAGATGTCCAGCGAACCGAACTTGTCTGCCGTCGCCTTGGCCGCGGCCTTCATCTGTTCCTTGTCGACCACGTTGCCGACGAAGGTGATGATTTCCGCACCCGGCACTTCTTTGCGCAGACTGGCGGCCGTGTCCTCGACACCCTTGGACAGGTCGACCATGCAGATCTTCGCACCCGATCTGACATACGCCTCGGCAATACCGGCTCCCAGACCGGCCGCCGCGCCCGTAATCAACGCAACTTTACCTTTTAAATCTGCCATACTTCTCTCCTCCTTGGGACATCCAGTCCCATGCAGATCCGATCGTATTGGCATGATAAATTTTTGTCAAGAAAGCACTTGATAAAAATTTGTCAAGATAAGATTGTGTTAATTCTGCAGACAGAAACTTCAAACTGTTTTCCGGTTATTTACAGCATTATTAATTTTTTTTGTCTGATTAAAGGTAAAAACATGGCTTGAACACTTGCTTTCTGAAAATCTCTGGTTCCTGTTGTCCGCAGAAGGTTTCCGGCAGGCCGGAACGTGTCCGGTGCGGCCCTTCTTTTCCTTCTTTGAATGAAAACTATTCCGTCTTTACATTTTATTTTTCATTAAATTTTTAATTTTTTTGAAACTTTTTCGGTTATAACCCGGTAAAATCACTATAATGAATGCATTACATCTCAGCAGATGAGAGAACAGGGGGAACATCATGAAATCTCACTATAAGATGATGAAAGCAGGATTTGCGGCAGCCCTGGCGTTTACGCTGACTGCCTGCGAGTCCACCAGCTCCACTTCCACCGCTTCGGCTTCTTCACAAAGCACCAGCAGTGCCACGACAGCCAGTGACACCGGCTATACCGCTGCCGGCGATCTGACTTCCTACACCATCGGCACCCTGGGACCGCGCTCCGGCTCGACGGCCGTGTACGGCACTGCCGTCACGAATGCCGCGATGCTGGCGGTCAAGGACTGGAATGCCGAGCATGGCACCAGCATTACCGTAGCGACAGATTACATGGATACCACAGGCGACGCCACCCAGGCGGTCAGCCTGTATAACCGTCTGGTTTCCGATGTCAAGGTTGCGGCCATCATCGGACCGACCCTGTCCGGCGAGGGTATCGCCGTAGCCGGTGCCTCCGCGGATACCGGCGTCCCGATTGTCTCTCCTTCTGCGACGGCCGCTGCCTTTACGGATGAAGCAGGCTCCAACGTCTTCCGGACCTGCTACACCGATCCGCAGCAGGCCACGGAAATGGCAGACTTTGCCTATGACACCATGGGCTTACGAAGCGCTGCCATCATCTATAACGCCGATGATGACTATTCCACCGGCCTGGCGGAATCCTTCACGGCTGAATTCGAGGCCAAGGGCGGCCAGGTGCTGGCTTCGGAGTCCTTCGGTTCTTCTGACTCGGACTTCAATGCCCAGCTGACCAACATCGCCGCGCAGGACATCGACTGCCTGTTCATTCCGAACTACTATGAGAAAGATACGATGATCTGCGAGCAGGCCAGAGCGCTGGGCATCACCGCGCAGTTCCTGGGCTGCGACGGCTGGGATGGCGTGCTGACCACCACCACGGATGTGTCGACGCTGGAAGGTGCCGTGTTTGTCAACCAGTATTCCCCGGATATGGAATCCGTCCAGAGCATCATGGCGGAATATCAGGAAGAATATGGCGAAGACATCAACTCCTTCGGCATCAACTCCTATGACGCCACCATGCTGGTGCTGGAAGCCATTGAAAAGGCCGGCAGCCTGAAGGCTTCTGACATCTGTGCGGCGATTGCCTCTTCTACCCATGATGGCATCCTGGGCGAGATCTCCTTCGACGAGAACGGCGATCCGATCAAGGAGCCGATCATGGTTACCATCCAGAACGGGGAATACGTCCGGTATCAGTAAGCGCAGACCCTGAACGAACACCACAGGGGAACAGAATGGTTCCCCTGTTTTTGGCACTGTCAGGAAAGGAGGAAACATGTCAGGTTTCAGTCAGTTTCTCATGCAGTTCATCAACGGACTGAACGTGGGTTCCATCTATGCGCTGATCGCGCTGGGCTATACGATGGTCTACGGCATTGCCAAGCTCATCAACTTTGCCCACGGGGACATCATCATGGTCGGTGCCTATCTCAGCTGGGTCTGCCTGTCGGCCGGGATGCCCTGGTATCTGGCGGTCCTGCTGTCCATCGCCGGCTGTTCCCTGCTGGGCATGGGGATTGAAAAGGTTGCCTACCGGCCGCTGCGGAATGCCTCGCGGATCAGTCTGCTGATCACCGCCATCGGCATGAGCTATTTCCTGGAGAATCTCTTCCAGCTGATCTTTTCGGCCAACCCGAAACCTTATACGACGTTCATCCATCTGCCGGCTCTGAAGATCGGAGCCCTGACCATTTCCAGCAACTACTACATCACTTTCTGCGTTTCCATTGCCCTGATGCTCATCCTGAACTTCTTTGTCCAGAAGACCAACATGGGCAAGGCCATGCGGGCCGTGTCGGAAGACACCGACGCCGCCCGGCTGATGGGGATCAATGTCGATCAGACGATTTCCCTGACCTTTGCGATCGGGTCCGGACTGGCTGCCGTCGCCGGCATGCTGTATGCGTCCTGCTACCCGGTCATCAATCCCACCATGGGCTCCCTGCCCGGCATCAAGGCCTTCATCGCCGCCGTGCTGGGCGGGATCGGTTCGATACCCGGGGCTGTGCTGGGCGCCTATATCCTGGGCATGACCGAAGCCCTGACCAAGGCCTATATCTCCAGTCAGTTTTCCGATACGATCGTCTTCTCGGTGCTCATCCTCATGCTGGTGTTCAAGCCGGCCGGCATCCTGGGCCGCAATGTCCGGGAAAAGGTGTAAGGAGGCACGCGCATGAAGAAGAACAAGATTTTCCGGCAGAAGCTGGTCCGCGGCCTGCTGGGCAGCGCCATCCTGTTTGCCCTGCTGCAGACCCTGCTGTCGCTGGGCATCCTGAATGCCTACTGGGAAGGCATCCTGATCGTCATCTGCATCAACATCATCCTGACGGTTTCCCTGAACCTGGTCTCCGGCTTCCTGGGCGAACTGTCCCTGGGACATGCCGGATTCATGGCGGTCGGGGCCTATGGCGCCGCCTGGTTCTCCAGGACCATGCACCTGGTGGGCGCGGTGGAATTCCCGCTCGCCCTGCTGTTCGGCGGACTCCTCGGGATGCTGCTGGGGTATCTGGTCTCCATTCCCACCCTGCGGCTGCGGGGTGACTACCTGGCGATCATCACCCTGGCCTTTGCGGAGATCGTCCGCAACATCCTGACCAACTGGAAGTATCTGGGCGGAGCAGCCGGGTATTCCGGTTTCCCCAAGTACACGACCTTTGCCTGGGTCTACTTCACCGCCCTGCTCATCATCCTGCTCACCGAATCCCTGATCCATTCCCGCCAGGGCCGTTCCATCCTCTCGGTCCGGGAAGATGAGATCGCGGCCGAGGCCAGCGGGATCGACACCGACCGGTACAAGAAACTGGCCTTCGTCCTCTCCGCCTTCTTCTGCGGCATCGGCGGCGGTCTGTATGCGCATTATCTGGCCTTCCTGCAGCCCAGTGTCTTCGACCTGGACAAGTCCATCGAAATCCTGGTCATGTGTGTCCTCGGCGGCATGGGCAACCTGCGCGGTTCCGTGATCGCCGCGGTCATCCTGACCATCCTGCCGGAAGCCCTGCGCTCGGTGGCCGACTACCGGATGCTGCTGTATTCCATCGTGCTGATCGTCATGATGCTGGTCAAGAACAGCGACCGCCTGCAGGCCTTCCTGCTGGCACACACGCACCGAAAGGAGGACACCGAACATGCCGGATGACAGAAATGTGCTGGAGGTGGAACACCTCGGGATCAACTTCGGCGGCCTGCGGGCGGTGGATGATTTCTCTCTGACCATTGCCCCGCACGAGCTCTGCGGTCTGATCGGTCCCAACGGAGCCGGCAAGACCACCGTATTCAACATGCTGACAGGCGTCTATGCCCCGACCGACGGCACGATCCGTCTGGAGGGGGAACTGCTCAACGGCCGCAAGCCGAACCAGATTGTCCGCATGGGCGTTGCCCGCACCTTCCAGAACATCCGTCTGTTCCGGGAAGAATCGGTGCTGGACAATGTCCTGACCGCTCTGGATACCCAGATGCACTACTCCCTGCTGGAAGGTCTGTTCAAGCTGCCGGCCTGTCAGAAGGAAGAGGCAGACATGGAACAGGAAGCCCTGCACCTGCTGCAGGTCTTCCATCTTGAAGACGATGCCGACAAGCCGGCCCGCAGCCTGCCCTATGGCAAGCAGCGGGAACTGGAGATTGCCCGGGCCCTGGCCACCCATCCCAAGCTGCTTCTGCTGGATGAACCGGCGGCCGGCATGAACCCCCAGGAAACCGATGTCCTGATGGAAAACATCCGGAAGATCCGCAGCACCTTCGGCATTGCCATCCTGCTGATCGAACACGACATGCGGCTGGTCATGGGCATCTGTGAACGGATCTCGGTGCTGAACTACGGCACCCTGCTGGCCGAAGGCACTCCGGCAGAGATCCAGTCCAATGAAGAGGTCATCAAGGCCTATATCGGAGCGTAATCATGCTGAAAGTCGAAAATCTGGTGGTGCGCTATGGGGTCATCGAAGCCATCAAGGGCATCTCCTTCGAGGTGCAGGACGGCGAGATCGTCACCCTGATCGGGGCCAACGGAGCGGGCAAGGCCACCACCATGCATACCCTCTCCGGTCTGATCCGCCCGGTCTCTGGTAAGATTATCCTGGACGGGACGGACATCACCCATATGCCTTCCCATAAGATCGTGGCCATGGGCATGGCCCAGGTCCCGGAACGCCGGCGGGTCTTTGCCTCGCAGACGGTCGAAGAGAACCTCGATCTGGGTGCCTATACCCGGAAGGACAAAGACGGCGTCGCGGCTGACCTGAAACACGTCTATGCCCTGTTCCCGCGTCTGGAAGAACGCCGGAACCAGCTGGCCGGCACTCTGTCCGGCGGCGAGCAGCAGATGCTGGCCATGGGCCGGGCTCTGATGGCCCGTCCGAGAATCCTGCTGATGGATGAACCTTCCATGGGCTTATCCCCGCTGCTGGTGAAGGAAATCTTCCACATCATTGCCGACATTCATGAACAGGGCACAACCGTCCTGCTGGTGGAGCAGAATGCCAGAATGGCACTGGCTGCCGCCGACCGGGCTTACGTGCTGGAAAACGGAAAGATCACTCTGTCGGGCACCGGCGAAGAACTGGCCAATGGCCCGCGGGTGAAAGAAGCATATCTGGGAGGCTGAGCAACCTATGTTTGTAAGTGATGAAATGACAAAGGATCCGATCTGCATTTCACCTGACACCACCCTGGCGCAGGCCAGAGAGATCATGAACAGGAACAACTTCCACCGCCTGCCGGTTGTCGATGCGCAGAAACATCTGATCGGCCTGGTCACCGGCGGTCTGATTGAAGATTCCACCAATGAGAATCACACCAGTCTGGATGTCTATGAACTGAAGTATCTCCTGAGCCGCACCAAGGTCTCAGAGATCATGATCACCGACGTCAAGACCATCTCACCGGACGCCATGATTGACGAAGCCGCAGACAAGATGCGCCAGTACGGCATCGCGGTCCTGCCGGTGGTGGATGAAGAGAACAAGGTCCTTGGCATCATTACCGAAATGGACCTGTTCAGTTCCCTGATCCAGCTGATGGGTCTGCGGATTGACGGTACCCACTTCCTGATTTCGGTGCAGGATGTCCCGGGCGTCATGGCCGACATTGCCCGCCTGTTTGCGGACAATGCCATCAACATCGACAGTTTCCTGGTCTACCGCGGTCCCAGAGGAACGGAACTCTACTGCGTGACCATGTCCCACTGCCCGGAGATGGCTGAGAAGATCGAAGCCATGGGCCGCGGCTTCAAGGTCCGCGTTATCCGGAAGTAAGAGAAATCCCACGACCGTGTGGGATTTTCTTCTGCCCGGAAAGAAAAGCCGCTGCCGCGGCCTTCCTTACTCCTCTGTATCCTCGATGCGTTCGATCTTGAAGACCACCGGACGCAGCCCGTCGTTGCAGCAGCTGACGACTGTACCGGGATGTTTCTTCTCATCGATCCAGTGTCCGTTATAGATATCGGTACCGCCATGATACAGGGCGAAGACATACTGGTAGATGGCCTTCCAGGCCTCACCGCAGAAGCCTTCCGGCATCCGGTAGTCGGTGTAGAACACCTGCCCGTCCTGGAAAGCCTGGCACAGGCCATAGTCCTTGACGGCATACTCCTTGACCAGATCCTCAAAAATACTCCGGCGCAGGACAGTGATTTTGATTTTTGTCATGATTGCAAACCTCCTCTGCCCTCATTATACCGGCTGTCTGTGTGTCCTTCCAAGGGACCCGGATTCCGGCTCCGTCTGTTGACGAAACGGCGAAAAAAGCACAAAATATAAGGGCTGAACGGAATATGGCGCAGTTTGGTAGCGCGCTTCGTTAGGGACGAAGAGGTCTCGGGTTCAAATCCCGATATTCCGACCATGAATCCATACCCGTTAATCGCACAGCATGTGGTTTTCGGGCTTTTCTTTTCTTTCTGAAGCTGCCTGAACCGGCTGCTCTGCCCTGTCCGCAGAAACCGGTGACCATGTGCGGCATGATGAATGCCTGCGTCTGCTCAGGAATTCATACTGGCGGTACAGGACACAGGACTTACTGCCGGTTCTCAACCCGGCGGATCTCGCTCTCGCTGGTCAGTTCCTGCCAGTGCCGCCAGCAGTACAGGCCCATGGCCAGCATATTGACACCGCGCAGCAGGCAGTTGAACTGAATGGAATAGATCGGTATGCCCAGCACCGCAACTGTCGAATCACCGGAAATGGCACTCAGAGCCGTGCCGACCATGGCGCCCAGGAACGCCGCAAAATTGCAGGCAAAGACCTGAAAGGAGATGCAGGATGTCTCCTGGTTCTGCGGCAGGTTCATGTACAGGACATTGGCATAGGCAAGATTCAGCCCCGTACTGAGAAAATGCTGAAGGACAGTCAGCAGCGGATACATCATGCGTGTGCCCTCAGACATGAAAAAGAACACGAACTCCGTCGGCACCCAGATCAGATTCGCCAGGCCGAACGTCCGGATCCAGGAATATTTCCGGATCAGTCTGCGCCACAGCGGAGAGATGATCAGAAAGACAATCATATAGCTGCTGGAAACCAGATTGATGACCAGGTAGGAAAAGTGCATGTGATTCAGAACATGGTACAGCCAGAGACCGGTCAGATTGCAGTTATAGGTCCAGAAGCCCATCAGAGCCGTGCACCGGATGAATTTCCGGTGCCGGAACGGTACGGTAAACACATCGCGGATCCGGCTTCCCTGATCACCGGGTTCTTCATACTCCTTTGCCTGCGCCTGAACGCAGACATCCAGAATCACCAGGAGAAAGGCCGCATACCGGAAGCCGATGATCAGTTCCGCCTGAGCGCGTACCGCATCTGCCAGCCAGCCGCTGATCACCAGAACCAGATTGGCCAGAACGGAAGTGAACAGCTGAGAATAGGTGTAATAGCACACGCGCAGATCATTGTCTTCCGGAAAGAAATGATAGAACCAGGACGTAAAGCCCGGAGAGAACAGGGCATTTTCCGCATTGGCCGCAAACAGCAGCAGCGTAAACCACCTGACACGCCCTGCCGTATCGCTGACCAGCAGCGGCATCAGATTGACGGCAATGATGATCAGGAAATAATAGACGATCTTCGAAAGCAGCAGAACCGGCTTGCGGCGGTGAAAACGGTTCAGCACCGGCGTCGAGAAAATACAGAAGCAGTTGGCCAGGTAGGGCACGAAGGTGATGATGCCGGTTTCCGTGATGGATATGCCATAGAGACTCAGAAAGCCGGTATAGAAAATCCCGGTCACAAAGATCGTATAGACGCCCGTCAGCAGGCTGCTGATCAGATTGATCAGCCGGCCTTTTCCGGATTCTGTCTGCGGGCCGAAAACCGTCCGCAGATCGGATAAACGTGCATGCAGTCTGTCAGCCATTTCATTTCTTTTCATGCATGCCTGTCAGCGCGGAACCATCCGCCGCACATCACGACCAGTCTAACAGCGTCACATGAACTTGCTGATAATTTTCTGTTATATCTGTGTTGTATATATGCATGTATATCAATATCTTTCAGTACACATTCCTGCATGCTGCTTCATTAAATGCAGATTATGATTTCATAAATTTTCCTGCAAAAGAAATTTTTTCTGCCCGGTTTTCTGAGATTTTAACAGAAGATTTTTCGTGATTTAAACTTGCCCGGCTAAAATCGGGTTTTGAAAAAGCGGGGTCTCTGCCGGATTCAGAATGCCTCTGCTCTGGCAGCCCGACAGGAGAGGGGGAATTATGTCAAAGTGTCCAAGTATATTCTGAAGCGGGTCCTGATTGCCCTGGTCACCCTGTTTGTGATCCTGTTTCTGCTGTTTCTGATGCTGAACTTCATGCCGGGCTCGCCGTTCAATGATGACAAGCTGACGGAAGCGCAGAAAGCACTGCTTTATGCCAAATACGGTCTGGACAAGCCGTTCTTCGTCCGTTTCTTTACGTATCTGAGCAATATGTTCAGGGGAGATCTGGGCATTTCCTATGCGCTGAGCGTCAACCGGCCGGTTGCGGAGCTGATCCGCGAGCCGCTGAAGCTGTCGGTGAAGATCGGGGCTCTGGCCATGCTCATCGGTTCGCTGGCCGGTCTCGGGCTGGGCATTGCGGCAGCCCTGCATCACAACACCTGGGTGGATAGCCTGTGCTCGGTCGTCGCCATTCTGGGCGTTTCCGTTCCGTCCTACGTCCTGGAGCTTCTGCTGGCCTATTATGTCGGTTTCCGGCTGCGCTGGACGCCGATCATATATGATGCAGAGAATCAGTTTGCCTCTCTGATCCTGCCGGTGTTATCGCTGGGACTGGGACCGATGGCTAACATCTCACGCTTCACCCGTTCGGAAATGATCGATGTCATGAATTCCGACTACATCCAGCTGGTGCAGGCCAAGGGGGTGCCGCAGCGGCAGGTCGTCCTGAAGCACGTCCTGCGCAATACGCTGATTCCCATCATTACGATCATGGGACCGATGCTGGTCGGCCTGCTGACCGGATCCATGGTGGTGGAAAAGGTCTTCGGCATTCCCGGCATCGGGATGATCACGACGACCGCCATCCAGAGCAATGACTACAATGTCGTCATCTCCTGTGCCTTCGTCTATTCTGCCCTGTATATCTTTGCCATGCTCGTGATTGATATTCTGTACGGCATCATCGATCCGCGGATCCGGGTTGCCGGAGAGGATGCCTGAGATGAGCGTAACGGCAGCGCGGCAGGATGATTTCTGTTTTGCCGGCAGATCGGAACAGCAGCGCGACAGAACCTATGCGCCAGGATCCTCCCTGCAGGATGTCTGGCTGAACTTCCGGAAAAACAAAGGGGCCGTGACGGGAATGGTCATCATCTGCGTCATTGTCTTTTTCGCCATCATCGGCCCCATGATCTCCGGCCATACCTACCGTGAGATCCAGATTCAGTACCAGGACCTGCCGCCTAAAATCAAGGGACTGGAATGGCTGGGCTTCAACGGCATGCTGAACGGACATGATGTCTATGCGGAAAAGGGATTTGACGACGTGGCCTTCTGGTTCGGCACAGATGTCCAGGGCCGGGACCTCTTCACCCGGGTCTGGGAAGGTACGCGCATTTCCCTGCTGGTTGCCTTTACGGCTGTCTTTTTTGATCTCTTCATCGGCCTTTCCTATGGCCTGATTTCCGGCTATTTCGGCGGCCGGGTGGACATGGTCATGCAGCGGATCATCGAGATTCTCAGCGGCATTCCGAACCTGGTTGTCGTGACCCTGCTGCAGCTGGTTCTGCCGCCTGGCCTCATCAGCATCATCTTTGCCCTGATGATCACCGGCTGGATCGGCATGGCCAGAATCGCCCGGGCAGAAATGCTCAAGCTGAAGGAAAGCGAGTATGTGCTTGCCTCCCGCACGCTGGGGGAAAAGAACCGCGCCATCATTTTCCGGGAAATCATGCCGAACATGTTCGGACAGGTGATCGTGATGTCCATGTTCTCCATCCCCGGGGCCATCTTCTCGGAAGCCTTCCTGTCCTTCATCGGCATCGGGGTGCAGGCCCCGATGGCCTCTCTGGGCACACTGATCTCGGATGGCTACAAGTCCTTTACCATCTATCCCTACCAGATCTTCTTCCCGATTGTGATTCTGGTTGCGCTGGTTCTGAGTTTCAATCTGATGGCAGACGGGCTGCGGGATGCCTTTGATCCCAGCCAGCGCCACTGAGGCAGGCCTATGGATAACGGAAAACGCGACAACAAAGACCGCATTCTGAGCATCCGGGATCTGCAGGTCTCCTTCGATACCGCCTACGGCCGGGTCCGCGCCCTGCGGGGTGTGCGGCTGGATCTCTACCGGGGAGAAACACTCGCCATTGTCGGGGAATCCGGTTCCGGCAAGTCGGTGACCGTCAAGGCGGTCATGGGCATCCTGGCTGCCAACGGCCGGATTGATTCCGGTTCCATCTTCTATACCTGGGTCAATGACAAAGGCGAAAAGGAAACCACAGAGCTGACCAGTCTGCCGCAGCGCACGGTGCGTGAGCGGTTCTCCGGCCAGCACATTGCCATGGTCTTCCAGGATCCGATGACCTCCCTGGACCCCACGATGCCTATCGGCAAACAGATCATGGAACCGATGCTGATCCATAACCGCCTGAGCAGAAGCCAGGCGAAGCAGCGGACGCTGGAACTGCTGGAAGAAGTCGGTATTGAAAATCCGCCGAAACGGTTCGGCCAGTATCCGCATCAGCTTTCCGGCGGCATGCGTCAGCGGGTGGTCATTGCCATCGCTCTGGCCTGCGATCCGGATGTGCTGATCTGCGACGAGCCGACGACCGCCCTGGACGTGACCATTCAGGCCCGCATTCTCGAACTGATCCAGCAGCTGCAGAAGAAAAAGGGCATGTCCATCATCTACATCACGCATGACCTGAGCGTCGTCGCCAAGATCGCCGACTACGTCGCCGTCATGTATGCCGGCAGAATCATCGAAAAAGGCCTGGTCAACGAGGTCTTTTATGATCCCCGGCACCCCTATACCTGGGGCCTGCTGGCCTCGATGCCGGATCTCCATACCGATTCCCGCCGTCTCTATGCCATTCCCGGCACGCCGCCCAATCTGATCCTGCCCATTCAGGGCGATGCCTTCGCGCCCCGCAACCGCTTTGCCCTGAACATCGACTACCGCGAACAGCCCCCGATGTACAACGTCGGCGGCCATCACCGGGTCGCCTCCTGGCTCTGTGATCCCCGGGCACCCCAGGTGGAAATGCCGCCGGAACTGCGGGAACGCATTGCCCGGATGAAGAAGGAGGCCGGTCTGAAATGAGCACGGTGCACTACGAAGAAGAACCCCTTCTGCGGGTGGAGCATCTGAAACAGTACTTCCGCGTGTCCCGGACCTACACGGTCAAAGCGGTAGACAACATCAGCTTCGAGATCTACCGGGGCGAAACCTTCGGTCTGGTCGGGGAATCCGGTTCGGGCAAATCCACGACTGGCCGGGCCATCATCCGGCTGTATCAGCCGACAGCGGGAAAGATTCTCTTTGACGGTCACGACCTCTCCGGTCCTCTTTCCAGAGAAGATGAGCACTATCTGCGCACCAACATGCAGATGATCTTCCAGGATCCCATGGCTTCCCTGAATCCCCGCAAGAAGATCCGGGAAATCATCGGGGAGGGACTGAAAATTCATCATCTCTGTCAGAACCGCCAGGATCTGGAAGAACAGGTTTACGCCATGCTGGACCGAGTCGGTCTTTCGCAGGAACAGGCCTCCCGCTATCCTCAGCAGTTCTCCGGCGGCCAGCGGCAGCGCATCGGCATTGCCCGGGCCCTGATCATGCATCCGAAACTCGTCATTGCGGATGAACCGATCTCTTCGCTGGATGTGTCCATCCAGGCCCAGGTCGTGAATCTGATGAAGGATCTGCAGGAACAGATGGGCATCACCTATCTCTTCATTGCCCACGATCTGGCGATGGTGCGCTACATATCCGACCGGGTCGGCGTCATGCATATGGGACACATGCTGGAAAGCGGCACGACCGAAGAGATCTTTGATCATCCCGTGCATCCCTATACCCGTTCCCTGCTGTCCGCCATTCCGCATGCCAATCCCATCGTGGAGAAGAAACGGCGCGCCCTGGTCTATGACCGGGAAGCGGAAGGCATCGACTATGACAAGGGCACGCTTCATTACCTGACCCGTACGCACTATGTACTGGCCACGGATGAAGAATACAGGAAGTGGAGCAGTATTCCGCCAGAGCAGATCTGAATGCTCATCCGCCTGGTCTTTCGTTTCACGTCCATCCGTCCATCGTCTGCATCTGCTGTTCAAAGAAGAAAAAAGAGGGAGAAGAAGGAAAACATGCATGAGCTGAAAAAACTGCTGGCTTTCACTGCGGCCGTCTGTCTGCTGACCGGCTGTGCTGCAGACAGTACCGGCAGCGCCGCATCCGTTTCAACGGTTTCATCTTCATCTTCGCAGGAACAGACTTCCGCATCTGAACCCACGACGCTGACCGTAGCGCTGGATACGGACATCTACAACATGGATTACGAAGAAAATACCGATGGCACGACCTTTATTGTCCATAACATCTGCAATGTCGGTCTGACCGATGTCGATGCGGACGGGAACATCCTGCCGGAACTGGCCGAAAGCTGGGACATCAGCGAGGATGGCCTGACCTATACCTTCCATCTTGCCGACGCCAGGTGGTCCAATGGCGAGCCGGTGACCGCCAGTGACTTCGTCTTCGGCTGGCAGCGTCTGGATGATCCGGAAACGGCATCAGCCTATGCCTTCCTGCTGGATGCCATGCACGTGAAGAATGCCGCGGCAGTCCACAGCGGGGAAATGAGTCTGGATCAGCTGGGCGTCAAGGCAGTGGATGACAGAACCTTCGAAGTGGATCTGGAGATGCCCTGCGGCTTCTTCCTTTCCCTGACTTCCTTCCCTTCCTTCTTTCCGCTGAACCAGGCGTTCTATGAATCCTGCGGCGACCAGTATGCCCTGAATGTGGACAACCTGCTGTTCTGCGGGCCTTACCAGATGACTGAATACACTGTCGGTTCCCAGTACGTCTTTGAGAAGAACCCGTATTACTTCAAGGCGGATGAAATGGAACCGTATGTGGATAAGATTGTCTTCCGCTATCTGCAGGATTCCCAGACGGCCATGATGGAATACCTGGCCGGCAATATTGATGTCGTCAAGGTCGTCGGCGACCAGGTTGAGCAGTACAAGAACGAACCGGGCTTCACCTCCCGCCAGGACAGCTTTGTCTGGTATCTGGCCCTTTGTGTGTCGACCAAGGTCCGGCCGGAAAACACGGACATGCAGAACCTCAACCTCCGCAAGGCCATCAGCTATGCCATTGACCGGGAAACCATTGCCAATAACGTCCTGAAGGACGGTTCCATTCCGGCTGCGGGCTTCGTGGCCATGGGTGTCTCCACCGGCCCGGACGGCAACGACTTCCGGGATGATGCCGGGCAGCTGACCGAATATGATCCTGAGAAAGCGCAGGAATACTATGACAAGGCCAGAGAAGAACTCGGCCATGATGTCTCGCTGGAAATCATGATGGCCGATGATGATACCTCCAAGATTGTCGGTGAGTATGTCCAGTACAATCTGGAATCCCTGGGCATGACGGTCACCCTGAAGCGGGTGCCGAAGAAGACCCGGGCGCAGCTGCAGGGGCAGATGGATTATCAGATCTGTCTGACCCGCTGGGCGCCGGACTATCCGGATCCGCAGTCCACGCTGGATGTCTATATCAACTATGAGAACCATACGGCCTCCGGTTCCTACAACAATGAAGAGTTCAACCGGCTGCTTTATGCGGCAGACTATGGGGAAGATGCCAATGATCTGGAAAAGAGATGGCAGGACTACATCGATGCGGAGCGCATCCTGGTGGTCGAGGATCCCTGCGCTGTGCCGATCTTCCAGATCGGCAAGACGCTGATGATCAACCCGAACGTCACCGGCATTGAATTCCACGCGGCTGGTGTGGACTCCTTCAAGCACGTCATCAAATCCGAATAAGAAGGATCCTTGTCCCGTTATTCCGGCCATAACCGGAACCGCTCAGAGTTCAGAAGATGGCTCTGAGCTTTTTCATACCTCCCTCTTCTGCCCCAGAACAATCTTTCTGTACCCAAAGCGGTACACGATGGCTTTCTGGGAATTGTTCTGATCCCTGCTCTCCCTTATTTTGTGAGGGAAATATCAAGGAGGAACTCAAGATGACACAGACCGTGTTTCTGACCGGTGCCCTGAACCGCTATGGCAGAGCCATAGCCGGCAGATTCAAAGCCAAGGGGTATACGGTCGTCCTGCTGGACCGTGACGAAGCAGCGCTGCAGGAGCTGGCAGAAGAGCTGGACGTGGCATACGCCGCCGGCGATCTGCAGCAGGAAGACGGGGCAGCCCAGACCGTCACAGCAGCCCTGGCTGCCAGCGGTACCGTGGATGTTCTCGTCAACAACACCGCAGACTTCCCTTCCGGAGGTTTCGAGGAAACAGCCCCGGACAGCCTGCGTCAGGCCTTTGCGTCCTGCATCATCCCCGTACTGAATGTTTCCAATGCCGTGGTTAAAATCCTGAAGGAACAGAACAAGGGCGGCCACATCGTGAACATGTCCAGAGACAATGCCTTCACCACCGACCCGCAGGAATTCCTGTCTTCCACGGTGTCCTGGGCCCTGCGCGGTACAACCCGGGCCATGGCCAGTCAGCTGGCCGGGCAGGACATCAAGGTCAATGCCTGCTGTGTCGGTCCCCAGGCCAGTGACGAAGAGGCCGCAAATGTTGCCTTCTATCTTGGCTCAGATGTCAATCAGAATATCACCGGTCAGAACGTCATGGTCAACCATGGCCGCTATACCGACTGAGGAGGACAGCATGAATACAAAGAAAGTCGCATTAGTCACCGGTGCCGGAGCCGGCATCGGCAAGGCCATCGCCTTACGGCTGGCCAGGGACGGCTATGATCTGGCCGTCAACGATCTCAAAGCCCCGGAAGAAACCACCGCAGAAGTCCGGGCCCTCGGCGTAGACTGTCTGGCTGTGGCAGCGGATGTCTCGGACGAAAACCAGGTTCATGCCATGTATCAGCAGATCCAGGAACATTATGGCCGGCTGGATGTCCTGGTCAACAATGCCGGTATCTGCCCCATCCGCACCATGGAGATGGTTTCGGTTCGGAACATGATCAATACCTACAACATCAATGTGGTCTCGATGTTCCTCAATGCAAAGGAAGCCGTGGCCATCATGAAGAATCAGCCCTGGGGCGGCAGGATCATCAACGCCTGCAGTCAATCCGGCTTCCGGGAAACCCCGGTCACCTTTGAATACACGACCACCAAGTGGTCCATCCGGGGCATGACCCAGGCCATGTCCCAGGCCCTGGCCAGGTACCATATCACGGTCAATGCCTACTGCCCCGGCACTATCCTGACGCCAATGCAGGATCGTATTGCCCAGCAGACCGCAAAGATCATGAACGTCCCGGTCGAAGCGGTGCGGGAGTACCAGAAAAAGAGTCAGCCCCTGGGCCGGTTCCAGCCAGTGGAAGAGATTGCCGACATGGTCGCTTTCCTGGCTTCGGATGAGGCCAGCGGCATCAACGGGCAGGACATTCTCTGCAACGGCGGGCAGGTCATGAACTGATCTTCCGGCGAAGATCATCAAAGCAGATCTCAGCCGATCTGCTTTTTCTTCTTCTCCGGGTATCGAAAAAACCGCTCACACGGCGGTTCGTCATTTCTGTTTCTGATAATACGCATAGAAGCGGTCAAAGATCGGGTACATCTCATTGAAGATCAGCAGTTCCATGCGTCCCACATACGAAGCCGGTGCATAACGCATATCCAGGGCAATGTACTCCTCCAGAAAGGCCTGTACCGTGGTCGTAAAGTAACGCAGAACCAGATCCGTATCATCCGGTTTCAGCACCAGATCCCGGCCGGTGTTCTCCCGGTAGATTTCCAGGGCCCGGGTCAGATTCTTTTCCAGACCTGCATGAATGGTAATGGCCGTGCTGCGTCTGACCTCTTCGTAATAGACCGAAGCGTAGATGTTTTCGACGGCTTTGCGGTTCTCCTTCAGCCAGGCAAAGGCCCGCAGCATGCCGCGCTGCCAGTTTTCCGGATAGCAGTCTTCGCCGATGGCCTGCATCAGGCCTTCTGAGGCCAGGGCGGAAGCCAGAGCCCCCAGACTGCTGTAATGACGGTAAAAAGTCTTGCGGTTGATGCCGCACCGGTGCACCAGTTCGGTAACCGTGATGGTGTCCAGGCTTCTGTCTGCCAGCATGTCCCGGAAGGCTTGGCGGATGGCCTGCTCAGTCAGTTTTGACATGGTCGTACCTCTGTTCCTACTATAGCGGAAAATACGCTGCCTGTGACCGGCGGCCTGCGGTATATAACCGGATATGGCAGCGGATCATGACATCAGGCATGCTGGCAGGTCTCCGGCGCAGTGCTGCCTTCCGATCAGGTGAACAGCCAGGGATCCTTCTGTTCTGCTCTCTGCAGCAGGATCTTGACATACCTGCCCGATCCTGTTATTAATATATCGTGCTGCGATATATCTAAGTTCGATACTTCGCAGCAAAAAAACCTATGGACAGACACATTGAAAAGGTATATGTACCGATGACGGAGTCCGCGTTCTACATCCTGCTTTCTCTGCAGCAGGAACGCCATGGCTACGGCATCACGCAGCGGGTGAAGGAACTGACCGCGGGAAATCTGACCATCGGTCCCGGGACCATGTACGGGACGATCGCCAAAATGGAGAAAGACGGCCTGATTGCCTTTACCCGGGAAGAAGACAAACGGAAGTACTACCGGATCACCCCGCTGGGTCAGGAAGTCCTGGACCGGGAAAAGAAACGGATCCGCCACCTGTATCAGGTGGTTGAGGAGGATGACGGAAAATGAGCAGAACATGCTTCAGATTCTTTACCATCACCGATTATGAAGCGGAAGAGCAGTGGCTTCAGGACATGTTCAAGAAAGGCTGGAAACTGGTCCGGGTCCGCTTCCAGTGCCTTTATACCTTTGAACAGACCGAACCGGCCGATATGGTGGTGCGGCTGGAGTACAGCGATGTTCCGCTGCAGAACCGGCCGGATTATGAAGTCCTGCTGAAGGATTACGGATGGGAATGCCTGTATGCCGGCATGGGCTGGAACTATTTTGCCAAACCGCGGGAGGCGGCAGCGGCCGAGAACGAACTGTTTACCGACGATGCTTCCCGGCTGGCCATGATTCAGAAGATCTTCCAGAAGCGCTATCTGGCCCTCTTCCTGCTGCTGATCTTTCTGATTATTCCCGCTCTCATCACCACTGGTTTTGAACAGGGCCTGCATGCGTCACTGCTTTCCTGGCTGGTGCTGGCCGGGATCTATGTCCTTACCCTGTCCTACTGCGGGGCCGGCTTCCGCAGACTCCTGAAAAAGTATGACCTGAAGCTGGATATGACGCCCTCGATCCGGGGTCTGCTGGTCTGTGCCGGGATCGCCGTGGTAAGTCTTCTCATCCTGATTGCCGCTTATCTTGCCGGCGGGGCGTTCCGGGATTTCTGGACGGCCGCGCTGCCCTGGGTTCTTCTGGGCATCGGCATGCTTGCGCTGACCATCTATACGACCGGCGGAAACGTTGCCGAAAAATGAGCGACAGCCTGGATACAGGCCGTGATTTGCTGCAATCAAAAAGGCATCCGCCGCACGCGGGTGCCTTTCAGGATCAACGGGGCTGGATGGCCGCGATCGCGGCCAGCTTTCTGCCCAAAGAGGTGGTACACACAAAATCGGCATGGCTCTGCAGCAGATCGATGAAGAACTGCACCAGGGTGCCGGTACTGCCTGCCATGATCAGGGTGCCGACGCCGATACCGACCAGAGTCTTCAGAAAATGCACGCTCAGTAATGCCGCGGAGGTCACAAACAGCAGATCCAGCAGGGTCTTGATGGGCCGCACCGGCCTATGCAGGTATACCGCCAGATCCCGGACCGCACAGTCAAAGGGCATCAGGGGCAGCCGGGACAGCACGAACATCGCCCCGCCCAGGGAGATCAGCCCCCAGCCGGCCAGGAACAGAAAGATCCGGAAGGCCAGCGTATGCGGCCAGCCCGCCGTCAGGACGCCCATGAGGTCAATCAGCAGTCCGAAGACAAATGAGATCAGAAAGCTGAAGAGATAGGAGACCTTGGGCTGCCTGGTGATGGCCATCACTGCCACCAGCAGGACGGTCTGAACCAGGAAGTTCGTCATGCCGAAGGACAGGACGGGAAAGATCTCGTACAGGACCAGGGGCAGGGAACTCAGCGTGGAGATGCCAAACGAGGATCTCACCAGAATGGTGATGGCAAAGCTGTTGATCAGCAGCGCTGCCAGCCATGTCCATTCACAGGAAATCTGCCGCTTCATGACTCAGAGCAGAGCCAGGGAAATCGGATAGCCGGCAAAGGTGAAGATGACAACCGAGATGATCATGGCAATGAAGCCATACTTCATCATCTGGGTGGTATTCGTCCAGCCAGAGGAACCCGCTACCGCCACGCAGGGCATGGCAGGCGGCGTGGCAAACGCATAGGCCGACATCATGCCGATCAGCACGACCAGGCCCATGGTATTCACGCTGGTCATGGAACCGGTCACGGCAACCGCAGCAGTTGCGACCACGGTTGCGGTGACGTTGTTGGACGACAGGTTGGTCTGCAGCGCAGCCCAGAAGCAGAAGATGAAGATCATCAGGGTGACCGGCATGCTGGACAGCGCCGGCGACAGAGCCGAGGACAGCCACAGGGTGATGCCGATATCCTCATTGGTGAGCGCGGAACCCAGGGCAGCGGTACCGGCACACATGATGACGGCCGGCCAGCTGATACCCTTGGAGAAGGCTTCACTGAAGTTCAGCAGCGGCTTGCCGTCTTCCCCGGTCAGAATGCACAGGGTGACCAGGCCCGCCATCGGCGGGAAGGCCGTGCCCATGGAAGAGATCTTGGTGCAGATGGTCTTCAGGATGCCGTCCGGCAGCGCACTGTTGAGCATGCCGGGCAGGACCCAAAGCAGGACCACGATGATGAAGACCGTGAGCACTGTCTTTTCATCCTTGGTCACCGGCTTCTGATCCTTGGTGAAGGCCTCGGCATCGAAGTTGGCAAACGCACTGGTATCCGGGTGCAGCAGGAAGCGGAAGACCAGGATGACCAGGATGGCGGTGATCAGGCCGCAGGGAATGCCGATACCCATGAAGTAGGCATAGGAGATCTGGGTATTGTAGGCCGTCTCATAGGCATTCAGGGCCAGGATCGGGAAGACATGGCTGATCGGCGTCATGCCGGAGGAAATGCCGCACATGATGACCGTGCTCATCATCAGCACCGCCGCAAAGCCGTCGTCCTTCTTCAGGCCGAGGATGGAGTAGATCTCTTCCACAATCGGCAGATAGACGAAGAACAGCACCGTCGGCGATACGAACATCCCGATGAACAGGATAGACGCACAGTACAGGGTGATAAACCGCCAGGCGCCCTTCTGGGCGAACCGGGAGGTGATGAACGCAATGGCAATGCGCTTGATATACGAAGTCTGGCTTAAGGCATAAGTCAGGGCAAACGTGAACATCAGGAACACGAAGGTCCCGCCGCCGTAGGAACCGGACAGGATGGTGGAATACTTCAGTTCCGGCACAAAGCCCAGGGCGACAATCAGCAGGACCGAAGGCCAGCTGATGGAGATCTTCAGCCAGAGAATCAGCACCCCGATGAAGATGCCCAGCACCTGCATGGCCGAAGCGGAAAGGCCGGGAATCGCCGGCACAAAGCGGAACAGGAACATGAAGGCCAGGGCAATGCAGACAGTCAGATAATGCTTGCGGACGGATGCCTTTATGGATTCAGACATATGGACTCCCCCATTTCTTCAGAGCAGCGCATTCTGCTCTTTTAAGATCTTCTGTACTTTTTCGATGTCCGTCTGGCCGTCGGCGGCGTACTGGGCGGCCAGAATGCCGGCCCCGTGCCCGCTGGCAAAGCCGGTGCCCATGACCCGGATGGAGGCCATGGCCAGATGATCGGTTGAGACCAGACGGCCTGCCCCATACAGGTTAGCGCAGTCCCTGCTCATCAGCGCCTCGGCCGGAATGTCATACCAGTCGTTTTCCTTGATCTGTTTGAAGCTCATGCCGTTGGCACTGTGCAGTTCAAACGGCCAGCCGGCCCGGCCGATCGTATGCGGATCCTTGCGGCAGGCCGCGGCATCTTCGCCGGTAATGGTCTTGATGCCTTGCAGGCGTCTGCCTTCCCGGTAGCCGAGAATCGGCGAGGTGGCCAGCAGTTTCGCATGGCCGAGATCGGGATGATACGTGCTTAAGGCCTGCACATAGTGCCAGGCTTTGGTGCGCAGCGTCATCATGTTCTTCGTCAGGTTCTTCCCGCCGAAGTTTTCCGGTTCAATGCTGGGCATGGTCAGGAAGCCATAGGAATCTTCCGGCACCTTGACGATCATGCCGCGGTCGACGTCGAGTCCTTCAATGCCGTTCTCTCTTCCCGCGCGGATGGCCTTGCTCAGTTCATCCACGGAGAATTCCCGGGCGGGCAGACCGTCGATCAGGCAGGACAGAGAAGCCTGCTGGACTTCCCCCTGTTCCCCGCCCCAGTTCGTGGGCAGGCCGGCCAGGTGAACCAGGTTGGCATTGCCCGTGGCATCCACGAAGGCCTTGGCGCTGACTTCCACCGTCTCTTCATCGTCCTGAATGAGTACCGACTGCAGCCTGCCGTCCTGGCCGCGCGTGGCGGCGATCAGGGAGGTGGCCAGGCGGTAGTCCACCCGGGAATCCAGCATCAGCTCATCCAGGACCCGGGCCAGAACGACCGGCCGGAAGCGGATGGACGCGTTGTGGGTGCTGGGGTTGATGGTCGGCGCGATGTTTTCGCCATGGGCTTTCAGGCGCTGCAGCACTTCGTCGCCGATGCCGTAGACGACCTGCTGCGGGGCACTGCCCTTGGAGTAGAAACCGCAGTAGGCACTGATCCAGGAATTGACGGCCTGGCCGCCGAAGGCCTGGCTGCGTTCCACCAGCAGGACCCTTGCCCCGGTGCGGGATGCGCCGATGGCAGCGGCGATGCCGGCACTGCCGCCGCCCGCTACCACGACATCAAAATTTTCTTTCTTCATGATCCTCTCCCGTTCTTTCTGCCCTCAGCATAGTGAATGCGCTGTCATTTTGGAAATTGATAAATCATTTTTTGTAATAAATATTGTCTATAATAAAGACATGAAAATCCAGCAGCTCCGCTATGTGCTGACCCTGGCTTCGACGAAGAACTATACCCGGGCAGCCAAGATTCTCTACATCACCCAGCCGACCCTCTCCCAGCAGATCCAGCGGGTGGAGGAAGAGCTCGGCACCCAGCTGTTTGTGCGCAGTCCCCATCAGGTGGAGCTGACCCCGGCCGGACAGGCCTTTGTCGAGCACGCCGAGAAGATCATGCAGGAATGGAATGCCGCTCTGCAGGACCTGGCCGCCCGCCACGACCGCACCCGGCTGCGGATCGGTCTGTTCTGGACCTTTACGGGACACGGCGTGCCGGATGTGCTGCGTCTGTACACCACCCTGTACCCCGGGGCCGAGCTGGAGTTCCAGATCGGCGGTTCGGTGGATCTGCTGGCCATGCTCAAGAACAGGGAACTGGACATGGCCTTCATCACCGGCAACTATCACGAACAGGGCACCCGGGAAGAGGGCTTTCTGGCACGCATCTGGGACCGCAGTCCCCTGATGGTGATCGTCAACAGCCATCACCCGCTGGCGGCCCGGCATTCCCTTACTCTGAAAGACCTGGATGGCGAGAATGTCCTGGTCAGCGGCAAGCATACGTATCACTATGCCTACATGATGCGCCAGTTTGCCCAGAACAATCTCCATCCCCACATCATCGGCGGCACCTCCCAGCCCGATGCTGTGCTGCAGGCGGCCAGATGCGGTCTGGCGGTCGGTTTCCTGGCCCGCAGGACGGTCGAGAACAGCTACCTGCAGGACGTCACCGCCATTCCCCTGAACCCGCCCATCGAGATCGTGATCAACCTGGCCTGGAACAGCGATGCGGACTCTGCCGTGCAGGAAGCGGCAGAAGAGATCCTGCGCATGCACCAGGGAGCCTGAAAGGCAGAAGAAAACACCGGCGCTGTCCATGCAGACAGAAGCCGGTGCTTTATATACTGCAAATTATACGGTGGTCTTGACCATGCCGCCATCCACATTCACGGCGATGCCGGTAATGTAGTGGGCCGGTTCGGAGGTCAGCCAGACCGCGCAGTCGGCGATCTCCTTGGCCGTGGCATACCGCTGCATCGGAATGTTGGTCTTGGCAAACCACTCAATGGATTCATCCCTTGACTTGCCGGTGATGGCCGCCAGCTGGTCACCCAGCTGACCCGGCGCATGCCACAGTGGCGTGTCGACCGGCCCCGGGCAGACCGAGTTCACATTGACGTTGAACGGTGCGCAGTAGTTGGAGAAGTCCTTGTCGATCATGATGTCGGCCGCCTTGATCGCATCATAGCTTAACAGCCCGCCCGGCTGCTTGCCAAACATCGAGGCAACCGTCACAATGCTGCCCCAGCCGTTCTTCTTGAAATACGGGATGCACAGCTGAATCATGCGCACCGGTGCATACAGCATCAGTTCGCTGTGTTTGCGGAAGGTTTCCTCCGGGAAGGTGGCCAGGTCGCCCATCCTGGCGGTGCCGGCATTGTTCACCAGCACATCGATGTGCCCGTATTCCTTCGCCACATGCTCAACAAACGCCTGGCAGGCCTTGGCATCCGTGACGTCAACCTTCTCGATATACACTTTGTTCTGCGGCAGTGAGGCTTTGACGGCTTTCAGGCCTTCCTCATTGATGTCCGCCAGGGCCAGACAGGCACCTTCGCCGGCATACTCTTCGGCACAGGCCTTGCCGATACCGCTGGCGGCACCGGTGATGATGACAACCCGATCCTTCAGACCAAAATCCATTTGTATTCCTCCTTCAGGCATGTTTTTCCATGCCTTTCGTCTTCGTTATAGTATATGTGAAGTTGCTGTCAAGTTAATTCCCGATGAATCTTTCCTGAAGAAAACCTCCCTTTCGGGAGGCGGGGAGGCTGATTCAGTCTTCCGGTTCTTCGTAGACCCGCAGATCCAGGACATCCGGTCTGGAGTAATGCCCGCAGGCATCGAATTCCATCCGGCTGGCCGGCACCTTCTGCATGTCCAGGTCGGCATAGAGGATCGTTTCCTGATCCCATACCGGACCGCAGACTTCATGCCCGAACGGATCGACGATGCTCGAACCGCCGCGGCAGGCGATCTCCGGCAGACGGTTGACCTCGTCGATGCCGTTGAGATCCTTCGGATAGGAGTCTCTGCGGAAGAAGAGATCCGCATTGATGAAGTAGCAGTGTCCTTCGATGGCAATGTGCCGGACGCTGTCCTGCCACTCCGGATTGTCATTGGTGTTGGGCGCCAGATAGATGGTGATGCCCTTCTGATACAGAGCCACTCTGGCCAGCGGCATATAGCTCTCCCAGCAGATCATCGAACCGACCGGACCCCACGGGGTATCCACGACCGGGAAGAAGTTCTTCTGGGCTTCGCCCCAGACCAGGCGCTCCGCTCCGGTGGGCTTCAGCTTGCGGTGCACCGACAGCAGGGTGCCGTCGGGTCCGTACAGGAAGTTGGCATTGTACAGGGTGGCGCTGAGCGGATCCCGCTCTGAGACCCCGATGGACAGATAGCAGCCCGCTTCCTTGGCCGCCTGCCCCAGAGCCTTGGACTCTTTGCCATCGGCCAGCAGAGAATTATCGTAGTAGCGTTTCCAGTCTTCCCGGCCGGCGGCTTCCCGGTGTCCGACCGTATAGCCGAACGTCATGCCATAGGGATAGCCGGGAATGGTCAGTTCCGGAAAGACGATGAAGTCGGCCTTGCCGGCCGCTTCCCTGATGTTGGCCAGAACCTTTTCCAGGCTTGCCTTCTTGTCAAAGAGGACCGGTTCCATTTGCACCACCGCCATGCGGCAGCTGCTCTGCAGATCTTTCATATGATGCTCTCCTTTCTTTCTGGTACCTTCTGCCCTCAGTGTATACCCTTTTCTGTGCAATATCCAATATACAAAATAATAAATAATGCTGAAAAAAGACGGAACCAGAGGATTCCGCCTTTCGGTACAGATTCAGTTTTCGGCAAAGACCGGTACAATCTCCTGGGTTGCCACATCAATCATGCCCAGATCCGACATCTTGATGGCCGGGGCAACCGGCAGGGCCAGGGTAGCAATCCGCAGCAGCGGGTTCTCGATCTGGGTCAGGCCGATTTCCCGATCGGCCTTCTTCATCTCATTGGCCAGCTTTGCGGTACCTGCCGCATCTTCCTTCGACAGCAGACCGGCAATGGGCAGCGGCAGGAGTGCCAGGACTTTATGATCCTTGACGGTCACCAGACCGCCATGGCATTCCCTGAGGGTATTGGTGCACAGCACGGCGTCTTCCGGATCCTCATAGACGATGGTCAGGTTGTGGGAGTCATGCGAGACCGTCGAGGCCAGCGCCCCGCAGGTATTGCCGACCCCTTTGACCAGGGCCAGGGCGATGTGATCCAGGCCGTAGCGGTTGACCACCGCGACAAACTTGGTCTGCTCGTCCGGCAGGATGACCTTTCCATCTTTGACTTCCACTTCCATCTGCGCCTTGTCGGTCAGCGCCGAGTAAGGCTTGGTATACAGGATGTAGTTGACTCTGATCTTCCCGTTTTCGATCGGGGCCTTCAGGACGAAGTCCTCGACGCTCAGATCCCGGAAATTCAGGGAGTTGACATCCTCGATCGGATAGGTCTTATCCGGAATCTCGGCGACCAGCTGATCGTCTTCCGCGACCAGCTTCCCGCCGTAGTAGACCTGGTGCATGTTCATGGCCTTCAGATCCGGCAGCACGCACAGATCTGCCACATAGCCCGGCGCGATGGCGCCCAGGTGCTGCATGTGGATCTCCCGGGCATTGTTGATGGTGGCACACTTGACCGCGTCGACCGGATCCAGACCATTCTGAATGGCGATGCGCAGGACATCGTTGATATGCCCGACGGTGAGCAGGTCTTCCGACTCGCGGTCATCGGTGCAGATATCCAGCGTGTCATGGAAGCGCACATTCCGGAAGGTCTTCATCAGTTCTTCGACATTCTTGGTCATCGATGATTCCCGCAGATCGATCCGCACGCCATTGCGGTATTTCTCCAGGGCTTCGGAAGCCAGGGAGGACTCATGATCCGATTCCGGACCGCCGCACAGATACGCCGACAGCATTCTTCCGGACACCATCGGGGCATGTCCCTGCAGGAACAGGCCATGGGCTCTGGCCACGGCAATCTCGCTGGTCATGCGCTCGTCGCCATGGATGACACCCAGGAAGTTCATGATCTCGGCCAGGCCGACCACCCGTTCCAGCTTCGCAAGTTCTTCCACTTCCTCGGCCCGGAACTCCGCGCCGGCATACTCCTTCCCGGGAACGGAAGGAACCGAAGAAGGAATGCAGATCAGCTGGCGCATCGGCAGATCTTCGGAGGATTCATGCATGTACTTCACGCCGTCCACCCCGAAGACGTTGCCGATCTCATGCGGGTCGGTCACGACGGTCGTAGTGCCCTTGGGCAGAACGACCTTGGCGAAGTTCCGCGGCGTGAGCATGGTGCTTTCGATGTGCATATGGGCATCGATCAGGCCGGGGATCAGGTACTGCCCCTGGCAGTCGATGACTTCCTTCACCGGCACATCGATCTGGCCGGGATGGGCATATTCCACATGGCAGATGAAGCCCTCATAGACATAGACATCCGCGGGCAGAATTTCCCCGGAGAAGACATTGACGACCTGGGCATTGGTGAAGACCGTATCGGCTTCCTTTTCCCCCAGAGCCGCCTGCAGCAGACCGCGCAGGTCCTTCGGTTCCAGTTTCAGCATTGACAGCAGTTCCTTTCCTTACATGAAGAGATACAGGGCCAGCGGGATGCAGAGAATGTACAGACCCGGATTGACTTCCTTGTACCGGCCGGAGCAGACCTTGACCAGCACATGCGCCAGGATGCCGGCCGCAATGCCGATGGCCATGGAACCCATGTAGGCCGTGAACATGATCATGATGAACGGCCCGAAGGCTTCGGTGAAGTCGGAGAAGTCAATCTCCTTGAAGCCCTGAACCATCAGGAACCCGACGAAGATCAGGGCGGCACCCGTGGCCGCATCCGGAATCATCAGGATGGCCGGGGCAAAGAACATGGCAATGATGAACAGAACGCCTGTGGTCAGGGCGGTCATGCCCGTCCGGCCGCCGGCCTCGACACCGGCCGAGGATTCGACATAGGTCGTGACGGTCGTGCAGCCGCAGACGGCACCGACGCAGGTGCCGATGGCATCGACCAGGAAGGGCTTTTCAATGCCTGGCAGGTTGCCGTTTTCATCCAGCCAGCCGCAGCGCTGGCCCAGACCCAGGACAGTGCCCAGGGTGGAGAAGAAGTCGCCGCAGAAGGTGATGAAGATCAGCACAATGCCCTCGGCGGTCCAGATGGTCTTGAGATCGATGGCCCCGATGACATTGGAGACTTCCGAGAAGTTCGGCACTTCCGCAAAAGTGCTCGGCAGTGTGGTAACGCCCATCGGGATGCCCAGGATGGTCGTGATGATGATGCCGAACAGGATGGCACCCTTGAGCTTGTAGGCCTGCAGAATGCCGGTGATGATCAGACCGATCAGGGCCAGACGGACCGCCGGCTGGGAGAAGTCGCCCATGCCCAGGCCGCCGTCAAAGGTGGCCATGCCGGTCTGCTTGAAGCCCAGATAGGCAATGAAGAAACCGATTGCCGTGGAAATGGCAATCTTGATGTTCTTGGGTATGAGTTTGACGATGACATCCCGGATACCCAGAATGGAGAGCACCAGGAACACCAGACCTTCCGCCAGGATGATGCCCATGCACTGCGAGAAGCTCAGCGTACCGGCCTGGACCATGGTTCCCAGCAGGAAATTGGAACCCATCCCGGTCGACAGGGCAAATGGCATGTTGGCATACAGGGCCATCAGGATGGTGATCAGCCCTGAGACCAGGGCCACCACGACGACAATGGACGATTTGGTGATGAGCAGGCCGTTGACATCAATCAGAGATGTCTCCGAACCGACCATGGCAGTGGGCTGCACGATCAGAACATAGGCCATCGTCATGAAGGTCGTCAGACCGGCGACGATTTCGGTCCGCATTGTGGTACCGCGATCCTGAAAATGAAAAAAATCCGCGAGTTTGGACATAAGTCCCCCTTTCTGTGACTCGGATCCCGAATGCCTCAACAGTGGCCGTGTCACAAACAGAAGGAACCTGTCTGCGCCATAGTACATCATTTACGGTGATGTGTAGAGACTGCCGACCGTATTACGGCATTATACGACGCACTATTGATACGCTGATTATATCTGAAAATAAAATCAGTACAACTCTTGCATTTAAGAGGAAAACAGTGTTTAATCAGAATTCTTCCGGAAAACAGGATCCTGAACCTGCTGCAGAACACTGTTTCCCGGATCTTTTTCGTATTCTTTACCGGAATCAGACGAATATCCGGTCTTCTTTCCGCTACAATACCGGCAGGAGAAAAAAAGATGAAATATCTGTTTCTGGATGTGGATCAGACCTTATACAGTTCCGTCCTGGGGGCGGTACCCGACTCGGCACTGGCAGCCATCCGCCAGGCCCGGGCCAACGGCTCCCGAGTTTTCTTATGCACAGGGCGTTCCCTGGCAGAGTGTTCCAAATACCTGAACATGGAACTGGACGGGTTTGTGTTTGCGGCCGGCGGGATGATCTATGCCGAAGGAAAACGGATCTATGATCACCCCATGGATAAGTCCCTGGTCAGCGTCATCCAGCAGTATCTCTCTTCCTATGGCCTGGGCTGGTCGCTGGAAGGACTGGCGGGAGCCTATTGCGACGAGGAAGCGTATGAGTATCTTCTGCCCTATTTCTCGGGCGGACAGAAACCCAGGAATGTCATGATCCAGCAGACCATGGCCAACTGCTGCTACCCCTATCAGTACATGGATGAAGAGGAGAAAATCTACAAGATCTGCGGCTTCACCCGGCGTACGGATGTCGACTTTGCGGCCATGAAACAGCATGTTCCGGCCGGCTGCACCCTGGTGGTCACCCTGCAGTCGGAAAACGGCTGCGGCTGTGAGGTCACCAACAGGGACATCACCAAGGCCTCCGGCATTCAGCGTGTTCTGGACTGGTACCATGCGTCCATGGCTGATGCCGTGGCGATCGGAGACAGTGAGAATGATCTGCCCATGATCAGGGCCTGCGGTACCGGCATTGCGATGGGCAATGCCTTCGAGTCCGTCAAGAAAGAGGCCGACTGGGTCACCACAGACATCCTGGATGACGGCATCTGGAATGCCTTCAGACATGTGGGTGTCATCTGAAAATGCAGGCATGCCTGCATTTTTTCAGTTGATTCAGTTTTCCGGAAAGACCGGGACAAACTCCTGACTGGCTACGTCGACCATGCCAAGATCCGATAATTTGATCTCCGGCACTACCGGCAGAGCCAGGACCGCAATACGTAACAGCGGGTTGGGAATCCGGGTAAGGCCCAGGGACCGGTTCGCTTCTTTGAGCTGATCTGTCGCAATGGCGGTATGTTCGGCGTCTTCCTTCGACAGCAGACCGGCAATGGGCAGCGGCAGAACTGCCAGCACCTGCCCGTCCCGCACGGCGGTCATGCCGCCATGGCACGCCTTCAGGGTATTGGCCGCCAGCAGGGCATTGTCCGGCGTGTCATAGACCAGGGTCAGGTTGTGTGAGTCATGCGAGACCGTCGAGGCCAGCGCCCCTTCCCGGATCCCGATGCCGTGCACCAGGGCGACGAAGATATGGTCTGCCCCATAGCGGTTGACCACGGCGGCATACTGAAAGCTGCTGTCCGGCAGCTGGACCACGCCGTCTCTGACCTCGACGTCCCGGCTGGCACAGACCGTATAGGAGCTGTCCGGTTTCTGATAGTCCACGTACTGAATACGGATCTTCCCGTTTTCCATCGGTGCTCTGAGCAGGAAGTCTTCCCGCTTCAGGGTCCGGAAGTTCAGGGAATCCCGGTCTTCCAGCGCAAAGTGTTTCTCCGGAATCTCAACCACAAGCTGATCATCTTCCGCCACCAGCTGACCGGCATAGTAGACCTGGTGCATGTTCATTTCCTTCAGATCCGGCAGCACGCACAGATCTGCCGCATAGCCCGGTGCCACGGCACCCAGGCGGTCCAGATGGATTTCCCGGGCGTTGTTGATGGTGGCGCACTTCACCGCATCGACCGGATCCATGCCGTTGGCGATGCAGATGCGCAGCACATCATTAATATGACCGACCCGGAGCAGATCCGCCGACTCCCGATCATCCGTGCAGATGTTAAGGGTATCCAGATAGCGGCTGCCCTTCAGACCGGTCAGCAGATTTTTAGCATAATGGCAGATCGAGGATTCATTCAGATCAATCCGCAGACCCTGTCGGAACTTCTCCAGCCCTTCCGCAGCCTGAGAGGATTCATGATCCGAGATCGGCCCGGCACAGAGATAGGCTGACAGATCCCGGCCCGACAGCATCGGGGCATGGCCCTGCAGGTACAGCCCATGGGCAACGGCGGTCTCGATCTCCGAGAGCATCCGCTCATCCCCGCGGATCACACCGGGATAATCCATGATCTCGGCCAGGCCCACAACCCGTTCCAGAGAGGCCAGCTCTTCCACCTCAGCCGCCCCGAAGGCTGCCCCGGCACATTCCTTCCCGGGTACCGAAGGAACGCAGGAAGGAATGTCGATCAGCTGGCGCATCGGCAGGTCTTCCGAGGCTTCATGCATGTACCGCACACCCTCCACCCCGAAGACATTGCCGATCTCATGGGGATCCGTGATGACCGTGGTCGTGCCCTTGGGCAGCACCGCCTTGCAGAAGTTGCGCGGCGTAAGCATGGTGCTTTCGATATGCATATGAGCATCGATCAGGCCGGGAATGACATACTGTCCCTGGCAGTTCACGACCTGCTTCACCGGCGCATCAATCTGACCGGGATGGGCATATTCCACATGGGCAATGAACCCGTCGCAGACATACACATCCCCGGGCAGAATCTCGCCGGTAAAGACATTGACGATGCGGGCATTGGACAGCACCAGATCGCTCTCAGCCTGCCCTCTGGCAGCCTGGAGCAGATGACGGATGTTCTTGGGCCAGATCTTCAGCATGTTTTCTCTCCTTCTTATCCTTCCAGCAGCTGCAGCAGTTCTTCCTCCGACAGGGCCAGCAGCGATTCGCTGCGGCCGGAGAGGACCGCTTCGGCAAGGTCCTTCTTGGCTTCCTGCAGCTGCAGGATCTTTTCCTCAATCGCATCCTTGAGAATCAGCTTATAGACCGTCACCTGCCGGGTCTGCCCGATCCGGTGGGCCCGGTCGGTGGCCTGGTTCTGGGCCGCCAGATTCCACCAGGGGTCGTAGTGAATGACCACATCCGCTCCGGTCAGGTTCAGGCCCGTTCCCCCTGCCTTCAGGGAGATCAGGAACACCGGCACATCCCCTTCGTTGAAGGCATGCACCAGTTCCAGACGCCTGGCTTTCGGCGTCGAACCGGTCAGGACATAGCAGGCAATGCCGGCCTTTTTCAGATCTTCTTCCAGCAGAGCCAGCATGGAGGTGAACTGGGAGAACACCAGCATCCGATGACCGCCATCGATGCCGCTCTGGATCAGCTCCAGACAGGCCTGGCGTTTGGCGCTGTTCTGATGGTAGCCTTCAAAGATCAGCGACGGATCACAGCAGATTTCCCGGATGCGGGTCAGTTCGGCCAGGATTCTGATCTTTTCCTGGGCCCGGCTGCCGGGCTGCAGGTCTTGTTTCTCCGCCGTCTTCAGCAGCTGCTTGGCATAGGCCGTTTCGGCATCATAGAGCTTCTGCTGTTCCCCTTCCAGTCTGGCATAATGGACCTCTTCCAGCTTCTCCGGCAGATCCTTGAGCACTTCTTCCTTCTGCCGGCGCAGGATGAACGGACCGGTCATGTCCTTCAGTTTCTTCTGTGCTTCCGCATCCCCATGGGCAATCGGCCCTTCCAGGCGGGCCTGGAATTCCTTGGCCGAGTAGAGGAAGCCGGGCATCAGGAAATCAAAGATGCTCCAGAGCTCCGAGAGCCGGTTTTCAATCGGCGTACCGGTCAAAGCAAAGCGGTGTCTGGCCTGGACCGCTTTGACGGCCCGGCTCTGGGCCGCACTGGCATTCTTGATGTACTGCGCCTCATCCAGGAAGAAGACGCTGAAGACCCGGCCTTCGTATAAGGGCAGATCGCGTTTCAGCAGATCATAGGACGTGATAAACACGTCCTCGTCTGTATGTTCCAGGATCTTCTTCCGGGCTGCGGCGGTACCGGTGACGGTCACGGCCTGCAGGGCCGGGGCAAAGCGGTGAATCTCCTCCAGCCAGTTGAAGACCAGCGAAGCCGGGCAGACCACCAGGGCCGGTTCCTGCACCCCGGCTTCTTTGTCATGCAGCAGCAGTGCAATGGCCTGCAGGGTCTTGCCCAGACCCATTTCGTCCGCCAGGATGCCGCCGAAACCGGCTGCCTGCAGGGTGCAGAACCACTGATAGCCATAGACCTGATAGGGACGCAGGGTCTTCTTCAGGGATTCGGGTACTTCAAAATCACTGTTGCGGAGATTATCCACGCCGCGGATCATGGCCTTGATGGTCTGATCCCGTTCGGCGATCAGCTGGTCATGCTGTTCCAGCAGCTTGTTCACATACAGAGCCCGGTAGACCGGGATGTGGGCCTTGCTGCGGAGCACCTCCAGATCGGTGGTATCCAGCTGGCTGAAGAGTTCTTCCAGGTCCGCCAGGGAGGTGTCGTCCTCCAGATCCAGGAAATCTCCGCTGCGCAGGCGGTGGTAGCGTTTCTTCAGCTTGTAGCTCTGAAAGACTTCCAGCAGCTCCTTCTGACTCAGATTTTCCGAGGTGACGGAAAACTCCATCAGGCCGACTGCAGCCCCCAGAGACAGTTCGGCCTTCATCCGGGGCACCGGGCGGATATGGACCTTGCGGAAAGCTTCCGTTCCCTGCACCGGTCCAAAGGCTTCCAGCCTGGCCAGATCCACGGTCAGGAATTCATACAGCTGATCATCATTCCGCACGGCCCGGAGATAGGTCCTGCTTTTCGGATCATAGTAAACAAAGAGCTCCTTCAGCAGCGCGATTACCCGCATTTCCTGGGTCACATCCCGCTTATGCTGCGGATCCGGCGCAGGCGAATCTGTCAGGGGAAGCTGTTCCTCCCCATACTGGACAAAAGCCTGACAGGTGATCCGATCTTCCTGCAGATCCAGCAGGAAGGAGAACTCTGCCTGCGGCGGCAGGTAGGCGGATACTTCTTCGGCAGCCTCATCCTTTACCGTAATGCCCGGCTGGCTTTCCAGACGGGGCAGGATACGGTAATAGAATTCCGGGAACTGCTGCGGCGCAATGGTGAAGGAGAAGGATCCATCGGTGGAGCTGGCCACACCCAGGAAAGGACGCACCATCTGGACTTCTTCCGGACTCAGACGGGAGAGATGGCTGTCACTCAGGCTGTAGAGAGAACCGGTGCCCGGCAGGATAGCCGGCATCTTCCCGGTGATCTGGATGCCGGCAAAGGCCTGATGGGCATCCAGCACCTTCTTCACCTGCATCAGGAAAGAGACCGGTTCCGGTCCGATGGTGATGGGATGTTCTCTGGCAAGCCGGCGGTCATATACGACTGCCTGCCGGTTCAGCGTGAGTTCATAGAAGGTATCCAGGGCAGAGCCTTCGAGGCTGACCTGGTGCCCGACCGTAAGCGGCTGGGCATAGGTGCTGCGCCGGCTGAGCCGTTCATTGATTTCTTCGTTCTCCATGACCCGGCTGCTGATGAAATACAGATAGGGTCCGCTGTCTTCCGTAAAGTCTTCGACGGAAAAATCCAGGCTGACATTCTTTCCCAGCGGGTATTTTGCCTGTCTTTCATAGGACAGCACGAAGTTCCGCCAGTCTTTCAGCACAAACAGTTTCCCGTCGCTGCGGCCGATGCGGAAACTCAGGACCACGCTGTTGGTATCCGTGACGATCCGGGGCTGCAGGACCAGATGCGCCTTGCGTGCATCTGCCTTTTCCTGACCATCTGCGGCCGGGGTACTGCTGCGGCTCATCTGCTGGAAGAACTGCCAGGCGCTCTCATCCGTCTGCACGGTATAGGGATGCTGGCGCAGGTAACGGTTCAGCAGGAGCAGGGCAGCCTGGGTATAGGCATCCAGAGTATCCCCCGGTTCATACTCCATCTCGGTCAGAATCCCTTCCTCCCGGTAGTAATAGTTCAGAACGGACAGGACGGTGTGCAGGGACAGCAGCCTGGAACCCTGCAGATCCCCGCTGCAGGAGGCACAGGCATTCTCATCTCTGACATGGATCAGGAAATGCAGGGATTCCTTTTCTCCAGCCGGTTCCGGATCCGCAGCGGAAACCTGCCGTTCAACGTCCTTGTTTTCTGCCAGCAGTTCCTGCGTCTGCTGGACCAGCAGGGTATCGGTCCGGTACTGTTCCAAGGCAGACGCCGCATCAAACAGCGGATGTTCTTCCGTCTGCCCGCTTTCTCCGGGAAACAGGGATAAGGAGAGCACCTGTTCCTGCGGTTTTACTGCCTCACGTTCAACTTCCTGATTCTTCAGGTGCTGCAGAAAACGCAGCTTATCCTGACGGATCCGATACGCCATCGTGTTTTCATACTGGATAAACGGACCCCGCTTCTTCTCCAGAAAAAACATGGCCCCGGCCATATACACGTCCGCCTGCGGGGTATTGCGCGGCGAAACATACAGGTCATTCTTTCTCCATTCCTCTGACATCGACTCCGGCCAGCCATCCAGCGTCACCACAACACCATTGTCATAGCGTACCTGAAAGGAACCGGACCAGTCTTCATGCCAGGCCCGGATCCGTTTCTGCATGGCCGGAAATTCTGCCAAGTACAGGGTATGGGAATCAAACAGTGCTTTCCAGCCGCTTGCGACAGCCAGTTCATCTTTTGAAGTCGGAATCTTTTTCAGCTCTTCAAGAGAGTATTTTTCGGAAATTTTCATCTGTATTTATTCTACAGGTTTTATGACTCTGCGGCACAGGAACAGGGACTTGCCTGCAAAGGTACTCAGCCGGCAGATATTTTAAGCGTTCCCATCAATCAAAAGCTCTTTTGTTATCTATTCAGCAGGAGTAAGATCTGCCTCTGTTAACCGCAGCAGATGTCAGTCATGTCCAATAAAAGCCACATTTTCTGTAAATGACTTTCCAAAGAACAGAGTTCTGAAGTCATTCTGAATGTTCATTCCAAAGCCAGCTGTCGGTCCGGTGCGGATGATCCGATCCGGAAGAAGTAGAATGTTCTTAAGTAAAGGGGAGATTTCCTATGCAGGCAAAATACGTATATCTCTTTGAACTGGACTCGGTGCGCAACAGCGATGATGAAATTGCGGCAGCGCAGCAGGCGCTGTATGACGAAATTGTCACACATGGCAACATTGTGGTCATGACCTATAACCAGCTGGCGGACTCCTGCGGTTTCTTCCGTCTGCTGACCAATGACGAATACTATCAGAACCTGCTGCAGCTGTTTGAAGGCGGCCGGATCCGGATTTCCCAGTTCAGCGATATCCGTACCATTTCTCAGTATCTGCAGGATTCTGTAGACGAGGACCGGCAGTTCTATTACTCTGCCCTGCCTCTGAAGTTCACGCAGAAGAGACTGCTGGCCCTGGTCCGCAGAAGCCTGTCCTGCTCGGACCTCTCCGAAATCAGGAAATACCTGCCGGGCGGCACCGGCACAGATGAAGAACTGCTGGATCTCTTCGTGGAAGTCCTGCCGCAGGAAGATCATACCTTTCAGCTGAAATTCAGAAGTAAGGACGAGATCTGTGAGCTGCGCAGGATCATGCAGAGCCTCTATGATTTCCTGCATATCATTCTGCAGCTGAGTTCCAATCCTGCCATTTACCTGTCCCCGCGGGATCCGGAAGAACTGCGCGGTCTGCGGATGCATGACATCCTGGAGATGGTCATGCACCTGGACTGGACAGAAGAAGATCCCCTGCGCCAGCCGGCTTTCCGGATCATTCAGTCTCTGCTGGAGAAGGGCAAGGACAACCGGTCCATCTATCTGCGCCAGCTGAAAGTGCTGGCCGAAGATCCAAGGCAAAACAGACAGGTTCTGCAGCATGCCGAGGCCATCATTGACCTCTGCTATAACTACACGATGGAAATCTCCATCTGCAATACTTCCAAGCGCTATAACGTCTCAGAACTTCAGAACAGAGACGCCCCGAAACCAACCTTCCAGAAAGACTTTCAGCGCCGCCTGAAGGAATACTGGCACAATGGCGATCATGCCGATCAGCGCTTCCTGCAGAAAGAGACGGACACCATCCATGACTTCAAGAAGGAGATACCGGACTTCGGCAATGCCGTGCGCCTGCTGCACTATGAAACCAAAGAAGCCGAAACCCCTTCGGAAGAGATTCAACGCTATGAATACAGGGAGAAAGAACGGCAGGAAGACCAGAAGAAACATCTCCTGTCGATGATTCACCGTCAGCTGCGCAGCTGTCTGTACTGTTTCCTGATTGCCTGCGGCATCGAGCTTCTGTTCAATGGTCTGGAAGATCAGATCTCCCTGCCGATCCATGACACCATCATGAATATCCTCAAGACGATTCTCCTGCTCATCGCCTCGGAATATTTCTCTGTCGGTCTGCAGGCCCTGTTCCCTGACCGGGAGATTCTGTCCCTTTCCGAAGCCCTGGGCGGCACCGTGACGCTGATCCGGGATGCCCGGTTCATCCGGAAGATTCATCCCGAAGAGATTCCGGCCGAGAATCTGCAGGCTGAATCAGCCGCTACTGCTGTACCGATCGATTATGTCCGTTCCAAGGCCCTGAAATCCTATGTCAGCTTCTGCCGCGAGCAGCCAGAACTGTTCCGTCAGAATCCGGACTGTCAGCTGGCAGATGTCTTCAGTTCTGCTGTCCAGAAAAACCTGGTCCGTTCAGAAGAACTCTATCATTACCGCTTCGGCAGGATCTATGCCAGTCCGTTCAACACCCTGCTGGTTGACCCGATTCAGGGTCAGCAGGAACAGTATTATCCCTATGAAAGAGTCCTGCCAACGGCAGGAGACGGCGTGGTGATTGTTCCGGTCCATGCGGGAAAGCTGATCCTGCTGAACCAGTACCGGCATGCCCTGCAGGACAGACAGTACTGCTTCCCGAGAGGCTTTGCCGAACCGAACCAGACACCGGAAGAAAATGTCAGAAGAGAACTGGCGGAAGAACTGCATGCCGTGCCAGTCAGTGAACCGGTCTGCCTGGGCAGAATTGCTCCGGACAGCGGACTCACTTCCCGTCTGACCGCAGTGTATCTGGTTCAGATCGATCATTACGAAGTTAAGACCGGTTATGAAGGCATTCATGATGTCAGAGAATGCACACCGGAGCAGCTGAAGGCCATGATCCGGGAAAAGGAGCTGACCGATGGCTATACCATCGGAGCCTTTACCCAGTACCTGCTACAGGAAACCAGTGCAGAAGAAACAGCGGAACAAGCCTGATCTGCCAGAGCCTGTATTTTGATTTCATCTCTTCCATGCATGCAGTCATCTAACACACAATGACTCATCATCATTTTCAAGAATATCCTTCAGTTCATCCATACTTAGATAACCATGAGCACTGATGTCAGCTGCACTGTTTCTGCCTTCTTCGACTGCGGCTGTGGTTGTGTCATTCAGCGTCAGAGGAAAAGGAATGCCGTTTTCCATGATAACTGCCCTGAGAAACAGATTGATAGCCTCTGACAGACTCAGACCAAGTTTCTGAAAAATCTGTTCCACTTTCTCTTTGACTTCTGTATCCACACGGATGTTCATCTCTGTTGTCGACATTCTGAATTCCTCCTTGATAAGCCTGAAAAGAACTGCCGATCTGTCCACCCTTCTTCGCGCCGACATCTGTCTTCCCTCAAAGAAATCAGAAATAATCCTGAAGAAACTGCCAAAAGATGTGCCGCCCGGCACATCTTCTGGAAAGTAATGATATTCGGTTATTTCCGGTATTACGCCCAGCCCATCAAGGTCAGGATATACAGAGAGAACCAGCAGACGACTGCCAGACCGACAATCTTCGGGAATACCCACTTGAACCACTTGTTGTAAGGGATATTCGCCAGACCCAGAGCAGCTACTGTTGTACCCAGAACCGGAGAGATGATGTTGGTCAGCTTATCACCATAGAGGAAGGCCTGCACACCGATCTGCAGATTGATGCCCAGCATCTGGCACATCGGAGCAACGATCGGGCAGAGCACGGCAGCCTTGGCAGAAGCAGAAGGAATGATCAGGTTGATGACGGTAATGACCATGGACATACCGATAGCCGCAGCGCCCTTGGACAGCCCGGCCAGCGGTTTGCAGGCAAAATAGACAATCGTATGCAGAATATTGCCCTGGGCCATGACCAGGCTCAGCGTAGCAGCAATGCCGATGACGAAACCGACGAATGCCATGCCGGCAGTACCTTTGGCAAAGGCATTGCCGATCTGGTCCATATTGAAGCCCATGACGAAGCCGATCACAATAGACATGATGATACAGACACTGACGATGGCATTCTGTCCGATACCCAGACCATTGACGCAGATCAGCGCCAGGACCGGTTCGATCAGGAACAGAATGGTTCCCCACATGGAACGCTTGTCCAGCTGAACTTCCTTGATGGCACTATCGTCAACCTGGGCATCACACTGCGGCAGCCATTCTTCCACCGGCAGAGCGGAGTTATGCGGGTCTGCCGCAACTTTGTTGGCATACTTCAGGATCGGGAACATTGCAATGACACTCAGGATCAGGAAGATGACCACCCGTACGCCGAAGCCGGAATACAGGTCTACGCCCATCAGCATCTGGGGAATCTGCGCATAGTTCGGAGAGCTCAGACCGCCGACATGATAGGCAAACAGAACGACTGCCAGGCCGCAGATCGGATCGAGTCTAAGCTTCTTGGCAAACATGAGTCCGATCGGCACCATGGCAATGATCTGGTCGCCGCCGGCGAAGCAGCCGACAAAGCAGTAGATCAGGAAGACACCCGGAACCAGAATCTTGACGCCCTTGTCCTTCAGCTTATAGATGGCGAAGTCAATCATGTTGTCAATGCACTTTGTTGCCAGCACAACACCAGAGAAACCGCCGGCTGCCAGCAGCAGGCCGATGATCTTTCCGGAATTGGCCAGACCGGTCAGGCACAGGTTGATGGCCTGCCAGGGACTGACCGGTGTCTGATAGCCGAGGAAAGAGAACTGATCGCCGATCAGATTGCCGTCTGCGTCCGCGGCAAACTGGCCGGCCGGAACGATGTAGGTAAGCAGACTGCAGAGCATCAGAATGATGAGAATCAGGAAAAACAGATGCGGAAGACGGAACCCCTTCTTCTTAGGTGCTGCCTTTGGTGAAGCCTTTGCAGCTTCCGACATAATAAAACCCCTTTTTTCAGAAAACATGCAGGCATATTTGTTGAAACATTGTTGTCAAAACGGTAAATCTCACTGGCAAATGTTAATTACAGAATAGTTTTTTCTCTCACAAATGCCTGTGCCGTATGTTACAAAAACAGAAAACGCGCCGATTTTTCAGCGCGTGCCCTGATAATTATGCAGGAAATATTCTTTCAGCAGATTGTTGTCCGGAATCGCGTAGTAGCCGAAATTTTTCGTGATGCACTTTGTTTTCATCAGCTGTGACATGATCCGGGAAACGGTAACCCGATTGGATCCGACGATCCTGGCAATGATATCATGAGTCAGCGGAATCGGAATGACCGTTCCGCCGCTGCCCTTCTTGCCGATCTGCTGAGCCAGGGACAGCAGCAGTCCGGAGACTTTGCAGGCATTATTCGGCAGAGCAAGAAACTCAGAACGCTTGAGATAAATAAGGCCATTGTTCAGCGTGCTGTGATTCATGAAATGTTCAAAATCTTTATTGCTTTCCAGCTCCTGGAGCAGATTTTTCTTGGGAATCCGATACAGGCTGACAGTGGTATACGCTGACAGAGTGGTATTGTATGGTTTGCCCGTCATGCAGGCACGGTAGCCATACAGGGTGCCTGGCCCGCAGATCGACCGGATATGATCCATGCCGTCGGCTGTCAGAAAAGAAGCCAACGTCAGACCTTCCTTGATCAGATAGGTATATCCGTTGAATGGCGTATTCTCAGCCATGATTTCCATACCCTTCTTGACCTTTTCCGGAACCAGATTTTCGATCAGATGCCGGAACGCACTCAGGTCTTCAGAAGCGTAAAAACAATAATCCAGATTCAGATTATCGATGTTCATATATCTGGTCATCTCTCCTTAAATATAAGTTGCCGTTTTTTAAATTTATTGTTGCAAATGTTACATAGTATGCCCATTTCTCCTGTCTACAATGATTCTGGAAATCTCATTTCTCTGGCAAGTGAATGAGCTGCGTTTTTTATATCGCGCAGCTATCAGGACTTTTTCGGAGGAAAAAATGAATCAGAAAATTAAAGAATTTGTAAAGGAACACCAGCAGGATATCATTAATGACTGGCATGAATTAGTGAATCTGGAAGGCAGCTACCGGGAAAAGGATAACATGCTGAAAGCAGCAGACTGGCTGCAGAAGAAGTTCAGTGAGGCCGGCGTGGACTGCAAGGTTTACTGTGAAGAACCGGAAGCCCTGCCGGTTGTGGCCGGTGTGCTGGGCGCCGACCGTAAGGGAGTTCCGGTCCTGTTTTCCGGACACTTTGACACAGTGTTTGATAAGGGCACTTTCGGTGAAGATCCTTTCCGCATTGATGAGGAAGGAAAGGCACATGGCCCTGGTGTCCTGGATATGAAGGGCGGCGTCATCATTACCCTGTATGTACTCAAGGCGCTGAATGCGATTGGCTATGACGAGCGGCCGATCCGCATCTGCTTCTGCAGTGATGAAGAAGGCGGCAAGCATCATGACATTGCGGCCAAGATCATCTACCGCTATTCCGACGGCTGTGCAGCAGCCTTCAACATGGAGACCTCTCCGGTGGACTATAAGCTCTGCACCGGCCGCAAGTGGGCATTAGGCGGCAAGGCCATCTTCCATGGCGTTTCAGCACACTCTGGCAATAACTATGAAGTCGGCCGCAATGCAATTCTGGAAGCGGCTTATAAGGTCATTGCCATTCAGAACATGAACAACATGGAACTGGGCACCAACATGAACCCGGCCATCATCAAGGGCGGCACCGTCGCCAACGTGATCCCGGACACCTGTGAACTGGTCTTTTCGGGCCGTTTTGCCAGCAAGGCAGAAATTGCCCGTGTTACCAAAGAGCTGAAAGAGCTCTTTGAAAAACCGGAAGTGGATGGTGTGACCATTGAATATTCCATCGGCAAGGCAGGCGGCGGCTTTGAAGAAACCGATCAGAACAAGGCACTGTGCGCGTTTGTCAATCATGTCTGTGAAGCGGAAGGCATGCATGGTGTTTCCAGCATCTTCCTGGGCGGCGGCAGTGATGCCAGCATCATTGCCGAAGCCGGCACTCCGGTTCTGTGCAGCTGCGGCGTACGCGGTGAATGGAATCATACGGACAGAGAGTATGCTGTCGCTGATTCCATGTTTGAACGGGTGTCGATGTGGACTCACGTCGTCACTCACATGGACGAATTCCATATCTGAGCAGATTGTTCCTGTATTAATCATAGAGGCATCGGAATCTGAAGATCCGATGCCTCTTTCATAATCCTGGAACTTCTTGATCTCGGTTCTATGGAAGCGCAGGTATGGCTGTATTGTTTTATCCGAAGAACAGCAGCAGCATCCCTGCGGCGACCGCACTGCCGATGACCCCGGCCACATTCGGTCCCATGGCATGCATGAGCAGGAAGTTGGAGGGATTATACTTCTGCCCTTCCTTCTGCACCACCCGGGCCGCCATCGGAACAGCCGAGACACCGGCCGCGCCGATCAGCGGATTGGTCTTGCCATGGTCCAGCTTGCTCATCAGCTTGCCCAGCAGCACGCCGCCAGCCGTTCCCAGCGAGAAAGCCACGATGCCGAGAATCAGGATTTCCAGTGTCTGTACCTTCAGGAACATCTCTGCCGTGGCCTTGGCTCCGACAGATACACCCAGGAAAATGGAGATGATGTACATCAGGGAATTCTGCAGACAGCTGACAAGATGGGGTACCTGGCCGCTTTCCTTCAGCAGATTGCCCAGCATGAGCATACCGATCAGCGGTGTGGCATCCGGTAATAAGAGGCAGGTAAACAGCGTTACAACGATCGGGAAGATGACCTTTTCAGTCTTGGACACTTCTCGCAGCTGATCCATCTTGATCTTGCGTTCTTCCGATGTCGTCAGCGCCCGCATGATGGGCGGCTGAATGACCGGTACAAGCGCCATGTAGCTGTAAGCCGCAATAGCTATAGCACCAAGCAGATGCGGAGCCAGCTGTGAGGTCAGTAACAGAGCAGTAGGTCCATCGGCACCGCCGATGATGCCGATGGAAGCGGCTTCCTGACCGGTAAAGCCCATGGCAATGGCCCCGAAGAAGGTTACGAAGATACCCAGCTGGGCGGCTGCGCCCAGCAGCAGGCTCTTGGGATTGGCAATCAATGGTCCGAAGTCCGTCCCTGCTCCGATACATAAGAAGATCAGCGGCGGATAGATACCTTTGTCTACACCTTGATACAGATAATAAATGAGGCCGCCGTTTTCATCCCCTACCGCTTCTTTCATCATCCCTGCCAGAGGCAGATTCACCAGCAGCATGCCGAAGGCAATGGGTATCAGCAGGTAAGGCTCATAGCCTTTTTTGATTGCCAGATACAGGAAGAAACAGGCATGCAGATCATGATGAAACTGCCTGGCAGCCTGATGCCGAACAGTTCCACATTCAGGGCAAAGAGCTGCGAAAACCCGGACTTCTCCCAGAACTGAATCAGAATATCACCCATGGAAGAGTCCCCTTATTCCACCGTGACAAGCGGATCTCCGGCCGATACCTGATCTCCCTTATGAACAAACACTTTGGATACGGTGCCGTCTTTCGGGGCAACGATCTCATTCTCCATCTTCATGGCTTCAATGATGACCAGGTTCTCTCCTGCTTTGACGCTCTGTCCTTCCTTGACGCATACGTCATTGATGGTGCCCTGTAACGGAGCAGTGACGGCACCGCTGACCGCAGTGGCAGGTGCTTTGGGTGCTGCGGCAGGTGCCGGTCTGGCGGCTGCTGCAGGGGCTTCCCTGACTGCTGCCGGTGAAGGTGCTGCACTGCCGGCAGCGGGCAGCTCTTCGACTTCTACTTCATGCGTAACGCCATCTAAGACAATTCTGAATTTTCTGACTGACATAGCTCTTCTCCTCAACCCTTCTCAATGTAGCTGACGGGCAAGGCTTTCTCTCTCCCAGCCCGATTCCGGTTCTGATACCGTACGGACACTGCATACGACAAAGTTCGTTGTGCCAAGATATGCGGCGACTGCTGCGGCAATCAGGACGGCCTGACTGTCGTCCTTCGGTTTCTGCACAGCTGCTTCTTCCGCCGCTGGTTTTTCTTCTCGTACAGCCGTTTTGTCTTCCTTATGGGTCAGCTTGGCGGTCAGGGTAATGATGCCGACCAGGGCAAACAGCACCGCGAAGACAACCAGCAGGGAGAACAGACAGACGATACCAGCCTGACTCATGGTGATCTTTCCTGTAAACATGGTCTTCTCCTTGTTACAGCGGAATATTGCCGTGCTTCTTCAGGGGTCTCTGTACCCGCTTGCCCTGCAGGGATTCCAAGGCACTGATGACATACTTGCGGGTTTCACTGGGCATGATGATGTCGTCCACATAGCCCCGTTCGGCAGAGACATACGGATTCATCATGGTCTCCTGATATTCGGCAATTCTTTCCTGCCGCTTGGCGGCGGGGTCTTCCGCAGCCTTGATCTCCTTGGAGAAGATGATGTTGGCTGCTCCCTGGGCACCCATGACGGCAATTTCGGCATCCGGCCAGGCGAAGACATAATCCGCTCCCAGGGCCTTGGAGCACATGCCGATGTAGGCGCCGCCATAGGCCTTGCGGGTAATGACCGTCACCATGGGTACGGTGGCTTCGCTGTAGGCATGCAGCATCTTTGCCCCATGCCGGATGATGCCGCCGTATTCCTGGTCCTTGCCCGGCAGGAAGCCCGGCACGTCAACCAGCGTAAGCAGCGGGATATTGAAGGCGTCACAGGTCCGGATGAACCGGGCTGCCTTGTCACTGGCATTGATATCCAGACAGCCGGCCATGAAGTTCGGCTGGCTGGCAATGACGCCGACACTCTTACCATTCAGACGGATGAAGCAGGTGATCACATTGCGGGCATATAAGGGCTGGACTTCAAAGTATTCTCCGTTATCTGCCAGAGAACGGATGACAGCGAACATGTCATAGGCCTTGGCCGGATTCTCCGGTACGACGGTATTGAGGGCTTCGTCCGTACGGTTCAGATCGTCGCTGCAGGCATACACGGGTGCTTTCTCATTGTTGTTCTGCGGCAGGTAACTCAGCAGGGTCCGGATCTGTTCGAAGCATTTCTCTTCACTGGCGCAGGCAAACTGCGCACAGCCGGAGGTCTTGTTATGTACATCGGCCCCGCCCAGTGCCTCGGCTGTGATCTCTTCGCCCGTAACGGACTTGATGACGGCCGGGCCGGTAATATACATCTGCCCGATACCCCGGACCATGAAGATGAAGTCAGTCAGGGCAGGAGAATACACCGCGCCGCCGGCGCACGGTCCCAGGATCACCGAGATCTGCGGAATGACACCGGACGCGATCGTGTTATTGAAGAAGATCCTGCCGAAGCCGTCCAGCGCATCGACCCCCTCCTGAATCCGGGCCCCGCCGGAGTCATTGATGGAGATCATCGGTGCACCGGTCTTGAGCGCTGCCTGCTGGCAGGCCGCAATCTTTGCGGCATGCATCTGGCCAAGCGAACCGCCCATGACCGTGAAGTCCTGGGCAGAGACATAGACCAGACGGCCGTTGATAGTCCCGTAGCCGGTAATGACACCGTCCCCCGGTGCCTTTTTCTTTTCCATGCCGAAGTTGGTGCAGCGATGCTGAATGAAGAGACCGGTTTCCACGAAGGAACCTGCGTCCAGCAGTTTTTCAATCCGCTCCCGGGCCGTTAATTTGCCCAGGGAATGCTGGCGGGCAATACCTTTTTCCCCGCCGCCCTGCTGCAGCTGTTCCTTCTTTTCCTGCATTTCCAGCTGTTTCTGTGTTGCCATATGTCTGTCCTTTCCTCTTTACTTTCTGAACTTCTCCGGGACCTCATAGAGACCGCCGGAGATCTCGGCGATTTCATCCAGGGATCTGGCTGCCAGCAGGTCCTTATTGGCCCGGCTGACATCAATTTCCAGATCCTCCGGCAGGACCACCTTGCCGGCCCTGCGGTAGGCCTGAATTTCTTCCGGGGTGACCGTATCGCCTAACGGCGTCCCCTGGGCCACACAGGCCATCAGGCGTGTCCGCTCTTCCGCAGACTCCGCCATGTAGTTGTAGGCAATGCCCTGTTCCGTGACGACATGCGTCACATCTTCGCCATAGACCATGACCGGCGGAGCAGCCATGCCGGCTTTCCGGCCGATCTCCACGGCGTCCAGTTCCGGCACAAAGGCCGGCCCGAATTTTGACTTGGAATGCACCATCTGGACCACCAGCTTGCGGCCGGAGATCATGGAACCATGCCCCGGTGCCATATCCATCCAGGCTTTGGTCAGGTGTCTTCTGCCGCCGGAGCTGTTGCCCATGTTCGGGGCACCGCCGAAGCCGGAAAGACGTCCGTTGGTCACGGTGGAAGAATTGCCATGGTAGTCAATCTGCAGCGTTCCGCCTAAGAACAGATCCATGCCGTACAGACCGGCGACCTGGGCCGCGGCCCGGTTGGAACGCAGGGAACCGTCCTTGCCGGTGAAGAAGATATCCGGACGGGCGGAGGTATACCGGTCCATGCCCAGTTCACCGCCAAAGGCCGTGACCTGCTTGACCCAGCCATGTTCAATGGCCGGGATCAGAGTCGGATGCGGGTTCAGGACCCAGTGCGTACAGATCTTCCCCTTCAGACCCAGTTCTTCTCCATATGTCGGCAGGAGCAGTTCAATGGCTGCCCCGTTGTACCCGATGCCATGGTTCAGGGACTGGACTTCATGTTTTGCATAAATCCCCTTGATGACCATCATGCCCATCAGGATCTGATAGTCCTTGATCCTGGCCGGATCCCGGGTAAACAGGGGCTCCATGGGATAGGGCTGATCTGCCTTGACAATGTAGTCAATCCAATCACCCGGGATATCGACCCGGGGCAGGGTATCCACGATCTCATTGACCTGAACAATGACGATGCCGCTCTTGAAGACAGCCGCCTCGACAATCATCGGCGTTTCTTCGGTGTTATAGCCGGTATAGAGATTGCCGTTCCGATCTGCCTTGTCCGCTGCCACCAGGCAGACGGCAGGCGTCAGATCGGTATACAGACGGCCATACAGTTCCAGATAGGTATGAATGGCACCGATGCGCAGCTGATTCTTGCTGACCATGTCGGCCAGCTGCAGACTCTGCACACCGGCAAACGAAAAGTTCAGTTCTTCCGCAATGCCTTTGCGGAACAGTTCCAGATGATCATCCCGGGAAATGGAAGGAATGATCATGTTCAGATGATTGACCTTTTCCGGACTGACCTGGGTTAATGATGTAGCCAGGAAGGCCGCCTGTTTCTGGTTGCAGCCCTCCAGAACCACCTTGTCTCCTGGTTCTACAACGGATTCCAGGAACGGTACGATGTCCTTGGTCTTGACGACCTTGCCGGACGCATAAATCGAAGCGCGGTCCATACGCCGCTGCTTGGACTCTTTCTGCAGATTCCAGTTCATGCAGCAAACCTCCTTAATTGTTAAAAAATTGGCTAAGTTTACCGTATCATTGTGAATCATGCAGAAATATATATTATAAATGTCTTATTAATGCTATTTTTGTTATGGATACGCGAGGAGGAAATAAGTATGGCAGTGACCATTTCAGAACTTGAGTATTTCGTCAAGACAGCGGAGCTGGAGAGTGTCTCACGGGCAGCGGAACAGCTGCATATTGTCCAGCCCAGTCTGTCCCGTTCCATTCAGTCTCTGGAAAAGGATCTCGGTGTCAGTCTGTTTGATCGGGTAGGACGTAACGTAGTTCTGAATTCCTATGGGAAGATTGCCCAGCGGTATGCCATCAAGATTCTCAGTGAACTGAATGCGATGCAGGAAGAACTGGACAGTGCCAAGGACACGACCAGTCAGACAATTCAGATTGCTCTGGGGGCTGCCTCAACGTTCATGCCTGCTCTGCTGATGCGTTATAAACTTCAGCATCCAGATGTACGTTTTGAAATCATGCAAGCAGAATCCGCACCGCAGGAAGGAGGTCATTGGGATCTGCATCTCTTCTCCAGCAATACGCCGGTAGATAATGACAATACCGTAACTCTGATGGCAGAAAATCTCGTCATGGCCATTCCGGAAAGTGATCCCCGGGCTGCAAAAAAAAGTGTCAGACTCTCCGAATTCGCTGACGATGAATTCATCTGTCTGCAGAAAGGCAAAGGCCTGCGGACTATTATTGACTATTACTGCTCCATGGCAGGCTTCTCACCAAACATCATTCTGGAAAGTGACAGTCCTTCCATTGTCCGGGAATACATCAAGGCCGGTATCGGCGTATCTCTGGTTCCGGAAATCACCTGGTGTGAAGTCCGTGGTGACAATATTGCCCTGCTACAGGTGAACGTACCTCGCTGCAGCAGATACATCTGCCTGTCTTGGAATTCGAGTGGCTATCTGACAGCACAGACTTTGCGCTTTCGGGATTATCTGTGCAAGGAATTCGTAAGCGCTCAATAATCGGTACCCTGTCAAAAAGAAGGCGAGCTCCTCATGAG
>CAIFEQ010000003.1 GCA_903789495.1 uncultured Erysipelotrichaceae bacterium | reverse complement strand
CGCCTGGCTGAGCACCGTGGACAGCAGATAGTCATAGCCGGCATGATAAGAGGCTTCACCTGTCAGCATCACGATGGGAATGCCCTTCAGATTCGGCAGCTGTCTGGCCGGTTCCTTCATGATCCAGCCGTCATTGTGCAGGGCATCCGGCGCCTTGCAGAAAGTGGTCTCGATTTCCTCCGGCTGATCCACCGGCGGCTCAAAATGCAGGGGCAGACCGGCCAGACCATAGTCATGTGCGGTGCCATCCTTCAGGTCTCTGGTGAATGGCGGACCTGACGGTTCCACCGCAGCGATGCCGCGCACCAGTTCCGGATAGCGGTCGGCCAGGAGCCAGCCGAACGGCCCGGCCTGAGAATGCGTGAGCAGAATGGCCGGCCCGGTCTTCTGCAGCAGTTCCCCGCCGGCCTCAAGCACGAGCCTCTGGGAGTCGGTGTTGGAGGGCAGATATTCGACCTGCGAGTCGGCAAACTGCCGGAATGTCTCGTCCTCCCAGTCTTCTGCACTGCCAGGCCACTGCGTATGCAGCTTGGTCTGCGGCCAGAAGCCGTTCTGGTCCATGAAATGTTCCTGCAGTCCTTCGACCGGATGGTAAATGGAAGGACCGTCCACAGACGGATGATAAGCCGATCTTGCCCGGGCCGGCTGCTCGGCCAGACAGACGACAAAACCATTCTTCAGAAAGTAGTCGCACCAGCCCATTCTGCCATCCGGTGTCATGAGCCAGCAGACATTGGTCTGCCCGGCCCCATGCAGAAAGATGACCGGATAGGGACAGCGGATTTCTTTCGGCTCGTAGACTTCGACGAACATCTGATGACAGCGGATATGCTTGCCGTCTTTTTCAACATATTCGCCGCCGACATAAAACAGGCCTTTTCCGGCAAGAAAACTTTGGTCGACAATGTGAACATTTTCCATAGTCAGAATCTCCTTACGGCGTCAGCAGCGCCGTCATCCAGCTGACCTAATCATACCGTATCGTCAGGCAGTTCGGTAAGGCAGCTTCTGACAGCAACAGTGTTTGTCCCAAATGGCTGCCGTACTGCCGCTGCCTGCACTGCCTTGCCGAGGAGGAAAAGACATGCAGTAAACCGCGGGATCTGCAGACCGGCCGGCTGAATGCCAGGCGGCTGCCGATTGCTCCTTTTCAATCCTGACAGACGGGCTTTCTTTGGCTTGAAAAAGCCAAAAAACGGCGCTGCCAGAACACGGATCAGAAAGCCCTTCCGAGAGGAAAGTGATCGTTGCTCTGCAGGCATGACGAGGCATGCATCACGGCAGAAAATGCTGAACCGGGCGTGCGCCGGAAAGGATTGAAGAACAGTTTTTTTCTGCGGTACAAACGCCGATCCGCTGCGGAAAGCACTGCAGAAAAAGAATCGAGCAGGGCAGTACATCCGCTCGGATTTCTGTCCGGATTCCGGGGCTTCATTTCCGAAATCCGGGTCCTTCGGATTCCGCGTGCAGCGGGACGATAAATATGAATTTAAGGAATGTTTTGAAAATCGATACAGGATATAAAATAATCAGAATCTCTGCAAGACATCATCAGACTGGAATAATTAAAGGAGGAACTATGGCAGCATATAAGGACGCAGCAGTATCACAGGCTTTGAAGATCAGATGGATTTCCGTACAGTGCTATGAAATTGCTCTGCCGAATGGAAAGGTGATCGTCACGGATCCTTTTATCTGGGATGGCAGCAACCTAGAGGGCAAGGAACTGACCGAGCAGGAGAAACGAGAATTAAAAGTCTATAAGCAGACAGGTTTTACGGTAAACGATTTTACCGGAGCTGATTACATCATCATCAGTCATGCCCATGGCGATCACTGCAATATCGTCGGTGATCTGTGGAACAGGTTTTACGGCAGGGTGCTGGTGCCGGCGGATGCCGCGACGGAGGTGGCCCGGGTCTACAACATCCCGTATGGTGCAATCTATCCGATCTATCCCGGCAATACCTATTACTTTGATGATTTCACCCTGAAGGTATATCCGGGCGCGCATGACAACCGGTCCTTCCGGGAAGGTTATTTCCTGAGACCGGATGATCCCGCAAACCTGACGCAGGCCTCTGAGGAGTTCAATATTCCTACACCGAACATGACCGGGCCGTTAGGCTACATGTACGTCTTCAATTTCATGATTGAGACACTGAACAACTTCAGGATTGATTTCAGTGCGGGACGTGACTTCGAGGAGCATGTGAAGCAGCTGGGCAATGACAGGCCCAATATCATGCTCCGGCACAGAATCAGAAACTACACGCCGGAGTATTATGCCAGTCAGATGGAAATGATGGGGGCACAGATCATGATGCCACTGCATCACAACAATGCCAGGGCAAAAGGCGAGGACCTGAATGAATTCTTTGATCAGGTCAACCAGGTGCTGGAAGCACATCATTATGCCGGCAAGGCCTTCAATCCGGAGCCCTATGTCTGGTATGAGGTCTGCACCTCGATCAAGAAGCTGTAAGCAGCAAGGCATCTGAACAGTACACATACTGTGATCCAGCTGACCGGTATGTGTGCTTTATGATGAAAAGACAGGAGAAGGACCCTGCGGGGTCAGGCAATTCTTATGATCAGATTATCTGAAGGCGGCATTTATCTGGCACAGGACGGCACGATTGTGCCGGAGGCAGAAGCAGGAAAACTGCAGCAGATCACCGGGAAAAAAGCGGACCGGGAGGCCGGGCGGCAGAGAACCATTGCCTATGGCATCATGAAGTCGCACAACACTTCCGGCAGTATGGAACATCTGCAGATCAGATTCGATGCGATGGCTTCTCATGACATCACGTATGTCGGCATCATTCAGACAGCCCGGGCTTCGGGAATGGACCGATTTCCGATTCCCTATGTGCTGACCTGCTGTCACAATTCCCTGTGCGCGGTCGGCGGCACCATCAACGAGGATGACCATCTGTTCGGTCTTACGGCGGCGCAGAAATACGGCGGTATCTTCGTTCCCCCGCATGTCGCGGTGATTCATCAGTATATGCGGGAGAATTTTGCCGGCTGCGGCAGAATGATTCTCGGCTCGGATTCCCATACCCGTTATGGCGCCCTGGGGACCATGGGCATCGGTGAGGGCGGCGGCGAGCTGACCAAGCAGATCCTGGGGCAGACGTACGACATTGCCCGGCCGGAGGTCATTGCCATCTATCTCAAGGGAGCACCGAAACCGTTTGTCGGGCCTCAGGATGTCGCCCTGGCGATCATCCGCGCCGTCTATTCGTGCGGCTATGTCAAAAACAAGGTCATGGAGTTCGTCGGGCCCGGTGTTTCCTCGATGTCTCAGGATTACCGGAACGGGGTCGATGTCATGACAACTGAGACGACCTGCCTGAGTTCGATCTGGAGAACGGATGAGGAAACCAGAAAATTCCTCACGGAACACAAGCGTCCGGAAGCCTATCAGGAACTCAATCCTGGCGAGAATGCCTATTACGACGGCTGTGTCGAAGTGGATCTCAGCACGATCAGGCCCATGATCGCGCTGCCGTTCCATCCTTCGAATGCGTATGAGATTGATGAGCTGTATGAGAACCTTGGGGATATCCTGCGCGAGACGGAGAAGAAGGCCGAGCAGGTTGCCGAAGGACGGGCTCCCTTCACGCTGCTGGACAAGGTGACTGAGGATGGAAAGCTCATGGTACAGCAGGGCATCATTGCCGGCTGTGCGGGCGGCAATTACACGAACGTTGTCCGGGCCTCCCAGATTCTCAGGGGAAAGAGTGCCGGCTGCGGAGCCTTCAGCCTCTCCGTTTATCCGTCCTCCCTGCCGGTGTATACCGACCTGGACCGCAAGGGATATCTGGCCGATCTCATGGATGCCGGTGCCATCATCAAGACGGCATTCTGCGGACCGTGCTTCGGGGCCGGTGATACCCCGGCAAACAATACGCTGTCCATCCGCCATACCACCCGGAACTTCCCGAACCGGGAAGGCTCGAAACCGGGCAATCACCAGATGGCGGCAGTGGCTCTGATGGATGCCCGTTCCATCGCCGCAACGGCGGCAAACGGCGGCCTTCTGACCTCGGCGGAAACGATAGACAGCTGGGAGGAAGTTCCCGAATATCACTATGATGACCGCGCCTACCTGGCCCGGGTCTACCAGGGTTTCGGCAGAGCGGATGAGCATGCCGAACTGCGCTTCGGTCCGAACATCAAGGACTGGCCGAAGATGGAGCCCCTGACCGACAACATTCTTCTGCGGGTAACCTCGAAGATTCTGGACGAGGTCACTACGACGGACGAACTGATCCCGTCCGGTGAGACTTCCTCTTACCGTTCGAATCCGCTGGGACTGGCGGAGTTCACGCTGTCCCGCCGTGATCCGGCCTATGTCGGCCGGGCAAAAGCGGTCCAGCAGATGGAACAGGAACGTCTTGCCCATAACGTCCCGGCCGAGATCAGGGCCGTCTTCAATCTCATCCACACCATCCCCGGTCAGGAACAGATCTCTGCCGAAGAGGTCGAGATCGGTTCCACGATCTATGCAAACAGGCCGGGAGACGGCTCTGCCCGAGAGCAGGCGGCGTCCTGTCAGAGAGTGCTTGGTGCGCTGGCCAATATCACGCAGGATTATGCGACCAAGCGCTATCGCAGCAACTGCATCAACTGGGGCATTCTGCCATTCCACCTGAAGGGTGAGTCGACCGCTTTTGAGGTCGACGACTATATCTACATCCCCGGCATCCGTAAGGCGCTGACCGACAACCGACTCGATGACATCATCGGCTATGTTCTGAAGAACGGCAGCGTGCAGGAAATCCATCTCTATATCCAGACGCTGACGGAGAATGAGCGGAAAATCATCCAGGCTGGCTGTCTGATCAACTTCAACCGGGCAAGAAGACCGGAAAGAGCATAAGCACAGAAAGAAGCAGTGCTGTTCACACCTGAAAAACAGGAAGAACAGCACTGCTTTATTCGTCTGATTCAGTTACGGTTAATGTTTACGGAACCTGCTGTACAGGTCTCAGATGACGAACATGAGGAACAGAAGAGGCAGGGTTTTCCGGTAGTCTCTGCCGACAATCAGATAGACCGCACCGAACAGAAATCCGCTTAGTGCCGTCAGCAGTCCGATGGTGAAGCTGCCTTTGGAAAGGATGTGTCCCAGTCCCCAGGTCAGCGCCAGAACGATGCCGCCATAGGGAATATTCTTCTTTTTGAACCAGATCTCGAAGGCCTTCTGTCCGAAGATGATGATCAGAGAAAACAGGAATGTTTCAAAGAAATAATAGATGTACTGAAAGAGGAATTTCATAGGGCCCTGCCGCAGAAATTCGATCAGCGGTCGGAAACCGCCCCAGTCCAGGGACTGCACATAGGCCATGAGCAGGATGCTCAGCACACAGAGCAGAATCTGCTGGCCCTGCAGGCTGGCTTTTTCTTCCATGATATCGAAACCGTATTTTTTCCTGGCGACGTGGATGAGAAAGCAGCCGAAGATCCCCCAGAACGCACTGGTGATGAGCCAGTGCACGATGTTCTGCATGGTCGTCATGCTTTCAAGGGTAATCCCCAGAAGCGGCTCGATCACATTGGCAAGCAGGAGTTCAAATGCAAAGCCGGCAAAAGCATAGAGGGCAAGATATAGAAAATCGCTTCCCTTTCCGCTGTTCTCCATAAGATCCTCCCCGGAATTTCATTCATTATAATGCACCGGACAGAACCGCAGATACGGAACTGCGTGATTTTACAGATTTTTATCATTTTGGTTACAGTAGATGCATGGTGTTCATGCATGCAGCGGAAACAGCTTGCAAGAAAAAAATGGTGCCTGCATGTCGTTTCCTTTATGACGATATCCAGAGCTATATCTTCAAAAGAGCAGGCTTCTTTAACATGATGGAAGAAGCTTTATTTCAGTACATATCAGGTTAAGCCAGGATTACAACCGATAGCAGTACATCAGCAGCTGAATGGCATGAAAATGTCAACGCAGGACGCGGTTCAACAGCATGATATCTTCTTCTATGAGTATCAGAAGCACTATTTGGTGTAGCCGGCACCGCGGAGATGCATCACTGTCCTGTCCGGTAAATTTATTCAGAAGGAAATCGAAATATTTTCCATGGGGGAAAATATTCTTGTGTTTCAGGGTCTTCTTTCTTTGTTCTGATTCAGGTGAAATGGGGGGAAAGGCACTGAAAAAGCCATAATTTGAGATATTCATCTTAATAAAACATGGAAAATATTTTGATAAAATCGATTGAATTTTCCAGTTAAATAGAAAAATTGAGCTGAAAGGGGTTTCAACCTGGCCGGAATTTTATAAAAATTCCGCACGACAGACCCGCATTTCTTTCGATAAGATGCTTGCAAAAGAGGATCTGCCGCAGCTTTTTCCTGCGGGCAGAGAAAAGGGAAAGCCATGAAAATTACGGATGTCAGACTGCGTTTTGCCCGCCACTACCTCTTCGTAGAAATCTCTACGGATGAGGGGATTACCGGCCTGGGTGAGGCCGGGAACTGGGGATTCCTCAGTTCCACTGCTGATGCCATTACCAAATTCATTCCTTATCTGATCGGCAAAGATCCGTTCAATGTCGAAGATATCGGTCAGAACCTGTACAGGGCCGTCTATTTCCGCGGTTCGGTCATCATGAGTGCCATCTCTGCCATTGATATTGCCTGCTGGGATATCAAGGGCAAGAAACTGGGCGTACCGGTCTATCAGCTTCTGGGCGGCAGAACCCGGGAAAAGGTCCGGGTCTATGCCTCGCCGATGAAGCATACCGCGGACCTGGATGAGATGTGCAGCGAGTATAAGAAGCTGCAGGAAATGGGCTTCAATGCGGCAAAGATCTTCGTCAACGGGGTCCGGCAGTCTGCCAATGAAGGCCGAGATGAATACTACTCCGGCCGGGTCCAGGATGAACTGGAAAAGGTGAAGAGAGTCCGGGAGACAGTCGGTCCGCACTTCGATCTGATCCTGGAAGCGCACCGGGGCATGACACCGCCGGAGGCCATTGCCTTCGGGAATGAAGTCGCTCAGTACCGTCCTATGATCTTTGAAGATCCGATTACCCCGGACAACCTGGATTCCATGGCGGAAGTTGCGCATAAGATTCCGGTTCCCATTGCGACCGGGGAACGGTTTATCAATATCAAGGAATTTGAAATGATTGCCCAGAGAAGGGCCTGCAGCTACATCCGGCCGGATGTCTGTGCCGTCGGCGGCATCACTGCAGCGAAAAAGATCTGCGCGATTGCCGAGGCCAATGACATTCTGGTTGTCCCGCATAATCCGCTGGGTCCGGTCTCCACGGCCGCCTGCCTGCAGATCTGCGCCTGCATTCCCAACCTGGGGATTCAGGAACTGCCGGGCTTCTGCCTGAATGGCGCTGAAGATGCCATGGTCAAGGAACCGCTGAAGTTTGAAGACGGCTACCTGATGATTCCGGAGAAGCCGGGTATCGGTGTTGAACTGGCGGACGACGCAGAAGAACGCTATCCCGCCAAGGAGAGAGGTTCCAACACGGCTCTGCGCAGCTATGACGGTGCCGTCAAAGACTGGTAAGGAACTGCCAGCAGAAATCAATCAGCCGCTTCATTGCAAAAGGGAAAAAAGGTTTGCTGAAAGAGGGGGTGTCTTGAAATGACATCGCAAATGATTCTCTGTCTCATCATCTTCATCCTCATGATCCTGGGCTATACCTTTGCCCAGCAGCTGCACACGACTTCCGGTGTAGTCGCCTTTGTCATCTTCGTCCTGGTCGCTTTCTCGGGTCTGGTAGATCTGAAAACGGTCCTGGGATGCTGGGGCAATGCCAATGTCATGCTCATTTCCTGCATGTTCATTGTCGCGGCAGGTCTAAACCGCACCCAGGCGGTCCACAAGCTGGCCGGGTCGCTGAACAAGGTCTCCGGCGGCAATCCCAGGCGGATGCTGATCGGCTATGTGCTGATTACCTTTCTGCTGTCTCAGCTGGTTCCCAGCCCGGTCGCGGTGTTCACCATTGTCTCGCCGCTTGTCATGGCCAGCTGCAATGAACAGGGGATCAGTCCTTCCAAGTATATGTTCTCCATCGGTCTGACAGTTGTCGGTACCTGCATGACGCTGCCGATCGCGACCGGTGCCACGACCTTCGCTACCGAAAACGGCTATCTGGAAAGCTATGGCTATACCGATTACCAGATGCAGCTGCTGGATCCGTTCAAGGCCAGATGGCTGCCTTCCCTGGTGGTGATCCTGCTGGCGATTTTCCTGGTTCCGAAACTGTCCCCGGATCAGCCGAGTGTGCCGATTGTCGGCATGGATGGCGGTTCGGCTAAGAAGGAAAAGGAACCTCTGCCTCCTCTGCAGGAATTCATGGGCTACTTCATCTTCATCCTCACGACACTTGGCCTGATCTTCCAGACGCAGCTTGGTCTGGCCAGCTGGCAGGTTGCTGCCGCCGGTGCAGCTCTGATGCTGGTCTTCAGAGTCCTGCAGCCGAAAGAAGCGGTCCAGGCTCTGCCGGTGCGGATTGTCATGATGGTTGTCGCTGCCCTCGCTCTGGGGCAGGCCATGATTGCCTGCGGTCTGGGCGATCTGATCGGCAATGCCATTGCCGACTCGCTGGGCGGTACCACAAACGGTTATGTCATCGGTGCAGTGTTCTTCTTCGTCCCGTTCGTTCTGACGCAGTTCATGCAGAACCAGAGCGTGAACAACATCTTCCGGCCGATCCTGATCCTGGCCTGCAAGTCGCTGGGCATCAATCCGATCGGACCGCTGATCCTGCTGAACACGGCCTGCCTGACGGCTTTCCTGACCCCGGCAGCGACCGCGACCATTCCGCTGATGATGGGCTGCGGCGGCTATACACAGAAAGATCTGCTCAAGATCGGCCTGCTGCCTTCCCTGATCATCGGTGTGGTTTCCGTCTTCTGGGTCATGACTGTATTCCCGGCATGATGCTTCAGTTCTGATCAGTAAACTGGCAGGAAAAGGCAGCTGTTCCTTTTCCTGCTTTTTCTCTGAAAATGGAGCCGCTGCCGTTCCTTAACTGTTGCAGACGATATGCTATGATTTGAGAGAAAGAACCATCCATTTCTGGATCATCGGCTGTCCCTGGAAGTTTATGGGTACAGATGGAGGGTGGCCATGGAAAAATACTATTACCAGCTGCAGTGGCCGAATGACGGACTGTATTTTACCTGTTACGTCACCGAGAGCATGAATTATCACTATCACTGGCATGCCTATGACTATGAACTGCAGATCGTCCTGAACGGGAAGAAGGAATTCAACCGCGGCAAGGAACATTTCTACATGGGCAAGGACGATGTGGTTCTGATCAATCCCAATACCGGTCATGCGTCTTTTTCGACGACCCTGAATACGATGACGCTGGTAGTCCGTTTCTCTGCGGATGCTTTCCAGACGCTGCTGAAAAAGGGAACGCTGTTTTCCTTTGACAGCTGCCATACGTCCAGGGAAACCTGTCAGGAACCGCGTTACCGCCGCATCCGCTATTATGCGACGGGTCTGCTGACTTCGGCCGCGGATGGCGGTCCTTACTCACATCTGTATGCCAAGGGATGTGCGGAACTTCTGATGGCCAGCCTGCTGCAGGATTTTGCACCCCAGGTCACGGTCGCTTCCTTAGGGCATAATGAATCCCAGCGCAAGCTCATCCAGCAGGTGACCGATTATATGGAAGATCATTATAAGGAAAAGATCACCCTGGAAGATCTGGCGGTCTTTTCCGGGTATAACCGCACCTATTTTTCGACCCTGTTCAAAAACATGACCGGCACCAACTTCTATGACTATCTGATGCGGGTCCGCATGAAATATGCCGTCTTTGATCTGACAGAAACCGATAAGAATCTGACCGAGATTGCCTTAAGCAATGGCTTTTCGGATCTGAAATCTTTCAACAAGCGCTTTATCGATCTCTTTGAATGCACGCCCAATGAATACCGGCAGAATATCTTCGGCAAGCATGTACAGCACAGCCTGGACAGGAAACTGATCTCTGTCGATAATCCGCTGGTCAGCGAGACACTCAAGGAATATCTGTCTTTATAAAAAATAAGGGTCGGCTGCTGAAAAGCAGATCCCATGGAACAGATCACAAAACAGGGGACTCTGGCCCCTGTTTTGCTAGTGAGCTGCTTCTTCCTGCAGATATTTCCGAATGATGGCAAGTCCTTTTTTCAGCAGGCGCTTGGAACCGGATGAACAGAGCGAAATCCGCAGGTAGCCAGCACCGGTTTCCGGATGGACGGCAAAGCGGGAAGACTGATAGACCCGCACCCCGCGCTGCAGCAGATCTTCCTCTACAGGCTTATCCTGCATGCATTCCGGCAGCGGCAGCCACTGGTAGTAGCTGCCTGTTTTCAGCAGCCTGCGGCTGCAGGGGAAGAACTGAGCAAAGATCTGACAGGTTTCCTGGGCCCAGCGTTTTTTCTGTACGGCAATCTCATAGGCATCTCCGTTCAGGATGAGTTCGGTGATGATCTCCGCATCCAGCGCGGAAGTCTTGATGCTGGTGTTCTGCAGACTGTGCAGGATGGCCGGCTTCCAGGCCTCGGCAAAGGTCATGAAGGCCACCCGCAGACCGCCGCACAGACTCTTGGTCGTGGTGCAGATGCAGATGCTCTGTCCGTTCAGCAGGTCAAAGAAGGATGGAATGGCCCTGCCCTCTACGGCATACAGCCAGGAAGAGATATCGTCTTCAATCAGGATCAGATCATGTCTGCGGATGACGTCAGCCAGCTGTTTCCGGCGTTTCAGGGGAATCGTGACATTGGTCGGATTGGCCAGAGTCGGAATCAGATAGATGCCCCGGATCTTCTGCTGCTTGCACTGGCGGTCCAGTTCTTCCGGATTCATGCCATCGGCATCGCCCGGAATCGGAACCAGCACCAGATGCAGCATCCCGGCCAGTTCAATCAGATTTGGATAGGTGTAGAAGTCGGCCGCGATCTTGTCGCCAGGTGAAAACAGGGCCAGCAGGGACACGGTCAGGGCATTCTGCGCTCCGGCCAGCAGGGCGGTATGTTCCACGTCGGTATGGATGCCCATCTGCTGCATCCATCTGACCCCGGCCGCCAGCTGATGCGGCTGCCCGGTCGGAAAGGAGTATTCATACAGATTCTTCAGATAGCCTTTCTCAACGACCTTGCGGGTTGCCTTTTCCACCAGGGTGGCATATTCGCCAAAACCATTGATCGGTCCCATCTCAATACAGGCGTCTGCCGAAGGGGCATTCAGGGTGACATCCTCTGCCGCATGCGGTGCCACGAAGGTCCCCTTGCCCACGACGCCATACAGCAGTCCCTTCTGCTTCAGGAGCTCATAGACCCTGGTGATGGTTGTGTAGTTCAGATCCAGATAATCCGCGATCTCCCGCTGCGGCGGCAGTTTCGTGCCGGCAGACAGACTGCCGCTGCGGATCTGCTTCTCCAGATCAGCGGCCAGGGACAGGTAGTAGGGCGGCTTCAGGGCAGAAAGATCCGGTTTCCAGGTCAGGGGATAATGGTCAAAGGAATTGACAGGCATGGCGGCACCTCCGAAAGAATTGTTGTACATACAATTTCAATATTGTATGTATCATACAGAAAATCTACCATGAAAGCAGAAAAAGGAAAAGGAGGAAATACTCTGATGAACAAACAGAAACAGTACACCGTGGATGCCTTTACGGATCAGGTCTTTGCCGGCAACCCGGCTGCTGTCTGCATTCTCAAGGAATGGCTGCCGGACGATGTGATGGCAAAGATTGCCATGGAAAAAAATTATTCGGAAACAGCCTTTGCGGTCGAGAACCCGGAACATTCCTATCATCTGCGCTGGTTTACGCCGGGCGGCGAAGTGAAGCTCTGCGGGCATGCCACACTGGCGACCGGTTATGTCCTGCTGTCGATTCTGTATCCGGAAAGAACGGAAGTTTCCTTCCAGACTCTGAGCGGGACACTGAAGGTGAGCAAGAACGGGGATCTTCTGACCATGGATTTCCCGGCCTATTCTCTGAAGAAGGTGCCGGTGACAGATGCCATGGCCGAGGCCATCGGCGGCTTCCGTCCGGTGGAAGCCTATATGGGAGATGATCTGGTCTGTGTCATGGCCAGTGAGGATCAGGTACGTCAGGCACAGCCGGATGATGCCAGGATCCTGCAGCTGGACGGCGTGTGCATGCATGTCACGGCCCGCGGCAGCAGCTATGACTGTGTCACCCGTTCCTTTGCCCCGAAGTGCGGGGTGCATGAGGATCCCGTCTGCGGCCGCGGCCACTGCCATGTTGTTCCGTACTGGGCAGATACCCTGGGTAAAGATGAACTGCTGGCTTATCAGGCCTCGCCACGGGGCGGAGAACTGCACTGCCGCCGCGAGGGCGACCGGGTATTCCTGGCCGGCAGGGCAGCTCTGTTTGAAGAAGGCACCATCTGCTTCTGAGAACAGATGCCATCAAGCCGAAACGGCAGCTGACAGACTCCCCCTGTCAGCTGCTTTTCTTCTGGGCAGAACCTGGGAATCTTAAGATTACGGTATACTTCCAGGAAATACACAGGAAACTGGATAAAGGGAAAAAAGGATCAAACGAATTCTGGTTCCCTTGGCATTGGTACTGGCGCTGAGCGGCTGCAGCAGCCAGGGTCAGCCGTCTTCAGCTTCACCGGAATCTTCTTCCTCTGCAGCGCCTTCTGCCACAGCCACCGCAGCCGCATCTGCTGCTGCACCGGCCGTCATGACGGATGCGGACTATCCCGGGCTGATTGAAGGCAGTCTGACCAGAGAAGAGATGACCAATGTTGCCCAGGTTCTCATTCAGAACGGCATCATTGCGGATGGAAAGGCCGCTGATTATCTTCTGTATTTCTGCAATGTCTTTGAAACGATTCAGATAGATATCGTGCAGGAAAGCATCCCGGACAGTCAGTTCACGCTGGATCATATGTCTGCTGAGGAAGCCAACCGCTGTCTGTCCTCGTTTACCGACTTCCGCTTCACCGCGGAAACGACACCGGCAGAAGAGGAAGGCAGCACCGCCGGTATCTATCTGAAGGATGGCTGCGTGTACTGGAAAGAGGGCGGCATCGGCGGTGCCCGGGATTATGAAGAAACAGCGGAAATCATAAAGGAAGCTACGATGATTCCCGGATGAATCTGCAGGTATGCCTGCACAGAACCTACTATGCCGACAGTCATACCGAAGATGTTTATTACAGGGTCATCCTGACCAGACAGGAAGATGGCAGATACCAGGTGACTGCCATTGAACCGGAAAGCTGAACAGAAAGTTCGGTCGTCAGAGGTCGTTTCAAAAGCCGGCAGACAGCTCTATGTCCCTGCCGGCTGTTTTTTTCGGAACAGGAACGGATCCGGACTGAGAAGACTGTATGAAGACTAGTTATTCTGGATATTTTGTTTCTGATCAAGCTCACTGTGAAGTGTGCGAATGAAATCCTGAATGAGACTTTGATTCTTATTATCTGGAGAATACACGGCTGTACATACCCGCGTAGATAACATGTTATCTACTGTAAAGAAATCAAGGTCAGTCAGATCGTCTTTATTATAATGTTCTGCCTGAAGAACAGGTCCTGAAATAAGCTGAATCCCAAGTCCTTTCATTACGAGTCTCAAACCTGTGCTGAGATTATTTACTGCTATTGTCCGAGAAGGCTGAATATGGTGTATGGAAATCAGCTGTTCATATGCACTGTATAACCCATTTCCAACATGGGGAATAATAAACGGCTTTTGTGTCAGCAGAGAAGGAGAGATCGTCATCAGATGATCTGGATTATTGAGCTTTCTTTCGGATTCAGGTATTAAGCCAAATTTTTTATGGGCGACAAGAAATAATTTTTCATGGACTAACAGTTCAATATTCAGATTACTCTTAAAAGACTGAAATACACCGATGCCGAGATCGATCTCACCTTTTTCGAGAGCATCAGCAATGTTTGCTTCCAGATACTGCACAACCTGAATGTTCACGTCAGGATGAACCTCACAGAAAGCAGGAAGAACCAATGGAATCCAGTGGCTGCCGCGGACCTGGCCAATGCCAATGATAAGACTGTGTCTGGGATTATCAATCCTTTGTATATTGCTGCGTAAATTTCTCTCTGCAAAAGAGATTTTTTTCATTTCTTCGATATAATAATGCCCTGCTTCCGTAATAGATATTGGCGTTTTGCTTCGATCAAAAAGCTGAACTCCAAGTTCTGCTTCAAGCCGGTTGATATACTGAGTCAGTGTGGGCTGAGAAATGTATAAGCGTTTTGCAGCCCTTGTTAAATTCAATTCTTCCGCAACGGTTAAAATATAATCGAACTTCTCATACAGCATATCTGAGTACCTCTCTTTATACGGAAAAACATGCTTTCTCTGAGTATCTCCGGCTCAAAATAGCTATCCGCTGAAATTCATGGATGATCAAACCTTTGGCAGTGTCATTCTGTTTTGTCTTGGCGGACAGGTATTCTCCATGCTTTCATAGGTTTTTAATCCGGTAAGCAAATCCAGATCACATACAATAAATTATTTTTATCGGTCAATTAGTCAAATCAATCGAATTGAAATCCTTTATCCTGAGATAAACATACAATATTAGACAAATATTCGCAATAATGCGACTATTCAATTGGCTAAGTATCCAATCATTCAAAACATCGGAAAAGAAAACCGAGCAAAGTAACAGTTAAACCATAAATATTTTCAATTGCAGCCGACACATAGGCGGAAAAGCGAGGCATTGACTTAAATGAAAATCACAGATGTCAGAACGGAGAAATATCGCTGGCCAAAAGCTAAGCCAATAGCAAACGGAAAGCATGTATATACCCATAACGAACTGAATCTTCTGATTATCGATACAGATGAGGGAATAACAGGATATGGGTGCAGCTGGGCTGTTGAATTCGCAGAAAGCATGGGTCAAGCGATCATCGGAGAGGACCCGCTGAATAATGAAAGGATTTGGTCAAAAATTTATGTTCCGAAATTCATAGGACGAAGAGGCACGAGCTGCAAGACGGTTTCTGCCATAGACATCGCCCTTTGGGACATCAAAGCCAAGGCAGCCGGCATGCCGTTGTATCGATTGCTGGGCGGTTACAGAGAGCGGATTCCCTGCTATATAGCCGGTGGATATTATTCTCCTGATAAAGGCATAAAAGAACTTCAGGAAGAGATGCTTGAGTATAAAAGCTGGGGAATCAACGCAGTGAAAATGAAAGTCGGAGGCGTCTCCATGAAAGAAGACGCAGAACGTGTCAAAGCTGTTCGTGAAGTTATCGGCGAAGACACGAAGCTCCTGCTAGATGCAAACGGTGCTTACCGCTTTTTCGAAGCAATCGAGTTTTCCAGGATGGTGGAAGAGTATCACCCGTATTGGTTCGAAGAACCGGTAGATGCAGACGATTACGACGGCTACAGGAAAGTTGCTGCCAAAAGTAATATTCCGATTGCAGCCGGAGAAAATGAGGTAACACGGTTTGGCTTTCGCGATCTGATCAATACGCAGGCAATAAGTGTACTGAATCCAGATGCAGCCAGTCTGGGAGGGGTTACGGAGTTCATGAAAGTTGCAGGATATGCGGATGCAAATGGCATCGTCATGAGCCCTCATGGACAGCAGCAGCTGCATATCCATTTAGACTGTGCGGTTCCTAATGTGAACCTGGCAGAGTTCTATCCGCCGCAATACGATCCGAAGATTTATGAATCATTTTTGAATCCTGTGACATTTAACGAAGACGGAACGGTGAGTCCAAGCCAGGCGCCGGGTGCCGGATTGGATATCAACCGGAAAATGCTCGCACCGTACCGCGTGCAATAAGGAGGACGTAAACGTGAAAATTACTGATGTTAAGGTCATTCGTGCCAACAGAAGCGTGTTCTGCAGGATAGATACCGATGAAGGAATATCCGGGATCGGAGAGAGCGGAGCATGGGGATTTCTCGAATCATCTGCAGCTGCGATTTTAGTCATGAGAGATTACCTCATCGGCCAGGATCCGCTGGACATTGAACACCACTGGCAGTATATGTATCGCTATTCTCATTTCCGTGGTGCTGCTGTCATGGGAGCGATGTCAGCTATTGACATTGCGTTATGGGACATTGCCGGTAAGCATTACCATGTTCCTGTTTATAAGCTCCTGGGCGGAAAGTGCCGGGATAAGGTCCGTGTCTATAACCACACGCCCGGGCGTACGGAGGAAGAACTGCTGGAGAACGCGATTAAAGGGGTTAATCAGGGATTTACTGCGTTAGGACATTTAAATCCGTTTTTAGATGAACCAAGAACAGAGCCTTTCAAAGACGGAAATGCAGAAATGCTGTACAAGGCCGAACGAAGAATAGCGAAAGTGCGTGAAGCTGTTGGCGAGAATGTGGATCTCTGTGTGGAACTGCACAGGAGGCTGGAGCCAGGCCTTGCGATTCAGCTGAGTTCAAGGCTGGAACCGTACAACATTATGTTCCTTGAGGATCCCATACGTCCTGATAATTTTGATGCGATGGCTGAGGTTGCACATAAATGCCGTATTCCAATTGCTACAGGAGAACGTATTAACACGGTTCATGAATTTGAAATGCTGCTGGAACGTGGCGCGTGCAGCTATGTAAGAGTATCGCTTGGCGTCTGCGGAGGATTTACCGGGGCAAAGAAAATTGCAGCTGTTGCAGAAGCTCATCATGTCAGTCTGGTGCCGCATAATCCATTAAGTCCCGTTATGACAAATGCAGTCTTACATTTTGCTGCATCTACCGAAAATATTGCAATCTGCGAATATCCAAATCCTTATGCGGCATCCACAGCGGATCATTTGACGGACAGCGGAGTGAAGCTCCGTCAGTGCGATATGGTCGATCACATTCCGGAGATGAAAAACGGATATATTGCCGTCCCTGAAGAAGAGGGACTTGGAATCAATCTGATTCCGGATGTCGAAGAAAAGTTTCCGTTCCGCCCACATCAGATCATGACGAGACTGAATTTTGATGGATCTATTTGTGATCAGTAAAAATCCATCCGAAGATAAGCGGCGGGATCTAGTACATCTCTGATTCTGCTGCAATGACCGGCTGCTTGTATGTAGCTGATGCAACCACAGAGTGATGGCAGTCCGGACAATACCACTTCCTTAGTGTGCCATAACGATCAGCTGCCTTCCGTCCTGAAGAACCGAATCCTGATCTTCCTCCGCGTCACAAATTTCTGCCGCAGGGTCACCCAGTTTGATGATATCTGCTATATTAATTGTCGTAGCTTCCTTCCTTTCTATCGACCTGGCTGATCGAGATGTCAGAGGAAGGAAAATGGATGTAAAGCCTGCCTGGCAAAGCGGCTGAGCATCCATTTTTCGTTGATCCGTTTTATGTTTCCCGTTTCTGCCCCTGCCGGCTGTTTTTCTTCTGGAACAGGAACGGATCCGGCCAGGAAGGTAACGGATTCAGAGCAGAGGTACACATTCGTTGACAGCATTGATGTAACAACATATATTACAATTGATGAAAAGAGGAGGAGAGGCAGGCCTATGACACAGGAAGAGAGAAGACTGTATCTGATCCGGGAACTGCAGAAGGAAATGCCTGAATATGCCGGCTATGCGATTCCGGAAGGGGAACAGGGCCAGAGAGATCTGCTGCGGGCACTGTTCAACGTCCGGCTGCCCGCTCCGGCTTCTGCGGAATTTCTGCAGGTACAGGATGCTTATCTCCAGGCAAGGGCAGAAGAAAAGGGAATTACGGATATCCGGGATCTGAAACCCGTGCCGGGCGACGCGCGTCTGTATCTCTGGCAGGGTGATATCACCACCCTGAAATGTGATGCCATCCTCAACGCAGCCAACAGCCAGATGACAGGCTGTTACCAGCCGCTGCATAACTGCGAGGATAACATTGTCGGGACGTACAGCGGAGTACAGCTGCGCTGGGAGACCTATCAGAAGATGGAGGCCCTGCGGAAGATACACGGAAAGGACTATGAACAGCCTGCAGCGGTACCGATGATCACCTCTGCCTGGAATCTGCCTTCTGAAAAGATTGTTCACGTAGTGGGACCAATTGTCATCGGTCCGCTGACACAGAAACACAGAGAACAGCTGGCAGAGTGCTACCGGGCAAGTCTGGATCTGGCGGCGGAGAACGGCTGTCAGAACATCGCTTTCTGCTGTCTGTCGACAGGCGTGTTCATGTTTCCGGCAGAGCAGGCCGCAGAAATTGCGGTGGATTCGGTCAGAAACTGGCTGGATGCCCATCCGGACAGCGGCATGCAGAAAGTCATCTTCAATGTGTTCAAGGACAGCGATCTGAGGATCTATCAGAGACTGCTCGGATCCGGGGATGGCCGGGCATTCAGGAAAATTGTCCGGGGGTGATCAGCACTTTCAGCAGCTGCGCAGTTTATGAACATGCATTCGTTCTGCGGCCAAGGTGATGCCAGCATCCATTCTGCTGAATCCCGCTGACACGGACTGCCGGCAGAGCATTTCCTGCAGCTGCCGTCTTCCGTCAGCTGTTTCAGCCTCTTATATGTGCCGGGAAAACAGGTCAGAAGGGAGCAGAAGGTTCAAAGTTTAGAAATTATTCAGATAGACCGCAATGCCAGTTTATGACTGGCTTTTATGATGCAGGATGAGTCCGATAAAGGCTGGTGTGTGAGTATGGAAATACAGATACTGGATACGATTCAGCTGCTCCGCTGCTCTTTCCTGGATGTTCTGATGCCTCTGATTTCAAACGGCCTGGTTCTGTGGTTCGCTCTTGCAGCGATTCTGATGATCCGCGGAGTAACACGCAGAACGGGCTGGATTCTTCTGACCGCCATTGTCCTGGAAATCATCCTGTGCCATGTGGTGATGAAGAACGTCTTCCAGCGGGTGCGGCCGTGCGATGTCAATCCCGCGGTCAGTCTGCTCGTCAGCCGGCCGACGGATTATTCATTTCCGTCCGGACATACAGCACTTTCATTTGCCGTGGTCACCGGGCTGTGGCTTTCCGGCGATCTGAAACAATGGCGGCTTCCTGCTTTGATGTTTGCTTTTCTGATCGCGTTCTCCCGGCTCTATCTTTATGTGCATTATCCGACCGATGTCCTGGCTGGGATTTTGACAGGCATCTTCTGCGGCTGGGCAGCAGTTAAGATCGTGCAGAAGACCATGGCAGTCCGGAAACAGGTCCAGGAGGCTGCCGCCTGAAAGCGGCTCTCTGCTCATGAAACGGAATATCTTACTCGTTCTGGTCGATCTGATCTGTGCCGCGCTGCTGGTTACCGGCATATGGATCTGCTGTTATCAGATTCCTCAGGGAGGCATTCAGGTGCAGGCAGCCTCCGGCATGGACAGCGGAACAGACGGCAGTCTGACACAGACGATTGTCAGAATGGATACCGTGGACTGGCGGACAAAGTTTGCCGATCAGTTTACGGATTCTGTGGTAACGACAGCCGACAGCTATACCAGTCCGGATCTTGCCATTCATCTGACCAGAAAGCAGGTTGATACAAGTATTTCTGACCGTTCAGGAAACGGACAGCATCTCAAATATGGAACAAAGATTTCCTATGTTCTGGCCGATATTTACATTGCCGATATCCGCTGTCTGCAGACAGCCTTTGCCCAGGACACCTATGGTGTCGGCTATTCCGAGAAGCTTTCCTCGATGGCAGAACGGCTCGGTGCCGTGCTTGCCGTCAATGGCGATTCCTACAGCAATAACCGCAACCGCAGCAACGGCACCATCATCCGCAACGGCGTGGTTTACCGGGCCAGGCAGACCGATACCGAAACATGCGTTCTGAACTGGGACGGCACCATGCAGATCTATCAGCCCGGAACCATCAGTCTGGATACCCTGATCCAGAGCGGCGCCTACCAGAGCTGGGTTTTCGGCCCCAGTCTGCTGAATGATGACGGAAGCGCCAAAACCAGTTTTCTGACCAGCGGCTATCTGAAAGAATCTCATCCGCGGACCGCCATCGGCTATTACGAACCAGGACATTACTGCCTGCTGCTGGCAGACGGCAGACAGAAAACTTCCCGAGGCATGTTCCTGAATGAAATGGCACAGCTCTTTGCAGACCTGGGGTGCAAGGCTGCCTATAATCTCGACGGCGGACACTGTTCGTTCCTGTATTTTAACGGAGGCATTGCCAACAATCCGTACAGCCCGGAACACCAGATCGCCGATGGCATCTTCCTGAGGAACAGGTAGAACGGGAGAAATACGGCATGAAGAAATACAGAGAAATCATCCGGGTCCTGCTGCTTCACCTGGCACTGATCTGCGGTATTGTCATCCTGGCTGCCGGGATTCTGGACTGGTACAATCCCTACATGGATTTTTCCGGACGGATCCGTCCGCTTGAAGCTGTACAGGTCTGTGATCTGCTGTTTCTGGCTCTTACGGTAAAAAACAGAGTTCCCGTTCACAGCAGATAAAAGAAAATGCCGTCTTTGCGCGGCAGGCTGATCCGGCATTACGGTCGGCGGCATCAGTTCGGGAAAGTTCAAAAACACTTGTCCTCCCGCTGTTGTGCTGGCGTCTCTTCCTGTTATGCTGTAGGCGACCACAAAAGCTGCTTCGCTGATTTCAGAGAATGAGGAGGTACGGATGGATATTCTCCTGCAGGAAACCGCTCTGTTAGACTATTCCGATAAGACGATCGCTTCCCTGATCAGTAAGAAGGGCTGGCGGATGCTGGGAAACTTTGAGCGGCTGAATCAGATCTATCTGTTTGTGCGCGATGAGATCCTTTTCGGCTACAACCGGGAGGACAGGATCCCGGCATCTTCTGTCCTTTGGGACGGGTATGGACAGTGCAACACCAAAAGCACCTTGTTCATGGCCCTTCTGCGCGCAGTCGGCATACCCTGCCGTATGCACGGCTTCCTGATCAACAAAGCACTGCAGAAAGGCGCCATGATCGGCATCGTTTACCGGAATGCACCGGACCATATTCTCCACAGCTGGGTGGAAGCCTGCCTTGACGGCACCTGGTATGACCTTGAGGGGATCATCCTGGATCGATCCTATCTGGAGGGACTTCATCGAAAGTTTCCGGAACGAAAAGGCAGCTTTACAGGCTATGGCGTTGCCGTCAAGGATTTTCAGCATCCGGAGATCGATTTCAGCAGGAATGACACTTATATTCAGAAAGAAGGAATTACCGAAGATCTGGGGACCTTTGACAGTCCGGATGAACTTTTCGCCCGATACCATCAGGACCTGACGCCTGTCCGTTCCTTTCTTTATCAGAACCTTGGACGCCATCTGATGAACCGGAATATCCGGAAAATACGCAGTACGTGATCTTTCCTCAGCGTCTGCAGGCATGTTCTTCTTCCTGAAGATATCAGTCAGATCGTTAACTGCCATGCAGATCTTCGCGTCATAGGGGTCTCTGTGCATCCGGTAAGAACAGCGTACGGATGCAGCGGAATCTGCAGAAACGGGCAGTCTGGCTGAGCGGGGAACACCTGAAGAGGTGTTCTTTTCTGGCAGCCAAAGCTTTGGGTAACGACATTGCCGTGTTCTGACGGATCACGATAAAGACAGACACAGCAGGGGATGAAAACGCGACAGATCAGCAGAGAGGGAGCAGTTGTCCGCATCTATCACCGTGACCCGTCTGTTCTGTGGTCTGATCTGAGGATGTGAAATATTGATAACAATATGATTGATGCCTTCCTGTTGAGTTATATATTTATAACATCGCATGTGACAAATATGTAACATCGAGGGGAATAAACCTGAAGAAGAATGTGTCGTTAACTGAGATTGTGGCTGTCAAGATTCTGTTTGCCATCCTGTTTGCCATCATTTACTGGATGTGGGCACGCAGCAGCTACCAGGAGAGTACTGCCGCTGTGGGAAGGGCAGTTTCCGCCGCTGCCTGCCTGCTGCTGCTCGTGCACGGCTGGCGGGTTCAGAAGTACAGGAAAGAATGTGTGGATGAAATGGCGGAGCAGAATCTCAGAAGATGTGATGCCATATGCCTGACGATTCTGACGGCTGTTTCCTGTCTGATTGCCCTGGTGGGTGGAACCTTTGCCCATATTTATGCCAGTGCGGCCTATCTGATGGGCTGGTCCATTGTCATCACAATGATCTTTCTTGCGGTGCTGCGTACGGTTCTTTTCCTGCTTATGGATAAGGAAGGCGTATGAGATGGCATTGAAGACCAGGATACGGGAATACCGCGAAAAGGCCGGGATGAAACAGAACGAACTTGCTGAGCTGGTCGGGGTCAGAAGAGAAACGATTGTTCATCTGGAGAATGGAAAATACAATCCCTCGCTGAAACTGGCCATGGATATTGCCAAAGTCTTTCAGGTTACGGTTGAGGATCTCTTTGAGTTTACGGAGGACTGAAAGAGAACAGTCCGCAGCTCAGGCAGAACCAGTCATCAGCCCTGCCGGATCAGCGGAACTTCGCGAATGATATGAACAAAAATGTAAAAACATCTTGATATTTATTCTTTCTTTCTTCATTCTTAAAATGTAAAGAAGTCTTGACATTCTGGGAGGAGAAGTTATGAAGAAAATGGATGAGATGGATGAATACATTCAGCTGAAAGCAACCTCTTATGGCTGCCGGATCCTGCTGGTCATCCTGGATGTCTGGATTCTCTACGCCTGCTGGCGTGCGCTGGCCAGCGGCACACAGCTGGACATGGTGCCGGTCTTTCTGACGGCAGCGGCGGTCTTTATTCCGGAACTGATGAAGCATTACATCAGAAGACGGATGACCGCCGGCGATGAGGAATACCGCGGGAGCGAACCGAATGAGATCCTGCTGATCCTGCTCAGCGCGGCTGCCGCTGCGGCTCTTGTTATGGCAGGGATCCTGTTCAACAGGTAAGGACGGCATCGTGAAGAACAATATCAGGGAACTGCGGAAGAAACAGGGGATGCGGCAGGAAGATCTTGCCGCTGCCCTTGGCGTCAGCAGACAGACCATTGTTGCCATTGAGAATGATAAATACAACCCTGCTCTTGAACTGGCCATGAAGATTGCGCGGCTGTTTCATAAACACGTGGAAGAGATCTTCTTTCTGGGCGAATAGCGGATATCAGCAGGATTTTCCGATCCTCTGCTGCGCCTCCTTCACATCACCTGGGACCCGATGCTCTGAAAGCTGCAGAGTATGATACTTTAAGAGCGGTAAGGAGAGACGAGGATGGGACTGTCTGATCTGTTCAGGAAAAAAGAAAAGAAACACGAAGAAATCTCTGCTCCGGGCTGAGATGCCATTACAGCAGCCTGTGAACGGGCTTATCCCGGTCAGAAAAATCCCAGACACTACGCACCCGCAGTGCGTTATCAGCTGGGCGGCAACGATCCTCTGGATGGGATCAGTGTCTATGACGGCGGCGGCTACTGGCATTTCGTCACGTATGGGTTATCGGAACTGTATGAAAAAGAATCTGACCTCAGGGAATCAGCGGCTATGGCATGGAGTTCACGTTCAGGCTGAAGAAAGAACCGGATGCAGACGAAGAAAATGAAATCAGATGCATCTGCGGAATCCTGCAGGCGGTTGCCAGAATCACTGTCTCAAAAGAGATGCTCTTTCATGCCTATGAATCTTTATACACCGGCCAGCAGAAAGGAATCGACTACAATCAGAAATCCAGTATTACCGGATTCATCACAGTTCCGGATGATAAATTTCCCGAGATGGATACCCCGAACGGCAGAGTCAGTTTTGTTGAATTTGTCGGCGTCACGGACCGCGAATTACAGGCAGTCCGGAATAAGGAAATCAGCGTAAAAGAACTGTATGAGAAAACCGGCAGTGATGTAACCACCTATCACAGAGATCCGGTTCTATAAATCAGCATCTGAAAGGGAAGCAGGAGCGATGAAAAAACAGGCCTTCTCATATCTGGTCAGAGTCGGAGTTCAGAAGATCACAGGACTCTTTCTGTATACGATGGGAGCAGGTTTTGTTTTAACGCGTGCTGCATTGATTTATTTTGTCTGTCTGTTCGTGTCGACTTTCCTCATCTGCCTGATCCTGTACAGGGCAGATGAAGAGACTCTGGCCGAACGCGGGAAAATCAAAACAGATACTCCGACCTGGGATAAGATCCTGCTGCCTGTCTTCTGTATCCTGAACTATTTCGTGGTTTACTTATTGGCCGGCCTAGCCGAAGACGGTGAGCATCTGACCCCTGCGTTCTGGCTGGGAATGGTTCTGATCACGTTCGCTGCGTGGATCTCGACCAAGGCGACTCTGGAAAACACTTTTATGGAGTCTTCGGCAAGAATCCAGAGCGACAGAGATCAGAAGGTCTGTACGACCGGTCCGTACCGGATTGTCAGACACCCGGCTTACTGCGGACTGTTCATCAACTGCATCGGACTGTCCCTGATTTTTCCATATGGCAGCGTCTGGATCTGCATGGGAGCAACTGCCGTGCTGGTTGTGATCCGTACCGCATTAGAGGACAGAATGCTGCGGAACGGACTGGATGGGTATCTGGAATATACCAGGCAGACCAGGTACAGACTGATTCCATTTATCTGGTAACCGATATATAACTGCAAGCCTGAGCACATCAGATCTTACACTGCCTGGATGCCTTATCTTTCGGGATTCGCTGTCTGTGCGGAAGGATTCTCACTGGAAAAATGCTAGGGTTTAAGCAGGAAGGTGACCGGAATGGACCAGATCAGGACAGGAAAATTCATCGCAGAATTAAGAAAGGAACATCATTTAACGCAGCAGCAGTTAGGGGACAGAATCGGCGTTACCAATAAAACAGTTTCCCGCTGGGAGAATGGGAATTACATGCCTGATATTGATATGCTGCTGATTCTGAGTCAGGAATTTCAGGTCAGCGTGAATGAGCTGCTGTCAGGGAAGAAACTGAACGATGCAGAATTCCGGAAAAACGCGGATGAAAACATACTGGCTGTTTCCAGACAGAATGTCTTTTCCTTTGCTGAGAGGAAAAGGTTCTGGATCAGCAAATGGAGAAAGGATCATATTGCACTGTTTGTGGTCATGGGAATCATGGATATGATCTATCTGGTCTGCTGTTTTGTTTTTATGGAGCCTGTACTCATCGGCCTGACAGGAATCATCTTTGTGGCTGAGTATGGCTGGCAGAATAATCAGATGATGATCTATGTCGAAAACCATCTTTACGGGAATAACAATCAGGGAACCGTTTGATCCCGTCACCTCAGCAAGAGATTGACAGCGTGACAGATTCCCGTCTGCCGGGTCTTCCTGAATCGGAACCGGTAACAAGATGGAAGGAGGAGCGGAATGGAGACACAAGCTGAAAGATTTCCGGGCAGGAAAGGAATCGTACTGTATCAGTCGAAATACGGTGCAGCAAAACGATATGCAGAAATGCTGGTTTCAGCAGTTCCCTTTGATATTTCGGATATTTCCAAAGTCGATGTCCGGGATCTGAAAGATTACGATGTGATTGTCTATGGCGGCGGAATTTATGCTTCCGGCATAGCGGGCCTGGGATTCTTGAAGAAAAACATGGAAAATCTTTCGGGGAAACGGATCATCTTATTCTGTGTCGGAGCCTCTCCATACAGTGAAAAGGCATTTGATGAGATCAGAAATAAAAATCTGAAAGGGGCGCTGAGCAATACGCCACTGTACTACTGCCGCGGTGCATGGGACAGAGATAAAATGACATTTGTGGATCGAGATCTTTGCAGGATGCTGTATAAGGCAGTTTCCAAAAAAGATCCATCGGAATATGAGACCTGGGAGGCTGCTTTGATGGAAGCATATGATACGGAAGAGGATTGGGTTGACGAAAAATACCTTCAGCCTGTTGTCAATGAAATTACTCAGTATTTATCCCAGAAACAGGGGTAAGCTTTTACAGACTGTCGAAAAGAATACGGCTGCCATCCGATTCTATAAAAAAAGTTGAATTCAGTCATGCCAGCAGATTCCCGCTTATCGGTTTCTGGTTTTTACCAAATCAGAATCTGCTGTCTGAGGGATTGAAAATCATGAATGGGAAAATTTTCAATGCCGGAAACAGGATCATCAATACCTATGTATATGCCTGTGACAATGGCCTTGTCATGATCGATACAGGGTACGAACACAGCCTTGGCAATGTAGAAAAGAGGCTGCATAACCGGAATATCAGTCTGTCGGATATCCGGTATGTGTTTCTGACGCATGCGCATGATGATCACGCAGGTTTCCTGAACGAAATGCTGGGCAGAAACCGGGATCTGAAAGTGATCCTCAGCGATAAGGCTGTGGCAGTCCTGAAACGAGGACAGAACTCTTTTCAGGGAGGCTGCAGTACTTATCTGGCCTGGGCATTCTGCAGATCCATGGCGATTTTCGGCAAGGGAGATCACAGGTTTCCTGTCATCGAAGATCAGTATGATGACAGGTTTATCAGAATCACGGAAGCCAATCAGAGCGCACTGGAAGATCTGCTGCAGGGGAAGATCCTGTTTACGCCCGGACACACATCTGATTCAATATCTCTGAAAGTTGGCAACATCGTTTTCTGCGGCGATGCGGCCATGAATGGTTTTCCAAGTCTGAAAAGAGTGACGATATGGATCGAGGATACTGATCAGTTTGAGCGTTCCTGGGATACCCTGCTGGCAGAAGAGATCGACTGGCTCTATCCGGCACATGGCAGACCATTCCCAAAGAGCGATCTCCGGAAATTCAAAAAGGAAATTTCAAAGATCAGGCTCCATGCGTTACGCTGAACCAGAGAAAAACGATTTTTATTGATCGGTACTGATGAGGAATGTTCTCCAGCCGGTAAAACGGCGGGTACATCAGATGATCCACGCACTGAAACAGAGCAGCGGCTTAGCGGCACCCGGCAAATCGGAAACGGCCGGGCAGACATTCTGTGTCGGGCTCAGAAAACACGATATTTCCCGCTTTGTGTCGTGTTCAGTCTGGCACCTGATCAGTAATCAGTGAGCGGAAGGAGGAGCTGAGATGGATCAAATGAAAATCGGTTCATTTCTGAAAAACTGAGAAATGAAAAGTGTCTGACACAGGAACAGCTGGCGAAACATTTCAATGTGTCCAGCCGGACGGTAAGCCGCTGGGAAAACGGAAACAATCTTCCTGATTTCAGCCTGCTGGTTGAGCTTGCCGATTTTTACGATGTGGAGATCAGAGAACTCCTGAATGGGGAAAGGAAAAGCGGGAACGGAAACATGGATCAGACGGAAAAAGATACCCTGCTGATGGTTGCGGACTACAGCAGCGAGGAAAAAGGAAAACTGCTGAAAAGAATACATGCCCAGTTTATTGTCGGATTGATCGCATTAGCTGCTGCGGTGGTGATCACAGGACTTGGGCTGGCGGACACATGGCCATATGATCTGATTGCCGGTCTGGGTCTGGGTATTACTTTAGGGACGATTATCATCGGGGCAGCATATACCAGTAAACATGCTTCGAAACTATCGAAAATCTGTGAGGCTAAAAAGAACAAAGAATCTGAACAGAACAGTCTGCCGGATGCAGATCGATGATGGGGATCAGCGGAGAATGCCTGAAGAAGCATGCTCCGTTTTTTTTCGGGATCCTCGGAATGATGAAGTCCAGATGCCGCCGGATCGCAGCCGGCGTACCAGGCAGACACGATTCAGAAAAGAACCGGCAGGGCTGCCGGATTTTTTTGAAGCAGAGATTGACAGGACAGGGAAAGATGTTATTGTGTTATTGTACTAAGTACCTAATACAATAGGACATACAACAGGAAATGAAGAACGGCATAGGAAAACAGACAGGAAGAAAGGAGAGCGGCTATGGCCTGGGAGTTCAACAGCAAAACACCGATCTATCTGCAGATCGCGGATGAGATGACCATGCGGATTGCCAGCGGCACCTATGCGCCGGGGGAGAAACTGCCGGCGGTCAGAGAACTTGCCGTCGAAGCCGCGGTCAACCCGAATACCATGCAGAAGGCACTGGGATATATGGAAACGAAAAATCTTGTTTACAGTGAACGCACCAGCGGCCGGTATGTGACCAGGGACGAGACAGTCCTGAAGGAACTGCGTCGGGATCTGATCCGGCGTTATACCGGGGAGTTTGTCGAAAAGCTGAAGAAAATCGGTGCTGACCGGGAAGAAGTAGAGGCGGCTCTGAAGGAGAGCCTGGAGGGAAAAGATGGCAGCTGCTGAATTTATCAAGGTGACAAAGCAGTATGGAAAACAAGAAGCTCTGCATGAGGTCAGTCTTGACATTGAAAAGGGAAAGATTCTCGGTCTGCTTGGGCCCAACGGTTCCGGCAAGACAACCCTGATCAAGCTGGCCAATGGTCTTCTGCGGCCTACCAGCGGTCAGGTGCTGATTGACGGAAAAGCGCCGTCAGCGGTGTCCAAGGCGGTCAGTGCCTATCTGCCGGACCGGGACTTTCTGCCCCTGAACCGCACCGTGGAGCAGGCCATGAAGATGTATGGCGACTTCTTCGCGGATTTTGCGGAAGCGAAGGCAGGGGAGATACTCAAGGATCTGGGGATCCGGTTCGACCAGCGTCTGCAGGACATGTCCAAAGGGACACGGGAGAAAACGCAGCTGTGTTTTGTGATGAGCCGGCAGGCACAGATTTACTGGCTGGATGAACCGATCGGCGGCGTGGATCCTGCGACCCGGGACTATATTCTGCGGAAGATTGTCGGCAGCTACAGCAAAGATGCGGCGATGGTGATTTCCACCCATCTGATCGCCGATGTGGAACCGCTCCTGGATGACGTGGTTTTCCTGAAAGACGGGTCGATCGTTCTCCATCAGGAGGCCGAAGCGATCCGGGAAGAAAAACAGGCTTCTGTGGAAGAGGTATTCAAGGAGGTATTCAAATGCTGAAGAAAGTATTCCGATATGACTTCACGGCTCTGTTCAGCGAGATGATGCCGCTGCTTCTGGCTGCTTTGGCGGTTGATCTGATCTTCCTGTATTCCCTGCGCGGCAGCGGTACTGCGCAGGACATGCCGGCGGCGGCTTACATGATTGTCTCGCTGGTCTGTTTTGCGGTCATGATTGCCATGGTTGTGGTGCTGTTCATCAGGCAGATGTATCACTTCTATGATGATGTCTATGGCCGGCATGCATACTTCATGATGACCCTGCCGGTGAGCGAAGATGCCGCGATTCTCGGCCGTCTTCTGTCCGCCTTCCTGATGGATGTGATTACCTTCGGGATCTGTCTGCTGCCGCTGATGCACTTATACGGCATGCCGGACGTCTCTTTCTCCACCCTGTTTCCATCCGGCGGTGATACGGCCCTGCAGTTTGTGATGCTGGCTGCGGCGGTGCTGAGCAGCACGCTGGCACTGTATTTCTGCATTGCACTCGGCATGCTCTGGCCCGCACATCATACAGTGATCTCCATCATCTGCTTTGTTCTCTTCTTTGCTTTGAACAGCTGGCTTGCCAGTCCGTTCATGGGGGAGTACAGTGCGGTGCTGACGATGCAGGCAGACGCAGGCGGTACGATTATGATCACCAGGCTGCAGGGCGGTGCGCCAGGCTGGCTGACGGTCCTTGATGTCATCATCGGTGCGGTCTGTTATGCCGGCACGCGCTGGCTGCTCAGGAACAGGCTGAATGTTGCCTGAGATTCCGCTGACTTGATCGATCTGTTTCGCAGATGATGGCAGTCCAGGGATTTCGAGAGGAAAACGGGAAACCGAAAATGAAAATTCCTTCCGAACTGTTCCCGAAATGTGAGGATGACGACAACGACATGATGATGAATCTGCGCAGCGATGACACGTTCGTCCAGAATGCAGGCTGGTATGCGGCGCAGTGCCGCTGTGAGAATTTAGTCAGGCGTCACGAGCAGCAGCACGTCCTTTACATGGAACAGGGGGTTGGTATGAATACCCCGGTCATTATAAAGTATCCGTTCTGGCAGTACACATCCGAAAACCCGGATGCCTTTTATGTATGCATTAACAAGGGTGGAGCATATTGCCCGATGGAGATTAATGACAGAGCTGTGTGCATCGGCGCGGATATTGCCGACATTCTCACTGCGCTGCCTGAGAAAGTTTAATAATCTGCTGAGCCTGGAATTACAGCTGGTCCGGTTTCATATGGAAAAATGGGGGATATTGCAGTTATTATCCTTTCAAAAATGGAATATCATATCCAAAATCACGGTATTTCTGGAAACCTTAAGAATTGAACTGATATAAACTGAATGCGATGCATATCAGATTTCTCGGGTGAACGGGATTCTGAGACAAACTGAAGAACCGAAAAATTTCATGTGAGCACAGAAGAAACTTCTGCAGATCTCAACGAAATTCAAGATTGTCATACCTCTTCTTCCTGCAGCGGAGAGTTTCAGGGTCAGCAGAAGATGACATGTTCAATCCCTGTTGACAGAATCATTGTCAATCTGGTCATTATGAGAAACATCAGGCGGCCTCTGCAGGAAGCGGGCATCATCCAGGTCAGGCAAAACCTTGGCGGGATACCGATCAGCCGGCCGGCATCCGCATCATCAAAACCTGCAGGAAGCGGGATTCTGGTATCAGCCGCCAGCTACAGCAACAGCCTGAAACCTGCTCATAACCCCAGCGTCTGATGAGAAAACAGCGGAAGCCAGAAGCAGGCAGATCAGCAGCAGGGTGCTTCCTGATCAGATTCAGGCGTACAATAATACCTTGGACAGGAAGGGACACAGAAGATGAGTAAACAGAGAAGAATGACGGCTGTCTTTCTGCTGACAGTCCTGTCAGCAGGCTGCAGCTCCGCAGCGGAAACTACCGCCACGCCAGGTGTTTCGGCAGAGGCAGCGCCTTCCGCAAGTGGCGTAACGGTGACAGCTCCGGCTGCCACGGCTTCCTCAGCGGTTACGTATCCTGCCGGTACGGAGACCTTCGTGATTACCAGGCTCTTTTCGACCGATACGGAGTATGTCCAGAACTTCATCAGCACGCAGCAGGAAGAGCAGACCTGTACGGATATCTACCTGAATGCGGAAGGCTATATCGAAGTCGTCGTGACCAGTGAGGAAAAACAGAACTGGATCGAGGCGGCAGATGAAGCGATCGACAGGGTCACATCCAATTCTCTGAACAGCGATGGCTATGCCCTGCAGATCAACGAAGAACGGAATGCAATCGAGATTCTTGGCACCGCAGGACTGGATATCGATCAGCTGACGGAAGACTTCAACCAGCTGGCCCAGAATGCGGAATTCTGGCAGATCTTCAGCGGCGTGTCGCCCTGGTACATCGATATTCAGGTCTACAGCGATGATACCGGAGAACTGCTGCAGGAAGTCCATATGCCCAGCGAAACGATCACCCTGAGCAGCGATCTCTGGGCCCAGTAAGAACAGAAAGGACCGGTTTCCCGGTCCCTGCATCAATTTATCTGCGGTTATTCTTCTGCCGTGCAGGTATTGACCCAGGCAATGAAATTCGTGATGTAGTCGCCGCTGCGCTCTGCCGTTGTATGGCCAAGTCCCCATACAGTCGCAAAGTCGACATCGGTGACGTTTTCATTTGCTTCCAGGGCCAGCATCAGGTTGACCTCGGTGCAGAGGGCGGTATCGCCCTGCTCAATCCCGGTCCGGATCCGCCAGTGCGAAGCCACCGTGGAGGTGTTGTATCCGGCTTCTGAAGACATCAGGAAATACAGCGGGGAGTACATGGCGACTCTGGTACTGACATCGGTTCCCAGACTGTCCGTTCGGACCAGATCTTCTGCGTAGGCAGATGCATAGTCACTGCCAAGGTCTGACAGGATCCCGGCCAGCGTGGCGTCAAAATGTGCCCCTTCGCCATCCCCATAGCCGAACAGGATGTTTTCCCCCTGACCGGCATCGAGCTGGTCAAAGGCACCCAGACTCTTCGAGGCACTCTTCAGGGCACTGACAAAGTCTGCCACAGAGGTGATCTTCGCCGTGTTGGTCTCTGCATCATAGGTGACCCAGGTGCCATTGGCATTCAGGGCATCGATATAGTCCTGTACGGTCTCATAGGTGCCTGAAATCGTGACGCCATTGGCCTGTTCCGTACGGCTGATTTCGTCATTCTGTTCACTCTGACTCATGTCACCCGCATCAGAAGACGGCAGGGTGCCACCTGCTGCATCGGGAGGATTGCCATCCGCTGTGCCGCCGCCCGGCATGCCGGCCGTCTCCTCCGAGGCGGAATCCGCATCATAGGGGAATGTCGTATCCACAAGGAAGTTGTTGAGCGAAGTTTCAATGACTGTTTTGATGTATTCGTAATAGGTGCCGGCCTGCCAGATCCCGGTATCGGACTCTTCCAGGGTCAGCACACTGCCGTCTTCATCCACAAAGCCTTCCGCGTTGACATAGGCGGCATAGGCTTCTGCCAGGGCATCGGAGATGGCCTGTTCCTCATCCGACAGACCGCTGCGGGTGCTGCCCATGTTCCACTCATAGGCCTCATCTCCCTCATCCAGGTTCGTGATCGGACACCAGCACATGGATCCGTTTACCGCATCGGAAGTTTCCATGACGGCACCGATCGCCTCCAGATACGGCGTATACAGAGCGGCGTCTCCGGCTGCCCCGAGCAGGGCAGACTGGGCACCGCCGCCGGACATGCCAAACGTAAAGATGCGATCGCAGTCCCCCGCAATGATGCCCTCGTTATAGCGGATATAGCGGATCCCGGCCTTGAAGTCCGTCACCCCGGCCGGGGCACCGGCATCTCTGCCGCGGGCACCGATATGCACATACACAAAACCGGCATCGGTATAGCTCGAAACATCCGTGTAGTCCGTGAGTTCCGCCTGGGCCGCATAGCCCGGCGTATTCACGGGAATGACGATCGGGGCTGTCGCAGCCGTATAGCCGGAAACTTCATTGTCTGTCAGGGTGCAGGTATAGGTCCCATCCCCGTTCTCTGTACCGTCAAAGTAGGCACCCGGCACAAAGATGGCAAGACTGTCACAGGCTTCATCCGGAGACGATTCGGCATACGGAATGCCGAGCTGGTAATAGACATCACTCTCCGCGTTGTAGAGCCAGGCACTCATGTCAATGGTGGAAAGGGAAGTCCTGGCGGCGGAACCGGCTGCTGTCGAAGAAGAAGCCGCTGCTGTGGTCTGTGAGGTGCTGCTGGCGGCACAGCCCGCTGCCAGAAGCGAGCAGGCTGTCACGGCACTGGTCATGTTCCTGGTTTTCCTGTCCATGAAAATCCTCCTTGTCCGGTGTCCCTGGATTCCTGAAGGTTTCTCAGGACGGCCAGATATCTGTTTCCTTCGTCGGGAAATATACCTTATTTTATACCGCAATCTTCTTTTTCCGGCATGCGCTGATGGCTGTCGGAAAGACCACACGATGCGCGAAAGTGTGGCATATGCCGCAGGTCCGGTTTTCTGGTGCAGACGGAAGAAGGAAAAGAGACTAAGACGGCAGAGAAAGAGCAGCATGTCCGCAAAGCATGCGGCCGGGAAGAGGGAAGGAATGCAGATGTCCGGAAGAGCAGATCATCCGCTTATTGCAAGACTTATCGCGATCTTAGTTTTCGCTGCGGGCAGCGCCTGCAGCAGTCCTGGCAGTCCGGGGGCAGCGTCTTCCGCGACGCCGCTGGTTTCCGCAGCAGGGGAAATCCTTTCAACGTCAGAGGCTGCGGTATCCTATGCACCGGCATTTGATTTTGATACCCAGACCGTGTCACTGAACAATGGCAATGAAATGCCGATCCTAGGCATCGGGACCTTTCATCTGTCCGACTCTGAGGCAGAGAATTCGGTCTACTGGGCCCTGCGGGATGGCTACCGCCTGATCGATACGGCAGCAATCTACGGCAATGAGGAAGGGGTCGGCAGAGGCATTCAGCGGGCCATTGCGGACGGCTATGTCACCCGGGAAGAGGTCTTTGTGACGACCAAGCTCTGGACGGATGATTATGACCAGGCGGATGAGGCGGTTGATGCCTCGCTGGAGCGGCTCGGGCTGGATTATATTGACCTGATGCTGCTGCACCATTCCCAGCCGGCCAATGATGTGGAAGCGTATCAGGCACTGGAAAAGGCCGTGGCAGACGGCCGCATCCGGAACATCGGGCTGTCCAATTACTACACGCCGGAGGACTTTGACCGGCTGGTCTCACAGGTCACCATCATGCCTGTGATTCTGCAGAATGAAACCCATCTGTACCATCAGAGCACGGAGATGAAGGCGCATATTGCGCAGTACGGAACGATCCTGGAATCCTGGTTCCCGCTGGGCGGCAGAGGGCATACGCAGGAACTTTTCCAGGATGACACCGTCGTGTCGATTGCCCGCGCCCACGGGAAAACGGCACCGCAGATTCTGCTGCGCTGGCAGCTGCAGGCCGGCAATATTGCGATTCCGGGTTCCAGCAATGAGGCCCATATTGCCGAGGATCATGATCTCTTCGATTTTGTGCTCAGCGAAGAAGAGATGGAACGCCTGAATGCACTGGACCGGAATGAAAGATTTGCGGATTACTGATGCAGAAACAGAGGAGGAACAGAAAATGCGGAAAAGATATCAGACCCCGGAAGGAGAGACAGGCTATCTGTATCTGCCTTCTTCCCTTACCGAAAACAGCGGACAGACCTATCCGCTGGTGCTCATGATGAACGGCACGGCGCAGGATCCGATCCACGATGCGGAAGGAACCGGCTGGGGAGATCTGGCCAGAAAGGAAGATCTCCTGCTTCTGGTGCCGGAGTATGACGATTATGCGATCTACCGCAATGTCGATACCCTGATGGCGGTCCTGGATTATGTGGAAGACACCTGGCCGGTGGACCGGACCCGGGTCTATGCCACGGGTTTTTCCAATGGCGGGGCGATGGCCGTTGCGCTTGCCTCGGAGCATCCCGAACGGTTTGCGGCGATTTCCGCCTATGGCTGGATGGTCGATATCTACCATGATCCGGCCCTGGCCAAACAGTACGACATGCCTTTTCAGGTCCTGCAGGGCACGCGGGAATATACGGGAACCGATGCCAAAGGTCATCCGGTCATCATGGCGGATGAGCAGCAGGCCATCCGTTCTCTCTTTCTGTTCAATGAGATGATCACGGCAGAAGTACAGCCGGATTACCAGGCGGTTCCCTACTGGGGCTATGTGCCTTCCTCGGTGGAAAAAACCAGTGCAGAGGGGACACAGCTGACAATCTCCTCGTACCGGAAAGAAGGATATCAGAATCCCTTTGCCCAGCTGGTCCTGATTGAGGGAGAGATTCACCGCGTGCATGCCTATGATGCCGGACTGGCCTGGAATTTCCTGCAGCACTTCCGCCGGCAGAAAGACGGCCGCCTGACCGAAAGCTGAAGCCGGAGATGCCCAGATGCTGGGTATGTGCGGCATAAGCCTCTGCCCTGGCCTTTCTGGTGTGGCAGAAGAAGGAAGAGGAGGGCAGGATCTGTTTGAGAGAAGGAGGTAAACGAAAATGCTGCTGAATACCGGTTACGACATGCCGCAGCTGGGGATCGGCACCTTCATGCTGATGAACCATACGGCCGAGCAGGCAGTCCTGGAAGCCCTGAAAGACGGTTACCGGCTGATTGACACGGCCCGGATTTACGGCAATGAGCGGGGCGTAGGAAAAGCCATACGGAAAGCCATGCAGGAAGGTCTCATCAGACGGGAGGACCTGTTCGTGACGACCAAGCTGTGGACCTCGGATTACGGCCATGCCGAGCAGGCCGTCGATGCATCTCTGGAAAGACTGGGACTGGACTATCTGGATCTGATGCTGCTGCATCATTCCCAGCCCTATAACGACGTCACGGCCTATCAGGGCCTGGAAAGCGCCATGAGGAAGGGAAAGCTGCGCTCCATCGGCCTGTCAAACTACTATTCCGCCGACGACTTTGACCGTCTGGTCAGACAGACGGAGATCCATCCGGCCGTGCTGCAGAATGAGCTGCATCCGTTCTTTCAGGATCCCGCTCTGGTGCAGTATGTGCGGGGTACGGGTACCGTCATGGAGGCCTGGTTTCCGCTGGGCGGCCGCGGGGATCACCGGAAACTGCTGCAGCAGCCGCTGATTCAGTCCATTGCCGCCGCCCACAGGGCTTCTGCGGCTCAGGTCATCCTGGCCTGGCACCGGCAGAAAGGCTTTGTGGCCATTCCCGGTTCTTCCAGCCGCCGGCACATCGCGGAAAATATTGCTTCGGCCGGACTTCATCTTTCCGAAAACGAGATGCGGCAGATCGACAGCCTGGATACCGGCCGGCGGTTTGCTGCCTACTGAGAGGCGGAAGGAGATCCGTATGTCCCTAAGCGAGACCGCAGACCGTCCGTCCCTGCAGACCAGGCATTTCTGGACCGACATGGTCTGTCCGGACTGCCAGAGATGTGTCAGGGCCTGTCCGGCCGGCATCGATATACCGGCTCTGCTCAAAGCGGAAGAACGGATCCAGGCCGGGGAAGAAGAGGAGATCGTGAAACAGGACTGGCTGCACAGACAGAAGGAACATCATGCCCGCATGCCGATCGACTGCATAGAATGCGGCATCTGCAGCCGGCGCTGTCCGCAGGAATTCCCGCTGCTGGAACTCGTCCGCCGGTATGCCATGCAGCAGGCCTGCACGGGGGCAGAAGAAAGATAAGCCACATTTTCTGCCCGTCTGAGGCATAAACCCCAGAGTGCACTGCCTTGTTGTGATGCCCGCAGACTGCTTTTTCTACAGTAAAGAGGAAGATACGGAAAGCGGAACCGGAAGAAAGGAGAACGAAAACACCATGCCTGACAGACCTTATATTTTCTGCCATATGAGCATTTCCCTGGATGGAAAAATCATGGGCCGCTATATGGAGACCGAAGCCAGCGAGAAAGCCGGACAAGCGTTTTACCGGATTGCGTTCGGGAAAGACCGCTTTTATCAGCACCAGGGCTGGCTGTCCGGCCGGGTCACCACCGATGATAATTTCACGCTGTACGCCAGACCGGCTCTGATCCCCGGTTCACCAAAGGTGACAGCGGGAGACTATGTGGCCCGGAAGAGTGATATGTACTATGTCTCGATTGATCCCTCGGGCAGGCTGGGCTGGCAGGATCATGTGCTGCATTATCACGACACGACCGCCGATGTCCTGGAAGTCCTGACCGAGAAGGCGTCCAATGACTACAAGGCCTTCCTGCGCCGGCTTGGCATCTCCTATATCGTCGCCGGCAGAGACCGCTATGACTACGATCAGATGCTGCAGAAGCTGAAGGACGAATTCGGCATTCAGATACTGATGCTGGGCGGCGGTGCCGTTCTGAACTGGTCCTTCATCCAGAAGGGATACTGTGATGAGGTCAGCCTGATCGTCAACCCGGCGGCCGACGGGTCCGTCAAGACCCAGACCCTGTTCATGGAGCGGGAAGGGCTGAGCGATGATACGCCGGTGACCTTCCAGTTGCTGGATGTGCAGCGGACCGAAGGAGACGGGGTCTGGCTGCGCTACAAAGTGAATCATGACCAGTGATCCGGCAGAGAAGCGCAAACCTAGACTCCTGTATCAGGGCCAGGCCAGCATCCGGATCATCACCCGGGAAGACAGGGTCATCTACATCGACCCCTATGCCGGGGAAGGCTATGACCGGCCGGCTGATCTGATCCTGATGACCCATGGTCACTATGATCACTGCGGCATCGACCGGATTCAGAAGCGGAATCAGGACTGCCGGATCATCTCCTGGAAGGAAGCCCTGGCCGGCGGCCGGTATCAAAGCTTCGACTGCGGCTTTGTCCGCGTGCAGGCGGTGGAAGCCGGCGGCAATCCGCTGCACAGCCGGAAGCGCTGCGTCGGCTATGTCCTGGAACTGCCGGCGGGGGATCGGCAGATCCGGATCTATGTCTCCGGCGATACCTCCCGCGTGCCGGGCATGCAGCAGCTGGCTGCCCGGTCCATCGATTATGCCTTTCTCTGCTGTGACGGGGTGTACAACATGGGTCTGCAGGAAGCGTCAGAATGCGCCGCCCTGATCGGTGCCCGGCACAATATCCCGTATCACATGTCTGCCCACAGGATTTTTGACCAGCAGATTGCGGAACAGTTCGCCGCGCCCAACCGCCTGATCCTGGCGGCCGGAGAGGAGACAGAACTGGAACCGGCATCCGAACCATAAGGCCTGTACAGACCGGAAGGAGAACAAGATGAAAAAACTTGGCTTTGGCTGCATGCGTCTGCCCGCTGACGGCAGCGGCCGCATCAACATGGAGGTGCTGAACCGCATGGTTGATACCTTCATGGCAAAAGGATTTACGTACTTTGACACCTCCTACGTGTATCACAACGGCAACAGTGAGAAGGTCCTGAAAGAGGCCCTGGTGAAACGGTATCCCAGAGATTCCTTCACCATCACGACCAAGTCGCCGGTCTTCATGATCCAGAGTCAGCAGCAGTTCTTTGACATCTTCCAGGAACAGCTGGACCGGCTGGGCACGGATCATGTGGATTATTACTGGCTGCATGCGGTGAACCGTCATGAGTATGCCACGGTTCAGAAGTATGATCTGGTCGGGGCCCTGCAGAAGCTGAAGGCAGAAGGAAAGACCAGACACATCGGCATGTCCTATCACGACAGTCCGGAGCTGCTGGATCAGATTCTGACCGAGCATCCCGAGCTGGAGTTTGTCCAGCTGCAGCTGAACTACTTCGACTGGGATTCGCCGTTTGTGGCCTCCAGGGAAAACTATGAGGTCTGCCGCAGGCATGGCAAGCCGGTCATCGTCATGGAACCGCTGAAGGGCGGCAACCTCTCGGCCCTGCCGGCTGATCTGACGGCAAAGATGAAGGCAGTCGATCCGGATTTGTCCGTATCGTCCTGGGGCATCCGCTTTGCGGCCAGCCTGGATAACACGTATATGGTTCTTTCCGGCATGTCGGATGAGGCGCAGATGAACGACAATCTCTCCTACATGGAGAACTTTGAACCGCTGAATGCGCAGGAACACGCTGTCATCGCAGAAGTGCAGAAAGCGATCCGGGCCACCATGCCGTATCAGCCGGAAGACTTCCGGAAGGCAGAAGAGGTCTGCCCGAAGAAGATCGGCATCCGGCGGATTGTGCAGATGCTGAATGAACGCAAGGCCGTCGTCAACGACGGCAAGGTGGTCAACACGCCGGTCTACTATGACATCTTCCTGGATGGCTATGGCAAGGCCGCCGACTGCGATCACTGCGGCAGGTGTGCCGGTCTGGTGAAAGGGACGGATGTGCCCGACCTCCTGGCCGAAGCCGACCAGACGCTGAAGAACTGGCATTAATCAGAGGAACTCCGGAGCGGATCCGGAGTTTTTTCGATACAGGAAAAAAAGACGGCGGAGACCGTTCAGCGGTTTCTGCCGTCAGGGGTTACTGATACTGGTAGCTGGGGAAGGGGTGGGCAAATACCTCAGCGCGGTAGATGGCTGACCTGCCGGTCTGCATGTCAGCGGTGCACATGTAGGCTTCCCGGGTACCGGGACGGATCTGAATGTGTGTGGACTTGAGCATTCTGCCTTCCTCCCGGCCGGGGATCAGGATCTGGCCGATGGGCACGCCGCAGCGGCTGAAGATCAGGAAGCGTCCCTGACTGCACATGGCCACATAAAGATTTTCGTCCTCGTCCATGCACAGGGAATCCGGTCCTTCGTAGCCGGTGAAATGATAGAGCACATTGGACTCACAGGGGGCGGGTGACAGACCGTCTTCTGACAGTCCGATGCGGTGCAGCAGGGCTCTGCTGAATTCGGTGACATACAGATTCCGGCCATCCCGGCTTAAGCCGATTCCGTTGGTTGCAGCCATGCCGGCAGGGATGAAGGGATGCACGGTTTTCTCATCCGGTTCAATGTAGAAGATCCCGGCACAGGGATCATAGGCGGTACCTTCCAGATCCGTGCAGTAGAAGCCGCCTCGGGCATCGAAGACCATGTCGTCAATCATGTGGCCGTTGTTTTCCCAGATGCGTTTCATGATTTCGCCCGTCTCGGGATCCAGGACCAGGATCATCGATCCCTGTTCCGAAGCTGCGATGGTCACAAAGAGCCGGCCATCCTGATGGATCTTGACGGCACTCGGGGCCATATGCTCCGGCAGCTGTCTGAACAGATGCACGGTACCCTGGGGCATGTCAACATTGTAGATCCGTCCCATGGGACAGTCCACCAGGTACATGTCCCCCTGGCGGTCAAAGCAGATGCCTTCCAGGATATTCCGTCCGGGCGGAACATCCTGCATCGGGATTTCCGCAAACAGTTCGGCCGTTACGGTCGGCAGATTCTTTTCCGTTTCCGGAAGCGGCCAGACAGACCGCTTTGCCGGATAAGTCAGACTTTCCATGTTCCTTGTTCTCCTTTCAGTCATGTACCTTAAAGGCCTGCAGCAGTTTTTCCCCCAGCCCCGGCTGATCCGCGTCATGGCTGCCTTTCCCCGTATCGAGGCGGCGGATTTCCTCTCTTTCCTGATCTTCCAGCCGGAAGTCAAAGAGATCCAGATTTTCTGCCATATGGACCGGGTTGAGAGACTTCGGCAGGACCACGACACCTTCCTGCACGGCAAAACGGAGGATGATCTGGGCCGGGGTCTTTCCGTATTTCTGTGCCAGCTGCTGTAACAGAGGCTGCTGCAGCAGGGCCTGGCTGCCGTGGCCAAGCGGATAATAGGCTTCCATCCGGATCTGATCCGGCTCCATCGACTTCCGCAGTTCCTTCTGCTGGCAGAAGGGGTTGTATTCCACCTGATTCACGGCCGGTCTGACGGCAAACTGCGGCACGAATTTTTGAAAGAGCTTCGGCGACATGTTGCTCACGCCGATCGAACGCAATTTGCCGGCGGCCTTTGCTTCCTCCAGCGCTTTCCAGGCACCGGGGACATCGAAATAGGGCTGGTGCAGCAGGTAGAGATCGATGTAGTCCGTTTCCAGTTTCTGCAGGGAAGTCTCAATCCCTCTGCCTGCGGCCTCATAGCCGTAGTCCTGCAGCCAGAGCTTGCTTGTGATGAAGATTTCGCTGCGGGGAATTCCGGAATCCCGTACGGCTCTGCCGACTTCTTCTTCATTGAAATAGGCAGCCGCTGTATCGATGTGCCGGTAACCCGCTTTCAGGGCCATGCGCACGGCATCATAGGTCGAACCGTCATTCGGAATCAGGAAGACGCCGAAGCCGACAGCCGGGATTCTGTTTCCGTCATTCAGTGTGAAGTATTCCATTTCTGTTCCTCCCTGTTTCCCTTTCTGTCCGTCTGCATCATACTTTGCCCGCCGGTCTCGTTACACCACACCGGCCGGGAATCTGTGGCATATTCCGCATTCCCGGTTTTCCTGATGTCGTAGGCCGTAGACAGCGCCGGTAGAATGCAGTCGGAAGCGGAAAGTACGGGCCCGGAGAGTGCCTGGCAATGGCTTCCGAAACCGGGAACCGGAACTGAAAAACAGGAGGATGGGTTATGAAAAAGATGCTTGTGGTCTATTATTCCTGGGCCAGGGGCAATACCAGGAGAATTGCCGAAAAGCGGGCTGCGGCGGCTGACGCAGATCTGGAACGGATTGAGACCGTGACCCCGTATCAGGGTTCCTATGATGATGTGGTTGCCCAGGGGCAGCAGGAAGTGGAAAGCGGCTTCATGCCGGCGATCCGGCCGCTGTCTGCTGATCTCAGCGGTTATGATGTGATTGCTGTCGGGACACCGACCTGGTGGTTTACCATGGCCCCGGCCGTTCATACCTTCCTGCATGGACAGAACTGGCAGGGGAAAACCGTGATTCCGTTCATGACGAACGGCGGCTGGCCGGGCCACGTGATCAGGGACATGGAAAAGGAATGCGCGGGTGCCGTCTTCCCGCTGTCCCTGCAGGTCAGATTTGATTCTGGCGGCGGAGATCGGATGGTCACGCCGGAACCGCTGGTGGATGCGTTTACGGATGATGTCGTCAGGCTGCTGAAAGAAGAATGAAGTGCGTACAGAAAGAGCAGAGAGGTAAAGACATGTTTGAAGAGGAGAAGCTGCATCTTACAGAAGAATGGGATAAGACATTTCCAAGAAGCGAAAGAACCGAACACAGAAAGGTGACGTTCCACAACCGTTATGGCATTACCCTGGCAGCCGATCTGTATACACCGAAAACGTACACCGGCAGACTGGCCGGGATTGCCGTGTGCGGTCCTTTCGGGGCGGTCAAGGAACAGGCCAGCGGCTATTATGCCCAGACACTGGCCGAGCGCGGTTTCCTGACCATGGCATTTGATCCTTCCTACACCGGTGAGAGCGGCGGCCGGGTGAGAAACGTCATGTCGGCCGATCTGGCCACCGAAGATTTTCAGGCTGCGGTCGACTTCCTGTCGGTACAGGACAATGTGGATCCGGAGCGGATTGGCATTCTCGGCATCTGCGGCTGGGGCGGCATGGCACTGAATACAGCGGCCCTGGACACCAGGATCAAGGCAACCGTTGTGTCAACCATGTATGATATGACGCGGCTGACCAGAAACGGCTACTTTGACAGTCAAGATTCGCCAAAACAGCGTTATGAAAAGAAAAAGGCCCTGAATGCCCAGCGTACCGAAGATTACCGCAGCGGTACCTATGCCCGAAACGGCGGTCTGCCACAGCAGGCACCGGAGGACGCGCCGCAGTTTCAGAAGGACTATGTGGCGTACTACCGGGGACATGGCTATCATCCCCGGGCGGTCAATCCGAATGGCGGCTGGAATACAACCTCGGATCTGGGCCTGCTGTCCATGCCGATCCTGCAGTACAGTGAGGAGATTCAGAGTGCCGTGCTCATGATCCATGGTGAAAAGGCACACTCCCTGTATTTCGGGAAAGAAGCCTTCTCGCATCTGAAAGGGAACAATAAGGAATTCGTGCTGGTCCCGGGCGCAACGCATACGGATCTGTATGATTCCGACAAGATTCCCTTCGATAAGATCGAAGCGTTTTACCGCCGGTATCTGGGATAAATCAGAAGGGTACAGAAAAACGGTCCGGACTTCACGGGGAAGACTGGACCGTTTTTCTGTTTCTGCTTAGAGTCAGCGGGAGGTCTTCAGCCAGGTATCCAGGCCATTGCAGACCAGGGTGATGGTGGTCTGAATGATGTCCTCCAGCGGAATGCGTTTCTGATCCGCCACCCACTGCCGGTAGATGGCCAGTGTTGACTGGGAGACATAGGCCATGATGATATTCTGCAGCCAGGGGTCCTTGGCCCCGGCATTCTCTTCTTTCCAGGTATCCCGCATGATGGCATTGACCATGCGGCGGTTGATGTAATGATAGTCGCCGCTGCAGGCCAGGCGTTCTCCGAAACGGCCGGATTCCTCCATGCTCAGATAAAAGGCCCGGGTGATCTTGTCCATGTCATAAGGCGGCTTGAGATCCTTGATCCGGTCCATGAAGCGGGCGCTCATTTCGCTCTGCATCTCACTCAGCAGATCATCCAGAGAACTGTAATGGAGGTAAAAGGTCTTCCTGTTGACGCCGGCTCTTTCCGTCAGTTCCTTGATGGTGATCTTTTCATAATCCATCTCACAGATCATGTCGGTGAAAGCACTGCGGATGGCCTGCCGGGTCCGGGTGATCCGCCGGTTGGTGTGTGCCGGACTGCTGTTTCCGGTCTTCTGATGGGTGGTCTTTGCAGGAACCATGAGAATCCTCCCAGGCAAAATGCCTGCTCTTACAGTCGCATATTACCATGTGAGGAATAATGGACACAAGGGAAGCATCTGACACAGCTTTGTCTTTCTGCGTGGGAAAACAGCTGTTCCGCTTTCCTCCTGCCGGGAGTACATTTGAAAGAGAAATCGAGTATGGCTGAGAAGAAGAAAGATCGGATCCTGCTGATTCTGGCAGGATCTGCCATAGCCCTGGCCTGCCTGTTCTCCGCAAGGGGGAAGGGAAAGGTGCTTTCCTATGCCGCCACGGATGAAGTACTTGCGGTACCTTATGCAGGCTATGCCCCGGATGGCCAGAATGAAGAACTCTGTGCCAGTACCAGTCTGGTCTATGTCGAAGTGACCCTGCGGGACATTGAACCGCAGGAGGGTGTCTTTGATTTTTCCACAATTGAGGAAACGTACCACATTGCAAAGTGGAAGGCGATGGGCAAGCACATGGTGCTCCGTCTGGTGTTAGACCGTCCCGGGGATACGGCGCATCGGGATATTCCGGACTGGCTTTACGAGCAGACCGGAGACGGTACAGACTATGACAATGCCTATGGCAAGGGCTACTGCCCGGATTATGCCAATCCGATCCTGATCGAGGCGCATCGGAAGGCGGTTGAAGCTCTGGCAGACTGGGCGGAAGCAGATTCCTTCGCGGCCTATGTGGAGATCGGTTCCCTGGGACACTGGGGGGAATGGCATATGCTGAGTGAAGATGAAAGCCTGCCGGCCTTTCCGGATACGGAAGTACAGCAGGCCTATGTGGATGCCTATACGGAAGCTTTTGACCGTGCCAGACTGCTGATGCGGCGACCGTTCTCGGTTCTTCCCGAGGGTGCCGGTGTCTACAACGATATGACCGGTGATCCGGATGATACGGAGGAATGGCTGACCTGGATTGCGGAAGGCGGTACGTTTGAGCAGACCGGGGAGGCGCTGACAGCCGTGCCGGAAATCTGGGAACAGGCACCGGTGGGCGGCGAGTTTACCAGCGGTACTTCCATGAACGAGATGCTGGGAGACTCCTATGATGTCACAAAGAAACTGGTCCAGGAATCTCATATGACCTTTATCGGACCAATGATTCCGCAGGAAGTGTCTCTCGATGAACAGGCTGCCGAAAATGCACAGGATCTGCTGCGGTATGTCGGTCCAAGATACCGTGTCTCCAGGGCAAGGCTTTCTAAAACCAGTCAGGGCTCCAGCGTCACGCTGACAGTGACCAATGACGGTACCTGTCCGGTGTACTTTGCCGAAGAAAAACTGGTCCTGTATGTCACAGAAGAAGACGGAACAAGGGAAAGGATTGTGACGGATCTGGACCTGACCGGAATTGCCAAGAACGAAAAGGGTACCGTTACGGTTCAGCTGTCTCTGCCGTACCAGGAACTGCTGTCCGCAATGCTGCAGGCGGGCATCGAAACGGACGAGGGAACAGACCGCATGCCGCTGTTCATGGATGCGGAAAGAGAGGATAATCTGTCACTGCTCTACACACCGGAAGCATAAAAATTAATGACGGAAGAGCCGGCAGTTTCTGAGATCACAGGTTCAGGAATTTTACTGTGCCAATTGGCTCATTAGGATTTTAATTTGATCAAAATGCTAAAAATGATCAAATTGAAACTAAATGATCTTGGAGATGCTGAATTATTCTTATCGTGAAATTTGCCGGAGGCTTCAGGTGTTCATTCATGAAAATAAGGATAAAAAATATTAGTCATGCATGCAGCTGAACTGGCACATTTAGATGGCTTTAACAGGATTTACAGAACGGGAAGCCCTAATCGCCCTGCGTGAATCTGCATCCCCGATGTGGGTCGATAAACTTGTCATAGACAAAAAGAATGCTAACACCAGGGATGAAGATGAAATTGTCGGGCATTGAGATGTCCTGAACGCGATGTATGAAAGTCATAAATTAGTGATATATTTGAAAAAATGGCGTTATTGGACACAATTCATAAATAAACGCTTTGAATAGAACAAGATTAGCATCTAGAATAAATATGGCATATGTAAAGCACCCACATTGTGATGCCAGCTGAAAGAACAGGATAATTTATGACAGATGATTCTGAGTTTCTTGCGCATGTCAAACAATCAAAGCAAGGCATTGAAGAAACACAATCGATCAAGCAGCATAGTCTTCAGACTGCAGAAATAGCTGAATCATTTGCGGTCAAATCACTGAAGGACATTGTTTATGACTGTGGCTGTCTTCATGATGCAGGAAAATATCAGGAATCTTTCCAGAAAAGGATCAGAGGATTAAATATCCATGTTGATCATTCAACAGCAGGTGCGATAGAAGCTGGTAAAGATTTTGACGCTCCTTCTTCTCTGCTGATGGAATATGTTATTGCAGGGCATCATGGAGGTATTCCGGATGGTGGGCAAAAGGGTGATACGAAAGATGATGTCACACTTTCTGGAAGACTGAAGCACAGTGAAGATCTTGAGGATTGGAGTGCCTGTCATGAAGTGACAAGCAGAAATATAGATAATCAGAAACTTGTAGCATGGCTGGCGAAGGACTGCTCCAGCCGCGAAGAAGCAATTGATAAGTTTGCGTTTGTAGTCCGATATTGTTATTCATGCATGGTGGACGCTGATTCACTCGATACAGAATTCTTCTTTACTGGAAAGAAACGTACAGCTCTGAAAAGCGAATATCAACTGTGTTTGGATCGTCTGGATCAGCGGTTTAAGGATTTTAATTGTGTCAGCGAGTTACAGAAGGCCAGATCACGTGTGCAAAAACAAGCCTATGCGAATATCGAAAAAGATGCAGATGTCTACTTTATGAATATGCCAACTGGCAGTGGAAAGACTTTATGCAGTGCTAGATGTGCTCTGTTAAAAGCTTTGGCAGAGGGTAAAAAACATATTATTTATGTCATCCCTTACAACAGCATTATTTCGCAGACAGCAGAACAGTTTGAAAAAATATTTGGAGATGCAGCACAGATTTTACGCCATCAATCTACATACAGCATTGATGACAATGAAAACGCAAGTGAAGAATACAAAGTTCATTTCACCCAGGCAACGGAAAACTGGGATGCTGATCTGATTATTACCACAGCTGTGCAATTCTTTGAAACAGCTTCATCGAATAAGCGAAGCAAACTAAGAAAAATGCATAACATGGCTGACAGTGTTCTGATCTTTGATGAGGCGCATCTGATGCCGATGGAATTTCTGCAGCCGTGTCTGGAGACGGTTTCTTATCTGACGCGCTGCTGTAATGCAAAGGCCATTTTCATGACAGCAACAATGCCGGACTATGAGAAATTATTCAGACAGCTGGCCTGCAGAGATATTCAGATCGTTGACCTGGTTCCAGATCATTCTGACTTCAAATATTTCAGGCGGTGCGGATTTACCGAAATGGGTTACGTCAGTATTGATGCTCTGACAGAAAGTGTCTTTGAAAACAGATCATCTCTTATTGTGGTGAATAGTCGGAAAAAGGCAAAGCGACTTTACGAAGCATTTGGTGGCAGAGAGAGAACGAATCTCTTTCATCTGTCCACATATATGACAAAATATGACCTTCAGACAACAATAAAACAAATCAATACTGCACTTATTGAGAGCAGGGAAAAGGAAGACATGGAACCAGTCATCGTGGTTTCTACATCTTTAATTGAGGCAGGTGTGGATCTAGATTTTCAAGCTGCTTACCGTGAATATACCGGTCTTGATTCCATCCTGCAGACGGGCGGACGATGCAACCGGGAAGGCTTTTCGAGCAAAGGTACAGTACATATATTTGGATTTGAAGACGATGAAAACAGGGCTGTTGATATAAGAACTGCTGCAATGAAAAAGATTTTGAGCAGCTATGAAGATATTCAGTCAACAAAAGCAGTCGAAGAATACTATCACCTTGTTTATGAGCTGAACAATGACCGCCTTACAGAAAATGCAATGTATAAGTTTTGCAATGGAATTACAGATATACCATTTGCCAGTTATGATGGCCGGCTGATCAAGAGCTCTGACGTAAGTATAGCGGTACCGCAAAATGCCGAAGCTGAAGAACTTTGCAATCAGATCCGACAGGGAAATCTTTCACATGAAACGACAAGAAAACTGCAGAAATATTCATGCAGTGTTCATATAAAAGAATTTGAAGATCTTAAGAATCAGGGCACAGTAAATGATTACGGCACTGGTATCTGGTTACTTGAAAATTTGGATTATTACGATGCTAAAGAAGGAATAAAAATGGAAGGAGTTGATTATTTCATATGAGGGAATTGAAAGTGATTGTCACCGGGAAGAGAGCATGTTTTACACGACCTGAAATGAAAGCAGAGCGGGTCAGCTACGATGTTCCGACACCAGGGGCCATGGAAGGCCTTCTGAAAAGCATCTACTGGAAACCAGCCATTCGCTATGTCATTGATCAGATTGTAGTTTTCAACCCAATCGAATTTGAAACTGTTAGACGAAATGAGGTCAATTCTAAAATCTCTTACAATAAAATGAAAAACCTGATGAAAGAAACAGAAGGAAAAGAAGGAGTTGAAATCACGGTTAAATCTGATCCGACTATTGATACTAACTCTGATAGAACACAAAGGTCATCTCTGATTCTGAAAAATGTGAAATATGGTATTGCTTTCCATATTGAACAGACAGGTCTACAGAATGAAAAAGAAAAAGAAGAATGCAATCCTCAGATAAAACATGAAGAAGAATTTCTTCGCAGATGCAGGAAAGGACAGAGTTTCAGAACCCCTTGTCTCGGTTGCTCGGAATTTCCTGCTCATGTTGAATTGACAGATGATTTTGACCTATCACAGGTTTGTAGTGACAACCGAGGGGAAAAAGATCTAGGATTCATGCTGTACAGAGTTGCATTTCGAGATCATGGTAAACCAGCTAATGGCAACTGGGAACATCCTGTTTTCAGTGATGAAGCAGACAGTATCTTTTATCGTCCAGTCATGATTAATGGTGTTATTGATGTGAAAGAACTGAGGAAAAAGCAGAATGTTGATCAGTGCATTGAATGATTATTATGGTGTTCTGACTACGAATAATAAAATCAAAGAAGAGGGATATTCAGAACAAGGAATCAGTTATGTAATAGTTCTCAGAAATGATGGAACGATAAGCTATATCAGGGATATCCGTCGAAGTAAGGAAATAACACTTAAAAAAGGAAAAACAAAAAAAATCATCGAACCAGTAAATATGTTCCTTCCTGAAAGGCCAGCGCCCACTTCAATCAAAGCATATTTCGTTGAAAATCGACCTTCTTATATATTTGGATTGACATATTTGTCAAAAGATGAAAAAGAATGGTTGGAAATAGACTCACCTGATAAGAAAAACAACACGATCAGTTTAAAACATAAAGCACTTGCACAAGAAATTGAGCGTGATTTCGCTGATATCGATTCTGATATAGCAAGATGTTATTTGGCTTTTGCTAGAACGTGGAATCCGGATGAAGAACGGAACAATGCAATGCTTTTAGCGTTGAAAAATGATCTTAAGAGTGCAAAGTTTGCATTTTGCAGGGAAGCAGATCTAACAGATTATCTGCATGATGACCCTGCTGTAAAACAGAAATGGAGTCAGCTTTGCTTAGCAGCTGAAAATGACACAGAAGCAGCTCCTATTTGTCAGGATTCAGTCACGGGTGAAATGGGTCCCGTCGCCAAAACACATAATACTATTATCATGGGTAAAGATGTTGGCATAATAAACGCAGATAAACCGCCAAAAATTGTTAATTCCAATCAAGAAGCGTTTAATTCTTATGGACATAATCAAGGCGAGAATGCATGTATTTCTCAAAAGGTAATGAAACGATATACAAGAGCAATGAACTATCTTTTGAGGAGTCCAAATAATCACAGTTATCTGGATGGCATAACACTTATGTTCTGGTCTATGGACGGGAACGAAGCCAATGATGATGTTATCAGTCTCTTACTCAATCAACAGTCAACACTGCGAAGCGAGTTAGACAGTGAATTGAACAAAGTAGTAGAGTTGGCAGAACAAGGGGCATTAAGTAAAGAAAGACTTGAAAGCAGTCAAAGTATTTTTACTAACGATGCAGTTTATTACATTGTTGGTATGCAACCGAACGGACCGCGAGTTCAGATAAAATTTATTTACAGACAGAAGTTTGGGAAACTGCTGCAAAACATTGCTAAGCATCAAAAAGATATTCAAATGAGCAGCGTTAAAGAGCCTGTTTCTTTGGCACGCATTAAAAGAGAGCTGATTTCTCCTAAGGTCAGTAATGATAATGCGAATAATATAAATGATGCACAATTTGCGACAGTACTAAATAGTGTTCTTAATGGAGTACAGTACCCGATTTGGTTGCTGCAGAACGTTATCATGCGAATACGCACTGATCACAATGACGGGACTTTCAAAAGAATAAACAATGTACGAGCTGGAATAATCAAAGCGTGTCTGATCAGACATGAAAAGGAGGAGATTGAAATGGCATTGGACAGAGAAAACAATAACCCAGCATATCTGTGCGGAAGAGCATTTGCTGTATTGCAGATAATTCAGGAAGATTCAGTTTATCCGTCAAAACTGAATCGTACAATTGAGGACGCTTATCTAGGGTCAGCTTCAGCAAATCCTGCTTCAGTCATGCCAAAACTGCTTCAACTGAGCAGGTTCCATATGAAAAAACTCCAAAAGAACAATCTTGGGTGGGCAGTAAACAACCAAAAGGAGTTGGATGGTATTCTGTGTCGTCTTGGCAGCGAATTTCCACATACTTTAGGTATTTATGATCAGGGAAGATTTCTGCTTGGCTATTATCAGCAGTATGCAGAAAAGTATAAAAAGCCTGAAGTGAAAGAATATGCAAAGGAGGAAAAATAAAATGATTAACAACAAGTATGATTTTGTATTCCTGTTTGACTGTAAAAATGGCAATCCGAATGGTGACCCTGATGCAGGTAATGAACCGCGAATGAATATGGAAACTGGCTGTGGTATTGTTACAGACGTATGCCTGAAGAGAAAAGTCAGGAATTATGTTGACCTAATGAAGAAAGGGGAGGCAGGTTATAACATTCTGATAAAACCTGATAAACCATTAAATGAAAAATTTAAAGCTGCATACCAAGCTGAAGAATTGCCCGTCGACAAGGATAAAAAGAATCGAGATAATGAATTAAAGGCTAGAGATTACATGTGTCGAAATTACTTTGATGTAAGAACATTTGGGGCTGTTATGTCAACAGGGAAAAATTCCTGTGGTATTGTGCGTGGTCCTGTACAGTTCAGCTTTGCAGAGAGTGTTTCGCCTATAACAATTACCAATGTAACAATTACGCGTCAGGCTAAAACTGATGAAGAACGTGCAAATAAAGGCGAAACAGAAATAGGTAACAAACCGATTATTGCCTATGGTTTATATCGAATGTCAGGGCATATATCAGCTGCCTTGGCTAACAATACAACTGGTTTGAATGAAGAGGATGTCTCGCTGCTGTGGACTGCTATGCGCAATATGTTTGAAGAAGATCGTAGTGCGGCACGTCCAGATATGGAAGTTAGAGGTCTTTATGTTTTTAAACATGACAGTATATATGGAAATGCACCGTTTTATGAACTGGAAAACAAGGTGAAAGTAACACTGAGAGATGGCATAAAAGCGCCACATGATTTTGAAGATTATGTTATTACAGTTGACGAGAACATGCCTGAAGGTGTTACATTGCTGAAAATGTGACAGCAATGGTTGAGTCTGATATCAGTATCAGAGAACTTCAGCATTATCTTTATTGTCCGCACCGCTGGGGATTAATTCATATAGATTGTTCTTGGGAAGAAAACTACTTCGTTACAAAGGCAGATCTATCGCACCAACGTGTTCATAATCCAGACCGTTCTTATATTTCAAGGGGTAAAAGAGTACTGACAGGTGTAACTGTCTTTGATGATTCACTTGGGCTATATGGGGTTACAGACTGTATAGAACTGACAAAAGATCCTGAAGGTGCTGTACTACAAGGCATTCCTGGGAAGTATAAATTAACAATTGTGGAGTATAAGCCAACTTCTTCTAAGGATAAGCCATTCAATCACGAAGATCTGGTGCAGGTTTTTGCACAGAAAGTCTGTGTCGATTCTATTTTCCAGTGCTCGTGTGATGGCACTATCTATTATGCTGATACAAAGAAAAGAGTCATGCTTCCTCTGAATGAGAATTATTCCAGCTATCTTCAGGAACTGAAAGAAATTCTTCAGGTTATACAACACAACCGGCAAAATGGAATTATACCAGCAATACGGGCAGATCAAAAGTGCAATGGCTGTTCATTTAAAGAGCTCTGTATGCCAAAAACCGCTAAACATACAGACTTCAGGAAAATGCTTAAGGACATATGAGAAAGCTACTGAATACAGTCTATGTTACGAATGAGAATGCATATCTGACTCTTCATCAGAACAATATTGTTTGTAATGTAGATGGCAAGAAAGTACTCAGCATTCCTTTTGATAATGTTGAAAATGTTGTTTGTTTCAGTTATCTAGGATGCTCGCCCGAATTGATGGGAAAATGAGTTGAGAAAACAGTACCGATTAATTTTGTATCTCCAAGTGGAAAATTCTGGTCCAAAGTCTGTGGCGAAACAAAGGGCAATGTATTTCTGCGCGTTCAGCAGATCGAAAAATTCCGTCAGAATGACTTGCAGCTGGCAAAAAATGAAATGGCAGCAAAGTTTCATAATACGGCTGTTACTGTCAAGAGAACGCAGCATGATCATCCAGAGCTCAGGAATGACGAAAGCTTCAATAATCTTCTTTCTGTTCTGAAGGACGGCATGGAAAAGGCTGAACAGGCAGAGTCAAAAGAATCTTTACTTGGAATAGAGGGCAGCTGTGCCAATGCATATTTCAGTATCTTTCCCAGACTGATCACAGGCAGCGATTTGGCATTAACATTTAAAGAGCGCACCAAGCGGCCACCCCTTGATCCAGTAAATGCTATTCTGTCATTTCTCTATACATTGGAAATGACAGATTGCGCGGCTGCACTTGAGACAGTGGGATTAGACAGCTATATTGGCTTTTATCATTCATTACGATCGGGAAGGGTTTCACTGGCCTGCGATATGGTAGAAGAATTTCGTTGTATAGCTGACAGAATGGCCATTACGCTTCTGAATCTCAAAGCTTTAACTGCAAAAAATTTTGAAAGGCAGTTATCAGGTGCCGTATGGCTTAACCAAGATGGAAAAAAGAAGGTGATAACCAAATGGCAGGAGAAGAAACGTGAAACCATGTATCATCAGGTGATCAAAGAAAAAATACCGTATGGACTATTGCCGTATGTTCAGGCAAATCTGCTGGCAAAATATATACGAGGAGATATGGATGAGTATGTTCCATTTCTTATGAGGCAATCCTGATGATGGTGCTGATCACTTATGACGTTTCAACTGAAACATCTTCTGGCAAAAAGCGTCTCAGAATGGTTGCCAAAGCCTGTGAATCTCATGCCCAACGTGTGCAGAATTCTGTATTTGAGGCTAATTTGGACTGGTCATCTTTTATGAAGTTGAAATCAAGCTTATTGAAACTTGTTGATTTAAGAGAAGATAGTATTAGATTTTACTATCTTGGTAATAACTGGAAGAGAAGAGTAGAACACTTTGGGGCTAAAGAAACATATGATTCAGAAGGAACATTGATTGTCTAACGCGAACTATAAATGATTTCAATTTACTGGGATGTTCGCAACAAAAAGTTCAATTTCATTTGTCTTAGAAGTATTAATTTTGCTGATATGTGTTTAATTTTTGCTATTAAGTAAGAAAAACTAAAAAATGAAGCTTAATTTTGAATTTTAACTGTGTAACGGTGAAAAAAAATTTGCTGTTTCGCCGTCGCGTCCCGTGAGGGGCGCGTGAGTAGAAATCGGGATGACCATGCGCTTGGTGCCGCCGTTGGTGTCGCGTCCCGTGAGGGGCGCGTGAGTAGAAATGGCGTAACCGATGAGCAGTACGACATTCTGATCAAGTCGCGTCCCGTGAGGGGCGCGTGAGTAGAAATCGTAGGAGTCTGTCCCGCTGTAGTCGATGCCGAGGTCGCGTCCCGTGAGGGGCGCGTGAGTAGAAATTGAAATCAAGACGGCCATCGGCCGCGAGCAGATCGTCGCGTCCCGTGAGGGGCGCGTGAGTAGAAATGTCCTTCATCAGGTAGACCAGCAGGATCAGGAGTGTCGCGTCCCGTGAGGGGCGCGTGAGTAGAAATCACCAGCGCGGCGTGATCACGAGATCCGCCGTCAGTCGCGTCCCGTGAGGGGCGCGTGAGTAGAAATTTGGCCTGCGGCGACAGGACGATACCGTTCATGAGTCGCGTCCCGTGAGGGGCGCGTGAGTAGAAATCATCGCCGATTGCACGCCGCACCATCCGACAGGTCGTCGCGTCCCGTGAGGGGCGCGTGAGTAGAAATAATCGTGGACTACTACAAGGCACACTCGGGAAGCGTCGCGTCCCGTGAGGGGCGCGTGAGTAGAAATTTTTATCTGGCAACGCGTGCCACTAAAACGCGGAGTCGCGTCCCGTGAGGGGCGCGTGAGTAGAAATGACCCTGTCGACTAAGCTGATGCAGGCCTACAAGTCGCGTCCCGTGAGGGGCGCGTGAGTAGAAATGTCGCTGTTAACGTGGACCGTGATCATGCCTGCGTCGCGTCCCGTGAGGGGCGCGTGAGTAGAAATCAGGTAGGACCACAGCCCCGATGATCCCAGGACGTCGCGTCCCGTGAGGGGCGCGTGAGTAGAAATCTAAATCTACCAGCAAAAAAAGGTTACGGGAAATGGTCGCGTCCCGTGAGGGGCGCGTGAGTAGAAATTTTGAAAAGATCGACGCACTGGATGCCTGCCACGGTCGCGTCCCGTGAGGGGCGCGTGAGTAGAAATATATAGATCGTGTTGGCCATGACGTCATCCTCAAAGTCGCGTCCCGTGAGGGGCGCGTGAGTAGAAATCCTTCTGCTTAGAAATTTCGATGTTAAGACGATCGTCGCGTCCCGTGAGGGGCGCGTGAGTAGAAATTTAAAACTCCCTGCTTATAACCGTCCCTGATATCGTCGCGTCCCGTGAGGGGCGCGTGAGTAGAAATACAATAGAAGATCGTAATCAGTGCAATCAGACGTCGCGTCCCGTGAGGGGCGCGTGAGTAGAAATCTTCCAGTTCTTGCCTAAACGCTTGCCGAGTTCCGTCGCGTCCCGTGAGGGGCGCGTGAGTAGAAATTGAATTCGATATTACAGAACCTTTCAGTTTTCGTCGCGTCCCGTGAGGGGCGCGTGAGTAGAAATATTTCCATCAGAATCCTCAGCCAGCGTTTCAAAGAGTCGCGTCCCGTGAGGGGCGCGTGAGTAGAAATATTGGCAAACGTGCAACAGTTCACCATATCCAAGAGTCGCGTCCCGTGAGGGGCGCGTGAGTAGAAATGGTATAGTCAACATGAACGCCATTGAATTCATCCGTCGCGTCCCGTGAGAGGCACGTGAGTAGAAATCGGCTGTGCCGCCGTGGCTTTTTCCTGCTGTTAGTCGCGTCCCATGTGGAACGCGTGAGTAGAAATATTCTGCCATTGCCATCTGGAAAAGGATGAATGCGTCGCGTCCCGTGAAGGGCGCATCTTTGTAATTAAAAGTACGTTCTTAATAAATTAAATGCATCGAAGAATGTCATGTAGCAACTATTTATCTATTTTCTGTTTTCTACGCAAACGGCGGCGAAGCGGACGCACCACGACGGCGATTTTGGTACCGCGTCGACGGTTAGAACGACGGCAGTTCTGGTACCGCTGCGACGGATTTAAACAGTACCGCATTTAACGGCGAAGCATAAACGAATCAATTCTATGATTGGGCTGGACGGATAGAGCAACCGTGCAGCCCTTTTCCGTCATAGAAAGAGAGACAAGTTTATGTCAAAAGTATCTGAGGAATCAAAGATTCTGCAGGTCGCACGCTATCTGGATACAGGCAGATTATCACAGCGGCAAGTTGCGACGGCCTGCCATGTATCAAAAAATCTGGTATCAGTCATATCGTCGAAGATGATCGCAAACGGATGGACTGTGGCTGACATTGCAGAGATGAGTGAAGCAGAGCAGAAGAAGATGTTCAGGCGTCAGGATATGCCGAAACCTGAAATGAAGCCCGGGAAGCTTTACGCTGAGCCGGACTATGACTTCTATTGTCAGGAGCTTCTGAAACCAGGTGTCACAAAAGCACTTCTGCATGAAGAATATGTAGAAGAGTGCGAACGTGCAGGAATGATTCCACTGCAGCTGACACAGTTCAAAGTGCATCTGAACGAACATCTGAAGAAGAAGTCATTTTCTGAAGTGATCAACCATAAACCCGGAGAGGAATCTGAAGTTGACTGGGCAGGCGAGCCGGCCAGATGGACAGATTCGGATACAGGAGAAGAACAGAATGCATGTCTGTTTGTCGGTATTCTTCCATTCAGCGGTTATGGATATGCCGAAGCCTTTGCGGATATGAAGCTTCCAAACTGGATTACAGCGCATGTCCACATGTATGACTATTTTGGAGGCATCACTCGTGTATTGATCTGTGACAACCTGAAAACAGGTGTTATCAAACATCCAAGAACCGGTGATGTGATTCTTCAGCAGGATTATGAAGCGTTCGCAAACTATTACGGAATCATTATCTCCCCGGCACGCGTGAGAGAGCCTGATGACAAAGGACATGTTGAAAATGCAGTACGTGCATTTGAGACACATATCTTAGCCAAGCTGCGAAACTTTCAATGTTTTTCACTGGAAGAATACAATGCGGAAGTACGCCGTCAGCTGGATATCTTCAATGCACGCCCATTTCAGAAAAAAGAAGGAAGCCGCATCAGCACTTATCTGCAGTATGAGAAGAAGGAAATGATTCCCGTACCGGCAGTGCCCTATGAATACTTCACCAAAAAGATGGCTAAGGTTCAAAGCAACTGCTGTATCAGCTACGCAAAGAATTATTATTCCGTTCCTTAGCACTACATTGGTGAAACAGTTACACTGCGGATTTACAATGACCGGATTGATATCTATGCCGGAAATGATAAACTGTACAGCCACCATCTGATCTATGGAAGAATCGGACAGTATGATATCGATCATGATCATCTGCCGCCTTACAGTAATAATTACGGCAGCTGGAACAGCGACCGCCTGAAGAACTGGGCACGGGAATATGGCCCGAACACCTATGAGGTTGTCGACCGGATCTTCCGTTATGGCGGTGCTGAACAGCGCTATTACAACAGTGTAATTTCATTATTAAAACTGGCAGACTCATACTCTCGGCCAAGAGTAGAACGGGCATGCCAGCTTGGGTTGAAACATTTCAGGCGTCCAACCTACAGAAATATTAAAGCAATTCTATATGCCGGACAAGATCTTACGGAAAAAAGAGAAACAAATGAGATAAAACCACATGAGGAAAAATCCCGTGTGAGAGGAGCTGAGTATTATGCCAAGAAGAAGTAATACTGCCAGCCTGCCAGATATCATCAGCACAGGAACTAAGTAATCAGAACAGCGCAGCTGCCCGATACAAACACAGAGCTAAGTTTTTCTTTCCGACAGCGGATCTTGCGGATATTCTTTATCAGCCGGATCGGCATATTAATGCGCCATTGGTCGACCTTCTTAAGACAAACACTTATATCGAAAAAAGCAGAAATGTTCTGATGATTTCAGCAACTGGCTGTGGTAAGACTTTTTTCTCGTGTGCTTTCGGCAATAACGCATGTGAACATCAATACACTGCGCGTTACTTTACAATGGCTGAGTTTCTTGAAGAATGTGCAGCCGCAGAAAAACGCGGCAGATATGTCAAATATATAAAGAGCGTGGCAAATACCAACCTGATTATCATGGATGACTTTCTGCTCACAAGCGTCACTCAAAGAGATGTTGAATATCTTTACCACCTCTTCAGCAGCCAGCCCAGGGGTAATAAGCCACGTTCCTTTATTATCTGCTCACAGCTCATGAAGGAAGAAATGTATACACGTCTCAGCAGTATCGCTCCGAGCCTGGCAGATGCCATCATCAACCGCATCTCAGCGAGGGCATATGAATTTGAGATTCAAGGTGATTCCATGAGAGAAGTTGATATCCCGGCAGAGCTGAACCGTATCAGGGAAAGCAAAGTACAGCAATAAATCATTAACCATTAAAGGCGATCTGCACGGGATCGCCTCTTTCAGTCTTCATCGGTACCAGTCAGCCGCCGTCGCGGTACCAAATTTTCCGCCGACGCGGTACCAGTTAGAACCGTCGCACTGCGTCCGACGCTCCGCCGTAAGCGTTCTATGTTGATTTTGATAATCGCAATAATTTTTTAAGATGTATTACGTATGAATAATTTTATGTTAAAAGTATTTTCTACAGAGTTTAGAAATTGTTCAGCAGTTCGGAAACGTCTGTTAATACTTGTCCGATATATTCATTACGTACCTTTAACGTTTCCGATTGGAGGATAATAGAAACGATATGAGCATAGAAATACAGATCCTGAATGCGATTCAGTCCATCCGCAGTCCCCTGCTGGATGTGCTGATGCCGGCGATCTCGAACGGACTGTTTGTCTGGTTCGTGCTTGCGGCGTTCCTGCTCATGCGGAAAAACACCCGCCAGGCAGGGTGGATGATCCTGACCGCCATTGGCCTGGAAGTGATTCTCTGCAATCTGGTGATGAAAAACGCCTTTCAGAGGATCCGGCCCTGCGATGTGAATCCGTCTGTGGCTCTGCTCATCAGCAGACCGACGGACTATTCCTTTCCCTCCGGTCATACCGGTCTCTCTTTTGCAGCAGCGACGGCATTCTGGCGTTCCGGTATCTACAAGCGCTGGAGAATTCCGGCTCTTGTCTTTGCCTGCCTGATTGCCTTCTCGCGTCTGTATCTCTATGTCCACTATCCAAGCGACATCCTGATGGGCATCCTGGTCGGGGTCTTCTGCAGCTGGGCTGCCAGCCGGATCTTCCAGCACTATGCGGTCCGAAAGCAGCTGCAGGAAGTCTCCGCATAAACAGGAAGGAAAACGGGTGAAAAGCCATGACAGCTGGAAAAGCAAAGCAGTGGATCACCGGGAAACTGCAGGCCTGGGATCATAAACATCACCGCCAGGGTTCGGTGAAAAGCCGGCTCTTCCGCACCAATACCGTGATGATCCTGGTCACCATTGCCATCTGGGCAGTGATCGGTGTCGTCTGTGTAAAGATCTACTGGGATCGGGAAGAGAAGATCCTGCAGACCATGCTCGGCAGCCGCCTGGCCGGAGCCGAGGCTGAGAAACTGATTGAAGATCTGACGGTGCATAACAATCTCTTCCTCGTCATGACCGTTGTCTTTGCCGTGCTGTCAGTCCTGACTCTGATCCTGGTCAGCCGGGGCTTTACCCGGGTTCTGAGCCAGAAGATCATGCAGCCGCTGGAACTGCTGGAACAGGGCGCTAGCCGGGTCAGGGAAGGAGACTTCTCTGTCCCGATCGTCTACGAAGGAGATACGGAGTTTGAACAGGTCTGCACGGCCTTCAACGGCATGCAGCAGCACCTGCAGGAAGAACGGGACAGGAATGCCAGCTATGAGAAGGCCCGGCAGGAAATGATTGCCGGCATCTCGCATGATCTGAGAAGTCCGCTGACTGCCATCCGGGGTTCGGTGAAGGCCATCCTGGACGGGGTGGTCAAAGAACCGGACCGGCAGAAGAAATTCCTGCAGGCAGCCTACCGGCGCAGCGGCGAGATGGACAAGCTGCTCAGTGAGCTGTTCTATTTCTCCAGGCTGGAAACCGGCGGGATTCCGGTCAAAGTCCAGCCGCTGGATCTGGCTGCATATCTGCGCAACTACTGCCATGCCAAGAAGGAACTGCCGGACTATGCGGATGTAGAATTTGTGTGTGACCTGCCGGAGCAGTCTCTGCCGCCGGTGCAGGCCGACCCGGATGCCCTGCAGCGCATCCTGGACAACGTTCTGACCAACAGCCGGAAGTATGCCGGCGTGACCCCTTTAAGGATGCTGGTTGCCCTGCAGGAAAAAGACGGTCAGCAGGAACTGATTCTGCAGGATAACGGCCGGGGCGTGCCGAAGGAAAAGCTGGAGCGCATCTTCGAGGAATTCTACCGGGTGGATGAATCCCGCGGCCGCAAGGACGGCAGCGGTCTGGGTCTCTATATTGTCAGACATCTCTGTGCCGCCATGGGCGGCCAGGTCAGTGCCGATATGGACAGTCATCATGAGGGCTTTGGCGGACTGGCTGTCAGGATCACGCTGAAGGAGGCGGAAGAGCATGAGCAAGAAGGACAGAATCCTGATCGTGGAAGATGATGCGGATATCAGCATGATCGAGGAGACCTATCTGCAGTCGGCCGGCTATGATACCGTGGTGCTGACGGACGGGAAAGGGGTGCTGTCCTATATGGAGGAACATCCCTGCGACCTCGTGCTCCTCGATGTGATGCTGCCGGGGAAGAACGGCTATGAGATCTGCCGGGAAATCCGGGAGCGCTATGATCTGCCCATCCTGATGGTGACCGCCCGCAATGAATCGGTGGACAAGGTGCGGGGCTTCAATACGGGTGCGGATGACTATATCCCCAAGCCTTTTGATCCCATGGAACTGACCGCCCGGGTGCAGGCCAACCTGCGCCAGTACCGCCGACTCAAGGAAAGTCAGCGGGACAGGACGGCAGCGGAAGCGGTGCCGGAAATCCAGATCGGGGATCTGCGTATTCAGCCCGACAGCTGGCGGGTCTTCCGAAAAGACCAGGAGATCCACCTGGCCAACCGGGAATTTGAACTGCTGAAGTTCCTGGCCCAGCATCCCAATATCGTCTTCAGCCGGGAACAGCTGATGGAGAAGATCTGGGGCTACGACTATGTCGGGGACACCTCGACCGTCATGGTGCACATCAACCGGCTGCGGGAAAAGATCGAAGAGGATCCCCAGAATCCGAAGATCCTGGAAACGGTCTGGGGTGCCGGCTACCGGCTGAACAAGGATCCGAAATAAGCGCTGCAGAGGCGCTTTTTCCCGCCTAATGTGAAGAAAAAGTCAGACAGAATTTAGAATTTATTTAAGATTCCTTGACAGACTGTTCATTTCCGCCTGCTAGGATCTGGTTGGTTCGGATGAAAAGCACATCCGGATGGCCATCGCAGAAAGCAGAACGACAGTCTCGGGAGGAATTTGGATGTTAAAGGAAGCAGCAGATGGATTCTGTATGGCACTGGCGGACAGTGCCCCCGGTGTTTCGGGCGGCACAGTCGCCTTTATCATGGGATTCTATGATCAGTTCATCGGCTCCATCAATCAGCTGGTCTTCGGAAATAAGGAAGAAAAGCTGAAGGGGCTGAAGTACCTGCTGAAACTCGGCATCGGCTGGGTCATCGGCATGGGTCTTGCGGTGATGATTCTGAATGCCGCATTTGAACAGCATATTCACTTTGTCAGTTCTCTGTTCATCGGCTTCATTGTCGGGGCTCTCCCGGTGGTCTGCTACGATGAGGCAGAGACCATCCGGCCCTGGAAGAAAGGCCTGGCATACCTGGTACTGGGCATTCTCCTGGTCGTCGGCGTCACCGTCCTGAATACGCAGGTCAGCACGTCTTCCATGGATCTGTCGGCCTTCAGCCCGGTGCTTGCCATTGAGCTGTTTGTCATCGGCATGATCGCGGTCAGTGCCATGTTCCTGCCGGGAATCTCCGGATCCACGATGCTGCTGATCTTCGGCGCCTATGTGCCGATCATGAGTTCCCTCAGAGATCTGATGCAGCTGAACTTCGACTGCCTGCCGGCGCTGCTGATGTTCGTCCTGGGCATCGTGGCCGGGGCGGCCAGCGTCGTGAAACTGATCCAGGCCGGGCTGTCGCGCTACCGGACGCAGATGATTTACTTCATCCTCGGCATGATGATCGGTTCGGTCTATGCCGTGGTCATGGGTCCGACGACCCTGGATGTGCCGCAGGCGCCGCTGAGCCTGGCAAACTTCAGCTTCCTGGCCTGCCTGATCGGCGTGGCCCTGGTGCTAGGCATGCAGGCGGCCAAGATGCACGAGGAACGGCATCCCGCCCAGGTTCCGGCCGGAAACAAGTAAAGGTGATAACGCCGCCCGGGGACCTCAGACAAAATCCCGGGGCGACGTATGATAATACTGCCGGAAGGCTTTGTAGAAATTGCTGCTGTTGCTGTAACCCAGCATCTCAGCAATTTTTTCGATGCTGAGATCGGTGTTTCTCAGCAGCAGAGCCGCCTTCTCCATGCGCTTTTCCAGCAGCAGGGCGGAAAAGGTCTTCCCGGTCTGCTGGTGCAGGTAGCGGGAGACGTAGTTGGGATGATAGCGGAAATGCTCCGCCAGGCTCTTCAGGGTGACGCTGTCGGAATGGGATTCGATGTAGGCCGTCATCTGCATGGGCAGGGAGATGTTCTCTGAAGTGACAGAGGCACTGCTGCGGTAGATCCGCGCCAGCTGCAGGGTCAGCGCCAGCATCATGGGCCGCAGCACTTCCTGGGTATCCTCTTTCCTGTCCGCATACTCGATCACCATCTGGAACAGCTGGGCCCAGAGCGGATCTTCGGCCGGAATGTGCAGCCGGATGTACTCATCCGAGAACTGGTTCGTATGCGGATCCAGGAAGAAATGAAACAGCGAGGTATCTCTTGCCAGGGGATACAGATAGTACTGGTAGAAGAGTTCCTTGCGGATATGCAGGCCGATCATCACCACATCCTGATGGCTGTCGATCTTCAGGGCATAGCCGCTGAAGGGCTGGCCGATGTAGCAGTCTCCTTCATTCAGGTGCAGGTGGTTGTCAAACTTGGAACTCAGCACATCATAGCCGTTCTGACAGACAAAATTGATGAAAAAGAAATCCTGCCGGTGGTACTTCTCGATGTACTTTCTGCCCTTGAAGCAGACGACCATGATGTCTTCCGAAGGATCTCCCAGCCACTGGGAGATCAGTTCCGTCTTTCCCATGGTCGGCGTGGGCCGGAAGTCCCAGTCCAGGTCGGCGAACTGACTGGACAGTTTCTCCACCGCGGCATCAAAGGGTTTCCGGTAATCAGGACTGATCATAGTTTCTCTTCCTTTCAGGTTAAAATATACCACTGAAATGATTAATAAACGGTACTGAATCCGCAGCCGGATCCCATTACGCTGAGGGTGTTGCAGAAAGGAGATTACCATGTACAGTTTTGACTACGATATTCCGACCCGGGTGCTGTTCGGCCCCGGCCGTCTGCAGACCCTGCATGAGGAAAAGCTTCCCGGCAGCAAGGCCTTGATCATCACCACCAACGGCACTTCCGCCAAGCAGTTTGGCTATCTGGATGCTCTGAAACAGGAACTGGCGCTGGCCGGCCGGGACTATGAACTGTTTGACCAGGTGCATCCCAATCCGACAAAGAAAAACGTCATGGACGGGGCCAGAATGGCAAAAGAAACCGGCTGCGACTTCGTCGTGGCACTGGGCGGCGGTTCGGTGATGGACTGCGCCAAGTGCATTGCCCTGATGATGACCAATGCGGGAGATCTCTGGGATTACAGTCCCTCCGTCTCCGGCGGCAAGAAACAGCCGGCCCATGCCGCAGCGCCGATCGTAGCGGTCACGACAACCGCCGGGACCGGTTCGGAAGTGGACATGGCTGCCGTCATCACGAATGTCCAGGCACAGGAGAAGACGGGAATCTTCTTCCCGTCCATGTTCCCGACGCTGTCGGTGGTGGATGCCAATCTGATGATGAGCGTACCGCCGCGCTTTACCGCCTATCAGGGCATGGATGCGTTCTATCACGCCGCGGAATCCGTCATCAACACGAAGGAACATCCGATCGGCGAGATGTTTGCCCTCAAGGCCATCGAACTGGTGGCCCGCTATCTGCCCATTGCGTACAAAGACGGGTCCAACAGGGAAGCCCGGGCCTATATGGCTCTGGCCAATTCTCTGGCCGGGTATTATATGCTGTGCACGTCCCAGCACACGATGGAACATGTCATGGGCGGCTACCATACCGAGCTGGTCCATGGGGCCGGCCTGATCATGATCTCCCATGCCTACTTCGATTTCTTTGCCGAAAGAAAGGCTGCCGAAGAACCGATGATCAAGATGGCCAGAGCCATGGGGGTGGAACATCCGACCTCCGGCAAGGACTTCATCAAAGCCATGGATGACCTGATTGCCTCGGTCGGCTGTGCCGACCTGCGCATGAGCGATGCCGGGATCACGAAGGAAGAACTGAAGAAGTATCCGCAGCGTGTGCATGAGGTGCTCGGCGGCGATATCACCGCCGATCCGCTGCCGCTCAGCGATGCGGACTATCTGGCCATCTACGAGCAGTCGTACCGCTGAACAAGCAGGGAGGACAGAGATGCGCGAGATTGAAAAACTGGATGCCGGTCTTCCCTATGACTTCCATGATCCGGAAGTTGATGCCCGGAAGATGCAGGCCGTCAGAGGTTGTGCCAGGCTGGATGCCTGCGATGCGGCCGATACCGAAGGCCGCTATGCCATTCTGAAAGAGTTCTTCGGCGGGGTCGGAGAAGAGGTCTATGTCCTGCCAGGCTTTACCTGTGATTACGGGAAGAACATCTTCGTCGGGGATGACTTTCTGGCCAATTATCATGTGACCATCCTGGACATTGCGCCGGTGCATATCGGCAGTCATGTCATGATCGGTCCCAATACCATGATCAGCACCGTCAATCATCCCCTGACTCCGGCCGGCCGCCGGAAGCACCTGGGCATCGCCAAGCCGGTCACGATCGGAAATGATGTCTGGATCGGCGGGAATGTGACAATCCTGCCCGGGGTGACCATCGGGAAAAATGTTGTGGTCGCGGCCGGAGCCGTGGTGACCAGGGATGTACCGGACAATACACTGGTGGGCGGCGTCCCGGCCAAACTGATCCGGAAACTGGAAAATGATCTCTGAGGAAGAAATCATGAACGTCAGAGCGTTCCGCACCGACATCTTCAATCTCTTTGATCAGCGCTGGGCCATCGTTACCGCCGGGACACCGGAGAACTTCAACTCGATGACCATCAGCTGGGGCAGCATGGGAACAATCTGGGGCGCTCCCGGCCAGGGAAAGCCGATCATCACCGTCTACATCAATCCGCTGCGCTATACGTATCAGATTCTGAATGACAGTGACCGCTTTACGGTCAGCTTCTTCCCGGAAGAAAGACGTCAGGATCTGCTGCAGATGGGCAGCCGGTCCGGCCGGAATGGCGACCGGCTGAAGGGGACACAGCTGACCCCGTTCAGCGAGGATGGCTATGTGTCCTACCGGGAGGCAGAACTGACCTTTGCCTGCCGCAAGCTGTATCAGCAGACACTGGATAAGCAGCAGATCCCGGCCGAGATTGCTGAGCTGTTCTATGACCCGGACGAAGAAGCTCACCGGATGTACATCGGCGAAGTCGTGGCAGTGCTGGAAGGGGATAAAAATCACAGCAGCCAGAAGTAAAAAAAGAAAATGAGAATGGAAGACCGGAACTGGTATGACCATTCTCGTTTTTTCATTTTCGGCTGAAAGGGGATGTGACTGTAGATCAGGAATTCTGAATTCTTCTCGTATTTAAAGTTTGGCGGAAGAGCGGGATCATTCTCCAAATGAGAAAGGAGATGGTCTTTATATAAAATAATCTTCTGTTTCCCAAAGATTTTTTGATGGGAATCATACTGAAATGATGCCGAAATTGACTATTAAAGTGCGGAAAACCGCATAAACATGATAATTCATAAGAAATTCTTTTAGATATATCATAAGAAATATTTTCCATAAAAGTTAATTAAATGTAAAGTCTAAGTAAAACAGGGAAGGGGGTCAGGCCTTATGCAGGAAGATAAACGGTTTCTGTTTGAGCGCATGCCGGTTTCTCAGGCGATTCTCAGACTGGCTGTTCCGACCGTCATGACACAGATCATCCTGGTCATCTACAACATGGCCGATACCTTCTTCATCGGTCTGGCAGGCCGGGATGTATCCGTTGCGGCGGTCACCATCTGCATGCCTGCCTTCCTGTTTCTTTCCGCGGCGGCCAATCTGTTCGGCGTCGGCGGCTCTTCCACCATCTCCCGGGCTCTGGGCAGCGGCAGAACGAGAAGGGCGGAGAACGCCTCCGGCCTGGCCCTGTACGGATGCATTCTGCTGACGGCACTGTACAGTCTGGCGGCCTATGTGTTCCGCATGCCATTCATCCGTGCCCTGGGTGGCATTCATCCCGCAGTGGCCCGGGAAGCGATCCGCTATCTGACGATCACCGTCGCGGCCGGCGGTCTGTTCACCTCACTGGCCTCCATGCTGGCATATCTGGTAAGAGCCGAAGGCAGATCCTTTCATGCTTCGCTTGGCATGATGATCGGCGGTGTGCTCAACATCGTGCTGGATCCGCTTTTCATGTTTGTGCTGATGCCGGCGGGGCAGGAAGTGACAGCGGTTGCCCTGGCCACCCTGTGCTCGAACATGGTCTCGTTCTTCTACTATGTGTTCTATATCCGGGCCTGCCGACACAGGTATCATTCCATTCTGACCTTTCAGATTCATTTTGACGATGATCTGAGCAGCTGTGCACGGGAAATCCTGTCCACCGGTCTGCCGGCATGCATCATGACTCTGTGCGAGAACATCTCCTATGCCGTGCTGGATGCCATCACAGCGAAAGCCGGTCTGGCTTTCCAGGCAGGCATCGGCGTGGCAAAGAAAGTCAATATGATTTCTCATTCCATCGTGCGCGGCATGAGTCAGGGCGTTCTGCCACTGATTGCCTATAACTATTCTCGCCGGAACTATCAGCGCATGAAACAGGTGCTGCGGACGTCCATGACGATGTCTATCAGCCTGTCCCTGGCGGCCATGACCGTGAGCCTGGTCTTCAGCCGGCAGCTGATCAGCATCTTCCTGGCCAGTCCGGAAAGCATTGCGGCCGGGGCTGTCTACCTGAGGATCCTGTGCCTGGGCGGCCCGTTCTCGGCCTTTGCCTATGCGGTCATTTCCTTCTTCCAGGCCGTCGGGGAAGGTAAGAAATCCTTCCAGCTGGCCCTGCTCAGAAAAGGTGTGGTGGATATTCCGCTGATGTTCCTGTTCAGCGCAGTCAATCCGGTCTATGGAGCCGTCGCCGCCACACCGACCACGGATGTCATCTGCTTTCTCAGGGCCATATCCATGCTGAAAGGGCATGTCAGCTGTTTGATCGAGGGGGAAAATCGCCTACACTTCAGATAGCTGATGATGAATACGGGAATGCTTGATGCAAAAATCTATACGCTGCTCAAGGTCGTGGAGACAGGCAGCTATACGGCCGCTGCCAAGGCCCTCAATCTGTCGCAGCCGGCTGTCAGCCAGCATATCCATGCCCTGGAAGAGGAGCTGAATGTCAAGCTCTTTGAGCGCGTCGGCACGCATCTGATCCTGACGCGCGAAGGGGAAAAAGTCGTTGCGGCAAGCCGGGCGATGATTTCGCTGTACCGCAACCTGCTGGATAATCTGAAGGATGATGCCTCCGGTATCCGGCGGATGAATGTGGGCATTACCCATACGGTGGAAGCCAATAAGATATCAGAAGTCTTTGCCCGCTATGTCAGCGAGCATAACGGAGTTTCGATGAAGCTGATGACCAATACCGCCCAGGTTCTGCGGGAACAGCTGAAGAATTATGAAATTGACTTTGCCATCATGGACGGCAGTCTGCCCGATCCGGGTCTGGCCAGCATTCAGCTGGATACGGACTCGCTGGTGCTGGTGGTCTGGCCCGATCATCCGCTGACCAGGAAGGATGTGGTCCGGGTGGAAGACGTGGAGAAGGAAAAGCTGATTCTGAGGCTTCCCAATTCCGGTACCCGCGATCTGTTCATGGCTTCCCTGGAAGCCCGCGGCATCTCCATCGATGCCTTCCATGTTGTGCTGGAAGTCGACAACATTGCGACCATCAAGAATCTGGTGACCCGCGGCTATGGCGTATCCGTCCTGGCCAAAAGTGCCTGCCAGAGCGAACTGCGCAGGAAATCCATCGTTGCCCTGCCGATAGAGAATCTGTCCATGAACCGGCAGATCAATATCATCTATCCAAAGGACTTCAAGTATCAGAACATGCTCAAGGAAATCGCCGTTCTCTACAATGAAATCTGAAAACAGCCCGGCAGGGGCTGTTTTGCTGAATATCCGAACAACGATTCATGATTCCTGCAGGCATGAATGCATGTACAACATAAGTATGGGTGTTAACTGCGTAAGGCTTCGATTTTTGCCATACGGGCATTCATTTCAGCAGTCCGGCAATACACGTGCCTTCTGCCTCCGGCAGATCCACACCCAGCAGACGCGCAAACGTCGGTGCCTCATCAATCAGCCGACAGAAAGGAACCTGTGTATTCTCCTGGAAATCCGGCCCACGGGCTACGAAGACCGGCTGCGGTCCTTTATCCGGCAGATAGCCATGTTTCCCGTGCAGATAATGGTAATCTTCGGGCAGACTGCCAGTCGTGGCAACCGGACCGGTACAGGCATTGGAAAACGCAGTATAGCCGTCTGTTTCCAGGACGAAGGAAAAACTGCCGCTCAGTCCTTCTCTTTGGTCTGCTTCTTCGGTCGGCATCACCTCGGAAATCCCATAGACACCTTCCTCTTTCAGCCGGTTCAGGAAGCGGAAGATCCGCTCATACAGCTGCTTGTTCTGCGGATCCTGCAGATAGACATAGGCACACATGCCGGCCTCGATGCAGCAGGCTTTCCAGTCATCGGCCAGCGTACCATCTGCTTTGACATCCAGCAGATGTTCGCGCCGCAGCAGGACATTGATATTGATGCTGCGGACCGTATTCAGCTGTCCGTGGTCGCTGAGCAGGACAATATTGGTCTTTTCCAGAACCCCGGCCTCTTCCAGGGCTCGGCAGAGTGAACCGATCTGTCTGTCAACGCGCCGGATCTCTGCCACCAGATGATCACTGAACACACCATACCGGTGACGGATATTGTCCAGCGGCGAAGTATGCACAAAAAGGACTTCCGGGGCATGACTGCGGATGATCTTACAGGCACACTGCACCCCGAACTCATCGAACAGCGGATGCACCGCAAAATGATCCGCTCCGCCCTGCCGCCAGTCCGGCGACAGATACTTCACCTTGTTCCGGAGAATCCTGAGAATCTCATCTGAGGAGCCTTCTTTCCGGAAGGCGCTTTCCAGGGTCTCACCAGGTTCCGGCAGCCAGTATTCATTGATCAGATAATCGATGTCCGGATGATTTCCGGTCACCGGCCAGAGAATGGATGCCGTCGAGTAGCCTTTTTTCTTCGCGGCGGTGAAGATATCGGACACCTGAATCCGTCTGGCATCCCATTCCCAGCGCCGGCATGTCAGATCGGCAGAAAAGACATGATTGTTCGTGATGCCGGTCTTATGGGGCAGACAGCCGGTCAGGATCGAAACATGGGCCGGATAGGTCAGGGTCGGATAAATGCTGCGGACCCGGCTGACGGAGACCCCGCCGGCCAGGTATTTTCGGAAATTTGTCATGCCAGACAGTATGGGAAGATCTTCCGTCACCATTGCATCTGCAGATATGACAAGCAGTCTCTTTTTCATAAGTCCCTCTGGCTGCAGAAATCATAGCATCAGGTGACAAAATGTGTGTGATCTGAACGGCCGGATTTTCGAAACGTTGACAATTCCCGCGAGAACAATACGATAAAATCAGAATCGATCATTCAGGAGATCATCATGTTTCAGAAGGAACGATACAGTGAGATCTACGCCATCCTGCAGGAGCGACAGAGCGTGACGGTCGGCTATCTGCAGAAGAAACTCTTCATCAGTGAGGCGACTGTGCGCCGTGACCTGGCCAACATGGAGAAACTGGGCCTGCTGCAGCGGGTATGGGGCGGCGCCATGCTGCCGTCATCCCTGGAGAAAGATCCGCCGTCCTTTGTGCGGATCAAGGAAAACAGCGATAAGAAAGAGGCAATCTGCCGCATTGCTTCCAAGCTGATCAACGAGGGTTCTTCCTGTTTTCTCAGTGAAAGCACGACCCTGCTGCCGCTGGTTCCGTATATAGCGGAGTTCAAGCAGATCACCATCATTACCAACGGTCTGGAAGTTTCCCAGCAGATCATGGAACACACCAATGCGAAGCTGTTCCTGCTGGGCGGCCAGGTCTATGAGAACCGCCTGGTCACCGGCAGTCTGGCCCTGTCGGGCGTGGAACAGTTCCATGCCGACATCTGCTTCATGTCCTGCAGCGGCATTTCTTCGGAATATGGCATCACCGGTGCAGAAGGAAAGAGCGTTGAGGTCTGCCATCAGATGCTCAAACGCTCTTCCCGGCGTGTCCTGCTCTGTGATACGACCAAGGTTGGCAAGAACTTCCTCTGGTCGCTGGCCAGTCTGGAAGATATGGATTATGTAATCATGGATTCCGTACCGGCCGATGAGGAACTGACGAAACGGCTCGGCAGCCGTCTTATCACGTCTGCTTCGCAGCTGCAGTAACGTCATCCTCTATTTCATCGCCCGCAGCCTGTCCCAGAAGGGATACAGGCTTTTTTCAGCACACTGGTACAGGGCATATTTCTGATCATACAGATCCTTTCTGCCAGGATCCGGCAACACTTCCGGCAGCAGGGTCGTCATGGCAGCTGCCGCATCGGGAATATCCGGATAGGCACCCGTTCCGGCTGCCGCCAGAATCGCACAGCCCAGCGTACCGGCCTCACGTGCCGTAGTACGCTGAACAGGCAGCTGTACCGCATCCGCCAGCATCTGCACCCAGATATCGGAATGTGAGGAACCCCCGGCTGCCCGCAGGGCGGCAGGCGGATTGTTTCCTCGGGCCTGCAGTAATTTTTCAATGTGGCTGCGGTGCGAAAAGACAGTCCCTTCATAGACACTGCGCAGCAGATTGGCACGTGTGTGATCGCTGCGGATGCCGATGAAGCAGCCGCTGGCATCCGGATGACCGCTGCTGGCCGCAATGAAAGGCAGAAAGATGGGATTGACGGCTTCAGCAGGAACGGACGCAATCTCCCGGTTGATGTAGGCATAGATATCAGTACAGCCTGCCGGGAGATTTTTCTGTACTTCCGGCAGCAGATTCCGGATCAGCCAGTTCATATTGACAGTGCCGGTCGGGCTGCTTTCCTCGATGATATACAGACCTTCCACGGCAGAACTGGAGTTGATCATCACGCTGCCATCCAGAATCTGGTTCCGGCTCATATACAGATTGATGCACCAGGTGCCGGCAACACTGCAGAGATACCGGTCATCTGTTACGCCCAGACCGAGCGCACTGGCAATGATGTCCATCGTGCCCCCGACTACCGGAGTGCCGGCCGGGATGCCCGTAAGGCGGGCGGCTTCCTGGGTAATTCTGCCGGCAATTTCCGTCGAGCCGCAGAGATCCGGGAATTTATCCCGGCAGTCTTCGATGCCGAACAGCCGGAACAGCCGCAGATCATACTGTTTCGTATCCAGACAGATCACGTTGGAAGAAGAAATTTCGCTGTACTCCGCACGGGCACTGCCGGTTAGGCAGTAGCGGATATAATCCTTGCATTCAAAAACATATCGCGTGCGTGCCAGCACCTCGGGACAGTTTTCCTTCAGCCAGGTCAGAAGACAGGCCGGCTGACTGCAGAGTACCGACTGATGCGAGATTCTGAAAGCTTTCTGTTCCGTGCCGTCTGCCTTCCAGCGCTGGCAGATCGCCAGAGCACGTGTATCGGTGGAAAGAATCCCCGGTGCGGTCGGCCTGCCCTGTGCATCGCAGAGGTACAGGCCTTTGCCATGCCCGGTGACGCAGACAGCAGAAATGGCAGCCGGATCAATACGGGAATCGGTAATGATTTTCCGGCAGACCTCACAGTTTGCCTGGTAAAGTTCCCCGGCATCCCGCTGCGCCCATCCGGGCTGCGGGATCGCCAGTTTTACAGTCTGGGATGCGCTCGCCAGTTCTGTTCCATTTTGATCGAATATGGAAGCTTTTACGACGGTGCCACCGTTGTCTATTCCGATGTAATAGTTCATGAAAGAAACCTCTTAGATCGGATAAGACCACGTTTTTCTGTGGTGATTGCTGCACTTTCATTATAGACGGATTGCCGAAAAGTCACGTTTTGGACTGTCAGGATGATGAAAGATGATCGACCGTGCTGTATTTTCTGCTCTCAGATGATTTCTTTTCACTTTTGCTCGTTCTTGCTTGAAATCGATTCTGCCGGGTCAATAGTATAAAAGTGTCGGATATATCGATTGCTGCACGACCAGGAGGAATAATTCCATGAAGCTCTTATGCATAGGAGATATTTTGATTACGCCTGAAGCAATGGCAAACGGTGCAAAAGGGTTCGACCGGTACGATGAAGTGAAATGCATGTATTTCGGTCCGAAAACCTACGATGAATTCCGCGTCTACCAGATGAATATGGAACAGAAGGGAAGCCGCTGTGCACCGCTGCCGCAGGAGATTCTGGATGAACTTCCCGATACGGATGTCCTCCAGGTTCATATGGCACCGGTGCCGGCAGAGGTGTTCGATCTTGCCGGAAACCTGAAGATTGTCGCTTCCAACCGAGGCGGACACGAGAATCTGGATATCGAGGCGGCAACCGCGCACGGTGTTCCCGTCATCTGCAATCCTGCGCACAATGCCAATGCTGTGGCGGAGCTGACGGTCGGACTGATGCTGGCGGAAAACCGCAACATTGCCCGCTGTTCAGCGGCCCTGACCAAAGACAAAGTCTGGCGGGAAACCTTCCCGAATTCCGGGAAAATCTATGAAATGCAGTCCAAGGTGGTCGGCATTGTCGGCTATGGAAACATCGGTTCGCTGGTGGCCAGAAAACTGATCCATGGCTTTGGCTCCAAGGTGATCGCCTATTCACCGCTGGAACCGCGGGAAAAGATCGAGGTCGACGGAGTCGAATACATCGAAGACAAGAATGAGCTGTTTGAGCGGGCGGATATCATCACCCTGCATATGCGGCTGGCAGAATCCACGAAGGAAATCATCAACCGGGAAAGCATCTCGCATATGAAGAAAACAGCGATCCTGGTCAATACGGCGCGTTCCCGGCTGATTGACATGGATGCGCTGACCGAAGCCCTGCAGGAAGGGCGCATCATGGGGGCGGCGCTGGATGTCTTTGATGAAGAGCCGCTGCCGCCTGATTCCCCGCTGCTGAGCCTGGACAATGTCACGCTTACGACCCATCAGGGCGGCGTAACCGTAAACGCCTTTGAAGACAGCCCTGCCATGGTACTGACTCAGATTGAACGGTACTTCAACGGTGAGATCCCCCGGTTCCTGCAGAATCCGTCCGTTCTGAAAGGAAAATCAGAATGATTCTTGTTGTTACCCTGAATCCATGCATTGACCGGACTTTAACTCTGGAAAAACTGATCCCCGGCGGGCATAACAGCGTTGAAGAAGTCAGAGAGGATGTTTCCGGAAAAGGGATCAATGTCAATGTGGTGCTGCAGCATCTGGGCGTGCCCAGCAAGGCGGTGGGATTCGAATTTACCCGCCGCGGCAGGCCGGTGCAGGAATTCCTCGCTTCACTGGGCATTCCGTTTGTGAGTGTCAGCCTGAACCATGATCTGCGTGTCAATACGAAGGTCTTTGATCGTACCGCGATGCAGATGACGGAAATCAACTGCCGCGGTCCGCAGCTGACTGAGCAGGATGCGGAAGCCGTCATGGAACTGTTTGCCCAGGAACTGAACGGAGCCGACATGCTGGTCGTGGATGGCAGCGTGCCGCCTGGCATTCCCACTGATATCTATGCCCGGATGATCACCCTGGCAAAAGGCCGCGGCATTGCTTCTGTCCTGGACGCCTCGGGCCGCCTGCTGCGGGAAGGCCTCAAAGCCGGGCCGACGCTGGTCAAGCCCAACCTTCTGGAGCTGGGAGAATACACCGGACATCCACTGGAGAACCGGGAAGAAATCCTGCATGCATGCCGTGACATGATTGCCCGGGGCGTACATGGCGTCTGTGTATCGATGGGTGGTGACGGCGCTCTGTATGTCGAGGAAAGCGGTGCCTGGTATTCACCGGGACTGGACATCAGGGTACTGGGGTTCCAGGGAGCTGGCGATTCCATGGTGGCCGGGATGTGTGCCGCCTGGCTGGACAGTGCCGACGGCAGTGAGCTTTTGCGCTCAGCTGTGGCTGCTGCACATGGCTCCCTCCTGCGGGAAGGGACTCTTCTCTGTACAAAGGAACAGTATGAGGATCTGCTGAAAAAGATCCCTGTTGAAAGAATTGAATAATTTCAGGAAAAGGAGAAATCAAAATGGTACTGGTCAGTTCAAAGGGACTTCTGCTTGATGCCCAGAAAAACGGGTATGCCATCGGGGCTTTCAATTTTGAAAATATGGAAATGGCCCTGGCCATTCTGGCGGCTGCGGAAGAGATGAAGGCACCGGTCATTCTGGAGACCACGCCAGGTACGCTGAAGTTCGCACCGCCAGCTGTTTATGCAGGGATTGCCAAAGCAGCATCGGATTATGTTTCTGTTCCCGTCGTTCTGCATCTGGACCATGGCAACAGCTTTGAACTGGCAGAAAAGGCCATGGATGCCGGGTATACGTCGGTTATGATCGATGGATCCGCACAGCCGTTTGAGGAAAACATAAGACTGAGCAAGGCCGTCGTCGATGCCGCCCATGCCCGCGGGATTCCTGTGGAAACAGAACTGGGTGTTATCGGCGGCAAGGGAAATGCAGCAGTGCCGGCAGAAGACCGTTATACCGATCCGGATGCAGCAGCGGAATTCGCTGTCCGTACGGGAGCAGACTCGCTGGCTGTTGCAATCGGGACAGCACACGGCGTCTATAAGACGGAGCCGAAGATTGATGTCGAACGGCTTTCAAAAGTCAGAGAAGTCGTTGCCATTCCGCTTGTCATGCATGGAACGTCCGGTGTCCCTGAAGACGTGGTGGCCGAATGTGTGCGGCGCGGCATCTGCAAGGTCAATTACGCTACCGATCTGCGCATTGCCTATACAAAGGGCATCCGTACCTATCTGCAGGAAGATGATCAGGTCTTCGATCCCAAGAAATATACGGCAGCCGGCATGAAGCTGGTGACGGAATACGTCAAGGGAAAGATCCATCTGCTTGGCTGCGAAGGAAAAGCCTGAGCCGGAAACCAAAGCCTCTGATGTTTCAGAAGGACGGTTCTGCTCTCCGGAAAAGATGTGATCGGTAATGATCAATATTACATGAATATGCTTTATATCTTGAGGCAGTCCTCAACTGAGAGTCCATTCGTTGATTTTTATTGATTGAAATGGTATATAGAACATAGAACTTGATAGTTTTTGACAATAATTCACAAGTATCTGTTCTGATTCAGAAATTCTGCTTTTGCTGAATGGTTCAGATGGCATGTGAATGCAGCAGCCGGCAGCAGTCGATGAACAGAAAACCGTATGAACCACAGCAGGAGAAATCTGATATGAGTGTATCCATTACCATCAGCCATGCCTTGAAAAAATATGGCGACAACACTGTGATTCCTGATCTGTCACTGAAGATCAGGGACGGTGAATTCTTTACCTTGCTTGGTCCTTCCGGCTGCGGCAAGACGACACTGCTGCGGATGATCGCCGGATTCAACAGCATAGAAGGCGGTGATTTCTATTTCAATGACCGTCGCATCAATGACATGGACCCGGGAGAGCGCAACACCGGCATGGTGTTTCAGAACTATGCCCTGTTTCCGCACATGAATGTCCGGAAAAACGTGGAATACGGACTCACCAGTCCCGGGCGGAAATTCAGCAAACAGCAGATCCGGGAACTTTCCGATAAATATCTGGAGCTCATGCAGATCACACAGTATGCCGACCGCATGCCGGAGGAACTCTCGGGCGGTCAGCAGCAGCGGGTGGCACTGGCCCGGGCCCTGGTGATCAGTCCGGATGTGCTTCTGATGGATGAACCGCTGTCCAACCTGGATGCCAAGCTGCGCATTGAAATGCGGCAGGTGATCCGGGATATTCAGCAGAATGTCGGGATCACGACGGTGTATGTCACGCATGATCAGGAAGAAGCCATGGCCATCTCCGACCGCATCGCCGTCATGAATGCCGGGGTCATCCAGCATGTCGGAACACCGGAAGATATTTATCAGCGGCCGTCCAATGTCTTCGTGGCCGGCTTCATCGGCCGTACGAATTTTCTGGAAGGCGAGCTGCAGGCTGATCAGAACGGCTGCCGTCTGGTATTCGGCGACGGCTATGCCGTACCGATCAGCACGGTGCGGCCGGAATGCCGGCACACACAGAAAGTAAGCATCAGTGCCCGCCCGGAAGAACTGATTCTGACAGACGGAGAAAGTGAAGAGGGCATCAGCGCCGAAGTGCTGAGCAGCACCTTCCTCGGTCAGATGACGCATTATATCGTCCGGCTGGATACCGGCGAGGAAGCACGCATTGTGCGGGAATCCTCGATTGGCAGCAACATCCAGCCGGGATCGCAGATCCGTCTGAAGCTGAATGCGGAAAAAGTCAATCTTTTCGATACCGAGACGAAAGAGAGCCTCATGACCGGTGTCAATAACATGATTCCCGGGGAGGAAGGATCATGACACAGGCCAGAAAACCGGATCTCTGGTTGGTCCTGAGCCTGGCTCTGCTGGCGGTTCTGGTTCTTTTCACCGTCTATCCGATGACCCGGCTTCTGATCCTGGCCTTTCAGGCGGAGGATGGCTCCTTCACCCTGGAGTATTTCCGGAAATTCTTTTCCACTCCGTATTACTACAGCACCGTCGGCAACTCCTTCCGGGTGGCGCTGACCACGTCCGTCATTACCACCGCCATCGGCATTCTCTTCTCCTATTTCTATTCCTTCTTCCGGCTGAAGGGGAGAAGAGCTCTCTTCATCGGCTGTCTGCTGTGCGGCCTTTCCGCGCCGTTCATCGGCGCTTATGCCTGGATCTTTCTGTTCGGCCGGGGCGGTGTCGTCACCCAGTTCCTGAAACAGACCTTCGGCATCACACTGGGCAGTATCTATGGTTTCAAGGGGATTGTCCTGGTGCAGGTTTCCCGCATGTATCCGCTGGTCGTGCTTTACATGAACGGCGCCTTCCGCAACATCGATGCGTCGCTTCTGGAAGCCTCGGAGAACATGGGAATCTCCGGGTTCAGGAGAGTGATGAAGGTGACCCTGCCGCTGGTCATGCCGACTCTGCTGGCCGCCTTTCTGATCTCGTTCCTGCGCTCGATCTCGGATTTCGGCACCCCGCTGGTCATCGGCCGCGGCTACGATACCTTCCCGCTGCGGATCTATGAGCAGTACACTTCGGAAAATGCGGGCGGCAGCTCAGGCATGTCTTCCGCCATTTCCGTGATCTCCGTGCTGGTGACTCTGGCCATCATGCTGCTGCAGAAGCTGCTGACCAGCCGCTTTAAGTTCCACATCAATGCCACGCGGCATATTGTGCCCAGACAGGCACACGGCTTCAAGAACTTCTTCATGCATTTCTTTTGCTACGGCATCATCGTCTTTGCCCTGATGCCGCAGGCTTACATCATCTACTTGAGTTTCTGCAATTTCAAAAACTCCACCCGTCAGCCTGGCTATGGCTTTGGCAACTATGTCTATGCCTGGACACGGAAACAGCTCGACCTGGCCGTCAGGAACACGCTGGTGCTGGGGGTATGCACCATCCTGTTCGTGGTTGTCCTGGCCGTGATCATCTCCTACCTGGTGGTGCGCCGCAAGACGGTCCTAGCAAACATTCTGGACGGCATTGCCATGGCACCGTATGTCATCCCCGGCCTCGTGGTCGGTGTCGCTCTGGCGCTGTCCTTCAATGGCAGAATCTCGCTGACCGGTACGCTGTTCATCATGATGGTCGCCCTGACAATCCGGAATCTGCCCAATACGCTGCGGTCCTCGATCGCCGCGCTTCAGCAGATTCCGCTGTATACCGAAGAAGCTTCCCGCAACCTGGGCGCTTCCAAGATGAAGACCTTCATCCGGATCACGATTCCCATGATGAAGAACGGCATTCTGTCCGGAGCCATCCTGAGCTGGACCTCCATCATCACCGAGGTTGCCTCCAGTCTGATTCTTTACAACAACAGCACCATTACTCTCACCGTAGGAACCTACAAGACCATGAGTTCTCTCTACGGCGTCGGTTCTGCCTATGCGACGGTGGAAACACTGTTCGTCATTCTGTCACTGTTCCTGTATGTCTCTCTCTCGAAAGAAGAGGATATCAAACTGTAAAAAACACTCTGCAATACTGCAATCAAACAGGGAGGAAAGTATGAAAAAAGAATTATCAACATTACTGGTATGCCTCAGCGCATCTGTCGCACTGGCTGGCTGCTCGAGCGGCAGCACTGCCGCCACCACCACCGCAGCGACATCGACTGCATCGGCAAGCACAGCCGCCAGCACGGATTCCGGGGAATTCACCTGGCGTGACTATGACCTCAGCGGCGACATTACGATCTATACGACCCAGCCGGAGCAGCAGACCAGCATCATCGAAGAGGCTTTTGCGGAAGCGTATCCGGATGTCACGCTGAACTTCGTCAACGACAATACCGGCACCCTGATTACCCGTCTGGATGCCGAATCGTCTAACCCACAGGCGGATGTCTTCTTCGGTGCCCTCGGCGAGATGGACGGTACAAAGTATCACGAGTATTTCCAGGTCTATGACAACATCTATCTGGACGAATGCTACAAGGTAGATGACTATCACATCTACAATTACTTCACCATTGCCGTTAATGTGCTGATGTACAACCCGGACCTGATGGATGAACTGGGCGTCGAAGTCAGCAGCATCAGCGATCTGACACAGGAAGAACTGGTCGGACTGGTCGGCAACATGAATCCGAACACCTCGTCCTCGTCGTTCCGCAATCTGGTCTGCTGGCTGTATGGCGCCGGCAACGGGGATCCGATGAGCGATGAAGCCTGGGACTTTGTCGAAGGGATCATCACGGCCATGGACGGTCAGTACGGTTCCAACCTGCCGACCGCAACAGCGGATGGCGAATGGGCCGTCTCGGTTTACTATGAAGACGATGCGCTTGCCAATCAGCATGACGGCATGAACATTGTCGCGGTGTATCCGGAAGACTATAACCTTGCCTGCTTCATCGGCAGCGCCGTGGTCAAGGATGCGCCGAACCTCGATGGCGCACACGCGGTCGTGGACTACATCTGCTCGGCGGAATACCAGACCAAGCTGATGGAAGAAACCCAGGCCTTCCGTCCGGCCAACTCGACGGTGACGTATGAGATTGAAGGCATGCCTTCCTATGATGACCTGCCGCTGGTGGACTGGGATCCGACGTGGGTCCAGGAACATGCGCAGGAAATCTATGACAAATGGAATGAGATCTGGGAAGCCCATTACGGTGCCTGATCTTCCAAACAGCTGAAAAATCCTGCAGAAGAACAGAGTGTTAGAGCAGTAAATCTGCCTGCATCCCAGCAGGCAGGGGCTGTGGTTCATCCGTGAAATCACACGGCAGAACCACAGCTTTTTCTTTTCGGTCTGTTTTTCCTGCGTGCCTTATTGACAAATCCCCATATGCACACTAAACTGTAGCTTGCAACATGTAGCAAGCTACAGAAATGAAGGTGAACGACATGAAGAAACCTGAACAGGTACATATCGGCTATCTGCTCAAGCAGATCAACGACAAGATCGAAGCCAGCGGGAATTTCGTGCTGAAGGAATATGGAATGACCTTCGCCCAGTCAAGGGTGCTTGCCTGTCTGGAAGATGCCGGCGGCCAGGCGACCCAGAAGGAAATCGAAGGCTGGCTGGGTGTCACCCATCCGACCATCGTCGGCATCATCAGCCGGATGGAGCGGGATGGGTTTGTGCGCTGCTGGCAGGATGAGCACGACAGGCGCATCAAGAATGTGCAGCTGACGGAAAAGGCCGATCAGGTTGCCGAAGTCCTGCAGGCTTCCATTGAAGAAAACGAAAAGGACATCCTGGCCTGCTTCAGCAGGCAGGAAGGGCAGGAACTGGTCCGCCTGCTGATCCGGCTGAATGACTATCTGGGTCAGCAGTCAGATGCAGAAAAAAGAAAGAAGGGATTGAAATGATCAAAACCCTGACGCATTCGATGCGCCAGTACAAGAAAGAAGCCATTCTGACCATGGTTCTTTCGGTACTGGAGGTTGTAATGGAAATTCTGATTCCGCTGTGCATGTCGGATCTGATCGATTACGGCATCACGGGCGGGAATATGAACATGGTCTGGAAGTACGGCATTGCCATCCTGCTGCTGGCAGGACTGGAACTGTGCATAGCCAAGACCGCCGCATATAAGGCCGCTTATGCCGCCACCGGCTTTGCGGCGAATCTGCGGGAAGACATGTACCGCAATGTGCAGACCTTTGCCTTCTCGAACATTGACCGCTTCTCGGCGGCTTCGATCGTGACCCGGCTGACGACCGACGTCACCAATGTGCAGACGGCCTTCCAGATGATGATCCGCATCGCGGTCAGAGGTCCCGTCATGCTGATCGTGTGCGTCTGCATCTGCTTCTCCATCAATAAGCAGATCTCCCTGATCTTCCTCGTCGTGATTCCGATCCTGGCCGCTATCCTGATCCTGATTGTCACCAAGGTCAATCCCATCTTCGCCAGGGTCTTCCGGACGTATGACACCCTGAACAATACCGTGCAGGAAAATGTCCGGGGCATCCGGGTCGTGAAGAGCTTCAACCAGGAGGAAGGCCAGACTTCCAAATTCAAGAAGATCTCGCAGGAAATCTATGAGGGCTACTGCCGGGGCGAGAAGCTGATTGCCCTGAATGCTCCGTCCATGCAGGTCTGCATGTATGTCTGCACGATCCTGATCGCCTGGATCGGGGCCAGATCCATCGTGGCCAGCGGGAACAACCCGGCCGTGGGTCTGACGACCGGCAACCTGACGGCTCTGCTGACCTATTCCATTCAGATCCTGATGAGCCTGATGATCCTGTCCATGGTCTTTGCCATGATCACCATTGCCAAGAGCTCGGCGGAACGGATTGCCGAACTGCTGGAAGAAAAGACCGATATCGCCAATCCGCAGAATCCGGTCATGGAGGTTGCGGATGGCAGCATTGTCTTCGATCACGTCAGTTTCTCCTATGGCGGTTCGACGGAATCCAGCGATCCGGAGCACCGGAAGGTCCTGGATGACATCAATCTGCGGATTGAAAGCGGCCAGACGATCGGCATCATCGGCGGCACCGGTTCCTCCAAGTCTTCTCTGGTGCAGCTGATTCCCCGTCTCTATGACGTCAGTGAAGGGTCGCTGTCCTTAGGCGGAGTGGATGTGCGGAAGTATGATCTGACCGTGCTGCGGGATTCCGTTTCGATGGTCCTGCAGAAGAACGAACTGTTCTCCGGCACCATCAAGGACAACCTGCGCTGGGGCAATGAACAGGCAACGGACGAAGAGATGCGGACTGCCTGCCAGCAGGCCCAGGCCGATGAGTTCATCCAGCAGATGCCGGATGGCTATGATACCTGGATCGAGCAGGGCGGCACCAACGTCTCGGGCGGCCAGAAACAGCGTCTGTGCATCGCCCGGGCCCTGCTCAAGAACCCCAAGGTCCTGATCCTGGATGACTCGACCAGCGCCGTGGATACCAAGACCGACGCCCTGATCCAGAAGGCCTTTGCCGAAGAACTGCCGCAGACGACCAAGATCATCATCGCTCAGCGGATCAGCTCGGTGCAGAATGCCGATCAGATCATCGTCATGGATGCCGGGAAGATCTCCGCGGTTGGTACGCATGACGAACTGCTGAAGAGCAGCCAGATTTACCGGGAAGTGTATGAATCACAGCAGAAGGGAGGCGACAGCAATGACTGAAGCCGCAGTAACAGAAAAGAAACAGAGCAGCAGCCACATGAGTACGGGAACCATGAAGCGTCTGCTGACCTATATGGGGAAATACCGCCGGAGCATGGTCCTGGTGGCGGTGTGCATCATCCTGTCGGCCATCGCCTCGGCTGCTTCCTCGATGTTCATCGAAACCCTGATTGATGACTACATCATGCCCCTGGTGGGCAGCACGGATCCGGACTACTCCGGTCTGGTGCATCTGCTGAGCGTCCTTGCCGGCATCTTCCTGGCCGGCGTCATCGGCACCCTGGTCTATAACCGGGTCTCGGTCAGCATTGCCCAGGGTACCCTGCGGGATATCCGGAATGAGATGTTCGAAAAGATGGAAAAGCTGCCGGTGCGCTACTTTGACACCCACAGCCATGGCGACATCATGAGCATCTATACGAACGATACGGACACGCTGCGGCAGATGATTGCCCAGTCCCTGCCCCAGATCTTCTCCTCGCTGGTCACCATGATCGCCGTGCTGTGCTGCATGCTGTACATCAGCGTCTGGCTGACCCTGGCCGTGGCGGTGCTGCTCATCCCGATGCTGCTGGTCATCCGGAAGATTGCCTCTTCTTCCAGCCGCAGCTTCACCAGGCAGCAGGCGGATCTCGGTGCTCTGGACGGCTATGTGGAAGAGATGATCAACGGCCAGAAGGTGATCAAGGTCTTCAACCATGAACAGCAGTCCATCGACGGCCTGCTGGCGAAGAACGAGGCCTGGCGGCAGAGTTCCTCTTCGGCCAATGCGCAGTCCAACGCCATGATGCCGATCCTCAATGCCATCAGCTACGGCATCTATGTCCTGATTGCCATCCTGGGCGGCTATATGGCCATTTCCGGCACCGCCAACTACGGCGTGCTCAGCGGCCAGAACGTCCTGACCCTGGGCATGATCGCTTCCTTCCTGACCCTGACGCGTTCCTTCCTCAACCCGCTTTCCCAGGTCTCCAGCCAGGTGAATTCCATCATCATGGCCCTGGCCGGTGCGACCCGGATCTTCGCCTTCATGGATGAAGAGCCGGAGGTCGATGACGGCTATGTCACCCTGGTCAACTGCCGGGAAAAGGAAGACGGCACCCTGGAAGAGTGCAGCGAAAGAACCGGCCAGTGGGCCTGGAAGCATCCGCATCATGACGGGACGATCACTTATACGAAGCTGGCCGGGGATATCGTGATGGATCATGTCGACTTCGGGTATACCCCGGACAAGATGGTCCTGCATGACATTACCCTGTATGCCAGACCGGGTCAGAAGGTGGCCTTTGTCGGTGCCACCGGCGCCGGCAAGACAACCATCACCAACCTGATCAACCGCTTCTACGACATCGAGGACGGCAAGATCCGCTACGACGGCATCAACATCAACAAGATCAAAAAGCAGGATCTGCGCCGTTCCCTGGGCATGGTCCTGCAGGATGTCAGCCTCTTCACGGATACCGTCATGGAGAATATCCGTTTCGGCAATCCGGACGCCACCGATGAACAGTGCATCGAAGCGGCCAAGCTGGCCAATGCGGACAGCTTCATCCGGATGCTGCCGGACGGGTACAACACCGTGCTGAAAGGCGGCGGCGCCGGTCTTTCCCAGGGCCAGCGGCAGCTGCTCTCCATTGCCCGGGCTGCTGTCTCCGATCCGCCGGTCATGATCCTGGATGAGGCAACCTCTTCCATCGACACCCGGACCGAATCCCTGGTGCAGAGCGGCATGGACAACCTGATGAAAGGCCGCACGGTCTTCGTCATCGCCCACCGTCTGTCGACGGTCCGCAACTCCGATGTGATCATGGTCCTGGATCACGGCCGCATCATCGAGCGCGGCAGCCACGAGGATCTGATCGCCAAGAAGGGTCCCTACTACCAGCTCTATACCGGTGCCTTCGAACTCGAATAACGTTCCCCCCGAAGCCCTTTCTGCTCCTGCGGCAGCGGGGGCTTTTTATTGGCCGGCAGAAGAAAAGCGGGACCTGATCCCGCTGAACGGATGAAAGACGAAAGTGATTCAGCTGGCGGCCGGGTAGGTAAAGCCCTGGCCATGCATGTCGGAAGCGTCGATGGTGATCACGAAGGCATGCGGGTCGATGCGGTTGATGATGTCGATCAGCGTCCCGTACTGGCTGTTGGCTACAACGACCAGCAGGATCTCTCTGGCTTCGCCATGATAGCCGCCGGCTGCCGGAATCAGCGTCATGCCGCGGTTGAGTTCGGTCTGAATGGCTTCGCCGATTTCCTTGTGATGCTCGGAAACGATCTGTACCGACTTGGAGGGGGCACCGTTCATGGTCAGGATCCGGCCCATGGTATAGGAAGAGACCATGACCGCGATCAGGCCGGTCAGGGCAGCTTCGATGCCATAGGAGAACACGCCCAGAAGAACGATGCTGCCTTCAAACAGCAGCACGATAGTGGGCAGCTTGATGCCGGTGATCTTGTGCAGGATCAGTTCCGGCACATCCGTTCCGCCGGTAGAACCGCCGGCCCGCATGACCAGGCCGATACCGGTGCCGGACATCAGACCGGCATAGAAGGCCGACATGGCCGGAGAGATGTCCGGGGCCGTGACGTACGGGGACAGCAGGGTGGTCAGCACCGTGAACAGCACCGATGACAGGACGCTGCTCATGAAGAATTCCCGGCCCAGCACAAACAGTCCCAGCACCAGAAAGCCCATCACGAAGATGTTGGCCATCAGGGTCTGATTGATATGCAGCAGAGGATACAGCGCGACGGCAATGCCGGCACTGCCGCCGGCCAGAATATGCAGGGGATAGACAAAGAACTCCACGCCGAGTGCGACGATGACGGTGCCGCAGATGATATACAGGTTTTTCTTCATCCGGTTTTTCATGTGAATGCCTCCATTTCCTACCCGAAAAAAAGCAGCCGCTGCCCCGTCCGGGGAAACCTAGACCGCTTTCCTGACCTGAAGACAGCCAACATTCTAGTGACGGACCGGAAGGAATGTCAACAGCCTTCTGCATTTTCCCGGAAAAGAAGAAAAACGGATCTTCCTGAGGGTCCTGCCGGGCCGCCGGAGACGGGCTGGCCGGAAAGGGGAAGCATGTTAAAATAAGAACAGTAAGGGAAATGTTCATGAAGGAAATGGTTCAGCAGCCCGCGGCGGAAGAGTCGATTGTCTTTCGCAGTGAAGCCATGCAGGAAATCAGGACAACCATTGAACGGATTGCCAATTTTGACTCGGCCATTCTGCTGACCGGCGAGCGGGGCAGCGGCAAGTCCCGCCTGGCCCGCTATATTCACCAGACCTCGCACCGTTCCAAGGGTCCGTATGTGGTCTTCCACTGTCTCTCCGTTCCGGCCGATCAGGCCGGGCGGATGATGTTCGGCGATGATCCCGACGATCCCGGTGCCGTGGCGGCAGCCGAGGGCGGCATTCTTTATATTGATGAGATCGGCGCCCTGCCGATGGATGCGCAGAACGGTGTGATGGAATTGCTGTCCATGCATACATACCGGGGCTGGGGCACCTCGACCCTGCATACGGCCAGCGTACAGATCATCTCTTCGACCTCACTGCCTCTGGAGAAGCAGATCCCGCTGGGCAAGTTCCGGGAAGATCTCTACTACAGTCTGCGGGTCATCGAATTCGACATTCCCCCGCTGCGCCGCCGGCATGAGGACTTTGATGAGATCGTGAATCAGTTCCTGCAGCGCTATAACAAGCGCTATGGCATGCAGAAACATTTCTCGGCCCGGGCCAAAGCCCTGCTCAGGCAGTATGACTGGCCCGGCAACATCAGTGAGCTGGAGAACGTGGTGGAGCGGGCCGTGATCATCTCCCGGGAGGAAGAGATCGGCCGGGCCGATCTGCCGGAAACCATCACCGCCGCCCGATCGGATACGCTGAGCGAACTGCCGGCCGACTTTGATGAAGCGGTGGATGCCTATAAGCGCCAGATCATGGAAGCGGCCTATGCCCGCTGGGGCAGTTCCTATCAGATTGCCAAGGGTCTGCATATCACCCAGACCCGGGCCTCCCGCATGATGCGGGAATACGGGATCGGACGCTCCCACAAGAAGAAAAAATAAAAAAATTAAAAAAATTTTTCGAGTCATTTCTGACTTATTAAAAGTCCGATAAATCACAAATGACTCGATTTTTATTTTGCCGGATTTCAATAAATCAATAACAGCTTAAATTGTAAAAATATGGCACAAATATGCGATTTGACAACGCTTTCAACTTGACTATTATGAGGGTGTCCTGATCGAAGAAAGCATCACCCAGCCGTTCGGAAGAAGCACCAGTAAGGACAACTTCCGAAGACCATAATTCATTACCAGCAATACAGTGAAGGAGAGAAATCTAACATGGAAAAGTCACAGAAACTGTCCCTGACGGCCCTGATCTTAATGATCTTCACGTCCGTCTACGGCTTCAACAACATCCCGCGTGCCTTCTACAAGATGGGCTACGCCTCCATCCCCTGGTTCATGATCGCCGGCATTACCTTCTTCATCCCGTACGCCTTCATGGTCGCGGAGTTCGGCTCTGCGTTCAAGGACGAGAAGGGCGGCATCTACTCCTGGATGGAGAAGTCGGTCGGACCTAAGTACGCCTTCGTCGGTACCTTCATGTGGTACACCTCCTATGTCATCTGGATGGTCAATGTGAGCTCGGGTCTCTGGGTCCCGTTCAGCAACGCCGTCTTCGGAGCTGATACCACGGCATCCTGGAGCCTGTTCGGTCTGTCCGGCAGCCGTCTGCTGGGCACCCTGGCCTGCGTGTTCATCATCCTGACGACCTGGATCAGCACCAAGGGTCTCGATAAGATTCAGAAAGTCACAGCCATCGGCGGCAAGGCCTGCGTGGCTACGAACATCGCCGTGCTGTTCGGTTCGATCCTCATCCTGATCATCAACCATGGTGAGTTCGCCGAGCCGTTCAACGGTGTCTCTTCCCTGACCACCTCGGTCAACCCGGCCTATAACGGGAACATGATCCTGACGCTGGCCTTCATGGTCTATGCCCTGTTCGCCTATGGCGGACTGGAAGCCGTCGGCGGTCTGGTCGACAAGACCGAAGATCCCAAGAAGAACTTCCCGAAGGGCATCCTGATCGCCTCTGTGGTTGTCGTGATCGGCTACTCCCTGCTGATTCTGCTGGTCGGTTCTTTCACCAACTGGTCGGAAGTCATGGGTGATCCGGCTGTCCATCTGGGCAACTGCTCCTATGCCATCATCGCGCACTTCGGCGAAGCCTTAGCCGCTGCCTTCGGTGCCTCGGCTGCTGTCCAGGCAACCTGCGGCCGCATCATTGCTCATCTCTATGGCCTGTCCATGCTGCTGAGCCTGCTGGGTGCCTTCTTCACCCTGACCTATTCGCCGCTGAAGCAGCTGATTCAGGGCACGCCGAAGGAACTCTGGCCGGGCAAGATGGGTGAATGCCGTGAGAGTGACGGCATGCCGGTCAATGCCATGAAGATTCAGTGCACCATCGTCGTCGCCATGATCCTGCTGGTCAGCTTCGGCGGCAGCGCCATGGGCAAGTTCTTCGAAATCCTGACGGCCATGTGCAACGTTGCCATGACGATCCCCTATATGTTCATCAGCGCTTCCTTCCCGAAGTTCAAGAAGCTGGACAACATTGAGCGTCCGTTCGTGCAGTACAAGTCCGAAGGCGCCATCAAGTTCTGGACCTTCGTCGTCACCTTCACCCTGGGCTTCGCGAATGTCTTCGCGATCATCCAGCCGGCGATTGACGGTGATATGATGACCACAGTGTGGTCGATCCTGGGTCCGGTGGTCTTCTCGATTGCCGCCCTGGTCCTCTATCACAGATATGAAGTCCGCTATCTCAAGAATAAGCCCGCTGTCGTCGACCCCATTGAAGGAGAAATCGGCACCAGCGCAGCCAATCACTGAACAGAAGGAGGAATACGCAGAATGTATCGGAAGAATGCCTGGAAGAACTACGATGAGGCAGAACTGAAGAAAGTCATGTCCTTCGCGAAGGAGTATGAGAACTTCCTGAGCGATGCCAAGACCGAACGGGAAGCCAACGACTACGCCATTGCGGAAATCGAAAAGGCCGGCTATCAGAATCTCGACGAACTGATTGCCAGCGGCAAGGCGCCGAAGGCCGGCGACAAGCTCTACCGGTCCAACATGGGCAAGGGCATTGTCATGTTCCAGCTCGGCACGGACCCGCTAGAGAAGGGCATGAATATCCTGGGTGCCCATATCGACAGCCCGCGTCTCGACCTCAAGCAGAATCCGCTCTATGAAGATACGGACATGGCACTGCTGGAAACCCATTACTATGGCGGCATCAAGAAGTATCAGTGGACCGCCCGGCCGCTGGCGCTGCATGGCGTCATCTGCCGCAAGGACGGCACCAAGGTCACGGTCCGTCTGGGCGAGAATGAGGACGATCCCGTCTTCGGGGTCTCGGATCTGCTGATCCACCTGGCTGCCGACCAGCTGAAGAAGGACGGCGCCCATGTTGTCGAAGGCGAAGACCTCAATGTCCTGATCGGCTCCATGCCGCTGAAGGATACGGAGAAGGATGCCGTCAAGGCCAACATTCTGCGGATCCTGAAGGAACAGTACAACATAGAAGAGGAAGACTTCCTCTCGGCGGAAATCGAAGTCGTCCCGGCCGGCAAAGCCAGAGACCTTGGCTTCGACCGCTCCCTGATCATGGCCTATGGCCACGATGACCGGGTCTGTGCCTTCCCCAGCTACAAGGCGATGCTGGAACTGCCTGCTGAGATCAAGCGGACAGCCTGCTGCCTGCTGGTGGACAAGGAAGAGATCGGCTCCGTCGGTGCCACCGGCATGGAATCCCGGTTCTTCGAGAACACCATGGCCGAGCTGCTGCACCTGATGGGCAGCGACTCTGACCTGGCTGTCCGCCGCGCCATCGCTGCCAGCACCATGCTGTCGAGCGATGTCAGTGCCGGCTTTGATCCGAACTATCCTTCCGTCATGGAGAAGAACAACTGCTGCTATCTGGGCCAGGGCCTGGTCATCAACAAGTACACGGGCCGCGCCGGCAAGGCAGGTTCCAACGATGCCAATGCCGAATACATGGCCAAGATCCGCCGTGTCTTCGATGAGCAGAAGGTCTGCTTCCAGACGGCTGAACTGGGCAAGGTTGACCAGGGCGGCGGCGGAACCATCGCCTTCATCATGGGCAACTACAACATGAATGTCATCGATGCCGGCATTGCGGTCCAGAACATGCATGCACCGTATGAGGTCATCTCCAAGGCTGACCTGTATGAAGCTCTGAAGGGCTATGTGGCCTTCCTGGAGCACATGAACTGACCTGCTGACATACTTGAGATTTTTCTCCAGAGCTGTATATCCGGTTCCCAGACCGGCAGAAAGCCTGCTCTCCCCTGCGGAAAGCAGGCTTTTCTGTTACCTGAGCCGATAAAAAAACGGCCGGCGGCCGTTTATTCGTTGCTCAGATCATAGAGTGCCTTGGCATAGATCCGGCTCATGAGCACCAGATCGCGGGTGTAGACATATTCATCCGCCACGTGGGCGACCGGTTCTCTGCCGGGCAGCAGCGGTCCGAAGGGGATGATGTTGGGGATGGCTTTGGCATAGGTGGAACCGCCCAGGGTCACCGGTTCATGCTCCTCATCACCGGTGATTTCCCGATAGGCATTCATCAGCGTCCGGATGACGAAATGATCCTTGGGAGAATAGTAGAGCGGCTGCAGGTGGTTGAGCACTTCCAGGCGGCCGTTTCTGCCAGCGGCACGTTTCTGCAGTTTTTCGATCATCTGCTCATAGTTGCAGGTCACCGGATAGCGGACATCCATCAGCACCTGCAGACTGCGTCCGTCGCAGCGCAGGATCCCGGGCACCGTCGTCAGCCTGCCGGAGAAGGTATCCTCCTGCTCAATGCCCAGGCCGCGGCCGTACTGATCAGCGAAGGCGGAATGGAAATGCTGCCAGTCCTGGCTGACGTCCGGTTCAAACAGACCGGTCTCGCCCAGCAGCTCCAGGGCGCTCAGGTTGGCATTCTCCTGCGGGACACCGAAGCCGGAATGCTGGGAGTGGCCGATCACATCCACAACGATCAGATCGTCAAAGGTATGAATCTGCAGGGCCATGTCATGGGCATCCGCGTAAGCCTCGAGGCGGCGGGATACTTCCTGAGGATCCTCAGCCTTCAGGGTCAGGGTGCACTTGCCGGCTGCGGTATTGATGGATTCGCCGCCGTTCAGCGAGACCAGCTGTACCTTTCCGGAAGAAAGAGGAACGGGACTGGAAAAACGCAGAAACAGCAGTCCCTTTTCCGCATACACAGCCGGGAAGACGGACTCAACCGTAAATCCCATCAGCGGCATCTTTTCTTTTTCCAGATAGACCTGCACATCCCGGTACATATCGATGATGTTGGATCCGTCGCCGCCTTCTTCATCGGTGCCGAAGAAGATCCGCACGGGTCTGCCCAGGCTGATGCCGGTATCCTTGATGGCCTTTAAGGCATACAGCAGGGCCATGGCCGGTCCCTTGTTGTCCAGGGCACCGCGGCCGTAGATGCGTCCGTTCTCGATGTCCGCACCATATGGCTCATGGGTCCAGCCGCTGCCTGGATCGACAATATCCAGATGGCTCATGGCCATCACACAGGAACTGCCTTCGCCATATTCCGCATAGCCGCAGTAGCCATCCAGATTAACAGTCCGGAAGCCCATTTCCGCGGCTCTCTGCAGACAGAAATCCAGGGCCTGCCGGATCCCGTGCCCAAAAGGCTCGCCGGCTTTGTCGGAAGGTGTATAGACGCTGGGAATATGGATCAGGCTGCAGGTGTCCCTGATCATGTCATTGCGATAGGAATCGACTTCCGCATTGAACTGCATGAAAATGCCCCGTTTATATAACAGAATTTTATCTGAACGCAAAATATCTGTAAAGCAAAGAAGGCCGTCTCAGGAGGTCATTTCGTGCAGAAATTTCCGTAACAAATCTGCGCATGAAAATCCGGCTGAAAGGAATAGTCAGTGTCTGAAAAAACAGACATGCGTGAATCATGAAAGCAAGCCGGCCAGACAACTGCAAAAAGTTCCTCTTCGCCGCTCCTGCTGTCGGGCAGCAGGCAGATGTTTCCTGAACACTCCGGGTGCTATACACGCATGGTGAAATGCCAGACGTTCAACTGTTTTGATCTGAAGCGCCGCTTTCGTCTGTCACAGCTTTCGACGGTAATCCTTGGGCCGGATATGCAGTCTGCGCAGACGCCGGTAGAGAGAACTGCGCGGCATGTTCAGAATGTCAGCAGCTTTCTGCACGTTACCGTCAGCTTGCTTCAGTGCCTGACTCAGCTGATAATATGCCATAGCATCAGAAGCCGATGTATCTGTCCCGGAGTCAGGAGCGGCATCAGACTGCCTGTCTGCTGCGCTGCCGGCAGACTGTTCCTGAAGCATGAGCGTGGTGTAATAGAAACTGCTAATCTGCACAGGCAGATCCGTAATGGCGAGGCTCTCTTGGGCAGCAGAGTGAATGGACAGCCGGATGGTTTCCTCCAGTTCCCGCGTATTGCCAGGCCAGGAATAAGCTTCTAGAGCTGCACTGGCTTCGGCTTCGAGCCGTACCGGATGACCGGTCATCTGACGGGAAAAGTATTCTGCCAAAACGGGGATATCTTCCTTCCGCTCACGCAGCGGTGGAATGGTGATGGTCAGGGCATTCAGCCGATAGTAAAGATCTTCGCGGAAGGCACCTTTGCGGATCAGAGACAGCAGATTCGCTGAGGAAGAGGCGATCAGCCGGAATCGAGAGACCGACTTTTCCGGATTGTCCGCATCCTGCAGAACCTGTACCAGCCTTTTCTGCAGGGGTTCCGGCAGAGCGCCGATTTCATCCAGATACAGCGTGCCGCCGTCGGCCAGCTGGATTCGTCCTGGAATCTTCAGACCGGTCTCTTCATCCTCATTTCCGAAGAGCTCAGACGACATCAGCGGGGTGGGAGTGGAGGCACAGTTCAGCTCCACAAAAGGCATCTCCGGCTGCGGCCCTTCATTGTGAATGGCCTGGGCCAGCATATGCTTGCCGGTTCCTTTTTCACCGAGCAGCAGAACCGAAACCGAGCGTTCCGCAGCCAGCTTTCCCATGGCAGTGACCATCTGCAGACCATGAGAATTTCCGACAAAGGACTCAAAGCTGCCCTGTGCAGTGAAGCCGGCCAGTTTCGTAGTCAGCAGATGGACATCCTTCTGTGAACGGAGCAGGATCAGGATACTGTGCAGGCCATGCGGATCCTGACCGGCCGTCCGGATGGTCAGATTGACTTCGACAGGCTGGCCATCGGCACTGTAAAGCGTACAGTCCTCATCGGTCAGGGGCCGGGCAAAGTGCCGGAGGGCTTCTGGCAGCCGGTCTGTCCGGATCAGCCTGTCAATCGGCTGTCCGGTCAGACGGCCGTGCGGTGCATGAAGCAGCTGAGCGGCATCCTGGTTGCAGTAGAGAATGTGTTCCCGGGCATCCAGCATGATCACGCCCTGTCCGCAGGATTCCACCAGGGTATCCAGCAGCTCATTCTTTCTGGTCAGCTCAAATTCCTTCTCAATGCCGCTGACGGCAGTCTTCAGAACGCACAGGATCAGCGGATCCCAGTCTTCCAGGGGCCCTGTGATATTGATACTGCCAAGCAGACTGCCTGCCGGATCATAGAGCGGGGAAGCATAGCAGGCCAGATCATGATACCGGGACTGGAAATGCTCCGCGCCGAAGATCATGACCGGCTGCTGCATGGCCAGGGAAGTGCCGATGCCGTTTGTACCGGCAGCGGCTTCTGAAAAATCCGTGCCGTTGTCCAGCTGGAATGCCTGGAAGGAAGACCCTGCACTGTCGGAAGAAGCAGATGCCGTCAGATCATGCGAATCAATTCTGCCGATCTGAAAGCCGTTTTTATCTGCCAGCGTGATCTGCAGGTGAGAATTATCAATCCACTGATAAAAATGCAGAAGATAAGGATAGGCAATCTGCATCAGCAGGGCATTTTCCTGCAGGAGGGACTGCAGCTTTGCTTCGGACAGTTTCAGAGGCCGGGACCTGCTGATCCGGCTGCTGTTCAGGGAACGCCGCCAGGAATCGACAATGAAAGGGCGTACGCCGTCGATCTGCGCTGGCAGGGCGTGCCGATCATGGATGTAGTACTGCCAGGCTTTTTCTGTGGCTTTCCGGTCAAAGGGGGCCTGAAGGTTCATGGTAATACTCCTTTTTCTCAGATTCTCACCTGAAATTATCATTCTGATTCCGTCATAATGCAATGAATTTTCAGCAATTCTCCAGACTGACTGATAATATTCTCGTTTTAGTAAGATTTAATGAGAAAATATGAGAATTTTTATTGACAAAGCCGGACAGCGGATTACTATCATGTATTTAGCTGATTCCGATCACACGAAGGAATGCGCAGCAAAGAAGGAGAAAAAGATGAACACTGCAGAAAACGTCATTATGACGCCGCTTCAGGTTGGCCCCTGCACCTTTAAGAACCGCATCATGATGGCGGCCATGGAAACCAGACTTTCGACCCCGCTCGGGGATACCACCCAGGAGATGTGCGATTACTATGCTGAAAGAGCCAAGGGCGGCGCCGCCGCCATCGTGGTCGAAAACACCTTTGTCGATCAGATCGCGTCCCGTTCTTCTCTGGCGTCCAGCGGGCTGTACAGCGACCAGCTCATTGCCGGCAAATACCGGCTGGCGGAGGCCATCAAGCGCAATGGTGCCCTGGCCATTCTGCAGCTTTCGCATGGCGGCCTGCAGGCCAATGCAGCGGCAGTACCCGGGCAGGAAGCCCTGGCACCCTCTGCCGTGGCCAGCAAATTTGTCGGCCGCCTGCCGAGGGCCTTGGAACACGATGAAATTGTCGCCATTGAAGATGCTTTTGCAGAAGCGGCCAGAAGAGCCAGACAGGCCGGCTTTGATGGCGTGGAAATTCATGGTGCTCATGGCTACCTGATCTGTGAATTCCTTAGTCAGTACACCAACAGGCGGACCGATGAGTACGGCGGCAGCCGGGAGAACCGGGCCAGATTTGCCCTGAACATCCTGAAGAAGGTCAGAGCCAAGGTCGGCAATGACTTCCTGGTCGGCTTCCGCATCAGCGGGGAAGAAAAGGTCGAAGGCGGCATGACTATCGAAGATGCCTGTGCCTTCGGCAGAATGTTTGAAGATTATATCGATTATATTCACGTATCGGTCGGCAACTACGAAACCATGGCAACCTGGATGATTTCGCCGATGTACAGACCGGAACATGCCATTGTGAATCTGGCTGCGGCCATGAAGAAAGCCGTGACCAAATGCAAGGTGGTAACGGTCAACGCCCTGACGGCGGAAACGGCTGAACAGGCACTGGAACGTGATGAGGCCGATCTGGTTGCTTTTGCCCGCCCGCTGCTGGCCGATCCCTATATGCCGCAGAAGATCCGGGAAGGCCGTCTGGAAGACATCCGTCCCTGCATGCGCGGCCATGAAGGCTGCATTTCGCTGTTCTTCCGCGGATGCCCGATCCGCTGCGAGGTGAATCCTCAGGCCGGACAGGAACGGGAATATCAGATCGTACCGGTGGCGGAAAAAGACCGGAAGAACATCGTCGTGGTCGGCGGCGGGATGGCCGGCATGGAGGCGGCCCGGGTCGCCAGACTGTATGGTCACGATGTAACCCTGATTGAGCGTTCGGACCGACTTGGCGGGCATTTCCTGGAAGCTTCGGAGCCGGCATTCAAGCGCGGGGCCCGCGGGGATCTGCTGTGGCTGGAACGCCAGGTGAAAAAGGCCGATATCCGGATTCTGATGAAGACCGAAGCAACGCCGGAACTGCTGGCTTCCCTGAAGCCTGATGCGGTCATCCTGGCCGTCGGTTCGGACTATATGGTGCCGCCGATCCCCGGCATCGAAAATACGATCACGGCGGAAAAAGCCCTGCTGGATCAGGACAGCGTGAAGGGGCGGACCGTGATCATCGGCGGCGGGCTGGTCGGTTCGGAAACTGCCCTTGGCCTGGCCAGAGCAGGCAGAGAAGTGACGATACTCGAGATGCTGCCGGAGATTGTCAACCAGGATGAACCGCTGTCGCAGATCGCCATCAAAGGAGAACTGGCTGCAGCCAATGCCACGATCATCACCGAGGCCAAGGTTACCAGAATCAATCCGGATTCGGTTGTCTTTACCCATAAAGGACAGGAAGAAAGAGTCCCTGCCGATACGGTCATTGCGGCGCTTGGCCTGAAGGCAAGAACCGGAATCGTGGAAGAACTGAAACATGTCTGCCCGGAAACCTACGTGATCGGTGATGCCGTAAAAGGCAGAAAGCTCTATCAGTGCATGCATGAAGCCTGGGATACCGTTCGGAAAATCAGTGGTGTCTTCTGATCGATCCGCATGAAAATCAGAACGATTGATCACGTTGCTTTGACGGTGCCGGATCTGGATCAGGCTTCTGCCTTCTTTGCCCGGGCATTTGCCGGCCAGGTTGTCTGCAAGGGTCTGACCCGCAGCCAGGAGCCTCTGACCGGAGCGGTCCACGAACAGCGCTTCGGGATGCCGGCAGGCGGCCGCGTGACGGCCAGACGGGTGATGAACCTCGGCGGCCGTGTGAATGTGGAACTGTTCTGCTATGACGGTGTGAAACACCGTTCCTCCGCTCATACCTATGACTATGGTCTGCAGCACTTTGCCGTTTATGTGGACAATCTGCAGCAGGCAGCCTTGGACATCCTGGCTGCCGGCGGCAGACTGTATGAATCTGCTGCGTACATTGAAGCGGTCAGAAATGGCACCAGCCCGACCCAGGGCTGGCTGTATACGGAAACACCCTGGGGTTCGGTGATTGAACTGGTCACCTTTCAGGAAGCTTAGGAAAGAGGTCATGATGAGAGTCTTGCTGGTCAACGGAAGCTCACATACACACGGCACCACGATGCGGGCTCTGGAAGAGATGATCCGCATCTTTGCCGGGCAGGGTGTGGAAACCGAGGTCATTCAGCTTGGCGGGAAGCCGATCGCCGACTGTCTGCAGTGCAATCAGTGTCAGAAGACGGGCCGCTGTGTCTTCCGGGAGGACGGAGTCAATGCCTTTGTCGAAAAGGCATACCAGGCGGATGGTTTTGTCTTTGCCACCCCGACCTATTTTGCGCATCCCAGCGGCCGGATCTTCTCTTTCCTGGACCGGGCGTTCTACAGCAATGGGACAGACGAAATCTATCCGGCTTTTGCCTTCAAACCGGGGGCAGCGGTAGCGGTCGCCCGCCGCGGCGGTACCACGGCTGCTCTGGATGCACTGAACAAATACTTCAGCATTGCCCAGATGCCGATCGCCGGTTCGACATACTGGAACAATGTCCATGGCCTGTATGCACAAGAGGCTGAACAGGATGAAGAAGGCCTGCAGACCATGCGGAATCTGGCCCGTAACATGATCTGGATGATGCAGTGTTTTGCAGAAGGAAGGAAGAACGGCATCCCTGTTCCGGATACTGAGTCATCCTTTGTGACGAACTTTGTGCGCCGGCATGATCATCAGAAATAGGCTTCCTCACCGGCAGGCAACACGGATGGACAGCTGTTTTTCTGCCAGCTCTGCATGTTCTGCAGAGCTGGTTTTCGGCTGCCGGCAGGCCGGGATCTGAACAGGAGGTAAACGGTATTCCTGCTTTTCTGTTAAATTTCTGCGGAAAGCGGCAGGATTGTCCGGAATATGATATGAAAATAACAGGGGACTTCAGACAGATGAGGTGCCCTGCCCGGCAGTGCAGTTTCCTGTTTCGGGAAAAAACGGGAGAAAACCATGAAGAGGAAAGTTTACGAGGAAAAAGATGCGGTGATTTCCGGCCGGTGTTTTCTGGCCTTTGGCATTATCCTGACTGTCCTTGCCATCATAGCCATCGTGGGCATGCATACGGCAGCGCATTCCATCTTCCCTGAAGATCATTCTGCTAATGATCCTATCTATGGCTGGTTTGTGCTCTTTGCCCTGGTAGCCATCGTGGCAGCGGCGGCGGCCGAAATGATGGCCTATGGCATCCTGATCTTCGGCTGTCTCTACCTGGCCATCGGCATACTGGTACGGTGCCGCAAAGCCGGCATCGTCCTGTCTGTCTTTTCCTTCCTGCTGGCCGGTGCTTATCTAGTGGTGTGGTGGTCGCTGGTCAGAACCGGAGCCATCTATGAGTGGGTGGTCAATCCGCTGATCATTGCGGCCTTCGCGGTCTTCGGCCTGTTTTCCCTGCTGCTGGCATCGAAAAGACTGGCCGGTGCCCGATGGCTGATCCGCCGTTACTGGTCTGTTCCCAGCATCCTGCTGCTGGCATCGGCTTTTGTCGGTCCGGTGCTGTACCTCTGGTACAGCCTGACCGGTTCGTCTCTGGCATCTTCCTATAAAGGCTTTCTCTTTGGCACGTTCAAGCTGGCGCTGCTGTTTCCTGCCCTGTTCTTCGGCGGCCGCTGGCTGAGGGGCAGAGCGGAAGATACAGAAAAGACCGATGACAATGCGCCGGCAGACGGCACCGGTGCAGCAGGAAGCGGAAAGGAACCGCTTTGAAGAAGAAAACCGGAATCATCGTTCTGACTGCCGGGCTCTGCGTATTTGCAGGGCTGTTTCTGCTGTACCGGTACAGTGTCATCCCGCACTGCCAGTATACGGATGCGGATTTCGGCATCACCACCTATGTCAGTCCGAAGGATACCGACGGGGATGGGGTGGATGATCAGACCGACATGCTGGAAAGCGCCCGGGCCTACCTGGCCAGCGAACCGCAGTACAAGAGTCAATACTACGCAGGCGGCTATCCGGATGATGGCTATGGAACCTGCGTGGATGTGGTGGCCCAGGCCTGTCTGGGAACCGGCTATGACCTGATGGAACTGGTCAGCGCGGATATTCAGAGTGCCCCGGAAGCCTATGGGATTGCCACCCCGGATCCCAACATTGATTTCCGCCGGGTGGTCAACCTGCAGGTCTGGTTCAGCCGGCACGCGGCTGCCCTGACGACCGATTTATCCGATCCGGCGGCCTGGCAGGCCGGGGATATCGTGATCTGGGAGAATCATATCGGGATCATTTCGGATCACCGCAATCGGAAGGGCATTCCGTTTGTGCTCCATCATTACAGTCCGGCCCAGGTCAGCTATGAAGAAGATGTGCTGGAAACCTGGGGTACCATAGTGGGGCATTACAGGATCGGCTGAGGCAGCTTAGTCTGTTTCAGCTGAAAAGGAGAAGCAGTCATGCAGGAAATTTCAATCGACAGAGATTTACTGACGGTATACCCGGACATCCGGCTGGGCTGTCTGCAGTTTTCGGCAGACGTCCGGGCATCGGATGAGCACTTCTGGCAGATGCTGGACAGTACAGTGCTGCCGGAGATACAGGAGAAGATTGCCGGTAAGGAATGGAGTGAGATCCCCGGTATCCGGGGCAGCCGGCTGGCCTACAAGGCCTTCGGCAGAAATCCCGGCCGCTGGCGTGTTTCTTCCGAAGCCCTGCTGCGCAGAGTGCGCCGGGGCGACAGTCTGTATCACGTCAATTCGGTCGTGGATGTGAACAATCTGATCTCGCTGGAAAGCGGTCTTTCCGTGGGTTCCTATGATCTGCGTCAGATCCAGGGACCGATCCGGCTGCGGAAAGGCGGACCGGGCGAAGGGTATGACGGCATCGGCAAGGAGTTTCTGGATATGGAGAACATGCTGGTGCTGGCGGATGAGCAGGGCATCTTCGGTTCCTCCATGTCGGATTCCCGCCGGGCCATGGTCACGGAGGGACACCGCGAGATTCTGTCGGTCATCTACTGTTTTGAGGCCGGAATCGATCTGGAACAGCTGCTTCAGAAAGCCAGTCAGGCTTTCCGGCAGTATGCCGGTGCGGTAGATGTGGAAACCCGGATCGTGCCGTAACCCGCTGATATAAAAGATGTCATCCGTGCTGTCACAGCAGATGACATCTTTTTCATGCCGGCATGATTCAGAACAATGATCACTCGTCAATATCGTACTGCTGAGCAATCCAGACGGAGAGATTGAAGGAGCGCAGACTGCTCTGCTCACCATACCCCCGGTACAGACGGTGCCGTTTCAGCAGGTCGGGATCTTCGGCCAGAACCGGCACGGCATCATCCGACAGCTGGACCAGATATTCCTGATCGACCGGTGCAGCCGCCGCCAGGTCATAGCGGGCAATCCAGTAATCCGGGTGCAGAAGGGCAAAGGCCAGGTAGAGTATGGTTACGGCAGCGGTCAGCCGGCGCATCAGGGGATAGTCCGATCTCTGAATCCTCAGAATCATCAGACTCAGGCACACCGCCAGCACCAGCAGGAACCAGAGTACAAACAGGCGCAGGAAGGTCAGCTGGAAGGCTTCGATGTACAGCTGCATGCGGATGGCAGCCGAGGCAATCATGATATAGGTGGTCAGGCAGGTGACCGACAGCAGGGTCTTCAGCACCCTGGTGCGTTCAAACCGCGTGCTGACCAGATCCACCAGGATCAGGTTGATCACCGCAACCACGCAGAGCTGGAAGAAGCCCTGATGCACATACTCCGCATAGGTCACTCCGGCCGGCAGACCGTGCCGGCCGATGACGCAGACCAGCTGGATGACGGAAAACAGCAGATAGACCAGATCGATCGGCAGCAGGAAGGTGACGGCCGTAACAGAATTCTTCAGACTTCCGCCGCCTTCGGCCGGTTTGACAGTTGCCGGCAGATTCTTCCAGAGCGTATAGGAGGTCAGCCAGCCGGCCAGAAACAGGAAGATGATCTGAAAGATCTCACCGTATCCCAGCTCAAGGGTCAGGTTCTGAAAGAGATGCCGGGTCAGATTCCGGAAGACCAGATCGGCGGAGGAGAGCAGAAACAGGATGATCAGCAGCAGCGGAAAGGCAATCACCAGGCCGTTCCGGACGGCTTCTTCATAGCGCTCCTGTTCGCTCAGGTTCCGGCTGGCCCGATACAGCTGCCGGGCACTGAACGCATCCCGGAAGGCATCCAGGAACGTGTTCAGCGGGATGAAGACCACCTGCAGGATCCGGCTGAGCTGCCGGAAGATATCCTGCTGTTCTTCCCGGCCGCTGGTATGCAGCAGATAGACGGCGCCCAGGAAGACGATCAGCAGACCGTCCAGCAGGTGCAGGACTTCGCTGTCGGACGTCCAGATGGCAATGCTTGCCAGGACCAGAGAGGCCTGCAGGAAGATGCCGAAACGGTCCTGACAGGCCAGAATCTGCCGCTCATCCAGTAACCGCCGGTGCAGCGTCAGACCTGCCAGCATGGCGGCGGTATAGGCAATGCCGGCCTCATTTTCATAGACACACCAGGCAAAGAAGACGCCGAACAGCAGGGCAGGGGGACCGAACTGCCGGAAAGCCCTTGCCTGCTTTTCTCTTTCTCTGGCCCTGGCGGCCTGTTTTTCAGCTATGCCGGCAGTTCTTTCGGCCGGCTGGCCGGGTTTCAGAGTTTCTTCCATGGCGTTCATTTCGTTTCCTCCTCCTGTTCCTCAGGCAGATAGCGGATCAGGTCGCCGGGCTGACAGTCCAGAGCCTGACAGAGCCGTTCCAGCGTTTCCAGCCGGACCGCTTTGGCTTTGTTGTTCTTGAGGATCGACAGATTGGCGGGAGTGATCCCGATCTCGTCTGCCAGTTCCATGAGGCCTTTCTTGCGGCGGGCCATCATGACATCGAGTGTGATTTCTATCATGGCCATACCCTCAGATCGTCAGATCGTCTTCTTCCTTGTAATGCACGGCCTGCCGGAAGACCTGTTCCAGCACGAAGCAGAAGCTGCCGCCGATCAGGAAGACCACACAGCAGACGGCCATAGTCAGGGTGAAACAGAGCAGACAGCGCAGCAGGATGAGTCCGGCCAGCGTCAGGGCATAGCAGCCCATCCGGTGCAGGCTGATGACATTGGCCTCGACAAAGCAGTGCCCCTCCCGCACGGTCTTCATGATCCGCCGCAGTTCGATCAGGATCAGGATGCTGAAGAGTCCGCACAGCATGGTCAGGACCAGCACCACCGCATATTCCGGTTCCGAGATGGCAACCGCTTCCTGACTTGCCGTGCCCTGCAGCAGACGCCAGCCATGCAGCTGCAGCAGATCTTTCAGAATAAAGGGCATCAGAATCTCTGCGGCACATACGATCACCAGCAGCACATCCAGCAGCCGGCTGGCAAACTGATTCCAGTTTCTGTTCATAGACATCCTTCCTTCCCGGAACAGGTTCTGTTTCCTCTGACATGATACAGGGAAGATATCCGAAATTCAATAAAAAATTATCGAAATACGATAATTGTTTATTGAAACTCAGTTTTTCCGGTCATCTGCCCGCTGCCGCTGTCGTGACCGCAAAACGGTTCTTTAATAAATTTTCCGTCGGCAGACGACGGAAATCTGTTGACAATGTTTAGCAGGCTAACTATAATCGGCCTTGTGTGTGATTATGTTTAGCATGCTAAACGTTAAGAACGTGAAGCGTCAATTCATCCGGAAGGAGGCTGAGAAACATGAACAAGGACATCACGACACCGCGGCGGGGCAGAAAAGAATTCCCGGGCGTGAAGGAAAGCTGCCGGCAGTTCTCGGAGGCACCGATCGGCTTTCAGTTCCGGGTGATCCATGAACAGTTTGAAGCCATCATGCAGCAGGAACTGAAGGACAGCAACGTGACATATACGCAGATGTCCGTGCTGCACTACCTGGATCATCACCGCGATCACAGCGTGACCCAGAAGGAGCTGGCTCAGGGCCTGCATGTCAGTGCGCCGACGGCCAGCGGGGTCCTGCGGCGGATGCAGGATGCGGGGCTGATCCGGCAGGAGGTGGTCAGCACGAACCGGCGCTACCGCTACATTGTGCTGGATACGGCCGGTCAGAAGGTGCTGGACAGCCAGCACAGCATCAAACAGGAAAAGGACCGGATGCTGGTGCGGGACTTCAGTCCGGAAGAGCAGAAAGAACTGCGCACCCTGCTGATGAAGGTCCATGAGAATCTGGCTGCGGAGATCCAGCGCCGGGAAAGGAAAAACGGCCGGAATCCGGAGCATCCAATCAGGAAAGGAAGGAATGCAGATGCTGAAAACACTGTTAAAGCAGCTGAAAGAATATAAGATGGCATCCATCGTGACCCCGCTGTTCATGATCGGCGAGGTCATCTGTGAGATGCTGATCCCGGTCTATATGGGATTCATCGTCGACAGGGGCATCTATGCCGGCGATGTCTCCTACATCGTCAGTACCGGCGGCCGGATGGTGATCATTGCCCTGCTGGGACTGTTCTGCGGCATCGGCGGCGGTGTCTTCGGGGCCAAGGCTTCGGCCGGTCTGGCGAAGAACGTACGTCAGGCGATGAACGACAGCATTCAGAAGTACTCGTTCTCGAATATTGATAAATTCTCGCCCTCCAGTCTGGTCACCCGGATGACGACGGACGTGACCAATATCCAGAATGCCTATCAGATGATCCTGCGGACGGCGGTCCGGGCACCGATGTCCATGATCGTAGCCATGTGCCTGAGCTACATGCTCAGTCCGCGGATCGCTTCCATCTATCTGATTGCCGTCATCGTACTGGGCGTGGTCATGTTCTTCATGATGCGCAGTGCCAACCGCTACTTCCAGAAGGTCTTTGAGAAGTACGACAGCCTGAACGAAAGCGTGCAGGAGAATGTCTCGGCCATCCGGGCCGTCAAGGCCTTTGTCCGGGAGGACTATGAGATCAGCCGCTTTCAGAAGGCTGCCAACAACATCTACCTGATGTTCGTCAAGGCTGAGCTGAAGCTGGCCGGGAACATGCCGATCGCGCAGGCCACGATCTATACCGTCATCCTGCTGATCAGCTGGACCGGTGCGCATCTGATTGTCGGCAGCGAACTGACCACCGGAGCACTGATGAGCCTGCTGACCTACTGCATGAATATCCTGATGAGCCTGATGATGCTGTCGATGGTCTTCGTCATGATCTCCATGTCCTCAGCCAGTGCCAGACGGATTGTGGAAGTCATCGAAGAAAAGCCCGACATCGTCAATCCGGAACATCCGGTCATGGAAATCCCGGACGGCCGGGTGCAGTTCGACCATGTCTGGTTTGCCTATAACAAAAATTCTGCCGAGCCGGTGCTGAAAGACATCAACCTGGATATTCATTCCGGCGAATCGATCGGCATCATCGGGGCCACCGGTTCTTCCAAGTCTTCAATGGTCAACCTGATCAGCCGTCTGTATGACGTGACCCAGGGCAGCGTGAAGGTCGGCGGGATCGATGTCCGGGACTATGATGTCAAGGCTCTGCGGGATGCGGTCTCCGTCGTGCTGCAGAACAACGTGCTGTTTACCGGCACGATCTATGAGAACCTGCGCTGGGGCAATCCGGATGCCACGGATGAAGAGTGTCAGGAAGCCTGCCGGATGGCCTGTGCCGATGAGTTCATCGACCGCATGCCGGAGGGCTATAACACCATGATCACCCAGGGCGGCACCAACGTCTCGGGCGGGCAGAAACAGCGTCTGTGCATTGCCCGGGCCCTGCTGAAGAAGCCCAAGGTGCTGATCCTGGATGATTCGACCTCAGCCTGCGATACGACAACCGATGCCAAGATCCGGAAGTCCTTCCGGGAAGACATCCCGGGCGCAACCAAGCTGATCATCTCACAGCGGGTCTCCTCGGTGCAGGACTGTGACCGGATCATTGTCCTGAACGAAGGACAGATCGATGGCTTCGATACGCATGAAGCGCTGCTGGAGAGCAATGCCATCTACCGGGATATCTATGATTCCCAGACCGGACTTGGCAACGACGCGGCAGACTTTGATGCCAAGGAATGAAAGGAGGACGGTAACATGGCAGAAGAAAAGGTAAGAAAAGTTTCGGATCCCCATCAGCACGGTGCACCCAGTGCGCCGGTCAAGGATCCGAAGAAACTCTTCAAGCGCATCATGAAGATTCTGACGGCCTCCTATGGTCCGCAGATGATCCTGGTGCTGGCCTGCATCGTCCTGTCGGTGCTGGCCAATGTCCAGGGCACGCTGTTTACCAGAACCCTGATTGACAGCTATATCACGCCGCTGACCGAAGCGGCTCAGGCCGGTCAGACGGTTGACTATTCCTCCCTGGCGGCGGCAATCCGCCGGGTGGCGATCTTCTACGGCATCGGCGTGGCGGCTGCCCTGACGCAGTCCGTCACGATGACCTACATCACGCAGGGGACTCTGAAGAAGATCCGGAATGAGCTGTTTGCCCATATGGAAACCCTGCCGATCAGCTATTTCGATACCCATGCGCATGGCGACATCATGTCGGTCTATACCAACGATATCGATACCCTGCGGCAGATGATCAGCCAGTCCATTCCGCAGATGATCAACAGCGGCATCACGATTGTTTCGGTGCTGCTCTCCATGTTCATGCTGGATGTTCCGCTGACCCTGGTCACCCTGGCCATGACGGCGGTCATCGTCGTGGTCTCCCGCAAGGTCATGGCCGCCTCCAGCCGGGGCTTCATCGCCCAGCAGAAAGCCCTGGGCACCCTGGATGGCTTCATTGAAGAGACCATGACCGGCGAAAAGGTCGTCAAGGTCTTCAACCATGAAGAGGCCATCACGGAACAGTTCAATGCCCTGAATGAGGATCTGTACCAGAGTGCCTACAAGGCCAATGCCTTCTCCAACATCATCGGTCCGATCAATGCCCAGCTGGGCAATGCCAGCTATGTGATCTGTGCGATTCTCGGCGGCATCATCGCCATCAATCAGTACACGGGCTTCACGGTCGGGGCGCTGGCCTCCTTCCTGACCTTCAACAAGAACTTCAGCATGCCGATCAACCAGATCTCCATGCAGGCAAATGCCATCGTCTCCGCTCTGGCCGGTGCCGAACGGATCTTCAACCTGGCGGATGCCGAGTCGGAGAAGGATGAAGGCTATGTCACGCTGGTCAACGTCACCGAGGCCAGCGGATCCAAGGCAGAGGTTCCGGATGTGGCCGAAGACGGCACGGAACTCTCGCAGGATCTGCAGGATAAGGTCGTGCAGGGTCTGACGGAGTCGAAGGAAAGAACCGGCCGCTGGGCCTGGAAGCACTATCACCGCTCCAACGGCACCACAACCTACGTGCCTCTGGAAGGGGATGTGACGTTCGAGCACGTCAACTTCAGCTATACCCCGGACAAGCAGATTCTGTATGACATCTCACTGCACGCCAGGCCTGGTCAGAAGATCGCTCTGGTCGGTTCCACCGGCGCCGGCAAGACGACCATCACGAACCTGATCAACCGTTTCTACGACATCCAGGATGGCAAGATCCGCTACGACAACATCAACATCAAGAAGATCTGCAAGCCGGATCTGCGGCGTTCCCTGGGCATTGTGCTGCAGGAAACCAACCTGTTCACCGGCACCGTGGCGGACAATATCCGCTATGGCAAGCTGGATGCCACGGATGAAGAAGTGGTGGCGGCCGCCAAACTGGCCAATGCGGACGGCTTCATCAGACGTCTGCCGGATGGCTATAACACCATGCTCAGAGGCAACGGTGCGAACCTGTCTCAGGGGCAGCGGCAGCTGATCGCCATTGCCCGGGCTGCCATTGAGAACCCGCCGGTGCTGATTCTGGATGAAGCGACCAGTTCGATCGATACCCGGACCGAGAAGATCGTCCAGAGCGGCATGGATCAGCTCATGGCCGGCCGGACCAGCTTCATCATTGCCCACCGTCTGTCCACCATCCGCAACAGTGATGTGATCATTGTGCTGGAGCAGGGCCGTATCGTTGAGTCGGGCAGTCACGAAGAACTGCTGGCCCTCAAGGGCAGATACTATCAGCTCTATACCGGCAAGAAGCCGGAACTGGCTTACTGATATCGCAGCAGAAAAAGGTGTCTGGATGTCATCGGCAGAGATGGCAGAAAGATGCCCTGGCCCTGTGCAGACTCCTCTGCATGGGGCTTTTTATGACCGAAGGGCGTGTCTGGCACATCACGCAGGCTGATGGAAAATGATATGAACACCCAGGCTTCAGCCGCTGCCGGGAACCTCCTGTTCCGGAATGTTTCGGAGAATCTGATTCTCCGGTATACTGATGTCAGCAGGAGACAGTTATGGGTGAATATTACGAGTGGTGCAACGTCGACAAGAACGAACGCATTTCTCCCCACGATTTCCAGTGCGGCAGCAAGCGATATGAAACCTCATGGGAGGGAAATCCTTTTCTGATGGCTTTATTTGAACTGATGGAAACGGACTGGAAAGGAGATAAGATCGTCTGGCTTGGCGATGAAGCCCTTGAACCAGGCCAGGAAATTCCTGTCATATCCGATCTGTATCGGAAAGCCGCTGCAAGCGGCTACAGCTGTCTGACTGACTATCAGTACGAGAAGATGCAGAACATCGATAAACAGTTCAGGAAAGCCAGAGACATGGTCATGAATGCATACCGCGTCTATCAGATCTACGGGGATACGGATGAAATGGAAGAATACGGGCTTGCTTTTGAAAACCCTGAAGAAGGCTGTTTTCATCGGGAAGGTGTCTGGTTCAGATACGTCATCAATGAAACAAAAAAAGAATATGTGGACCAGCATGAAAAATATCACGCAGACGCCGATGGCGGCGCATCAGGCTTTCCGTCCCTGTTAGGCTTCGGACGTATGTATCCTGAGGGAGGAGCCTGGCTTGGCGATCAGTTTACCTTGTCTGATACAGCACCAGGCGAAGGATATAAACAGATTCATATCAAAGAGATATTTGAGCATAATGGACGCACCCGATAACTCAGGGTCAGAATGTTCTGCCAGGGCAGTCAGACAGAAATATGGTCAGCCGCTGATTCTGGCGGTTTTCTGTTCCGCAGGAAAAGAAAAGTCCCGCCCGGCGGCGGGACAGGCAGAAACGGAAATTACCTGCTGTCGGCAGCCTTGCGGGTGCTGGCCTCGACAGAGGCGGCGCCGCGCAGGGTATCCAGATAGGTCGGCATGTGACAGCTCATGCCGCCATCACAGGCCAGTCTGGCCCCGGTGATGTAGGAAGACTCATCGGATGCGAAGAACAGGGCGGCTCTGGCCAGGTCAATGGGATAGCCTGCCACCCCCAGTGTGGCCTGATCGATGGCACCCTGCAGGTATTCAATCGGTACCTGCTGCATCTTTTCGTTCATGACCAGACCCGGGATGATCATATTGGAACGGATACCCAGGCGGCCATACTGGGTAGCCACATACTTGTACAGCACATTGACGGAGCCTTTGGCAATGGCATAGGCCGAGGTCTGCAGGTCTCCCATTTCTGCGGCTCCGGTTTCAGTGAAGATGATGGAACCGTGTTTCTGCCTGATCATGTAGGGCAGAACAGCCTGCGTGCACCACAGCGGGCTTTCCGCATTCAGTTTCACGGCAAACTGCCACTTTTCCGGGGTAATGGACAGGACATCGCCGTCATCCTTCGGGGTGCCGCCGACATTGTTGAACAGGACATCGATGGTACCCCATTTTGCCACGGCAGCCTCGACAGCTTCTTTGATCTGAGCCGGATCGGTGACATCACATCTGCGGACCAGGATGTCGCCGCCTGCCTGTTTCACTTCCTCATCCAGGGTCTTCAGCCAGGGTTCATTGACATCCAGGGCCAGGACATGGGCGCCTTCCTCGGCAAAAAGTTTCGCACTGGCCCGGCCGGTACCGCCGGCAGCACCTGTAATCATGGCTGTTTTTCCTTCCAAACGTTTCATGCTGTTTATCCTCCTGATTTGTTTTCAGCCTAAACCGTGGGGTCGGAACGCAGTCAATGCCCTTTATAATTGGACTGGTGAGAAAAATGGCGAAGGGTACCGAGAAAAAATATACGGCACATGACATTGCCCGTTTCTGCAATGTCACCAAGGAGACACTGCGGCATTATGAAAGTGTCGGGCTGATTCATCCCCTGATCAACAAGGAAAACAATTATCGGATGTATTCCGATTATGATGTGGAAACCGTGGTGGAATGCCGCCGCTGGCGCAGCATGGATCTTTCCATCCCGGAGATCAGACAGCTTTATGAAGCCGAGCATGTGGAGGCCTGTCAGAACATTCTGCAGCATAATCACTCCAGACTGCAGGAGGAAATCACCCGGCTGCAGCGGCAAAACCGGAAAAATCAGGAACTGCTGAACGAACTGCAGGAGGCCCGGGAGCATCTGGATCAGGTCCGCCTGGAACAGCCGGAAGCGTTCTGGTTTTCTTCCTGCTATGAAGATTTCTACCAGTATGACAAGGACCCCAATCTGTACCGCTGCTTTTCTCAGGTGCCGGCAGATGAAATCGGGTTTGCTGACTTCTCTATGATCATTCCGCGCTCGGTCTTTCTCGACCGGCAGGTCTCCTATCAGGCGGGCATTGCCATTTCTGTCAGATGGGCAGAAGAACTGCAGCTCTCGGACGGAGACATGCAGTACATCCAGCCGGGAAAGTGTGCAGTCTATACGACGGAACTTGAGCATGATTTCCTGCTTTCACAGCTGAAACGTCAGCGGATCCTGTCAGTACTGAACAGTCAGGGACTGCAGATGAAGGATACCTTGTATGTCAGAGAAATCATCCATCTGAAGACCTGCCGGCTGATGAAATACCTGTTTCCCGTTGAACCCCTGCAGACCCATGAACAGTAGATTTATTGCCTGCATGCATGCTCTGCGTATCCGAAAAAAACCGATACGGATTCTTTCTGTATCGGCATTCTTTCTGCTCTGCGGCAGAACTCAGAGAACCTTCTTGTTGTCCGGACCCGGGGTGGTGACAATGACCTTCTCCGGCGTGATGATCAGAGCACCCTTGGCGGTACCGGCACCTTTGAAGGCCTTCTCGACAACCGCCTTGAAGGTGTCGACAATGGCGCCTTCTTTGACATATTCTGCGGTGCCCTTGATCTGATAGCCTTCCAGTGTCTTGGCATCGTAGACCGAGATGGCCACCTTGTTGTTGGCCTGGATGTTCTTCAGTGTGGTCTCCAGGAAGACATCGCCGACGACCAGTCTGCCGTCCGGGGTGACATCCTTGAAGGCGACCGGAACCACATTCGGCTGCCCGTCAGAGCAGGTAGCCAGATCCCACATGCTGGACTTTAAGAGATTCTTGACGCTTTCGCTGAACTGCATTGCTTATCCTCCTTCGCGGCACCTGTGCGGTTCCGCTTCCAGTGCCCAATCTATCAGGGCAGCACGGGAAACGGAAGATATAAGCAAATTAATGAGAAACTTAGAAATTTATTAGTAACCGGGACTGCAGGACCGGAAAGCAGCCTTCCTGTACCGTGCCGGTATTTTTACCGAAACGCTTGCAAATCGATGCCGGTATTTTTAGGATTAGGAGGCAAGGGAAAGAGGGACATGGCATCTGCAGACAGAGAAGAAATGATCAGGCGCCTGAACAGACTGGCAGATGCGTCAGTCCGTCTTCCGATGACGCTCCGGGACAGCTTTCTGTTCTGTCCGGCCTGGGTGCCCTGGTGCACGCTGTGCCGGCTGGCTCCCTGATACAGCAGGGCATTTCTGAAAGATCATAAATGGCATCACTTCGTTTCGGAGAATGTCTGGCCGCCGGAACACAGGCATTCTTTGCGTTTTTGCATGAATGATCCGGCAGGGAGAGGAAAATGCTGAAGAGAATCAGGGAATACAGGGAACCGAATCCCCGGCTGTTTCTGCTGGAGAAGATCCTGCTGGTGGCCATGGCCGTGGGGGCAGTGATCTGCTTCCTGGCCGGGGCTTCCAGGGTGACGGAGGACTACGGGCAGCTGCAGTATGTTGGCACCCGCACCATGACGCGGGATCTGTCCCAGGAAGACTATGATGAAGACTCGGCGGTCTGTGAAGTCACCTACCGGGATGGCGAAGATTACCTGATCGTCGCCTATACCTATGAAGCATACGAACAGCTGGAGACGCAGACCATAACCGCCTATGAGTATGTCACTGACAACGGCACCCATCTGTTCTTCGACCACGAGAATCCCACGCAGGCAGAAGCGGACAGGGCCTATCAGACCCTGACCGCCGACCAGACCATGAGCATCTTCAACCTGGGGACCTCACTATGCATCCTGGTGCTGTCGCTGGGGATCATGACGGCCTTCTCCAGGGCCTTCAGTACCTATGAGAAGTGCTGGTTCCTGTCCATCATGGTGCTGGCGACCATCGTGGCGGTGCTGTTTCCGGAGGAGAGCGCCAACGGGGTCAACGGGATTGTCATCATGTTCCTGTACCTGCTGGATACCTTCCTGAACATTCTCTGTGAACTGCTGATCTCCAAGCAGTCGCGCTATAACTTCCTGGTCTCGGTGGCCGTGGAGATCACCGAGATCGTCATGTGCCTGGTGCTGATGTACCGCTTTGCGACGATGGTGACGACGCTGTTCTTCTGGCTGCCGATCGACATTCTGAGCTATATCAACTGGTCCAAGCATAAGGATGAGGAAGCGGACGAACTGACGGCCGTGCGGCGGCTGAAGGGCTGGCAGGAAGTGCTGGTCATCCTGGGCATCGTGGTCTGGACGGTGGTGCTGGGCTATTTCATCAGCGGCCTGAACATCCAGACCGACTTCCTCGGCGGCAACCGGACGCTGGAGACCATCGTGACCTATCTGGATGCCTGTGCCTCGGCGGTCGGGGTGGCCAACGGCCTGTTCATCTTCTTCCGGATGCGGGAACAGTGGATCGCCTGGTATATCTGTGCCGCCCTGGAATCGATCATCAACATCCTCTCGGGGCAGTATGTCCTGCTGGTGCTGAAACTGGGCTATTTTACCAATACGACCTACGGCTATATCCGCTGGAGCCGGTATATCAGCAGTCACAAAGAGGAAAAAGGCTCGATTCTCTGAGCTGGCTGTATTGTAAAAAAACGTCTGAAGCTGATACAATAGCGGCGTTACGACAGGATAAAGGAGGCAGTCAGTTATGGCTATTGAAGCTGGTGATTTCAGAACAGGCTTGACCGTGATGGTGGATGGAGATCCCTGGCTGGTGCTGGATTTCATGCATGTCAAACCGGGCAAGGGCGCGGCCATTCTCAAGACCAAGATGAAGAACCTGCGCACCGGGTCCACTCAGGAGCGGAATTTCAACGCCAATACCAAGTTTGAGCAGGCAATGATCGAGAAGAAGGCCGTCAACTATTCCTATGCGGCAGGGGATACCTACTACTTCATGGATATGGAGACCTTCGAGACCTATGAGCTGGACGAAAGCAAGATCGGGGACAACAAGTATTACCTGATCGAAGGCATGGAAGTTTCGCTGATGATGTTCGAGGGAGAAGTGCTCGACGTCATGATGCCGGAAAAGGTGGAACTCACCGTGACCGAGACCACGCCGGCCATCAAGGGTGCTCCGTCTTCTCAGTCCAAGGATGCGACGACCGAGACCGGTCTGACCCTGAAGGTGCCGATGTTCATCGAACAGGGAGAAAAGATCGTCGTCTTCACCGCGGACGGCAAGTATTCCGGAAGAGCCTGAGGACAGGCTCTTTTTTGCCATGCGCAGAACGGTTCTGATTACCGGTGCCTCCCGCGGCATCGGGCATGCCATTGCCCAGGAGCTGGGCGAGGCCGGCTATGATCTGGTGCTGAACTACCTGCATTCACGCACCCAGGCCGAACAGCTGCAGCAGGATCTGCAGCAGCGCTGCGGCATCCGTGCCCTGGCCATTCATGCCGATGTGGCCGATGAGCAGCAGGTGGACCGGATGGTCCGGCAGGCTGAAGAACAGCTGGGCGGGATCGATATCCTCATCAACAATGCGGGCGTGGATCTCGCCAATCTCTTCCGCCGCAAGAGCAGCGAAGAGTTCCGGCGCACCCTGGATGTCAATGTTCTGGGGGCCTATTTCTGTGCCCGGCGGGTCTCGGAGCACATGCTGGAGCAGCACTATGGCCGCATCATCAACATCTCTTCGACCAACGGGATGAATACCTACTATCCCATGAGCATCGACTATGATGCCTCCAAAGCTGCCCTGAATTCCCTGACCCATGATCTGGCGGTGCAGTTTGCCCCGGATATCCATGTCAACGCAGTGGCCCCGGGCTTCATCGGCACGGCCTCCGAACTGGACGGCTATGATGAGGAATTCCTCCGGCAGGAATGCGAAAAAATCCTCGTCCGGCGGTACGGGAAACCGGAAGAGGTGGCACACCTGGTCAGGTTCCTGATCTCAGACGAGGCTGATTTCATCAATAATACGATTCTCCGCATCGATGGCGGACAGATGGGAAGCTGCTGAGCTTCCCTTTATTTCTGCAGCAGACCGTTCAGGGCCAGCAGGATCGACAGCCGGCCGTATTCCGGGGTCAGGCCGCCCTGGGAATACAGGGTATAGGGCGGTACGACCGGGGCATCGGCACTCAGTTCAATCGTGCTGCCCTGGGTGAAGGCCCCGCAGGCCATGACTTCGTCAAACGGATAGCCCGGCATCGGGGCGGGCAGGACCCGGACATAGGAGTCCACCGGCGAGGCCGCCTGCATGCCCTGGGTAAAGGCCACCAGGTTCTGCTTGCTGCCCAGTTCGACGGTCTGAATGATGTCGGTGCGCGGTTCATTCCATTTCGGCGAGACGTTCTGATAGCCAAGCTTCTCCAGCATGTAAGCGGTGAAGACCGCCGTCTTCAGAGCCCCGCGCACCGCACTGGGAGCCATGAAGATGCCCTTGAAGAAGGCACTGTTCTGGTTGAAGTTGGCGCCCAGTTCCTTGCCCACGCCCGGCGCGGTCAGCCGGTCGGCCACCATCCCGATCAGATCTTTCCGCCCGGCCACATAGCCGCCCGAGGAGGCGATCCCGCCGCCGAGGTTCTTCATCAGCGAACCGACGACCACATCTGCCCCGACATGGCCCGGCTCCTGTTTCTCGACCAGTTCGCCATAGCAGTTGTCAACCATGATGATGACGTCCTGGTTGACGGAGCGGATGGTCTCGATGACCCGGGCGATCCTGGCAATGGACAGCGACTGCCGGGAAGAGTAGCCACGCGAGCGCTGGATCTCCACCAGACGCACATCCTGCCTGGCCAGGCGTTCCCGGATCCGGGGCAGATCAAAGTCGTTGTCGACCAGATCGATCTGCTCATAGCGTACGCCATGGTTCTTCAGCGACTGTGAAGAATCTCCATAGAGGCCGATCATCTCCTGCAGGGAATCATAGGGGGTGCCGGACAGGGAGATCAGCGTATCTCCGTGTCTGAGCAGAGCAGAGAAGGTCAGCCAGAGGGCGTTGGTGCCGCTCATGATCTGCGTCCGCACCAGGGCATCCTCACAGCCCAGCACTTCTGCAAAGATCCGTTCCAGCTTGTCCCGGCCTTCATCATAGTTGCCATAGCCGTTGATCTCGGCAAAGTCCGAGTAGGAAACCGAGTTCTTCCGAAAAGCAGAAAGAATCCGGTCGGAGTGATACAGACAGACCGCATCGATCTGCTCATAGATTTCCTTCAGATCCCGGTCAGATTCTTCCGCCAGCTTCAAAAGACGTTCGTCAATCTGTTCAGTAATCATGTTCCGCTTCCTTTCAGTCCGCATCCTATCTTATCCACAGAATCGTTTCCGGTAAACCGGAAGTTCCTTCAGCCCTCCCGCGGGCTATAATCTGAAAGAGCGCTTCTGGCGGCCGGAAGAGGAGAACAACATGAAGTTTCGCTTTGCCCATAACAATTTCAATGTCACGGATCTGCAGCGTTCCATCACCTTTTATCAGCAGGCGCTGGGTCTGCAGGAAGTCCGCCGTACCACCGCGCCGGACGGCAGCTTCATCATCGTCTTTCTGGGCGACGGGGAATCCCGGCATCAGCTGGAGCTGACCTGGCTGCGGGACTGGCAGAAGGATCACTATGATCTGGGGGACAATGAATTCCATCTGGCTTTCTGTACCGATGACATGGCAGCGGCTCATGCCCTTCATGAACAGATGGGCTGCATCTGCTATGAGAATCCGGCCATGGGCATCTACTTCATCCATGATCCGGATGATTACTGGATTGAAATCATCCCGCAGCGCTGAGCAGGAGGAACCATGCTGAAAGTCACCTTCATCCGGCACAGCTGTGTGCTGGCGGAAACCGATCAGGCCACGCTGCTCTTTGATTATTACGGCGGCACTCTGCCAGCCATTTCTGCCGGCAAGCCTTTCTATGTGCTCAACAGCCACATCCACTGGGACCATTATTCTTCCGAAATCTTTTCCCTGCCTCAGCAGACCGGGGTGCCGGTGGCGCAGTATCTGCTGTCCGAGGATATCCGGGAAGTCGTTCCGAAGCAGGCATCCGGCGCCATCCGCTTCCTGACGCCGGGCCTGCAGGAGTCATTCGGCAATCTGCAGCTGCGCACCCTGGCCTCCAACGATCAGGGCGTGGCCTTCTGCTGTACCGTGGATGGCAGGAAGATCTATCATGCGGGTGATCTGAATGACTGGTACTGGGATGGGGATGAGGAGGACCGGCAGCTGCAGGTGTGCTATCTGCAGCAGCTGGATCTTCTGGCCGGGGAAGTCTTCGATGTGGCCTGCATTCCCTTTGATCCGCATCTGGTGAGGCCGGAGCTGGGCGTGGTCGAATTCATGCAGAAAGCGGATGCCCGGCATATCGTGCCGCTGCACTGCTGGAAACGCTATGCCGTCATTGACCAGGTGCGCAGCCTGGCCTGCTGCCGGTCCTTCCGGGAGCGCATCTGTCCCGTGCAGCAGGAACTGCAGGTTCTGATTCAGGAATGAAAAGATCAATACACGCTGTACCATGCAGGCAGGTACAGCGCGTTTCTATTTTCTGCTGTAGGTGCCGCTGAGACTGGCTTCGGCCAGGATCGTGCCGGCGCTGTCCAGCTGGGCGCGGATGTCGTTAATGGCATTGCCGGCGGCATCGAAGCTGCCCGGCAGGGTTTCGGGCCGTGTCTGCAGGGCGAAAACATAGACGACATAGGTATGCGTGCCGGAGGGCGGATAGGGACCGATGTAGTCGCCGATATCGGCGCCGGCGGCCAGCTCGGTTTCGCTCGTCCAGCCCAGCCAGTGCAGCCAGTCACCGCCATCCGGATCGATCATGTACACGGCATAGCCCGCCGCACCGTCCACTGCCGGCCAGTCCAGTTCCGGACTCATGTCCTCGCCGTCATCGACGCTGGCAATCGCATCGTCCCAGACGCCGTTGACCAGGCTGTCGGAATGCAGGGCAAAGACAGCGGCTGCTGAGGTGCTTTCTGCCGCCGGGACTGCTGTTGCGGCGGGTGAAGCGGCTGCGGCTTCTGTTGAACCGGTACTCTGACAGCCGGTCAGGACCAGCAGGGCCAGAGCCGCCAGGATTGTTTTCTTCTGTTTCATGCGCCTATTTTAGCAAATCTCTCTCATCCATGGACAGGCTTCTGCGGGGACCGCTAAAATAGACATGTACTGATCTTCTGAAAGGAAACGAACGTATGAAACTGTATTTTATCGGAGCCGATCATGAAGTGACCGGCAGCTGTCATGTCCTGGAAGCCGGCGGAAAATACATTGTCCTGGACTATGGCATGGAGCAGGGGAAGGATCTGTATGTCAATCAGCCTCTGCCGGTCCCGGCCGCACAGATTCAGGCGGTTCTGCTGTCCCATGCCCATATCGATCACTCCGGGATGCTGCCGAAGCTGGTCCAGGAGGGCTTCACGGGACCGATCTATGCCACCGGTGCCACGGCGGATCTCTGCCAGGTGATGCTGCAGGACAGCGCCCACATCCAGGAACAGGAAACGGAATGGAAGAACAAGAAGAACAAACGGGCGGGCCGGCCGGAAGAGACTCCGGTCTACACGATTCAGGATGCCCAGAAGGCCTGCAAACAGTTTGTACCGAAGGAATACGGGGAATCCTTCACGGTGCTGCCCGGAGTGACGGCCCATTTCGAGGATATGGGGCACATGCTGGGCTCGGCCTCAATCCATCTGCGGGTCGAGGAGGGCGGCGTGACGAAGACGCTGGTGTTCTCCGGCGACGTGGGCAATCATGATCAGCCGATCATTAAAGATCCCACCCCGCTGCAGGACCGGGACTATGTGATCATGGAGTCGACCTACGGGGACCGGCTCCATGAGAAAGTCGAAGATGCGGCTTCGGAACTGACCCGGATCATGCAGGATACCTTCAGCCGGGGCGGCAATGTGATCATTCCCTGCTTTGCCGTCGGCCGCACCCAGGAAATCCTCTACCTGATCCGGCGCATTCTGCGGGAAAAGCGGATGCGCGTTCCGGATGATTTCGAGGTCTGGGTGGACAGTCCCCTGGCGGTAGAGGCCACACAGATCTTTGCCAGAGACTATCTGGGCTACTATGACGATGAGGCCATGAAGCTGATCCGGAAAGGGGAGAATCCCCTGCAGTTTCCGGAACTGCATACCAGTGTCACGACCGAGGAATCCCAGCTGCTGAATACGTATCAGTCGCACAAGGTCATCCTTTCCGCTTCCGGCATGTGCGAAGCGGGCCGGATCCGGCACCATCTGAAGCATAATCTCTGGCGTCCGGAGTGCACGGTGGTCTTCTGCGGCTATCAGGCGGAAGGCAGTCTGGGCAGACGGATTCTGGACGGGGCTGATGAAGTCACCCTGTTCGGGGAGAAGATCTCTGTTCAGGCCAAGATTGAACAGCTGGACAATGTCAGTGCGCATGCCGACCGGGATGGTCTGCTGAACTGGCTGGGCACGATGCCTGATCGGCCGAAGCAGGTCTTCATCGTCCATGGCGATGATGCGGTCTGTACCTCTTTTGCCAGGACGCTGCAGGACAGGCAGTATGCGGCCGACGCCCCTTATTCCGGCGCGGTCTATGACCTGGCTGCGGCGCAGTGGCTGAGCCAGGGCAGTGCGGAAAAGATTCCGCCCAGAACGGAAACCGTCCTGCAGCAGAGCAGTCCGGTGCAGAAAACTGCGGCGGAGAAGCAGAAGAAAGAAAAGCAGCCGCGTGCCTATCAGCAGCTGCTGGACAGCCTGCAGGCGCTGCAGCAGCTGGTGGAGAAGTTCCGCGGCCGCTCGGAGCGCAATCAGAAGAAACTGAAGGGAGACATCGAAGATCTGATCCGGAAGTGGGAAGACTGAACCGGGATCTTCGGAAAGGAGCAGGATATGGCAGACTTTCAGATTACCGAAATCGGCGAAAAAGCATGGTGTGTGCTGGATGACTGGGGTGCGTCCTGGTATGTGCTGGAAGGCCGGGACCGGGCCGCGGTCATCGATACCGGCATCACGGCCGGGGAAAAGATCACGCCGGTCATCCGGCGGCTGACGCAGAAACCGCTGGTCCTGCTGGTGACCCATGCCCATATCGATCATCTGCATCACATCGATGAGTTTTCCGCCGTCTACATGAGCCATCAGGAATTCACGATGGGGGAAGAGATTCTGCAGAAGATGACGGGCGGAATCAGCTATGATCTGCACCAGACCATCGACATCGATACCGATTCGCAGATCGATCTCGGCGATGATCGGATCAGCGTCTGTGCCTGCGGCGGGCATACCCCGGGCTCGGTGGTCTTTCTGGATGAAAAGCGGAATCTGCTGTTTACCGGCGATGCGATCGGCAGCGGGGCCGGGGTCTGGCTGCAGGTGCCGGGCACCCTCACCCTGGAAGAATATCTGCCCCATTTGATCGCGCTGCAGAAATGGCTGGTGGCGAAGGGCGGGCGCATGAAGTTCTATGGCGGCCACTCCTACCAGGTTTTCCAGTCTGTGCATATCCGCGAATACAATCCGCTGAACATGGGCCTGCTGGGGGATCTGATTGATCTGGTGGACGGTCTGGTCCGGGGCACGATTGTCGGCATGCCTTCCAATGCCCGCAAGAGCTTCGATCCCAGACCCAAGTGCTATGCCGCCTTCGGCCGGGCCGAGATTGTCTATGACCCGGAACGCATCCATAAAGCAGGCTGAACCTGCTTTTTTCAGCAGTATATAGTTCTCTGACCGACGTTCGTGTTAGAATTTTCCTGTTCAAGGAGTTTAATGGTATGAAGACGATTCGAAATCTGGAGATCGGCGAGTCCGGCATCGTCACCAGGGTCGGCGGGTCGGGCGCTCTGCGGCAGCATTTCCTGGACATGGGTCTGACACCGGGAACAGAAGTCACCCTGGAAAAGTACGCGCCGATGGGGGATCCCATGGAACTGCGCATCCACGGCTACCTGCTCACGCTGCGTCTGGATGATGCGGCCAGGATCGAGATCCGGGATGTCACCAGAGAAGATCATCAGAAGCGTCCGGCCGTTCCTTTAAGCGAATCCCTGTCCCATCCCGGCCTGGGTGAAGACGGCATCTACCATAACCGGAAAACCGCCCATCCGCTGCCGGAGGGGACGGTTCTGACCTTTGCCCTGGCGGGCAATCAGAACTGCGGGAAGACGACCCTGTTCAACCAGCTGACCGGTTCCAACCAGCATGTCGGTAATTTTCCCGGCGTGACCGTTGACCGCAAGACCGGTGTCATCAAAGGACACCCGGATACGGAAGTCACGGATCTGCCGGGAATTTATTCGCTGTCACCCTACAGCGAGGAAGAGATCGTCTCCCGGGAATATATCCTGCAGGCCCATCCCCGCGGCATCATCGATATCGTCGATGCGACCAACATCGAACGCAACCTGTATCTGACCATGCAGCTGATGGAACTGCAGAAGCCGATGGTCCTGGCCCTGAACATGATGGATGAGGTGCGGGGCAACGGCGGTTCGATCGACATCAACCGCATGGAGGAAATTCTCCAGATCCCGGTCATTCCCATCTCGGCTTCCCGGGGCGAGGGCATCAGCGAACTGGTCGACCATGCCATTCATGTCGCCCGCTATCAGGAGGTCACCGCCCGCGATGATTTCTGCGGCGAAGCGGATCATGGCGGAGCCGTGCACCGCTGTCTCCACAGCATCATGATGCTGATCAGCGATCATGCCGAAAAGGCCGACATCCCGCTGCGTTTTGCGGCCACCAAGCTGGTGGAAGGGGACCGGAAGATCGAAGCGGCCCTGCACCTGGATCAGAACGAGAAGGAAACCATCGAGCATATCATTGTCCAGATGGAGAATGAACGCGGCCTGGACCGTTCCGCGGCCATCGCCGACATGCGCTTCTCCTTCATCGAGAAGCTGGTCAGCGAGACCGTCGTCAAGCCGAAAGAAAGCCGGGAAACCGAGCGCTCCAAAAAGATTGACCGGGTCCTGACCGGCCGCTATACCGCCATTCCCTGCTTCATCCTGATCATGGGTCTGGTGTTCTATCTGACCTTCAATGTGATCGGCGCCTATTTCCAGGGTCTGCTGGAACAGGCCGTCTCCTCCTTCCATGACTGGGTGGATCTGGTCATGACCCAGGCCGGGGTTGCCCCGGTCATCCATTCCCTGGTGGTGGACGGCATCATCACCGGTGTCGGTACGGTCATTTCCTTCCTGCCGATCATCGTGACGCTGTTCCTGTTCCTGTCCCTGCTGGAAGATACCGGGTACATGGCCCGGATTGCCTTTGTCATGGACAAGCTGCTGCGGAAGATCGGGCTGTCCGGCCGCAGCATCGTACCGATGCTGATCGGCTTCGGCTGTTCGGTGCCGGGTGTCATGGCAACCCGCACCCTGCCTTCCGAGCGGGACCGGAAGATGACCATCCTGCTGATCCCGTTCATGAGCTGTACCGCCAAGCTGCCGATCTATGCCTTCTTTACGGCTCTGTTCTTCCCGGGGCATGGCGGTCTGGTCATTACCTGCCTCTATATTCTGGGCGTTGCGGTCGGCATTCTCATGGCCTATCTGATGCGGCATACCCTGTTCAAGGGGGAAGCGGTTCCCTTCGTCATGGAACTGCCCAACTACCGCCTGCCGGGCTGGAAGAATGTCCTGCGGCTGATGTGGGACAAGGCCAAGGACTTCCTGCAGCGCGCCTTTACCATCATCTTTGCGGCCAGCATCATCATCTGGTTCCTGCAGCACTTTGATACGAGGTTCAATCTGGTCACGGATTCCTCGACCAGCCTGCTGGCCATCATTGCCGGCTGGATCACGCCGGTCTTCCGGCCGCTGGGCATTGCGGACTGGCGGATCACCACAGCCCTGATTGCCGGCTTCATGGCCAAGGAGAGTGTGGTGGCCACGATCTCGGTGCTCTATGACAGCACCCAGGCACTGACCGCGGCACTGTCAACCGTCGATGCGCTGACCCTGCTGGTCTTCTGCCTGCTGTATACACCCTGCGTGGCGGCCATCTCTTCCATCCGCCGTGAGCTGGGCGGCCGCTGGGCCGGGGCCATCGTGGTCATGCAGTGTGTGGTGGCCTGGGTGGCAGCCCTGATCGTGCGGCTGATCGCCACCGCTCTGGTCTGAAAAATCTGTCAGGAGAAACCGAGTCCCTCGGTTTTTTCTTCGGGGCTGTTACAATGAGACTGAAGAAATACCGAGGTGAAGGCGATGATGGAAAGCAGAATTCTGGAACAGCAGCTGCAGAACGGGGAAAAGGATGCCCGCATCGAGGAAATCTACGGCTGTACCGGCAGTGAGACAGAGCGTTTAAGGAAACGCTGCCTGCATGTCCTGCATGGCTTTCAGGAAACCTTTACCCAGCAGCCGCTGCAGAATGTGGTCATGGCCAGTGCGCCAGGCCGGCTGGAGATCGGCGGCAATCATACGGATCATCAGAACGGCTGTGTGCTGGCGGCGGCGGTGCATCTGGATGCCCTGGGGGCAGCGGCGCAGAACTACAGTCCGCTGATTCATGTCTATTCCGAAGGCTATTACCTGCAGGAAGTCGACCTGAGCGATCTGGTCCGCCAGGACAGTGAAAAAGGCACGACCAAGGCCCTGATCAAGGGTGTCGTCAGCGGGATTCAGAAGGCCGGCTGGCCGGTGCAGGGCTTTGATGCCTACATTGCCAGCAAGGTCCTGAAGGGATCCGGCCTGTCTTCTTCGGCTTCCTTTGAGGTCCTGCTGGCGGAACTGATCAATGCGCTCTTCTGTAAGGGAGAACTCACGCCGCTGCAGATGGCCCACATTGCCAAAGAGGCGGAAAACAGCTGGTTCGGCAAGCCCAGCGGCCTGATGGATCAGGCGGTATCCGCCTATGGCGGGCTGCTCTATCTGGACTTTGCCGATCCGGCGGTGCCGCGGGTTCAGCAGATTGACTATGACTTTGCCCGGGCAGGCTATGACATCTTCGTGATCGACAGCCACAGCTCGCATCAGGATCTGACCGCGGCCTATGCCGCAATCCCCCGGGAGATGCAGGAAGCGGCCTCACTGTTTGGCAGATCCAAGCTGCGCGGGGTCAGTGCCAGCGATCTGCTCCTCAGGGCGCCTGCCATCCGCAGACAGTATGGCGATCGGACCTTCCTGCGGGCGGCGCACTTTGTGCAGGAAAACCGGCGGGTGCAGGATGAAGTCCTGGCCCTGCAGGAACATGATCTGGACCGCTTCTTTGCCCTGGTCCGGGAATCCGGCAGTTCTTCTGCCGCCTTCCTGCAGAACCTGCATGCAGAGGGGCAGATCCGGCATCAGGAAGCGGATGCGGTCTGTGCCTGCTGCAGCCTGGTTCTGGAAGAAAAGGGCGCCTGGCGCATGCAGGGCGGCGGCTTCGGCGGGACCGTGGAAGCCTTTGTGCCCCAGGAGATGTCCGGTTACTTCCAGTGGCGGATGGATCAGATCCTCGGCGAGGGCAGCTGTGTGCGGATTGCCCTGCGTCCGACCGGCGCGGCGGTGCTCTGAGCCATTGCGGGCGGCTGTTTTGATTGGTATTATTAAATCTGGTTTCAATTCATGGAAACAGCGGTTCAGATGAAATACAAGGTAGACCCGGACAAGGCGGAGTTTGCCTATCTGCAGCTGTATGAACAGCTGCGGGATGACATCGTCCACCATGTTCTGACCCCCGGCATGCGGCTGCCGTCCAAGCGGCTGATGGCGGAGGAGACGGGTCTGAGCATCATCACGGTCGAACATGCCTACGGAATTCTGATGGAAGAAGGGTATATCGAATCCCGGCAGCGCAGCGGCTTTTATGTGGTCTACCAGGATCAGGACACCTTCACGGTGGCGGAAACGGTGAGCAGCCGGAAGCCGCTGCTGCAGATGGAGAGTCATGTCGACGGCTCGGAGCAGTTTCCCTTCAGTGTCTATGCCCGCACGCTGCGGCGGGTGATCAGTGTCTATGGCGACCGGCTGATGGCCGGCAGTGAACCGCAGGGCTGTCTGGAGCTGCGGCAGGCCCTGGCGGACTACCTGGCCCGCAGCCGCGGCCTTTCCTGCACACCGGAACAGATTGTCATCGGCGCCGGCAGCGGCTACTGCGAGACAATCCTGATTCAGATGCTGGGAGCGGGGAAGATCTACGGGGTGGAGAATCCCTGCTTTGAACGCACCCGGAAGATCTACCGGGCACATGGCGTGCGGCTGGACCTGCTGAAACTGGGGCCGGACGGGATTCTGAGTTCCGAGCTGGAACGCACCCCGGCCCGGGTCCTGCATGTCACGCCGTATAACAGCTATCCGTCCGGCATCACCGCTACGGCAGCCAAGCGGCAGGAGTACATCCGCTGGGCCGCAGAGCGGGAGGCTTATATCATTGAGGATGATTACGACAGTGAATTCTCCAGTCTGCAGAAACCAGAGGATACCCTGTTTGCCATGGATCCCGATCAGCGGGTGCTCTACGTGAATACCTTTACGGAGACCATTTCGCCCGGCATCCGGACCGGCTATTTCGTCATGCCGGTGCCTCTCATCGAGGACTACGTGAAGAAGGCCGGCTTCTACAGCTGTCCGGTGCCGCTGCACCAGCAGCTGGTGCTTGCGGAACTGCTGAATTCCGGCGACTTTGAACGGCATCTCAACAAAGTCCGCCGGCAGCGGCGAAGTGCCCGGAAAAACAGATGACGTCCGCTTTGAAAAGCTTCTATAATAAACCTTGAGGAGGAATTGCAGTATGAACAAGGAACAATTGACCATCATGCAGAGCGGCAAAGGCTTCATCGCCGCTCTGGACCAGTCCGGCGGAAGCACGCCGAAGGCTCTTCGGAACTACGGCATCGAAGACAGCGCCTATTCCAATGAGGAAGAAATGTTCGATCTCATCCATCAGATGAGAACCCGGATCATCACCAGTCCTTCCTTCACCAGCGATCATGTGATTGCGGCCATCCTGTTTGAGCGCACCATGAACAGCCGCATCGAAGGCAAGTATTCGGGCGACTATCTGTGGGAGAACAAGCACATCGTCCCGTTCCTGAAGGTCGACAAGGGCCTGGCAGAACTGGCGGATGGCGTGCAGGTCATGAAACCGATGCCGACGCTGGATGATACCCTGAAGAGTGCCGTGGATCATCATATGTTCGGCACCAAGATGCGTTCCGTCATCAAGGAAGCCAATCCGGACGGCATCAAGAAGATCGTGGATCAGCAGTTTGAGATCGGCATGAAGATTGTCGGCTATGACCTGGTCCCGATTCTGGAGCCGGAAGTCGATATCCACTGCCCGGAGAAGGCCAAGGCAGAAGAGCTGATGAAGGCCGAATTCAAGAAGCACCTGGCGGAACTGCCGGCCGACACCAAGATCATGTTCAAGCTGACGATTCCGACCGTCCCGGATTTCTATACGGACATCATGGCGGATCCGCATGTCGTCAGAGTCGTTGCCCTGTCCGGCGGCTATTCGCATGAAGAAGCCTGCGAGAAGCTGGCTCAGAACCATGGCCTGATCGCTTCGTTCTCCAGAGCCCTGATCCAGGATCTGCGGGCCCAGCAGTCGGATGAAGAGTTCAACGCCATCCTGAAGCAGTCGGTGCAGGAAATCTACGACGCTTCCATCATCTGACATTCACGAATGCTGTACCAGCCGGCCGGATGGCCGGCTTTTTCTGTTCTCTGGCGCACAGAAAAAAACAGCTCTGCCGGCATTCCTGCCTGCAGAACTGTTTCCGCTTGCACAGTGGAGCGAGTGAGGAGAATCGAACTCCCATATTCAGCTTGGAAGGCTGACGTTCTGCCACTGAACTACACTCGCACAGAGACAAGATGGTGTCCCGGAAGAGACTCGAACTCTCGACCCACTGATTAAAAGTCAGTTGCTCTACCACCTGAGCTACCGGGACATGTGGTGAGATCTGTATACCATAATCCGGACATTGCTGTCCGGATTTTGTTAGCAATGGTGGAGAAGGGCGGTTTCGAACCACCGAACCCAGAGGGATCTGATTTACAGTCAGACGCGTTTAGCCACTTCGCTACTTCTCCGCTTTAACAGATGGTGCCGACTAGAGGAATCGAACCTCCAACCTACTGATTACAAATCAGTTGCTC
>CAIFEQ010000002.1:81581-171787 GCA_903789495.1 uncultured Erysipelotrichaceae bacterium | reverse complement strand
AATTCAACTTTTTTCCCGCGCCCTTCAGATCTGGAAGTTACTTTTTCACTTCAACTTCTTCTTTCTTCATGTACCGGTAATCGATCTGTCCCGGCCGGTAGCCGCTGCTGTGCAGCAGGCACTGGGCAATCGTGGCCGGGCCCTGATAGTCCGGCAGATACGCGGACAGCGGATCTGCCAGCTTCAGCCTCCCCTGCCGGGCCGCCCGCAGGATCAGGGGCGTGGTGACCATGACCTTGGTCAGCGAGGCGCAGTCATACAGACAGTCCTCTCCCATCGGCTCACCGGTCGTCAGATCCCGGCAGCCCAGCCAGCCCTGGCAGGTCTCTTCCTCGGTGACCACCGTATAGCCCAGTCCCGGCACCAGCTTCTGCTTAAGGACTGACGCAAAGAGATCATGGATGCCTTGTCTTGTTTCCCGGGACAGACCGTTCGGCGTGTTCATGTGTTTATCTTAGCATGTTCGCGTCGGTGCGCCGGTCTGACTATAATGAAGACAGCAGGTATTGAGGAAAGAAGGAACCTATCATGGCAGAAAAAAAACAACTACCGCTGCTTCCGCAAAGAGTATCTGTTCAGAGACTGCCCATATATCGAGGGACAGGACATGGCCGGCTATGCCGGTCTGGACATCACCGTCCAGGGCAGTCATCTCTATGGCGAGATCCTGTATCCGGACGGCAGCTATGATCAGCCCCGTCCCTGTGTGATCTTCTTCCATGGCTTCCCGGGCACCGGCCGCAACGATGATCTGCTCTTCAGTCTGCGCCGGGCCGGCTGTGTCTGCGTGAATGTGCATCACCGCGGGGCCTGGGGATCGGAAGGAAAGTATCTGGTTTCCAACTGTGTCGAAGATGCGGTGACCATTGCCCGCTATGCCCGCCGCTGGTGGCCGAAGAAGTACCACATTGATCCCGAGAAGATCTTCCTGGCCGGGCATTCCATGGGCGGCAACACGTGTGTCAATGCGGCCCGGAAGTGCCCCTGGCTGAAAGGCATCATCCTGCTGGCCCCGTTCAACAGCGCCCTGGCCAGTCCGGCTAACCTGAAGTTCATGAAGGCCCTCATGCAGGAAGGCCTGATCATGCATACCGACGGGGCCGAGGTCATGCTCCGGGACATCTACGACCACGCCGAGGAATATGCCTATCAGAGCGCGGTGCACGATCTGAAGGACATGAACATCTGCTGCGTCACCGGCAAGAGCGATCCGCTGATCCACTACGAAACCGACGTCAGGCCGCTGTTTGACGGACTGAAAAAGGAAGGTTCCCAGGCTCTGCTCATGCATAAGAGCGTGCCGGGCACCCACGGTCTGGACTCCAGCCGGATCGCAATGATCCGCTACGTCGCCTCGTTCATCGAAAAACTCTGCGCCTGAAACAGCAAGGCAGGCTGTGATCAGAAGGATCACGGCCTGCATTTTTTTCTGACAATTATTTATTCCGGTAAACGATCCGTCCGTTGGACAGGTCATAGGGGGAAAGTTCTACCGTCACCCGATCCCCCGGCAGAATCCGGATATGATGGATCCGCAGCTTGCCCGCCAGGGATGCCCGCACCTCCATACCGTTCTCCAGTTTTACCTTGAAGGCATTCGGCAGAGTATCCTCCACCACGCCGTCTACACGAATTGCGTCTCTATCGCCCAAACAAATCTCTCCTTTCCGTACAGTGTTGTTACACGACAGAATCATTATACAAGACTCCGGCCGCCCTGCAAGCAGGGGAATGAGAAAAGGCCCTCCTGCAGGGCCTCTCTCTAAGACAATATTTAGGGGATAGAATCTGAATGAACCGCCAAAGGGGGAGCAGACATTCAGCACAGAATTTCTTCTGCAATCCTATAGTAGGAAAGAGCCGTCGTCAGATTATGTCACAAATTTGGAAAATTGTGTGAACCAAAAAAGGAGAGCTTTCACTCTCCCGGTTCAGCGGTTCAGTCCTTGAAGTAGCGGTTCAGCAGACCTTCGAAGGCCTTGCCATGACGGGCTTCATCACGGGCCATCTCATGGACCGTGTCATGGATGGCATCCAGGTTGGCCGCCTTGGCACGCTTGGCCAGATCCGTCTTGCCGGCTGTGGCACCATACTCGGCCTCGACACGCATTTCGAGGTTCTTCTTGGTGCTGTCGGTGACGACCTCACCCAGCAGTTCCGCAAAGCGGGCAGCGTGGTTGGCCTCTTCCATGGCGGCCTTCTCATAATACAGACCGACTTCCGGATAGCCTTCGCGGAAGGCAACCCGGCTCATGGCCAGGTACATGCCGACTTCGGAGCACTCACCCGTGAAGTTGGCTTCCAGGTCCTTCTTGATGTCCTCCGGGACATCCTTGGCAATGCCGACGACATGCTCACTGGCCCAGGTCTTGCCCTCTTCCATCGGGACAAACTTGGATTTCGGTGCATGGCAGGTCGGGCAGGTCCAGGTATCGGGCAGATCGGCGAACTTCACGCCTTCTCTGTCTTCGTCATAAATGTAACCGCAAACTGTGCATCTGTACTTCATAATCTTTTTTCCTCCTTCAGTTCTTCTGTTTTTTCAGACATTCCTGACAGATTCCTTCATACGTTGTCGAATGGGAATCGATCTGGCAGCTCAGGTTCTTTTCTGCTCTGGCATCCATGCCTGCATCATAGTCATCCGGAACATCGAAGATTCTCCCGCAGACCCGGCAGTGCAGATGATCATGCGGCACCGGGTTGCCATCGAAGTAGCTGTAGCCCCGGCCGCTGATCTTCTGGATCAGATGCTCCTCGCAGAAGGCATTGAGATTCCGGTAAACGGTTGCCAGACCGATTCCGGGATCTTCCTGCTGCACTTTCTGCAGAACCTGTTCGGCACTCAGATGGACATTCGGCCCCTGGATGGCGTCCAGAATCACGGCTTTCTGTCTGGTCTTTTTTCCGTTCATCGTCTCTTCCTTTCTGTGAACCATTCTCAATATAGCAGGATCTTTTCGGATTTCAAGTATTTTGAGAACAATTCTCAAAATTATCACAGAATGTTCACAGTATAATGGGGCTGGGTACAGGAAGGAAAAGGAGAACCCTTATGACAGAATTCAAGGTATCTGCCGCCTCCATGGCGGACATCGACGATCTGGTTGCGATTGAATCCAGTGCGCTGCCCGGCTATGGCTATGTCTACGACGACCGCTTCTTCTATCTGGAAAAACAGGGCAACGAGGGAGAGATGGTCCTGGTCAGGGCAGGTAAAGAAGCCGTGGGCATGGGGATGTATTCCGTCATGCCCAATGGCGACGGCTGGCTGGAATGCCTGCGGGTGAAAAAGGAATGGCAGCGTCACGGAGCCGGCAAGACCATCTACAAACGCTATCTGGAACTGGCCGAACAGTACGATGCCGAGGAGGTCGGCATGTATACCGGCATGACCAACAAGGCCAGCAAGGGCCTGGCCGAGCTCAACGGCTTCCGACTCGGCGGCCGCTTCCGGGAGTTTGTCCTGGATCTTTCTGAGGCAAAACCCAGGAAGATCGATCTTTCCGCCTGGCGGGAAGTGACCCGGCTGTCCGAAGCCATCACCCTCATCGATTCCGACCGGGCTGACTGGGGCCGCTGGATTTCCCTGAACCGCACCTGGATGCGTTTCTCGGAAGAGCTGTATCAGTATCTGATCGGTCGGCACATGATCTATACCGATGGTAAGAATGCACTCATCTTCGGCTGCCGCATGCTGGAAAACCGCGGCCGCTACATCGCCTGGTACCGCGGCGATGCCAGAGCCTGCTTCGATTTTGCCAGAGAAAAGACCACGGAGCTCGGTCTGCCTAAGCTCTATGGCACGGTGCCGATGGAAGCCCGAAAGATTCAGAATGCCTTCACCGGCTACGGCTTTGAAAAGGGGCCGGAGCTGATCATCGAAATCCTCGACCGCAAGGCAGAAAAAGAAAAAGAGTAACAGGAAAGCCGTGTTCCGCCACGGCTTTTCCTCTGCTCAGTTTTTGGTACTGCTGTTCTGGAACAGGGAGACCATCCACTGTTCATTGACGACCGGGAAGGTCGTATTGTCCACGGCATAGCGGGCGCTGTTCTGTTCCATCTCCTCCCTGAGGAGAGAGATCGGAATCAGGAAGGACATCCCCTTGTCATCGGTGCGGACATTGATCTTCATGACCTCGTTTTCCGTCCGCTGGTATTCCACCGAGGTGACCTCCTCGGCCTTGCCCTTCTTGTTGGTGACGAATTCGATGAAGCAGTCATACTTGGCCAGTTCAACCATCACATCATCGGCCCCGTCCTCCAGGATCTGGATCTTCTCCACCAGTTCCCGCAGGGTCGGACAGCGCCGCAGGACATAACCCTGCCGGTCCAGCGGCCTGGCATATTCCTGCATGGCCGTGCCGGCATCCTGCTCGGACAGCCAGCAGACAAAGCGGTGATCCTGGTCAATATAGACCAGGGGATACTGCACCATGAAATCATGTTTGCAGTGGGGACACGAAATGCGGAAGAGATCCCCGCTCAGGACCCGCTCCCGCAGCTCGGGCTCTTCCCGGGCATGGACCACATCATAGACATCCACTTCCATGGACTTCCCGCAGTAGGGACAGTTATAGGCTACCGTTCGCATGACTTTTCAGTTCTTCAGGCTGTGCACGCTGAAGCCGAACCCTTCCCGGGCTCCGCCCTGCAGCAGATCCTGATACGCTTTCTCCTCTTCTGAACTCAGGTGATCGCCGGTGAAGACCGCCAGCAGCCGCACCTGACCGGCAATGCTGTAGGGCAGCGCCCGGACCAGATCATTCTCGTGCAGGCCTTCCAGATCCGGCTGGACCGTCAGCCGGCCCTCCGCAAAGGGCCCGTTGAAGTCGCGCATCTGCACCGGGTACTCCTGGATGCTCTGGTCGGTCATGAACCCGATCAGCACGATATCCGGATAGGCCAGGAACCGCACCGCATCCAGCCGGGTATCCTGGCGGGTGCGCAGCAGTTCATCATCGGCCCAGGTTTCCTGCTCCTCAAAGTAGCGGGAACCCTTCTGCACCATCTCAAAGCTGGGCTGCGGCAGGATCTTCAGATCCAGCCCCATGACTTCCTCGGCCTCAAAGGTGCCCAGCATCTGCTTATGATGCAGACCCTTGGCATACAGATCCCAAGAAGACCCGATGGACAGCACCGGGAAGCGAAGGCGTCCCCCTTTCTCTACCCCATTGGTGCAAAGCGCAAAACAGTCATCGGCCGTCACCGGGATCTTCTCCTTCAGACGTTCGGTGAGCGCATCTGCCTCAAAGACCATGTAATGATGATAGTACTCGTGAAAACTGTGCTCAGCCAGTCTCATGGGAATCACCTTCTTCTGGTTTCTATTGTATCAGTTTTCACAGAACAGCAGGAAAAAGCCGCCCGCGGGCGGCTCTTCGCTTCTTCTGCGGCTGCTTCAGTCTCTGCGGCGGGAGCCCAGAAGCTGCAGCACGTACAGGAAGACGTTGATGAAATCCAGGTACAGATTGAAGGCACAGTAGACCGACAGGTTGCCCTGCAGGGTGTCAAAGCCTTCCGATCTGTAGTAGTAGCGCTTGATCATCTGCGTGTCATAGGCCGTCAGGGCCAGGAACACGATGATGCCCAGCACGCTGACGCCGAAGGTGCCGGCAAAGAACGGAATGAAGGCACTGAACAGACCGGCCAGGATCAGGGCAAACAGCGCCCCGAGCAGCAGGCCGCTGAAGCGGGTCATGTCCGTCTTCGTATTCTTGCCGATGATCAGGCAGCAGATGTACATCGCGGCCGCAAAGAGGAACGCCGTGAAGATCGTGCCAACCTCAAAGATCAGGGGCAGAATGCTGAAGGTGATGCCGGTGACCACCGCGTAGACATAGAACAGCGTGCTGGCAGTTGAAGGCTTCATCCGGTTCAGCCCGGCGGACAGACCGATGCAGATGCCGAACTGGGCCAGCATGGTGCCCCAGAAGAATAGGTAGTAGTGATTCACCAGCAGGCTGTACATCAGGCCGCCGGAGATCAGACTCTGGTAACAGAGATATGCGGTCACCGCAGTCACAATCAGGGCCACACCCATCCGGGTAAAGACTTCCATCATGAAGTCCTGCAGACCATCATGGGACTGACTGAAGACCGAGTCCCGTTCAAATTCGCTCATCAGATTCCTCCTGAACAGGGAGTCCTGTTCAGAAAATAAGATATCAGAGCTTTCCGGCTTGTCAAATACATTGCCGCCTCAGTGTGTACCGGGCCACTGCAGATCCCCGATCAGCACCCGTACCGCATAGCTGGCGGCCAGCAGACCGGCTGCGGCCGGTACGAAGATCGTACTGGCCGGCGGGATGCGTTCCTTCCGGGTCCTGCCGTCCGGGTTGACCACGGTATTCTGATGGAGCCGCGGCAGTTCGCTGCTGAAGAGGACCGGAACGGGATACGCAATGCCCCGCTTCCGGGCCTGCACGCGGACCGCCTTGGCCAGCGGGTCGCCAGAGGTTTCCATCAGATCGACAATCCGGATCCGGGAAGGATCCAGGCGGTTGCCCATGCCGGTGGCCGAGACAAACGGCACCTGGCAGTCATGGCAGGCCTGAATGAAGTCCAGCTTGGCGGCCACGGTATCAACCGCATCAATCGCAAAGTCGCAATCCGTCAGTCTTCGCAGACAGCTGCTGTCCACCAGCTGGTTCATTCCCTCCACGACACAGTCCGGGGCATAGCTGTGGATCCGGGCGGCCATCGCCGCGCACTTCTGTCGGCCGATCGTGTCATGATCGGCCATGATCTGCCGGTTGAGGTTGGTCACGTCGACGGTATCCTTGTCGATCAGAATCAGATGACCGACCCCGGTCCGCGCCAGTCCTTCCACGGCATAGGAACCGACCCCGCCGATGCCGGCCACCAGGACCGTACTGTTCTGCAGCTTCTGCAGGGCTTCTTCGCCCAGCAGGAGTCTTACCCGTTCGAGTTCCTGTGCCATGTTTCGATCTCCCTCAGCATTTCTTCTCTTTCCTCGTCCTGCAGCGGATTGAACCAGTGGACCGGCATCTGGTGGTTCAGCCAGGTATACTGCCGCCGGGCATACTGCCGGCTGTGCTGCTGAATCAGCGTCCGGCATTCTGTCCGGGATATCGCACCGGCAAAATACCCTTCCCATTCCTTATAGCCGATCCCCTGCAGGCCGGGATCCTGAAAGGTATAGCCCTGCTCCAGCAGGCCCCGGACCTCTTTCTCCAGGCCCTGCGCAAACATCTGTTCGACCCGCCGGCTGATCCGCTGATAGAGGACGCTGCGCTCCATCGTACAGCCGGCAATGAAGACATCATAGATCATCGTATGACTCTGTTCCTGTTCCAGCTCCGACTGCGGTTTCCCCGTTCGTTTGAGGATCGTCAGACTCCGCAGCAGGCGCCGGCGGTTGTTGGGATGGATCTTGCCCGCCTGGACCGGATCCTTTTCCCGCAGCATTTCATAGAGCTCCGCATTGCCGTACCGTTCCAGTTCCGGATCGGCCGGTTCGCCCTGCGCTTCCGCAGAAAAGCTGTAGTCGTACAGCAGGGCCTTCAGATACAGACCCGTGCCCCCGGCCACGATCGGAAAAGCAATCTGTTCAATCAGGGACCGGCCGTCCTGCTGGAACTGGGCCACAGAATAGGGTTCATCCGGGTCCCGGATATCCAGCAGATGATGGGGGATGCCCTGCATTTCTTCGGCCGTGACCTTGCCGGACCCGATGTTCAGACCGCGGTAGACCTGAATGGAATCCCCGCTGATGATCTCGCCCCCGAAGCGTCTGGCACACTGCACCGCAAAGGCACTCTTGCCCGAGGCAGTCGGCCCGGCAATGACCAGGACCTGCTTCATCGGTAGAACTCCTTCGTCAGTTCCTTCTCGTTCAGGATCAGGAAGGTGGGCCGGCCATGCGGACACTGCCAGGGATTCTGGCACTGTTTCAGCTGCCGCACCACTTCCTGCATCTCCCCCGGCGTCAGTTTCCGGTTGAAGCGGATCGAGCGGTGGCAGGCCATGGTCGCAATCTTCTTCTTCTCCAGCCGGGCATAGTGCACGGCGGTATCGGCGGCAAACAGATCGAGCACATCCTGCAGGAAAGGCTCTTCCTCCACCTCCTGCATCCAGAGCGGCACCTCCCGGACGATCAGGGTCGTCGGCCCGAAGGCCTGGAAGCGGACATGCAGGTCCGCAATGGCCTCATTGATTTCCTCGACCCGTTTCACCAGATCGGCAGATACCTGGAACTGCAGCGGCACCAGCAGTTCGGTCAGCGCCGGTTCCCGATTCAGGCTGTCCCGGATCTGCTCATAATGCACCCGCTCCTGACAGGCATGCTGGTCGAGAATCGCCAGGCCCTCCGGTACGGCGCAGAGAATGAACTTATCATGAAGCTGCCCGATGACCTGCATCTCCGGGAAGGCCCGTTTTTCTGTTTCGGGCGTTTCTTCCGCTTCCTGAGGCATGTCCGCCGGTTCCGGGACCGGTTCCTGGACAGCCCTGGGTTCTTCGGTGCGCAGGGCCGCCTGCTCCGCAGGCTTTGTCTCTTCCTGGGGGAGCAGGGCATCGGTATCGAAGGCAATCGGTTCATAGTAACGGACGCTTTCCTGGACCTCCGCCTTAGGTGCCAGGACCGTTCCGGCCAGAGTTTCCCGGGTCCTGGTGCGGATCAGATCGATCAGCTGGTTCTCCTTGGACAGACGGACCTCCCACTTGGAAGGATGCACGTTGACATCGACCAGCTGACTGTCCATGCTGACCTGCAGAACCGCCAGGGGATAGCGTCCCCTGACGATGAAATCTTCATAGCCATCCTGAATGGCCTTGTACAGCCGGTAGGTATGCACCATGCGGCCGTTCAGGAACACCTGCATGTAGCTGCGGGAAGCCCGGGTCAGCTCCGGTTTGATCAGATAGCCGGTGATGTGGTAATCCGCATCCGACCAGTCCACAGGGATGGCCGCTTCCGCCGCCGCCCGGCCCCAGATCTGAAACAGCACTTCCAGCAGATTGTTCTGCCCGGTAGTGCGCAGAGACTCTCTGCCGTCACTGAAAAAGGAAAAGGCGATCTCGGGATGGCTCATGGCGAACCGGTTGACCACATCCTGGATCAGACTGTTCTCGTAGGAACCCGACTTCATGTGCTTCAGCCGGGCCGGGGTGCGGTAGAAGAGGCCTTCGACCTGAATCTCCGTGCCCTGATTGCCCGGATAGGCCCCGACCGAGACGGTCCTGCCGTATTCGATCTTCACCCGGGTGCCTTCCTGGCCATCGCTGGTGGTCAGGGTTACTTTGGCCACACTGGCAATGGACGGCAGAGCTTCCCCGCGGAACCCCAGGGTATGAATGGACCAGAGGTCCTGCGTCCCGTGTATCTTGGAAGTCGCGTGTCTCTGAAAGGCCATCACCGCATCCCGGGCATCCATGCCGGTTCCGTCATCCGTGACCGTAATCTTCTTCAGACCGCCCTCGGTCACCTGAATCTCAATGCGGGTGCTCTGGGCATCGATGGCATTCTCCACCAGTTCCTTGACCACACCCGCCGGGCGTTCCACCACTTCCCCTGCCGCGATCATGTTCGCGGTCTGGGCATCCAGCTGCTGTATTCTGCTCATAGATCTTTACCGTTACCCATTATAATACAGGCAGAAGAGACCCTCATGTACATCAGACAGGAATACCGTGAAACCACCGTGATCCGCAGATCCCGCTTCCTGGCCTGCGTCAGCCGCGCCGACAGCGAAGCGGCTGCCCGGGCCTATATTGATGCCATCCGGAAGGAATTTCCGGACAGCAGTCATGTCTGTACCGCCTATGTCATCGGTCCGCATCAGGAGATCCAGCGCAGTTCCGACAACCAGGAACCCGCCGGCACCGCCGGGGTGCCGATCCTGCAGAGCATCCTGAAGTCCGGCCTCACCAATGTCTGTGTCTGTGTGGTGCGCTGGTTCGGCGGGATCAAGCTCGGGGCCGGCGGTCTGATCCGGGCCTATGGCGGCTGTGCTGCCCAGGTCCTGGCGCATGCCCCGAAGAGTGTGGTAAAAGAATACCGGCGCTACCGGGTTGTCTATGATTACAGCCTGACCGGTGTCCTGGAGACCTGGCTGCGCCGGCATACCGAAGCGGTAGACTTTTCCTATGGGGAACAGACGGTCTGCCTCTTCGACAGTGATGATCCCGACATCATCCGCAAGATCCGGGATCTGACCTCCGGCCGGGTTCTGCCGGAGTATCAGGAAACCGTTTATCGGGAAATTGCGGTCTGATTATTTTTCCCTGATCCAGAGATTGAGATCCACGACATGATCCAGTCCGGCCAGCTGTGCTGAGGCCGTATACTGCCACATCGAATAGACGTACGGGAAGGTCATGGTCGACTGATACGAGGCCACCCAGAACTGACAGAGATCCTGCAGATCTTCCATATTGAGGGAATCCCGCAGCCAGCTGGCGGAACCATACACCATTGGCGTATAGCCGGCATCCGCAATGGTCTGACAGAACGCCTTCAGCACGGCGGTCTTTTCTTCTGCACTCAGGGAAGAGATCCGGTCATGATCACTGACCAGTTCCGAATCCACCGCTATCGGCAGAGTCACCTCATAGCCCTGAATCAGGGACAGAACATACTCCGCCTCTTCGATGGCTTCGGCTTCATTGATGGCCTGGGTGAAGAAATACACCCCGACCGGCAGACCGGCCGCCAGGGCACCGCTGATATTCTCCGTGAAGCTGGTGTCCGTATGCAGCTGACCGGTCTCATAGCCCCGGTAGCCGGCCCGGATATAGGCAAAGGAAATCCCGTCCTGTCGGACCGCATTCCAGTCGATGGTTCCGTTGGCGTAGGAGACATCGATGCCGACTTCGGACGTATAGGTATTGTCTTCGTAGGAATAAAACCCGTTTTCATCCTGCACCAGACAGGTCATCTGATAGTCATTCTGATAGACCGGATCCACGCTGACCGTGGACTGGGGCTGGGACTCGGAGGAGCAGGAACGAAAGGACGCCAGGGCCGCGGCGAGAACGATCACGGCCAGCACAAAGGACCCTCGGATCCGTCTTCGATGTCTGCGCCGCCTGCGTGCCATAAGGGCATTATACCATTGCGATTCTGCCGCTTCTGGCCACAGCCGTCAGAAAGTATGCTATATTGAGCTTGCAGGCGGTACCCTTCCGGTGCAGACCGGAAGACACACATCATGCATTGACGACTCTCTCGATTCCTCCGCTTCAGGAAAAGATCACGGCTCTCCAGGGCTGTGGTCTTTTCCGTCATGCGGGGAAATGAAAAGACCGGACGTGCCGGTCTTGTTGAGATTACTGCTTGGCTTCGGTACTGGTGCCCTGCTTGGTGACGTCGGTTTCGACATTGATCTCGAGCAGCTTGGTGTTGAGCTCGTTCTCCATCCGGGTCAGTTCCTTTTCCGCTTCAATCCGCTTCTCGCGGCCTTCCTTCTGGATGTTCAGGACCTCATCCAGCGTATCCAGCAGCTGCTTGTTGGTCTCCTGCAGGGTCTCCAGATCGACGATGCCGCGCTCGGATTCCTTGGCAGTATCGACCGTGGCCTGGTGCAGGGTCTCCGCATTCTTCTTCAGCAGCGTGTTCGTCATGTTGTTGACTTCGCGCTCGGCCTCCATGGCCTCCTCGGAATGGTTGATGCCAAGGGCCAGGACGATCTGGTTCTTCCACAGCGGAATGGTATTGACCAGCGTACTCTGGATCTTCTCGACCATCAGGGTATCGTTATTCTGAATTAGCCGGATCTGCGGGGCCATCTGCACCGAGACCTGACGGGTCAGCTCCAGATCATAGAGCTTCTTCTCAAAGCGGTCGCAGGCCTGGGACAGATCATTGGCTGCCTGTACATCTTCCGGCTGATGGGTCTCATTGGCCTTGGCCACCAGCTTGGGCAGGTCTTCATTCCGGACCTTTTCCAGCTTCTTCTTGCCGGCAATGATATACATGCTCAGCTCCTTGGTGTTCTGGGCATTCTTTTCATACATCTGATCGAGCAGGGCAATATCCTTGAGCAGCGTGATCTGATGTTCTTCCAGCAGGGAAGAGATCTTGTCGACGTTGACCTCCGCCTTGGAATAGCGGGCCTTGATGTTCTCGACCTTGTCCTGACTCTTGCGGAAGAGACCGCCGAACAGCCCCTTCTTCTCATCGGTATCCTGGGTGCTCTTGAGCTCTGTGACCAGATCAGCCAGCAGATCGCCGACCTCGCCGAGATCCTTGGTGGAAACATTCTGCAGGGCGTTGTCCGAGAAATCGGTGACCTTCTTCTGCGCCGCCGAGCCGTACTGCAGGACGACATTGGCTTCCGTGATGTCGATCTTCTCCGAGAACTCATCGACCGTCTTCTTTTCCGAGTCGCTCAGCTTCTCATAGCTGTAGCTCTCTTCGGCGGCCTGGAGCTTGGCTTTCTCCACTTCACTGGCATTCGCATCGCCATGTTTCGCTTCGAGTTCCTCCAGAGCTGTCTGCTGCTGGGCACTGACCTCATCCGGCGTCAGCGTCAGTTCGATTTTGGGTTCTTCCTGAGCCTGTGTCTGGGCATTCTGGTTGCTGTTATTTTCACTCATATTCTGCGCCTTTCTTCCTGTCAGTTTGACAGATCCAGTATAGCATACTGAAAATCAGATGAGAGACAGCATCAGGGGCATGGTAATCATCGAAAACAATGTGGACAGGGTGACGATGCCGGCACCCCGGGCATAGTCGGATCCATACTGCTGCGACAGCATGGCCAGGGCCGTGGCGGTCGGGGTCGAGGCAGCGATCACCAGAACCGGCCGGATCAGATCCAGATCGGCCGGCAGGAAGTGCACCAGGGCGACCATGAGCAGGGGCGAGATGAGCAGCCGCACCAGCAGGTCCAGCCAGGTCTCTCGGTCGCCCAGCACCGCCCGGACATCCGCAGCGGCCATGTACCCGCCCAGCACCAGCATCGCCAGCGGGGCATTCAGATTGGCCAGGTACCCGATGGTCTGGGTCAGTACCGTCGGCAGGGAAACCTGCAGGAAATACAGGACAAAGCCGATCAGCACCGACAGGATGGCCGGGTTGGTGAAGATTTTCTTCACCGACATCGCCGAACGGTCGCCCGAGACCAGATAAATCCCCACCGTGAAGGTCATGATGGTCATCCAGGCCACATACATGGAAATATAGAACACATATTCTTCCCCGAGGGTGGTCTGCACCAGCGGAATGCCCAGAAAGCCGACATTGCACATGAGGCTGGCAAACTGCCCGATCCGCGACATCCGGCGGAAGAACACCTTCAGGATGATCAGCAGCAGGACCGTGAGCAGGGCCGCCATGCCAAACGTCACCAGGGCCGCCCGCACCTTCTGGGGATCATAGGCCACCAGGAAGGACTTGATCACCGTGGCCGGCGTGGCCACATACAGGCATATGGAAGACATCTGGCCGATGCCCCTGCCATCCACCATGTGTGTTCTGGTGATCAGCAGGCCGACCATCATCAGCAGAAACATGACGATGACCTGCCGCGTCAGCAGTCCCGTGACCTCACTCATACCCAAGCCCCCTGTTCATAATAGTTCCATCATACACCCGGACCAAAAAATACGGACCCTCCGAAGAAGATCCGTATCGTGAGAAACTTTCCTGACGGGCTCAGGCCTTTTCGTAGCTGACTTCGCCGGTAACCTTGCCGCTGTTGTAGCGGGCATAGGAGTACGCCAGCGAAGCGATAGCCATGATCAGGTTGCCGATCAGCAGAGCAGCGCTCTTGCCGCGGGCATTCAGCCAGAAGTTCAGGACGTTGGCCGCTTCGGCCAGAATCGTGAAGAGAACAAGCTGGCCATGGCTGACATGGAACTTGGAATTCGCCCATTCTTCCGGAATGACCTTTTCCAGGTTCATCAGACCCCAGCAGGTGATCATTTCGTTGACCGCGCCGATCAGCAGAACCAGGGAACCGATGGCATCGATGTCCATGCCGGTCAGAATCGTGAGCAGACCGATGACATACAGGACAGTCAGATAGACAACCGGAACCTTATGGCTGTTCAGCTTGCCCCAGGAAGCAGGGAACCAGCCATCCCAGGTGGCACGCAGAATCGGCTTTGTGGAAGAAGCCAGCTGGTTGTTCAGCGTGGAAGCCAGTGCGCACTCAGCGCCGCCGAGGATGAAGAACACATACAGCGGATAAGGCAGAACGGCTCTCGCGGTGTTGACCAGCGACTGACCTGCCGTCTGCTCCAGCGGCAGAACGCCGACGGCGACGCAGGACACGGCCGCGTACAGCACAGCAACGAACAGAGTGGAAACGATGATGACGCTCGGGATATCCTTGGTCGGGTTCTTGGCTTCACCAGCCAGAGAGACGATCATCGTGGCGCCGCCGGTCGCAAACGTCAGCAGGGACGATGCGCTCAGCAGACCCATGATGCCATCCGTCATCCATTCCCCTTCGGTGGTCATGCCGGCCCAGTCGACCTCACCCAGTCCGAAGACCGTGAAGATGATCAGGGCAATGACCAGCAGGATAACCAGCAGGTTCTGCACCTTGGCGAACATATCGATACCGACGACGTTGACCACATAGAACAGGGTCAGGATGATCAGGGCAATGACCATCCGGTTGCCGGCGCCGATCAGACCCATGAGGTAGTCGGCTGCAGACAGCGCGTACATCGCCAGAGACAGGTTGCCGAGGATGGCAATGATGGTGTAGAAGCCGCCCAGCTTCTTGTTGACGAGCAGCTGGACAATCGTGTAGGCACCGCCGTTGGTGCGGATCGTCGAGTTGATGAACACGTACGGAATGGCACGCAGAACGACCAGCACAGCGGAGATGATGAAGGCGATCGGTACCGACTTGCCGGTCATGGCGATGGCAGCACCAGTCAGTGACATGATGCCGGCGCCGATGATCTGACCGACAGCCGCGCTCATCAGATCCCAGTAACCCAGAACCTGATTAAGCTGATGATCCTGATTTTCCGACATACTTGTAATTCTCTCCTTTAATATTTATTCCAGACAGGACTTCCACAGGAACTGTCAGGAATACGAATGAATGAAGAGTGACCGGCTGATGATCGCCGGTCACCCGATGATGCCTCAGATGGTTCTCAGATTACTTCGCGTTGAAGACGTACTTGTCCAGACGCTCGAAGGCTTCCTGCACTCTCCAGGTCGGCAGAGCCAGGTTCATACGGATGCCGTACTCGCCATGGAACGGACGGCCATCCTGCCACATGACACCGACTTCGGCGCCCATTTCCTGCAGACGCTGGATCGAAACGCCGTGCTTCTCGCACCAGCCCTTGCAATCCAGGAACAGCATGAAGGTGCCTTCAGGCTTCGAGGTGTCAACACCCTCGAAGTGGTTCATGACATAGTCATAAGCGATCTTGGCGTTCTCGCTCAGGACTTCGCACAGCTGATCGACATAGTCGAACCGGCCTTCGCCCGTGTAGGCGCCGATCACGGCATACATCCACAGCATGTTCATCTCATTGTAATGAGACAGGGAAGCCTGCTTGTCAACCCGATCCTTCAGCCAAGGGTTGAAGATGAAGCGGTAGGAGCCGACCAGACCGGCGATGTTGAACGTCTTGGACGTTGCATAGCAGGTCACGGTGTGCATCTTTGCCCAGTCGTTGGTCAGGCAGCTAGGATTGTGCTTGCGGCCATCCAGCATGATATCGGACCAGATTTCATCGGAAACGACCCAGACATCGTGCTTCTCGCAGATCTCATAAACCTTGGTCAGTTCTTCCTTGCTCCAGGCACGGCCGGTCGGGTTGTGAGGGTTGCAGAAGACCATCGCATGGATCTTCTTGTCCACGATCTTCTTCTCCATATCCTCATAGTCGATCCGCCACATCTTGTTCTCATCCTTGTACATCGGGTTCAGGATGATGTTCCAGCCGTTGTTCTCGATGCAGCCCGTGAAGCCAATGTAGGTCGGGCTCTGCAGCAGAACGTTGTCACCGGCGGAGCACAGCACATTCAGAGCCGAGACGACGCCGCCGAGAACGCTGTTATCATAGGAGATAACATCGCGGGTCAGATCATCGCCATAGCCATTGCGGGTCTTGTGCCAGTCAATGATGCCATCAAAGTACTCATCTCTGGTTCTGTAGTAGCCAAAGGTGTCGATCGAAGCACGCTCGATCATCTTTTCCTTGATGGGCGGGAAGGTCGGGAAGTTCTGGTCAGCGACCCACATCGGGATCTGCTTGTCCTTCCACTCCGGCTTGGTCAGATTGCCATTAGGAGGGAATTCGACGGCGATAGCGTCCTTACCCATACGGTCAATAAACTGCGTGAAATCGAACTTCATAATCTAAGAATCTCTCCCTTCTAAACGCTTATGCAGCGTTTATACCAAATTGGGTGAAGCAAAAGAAAGGACAATTACAGCTCGACAGCAACGACTTCGATCTCGACCAGTCCGCCTTTCGGCAGAGCGGCAACCTGGAAGGCTGCCCGGGCGGGATAATCACCCTTGAAGAAGGTGGCATACACCTCATTCATTGCGGTAAAATCGTTGATATCTTTCAGAAGAACGGTGGCCTGGACGACATTGTCCATGGTCATGCCGGCTTCCGCCAGAATTGTCCGGATATTTTCGAGTGACTGCTTGGTCTGCGCCTGAATGTCAGGTCCGGCAAATGCACCAGTAGCCGGGATCACACCCAGCTGACCGCTCACATAAACGGTCCTGCCTGCTGTTTCCGTACCCTGGGAATACGGACCAATCGCCGCAGGTGCGTTCGGAGATGCAAGAATTTTCTTCATGTCGATAGTCTCCTTTATGACTGAGATCAAGTTCTGACCTTGCCACTGTTATACTACCACCGACTTTTCAGAAGTGCAATCGCTTCCAATCGATTAGCGGGTAAACAAATTTTGTCAACTGTCAGATATGAGAATTGGGTGAAAAATAAGCCCGATTTTCCGCATAATTCCTTGCTTTTTTCACAACAGCAGGCCCTGCATCAATGACCCGCACAGCCGGCCGCTCAGGAAACCGGTGTCTGCTGCTCTTTCGACATGCGTCTATGGTTCTGCACCGCCTGCTCCAGACGTCCCAGCTCCGCCATGGCCAGCGGCACCAGCAGGACGAAGTACGGTTCGCAATAGCGGGCCTTGGCTTCCCAGAAGAACTGAAAGACAAAACCGCCGGCAAAGTAGACCAGGGGCAGCAGGGCATAGAAGTCCAGCTCTTTCCTGACAATCCGCTTCAGGGCGGACAGACTCCACAGGGCGGCCAGCAGGACCACACACACCTCGGCCACATGCAGCGCCTTCTCCAGGGCCGGCATCACGCTGCTGTCATACAGGGCATTCAGGAAAGCAGAAGAGGTCTCAGCACCGCGGTACAGGGTCATGGGCACGCTGGCAAACCAGGGATCGCACCACTGACAGATGGTCTTGCGCTCAAAGAAGTACAGACTCGCTTCCCCCGACAGGTAGCGGCTGAGGTAGTAGGCAACGGCCCTGCGGGATTCGGTATCCATGCGGGCCTTCTCCCAGTGGCAGAGCTCATACATGTATACCGCACTGCTGTCATAGCTGCCCGGACCGCCATTGGCACCTTCTTCCACACTGATTCCCAGCATGATCCAGGCACTGGCCGGCATGCCTTCATGCAGTTCAAAGCCATAGGTCTGCTCCATCCAGGCATAGATCCCTTCCCGGCAGAGCCAGCCGCCCCCGAACACCAGGGCCCCGAACAGCAGCCCGTACAGCAGCCGTTTCTTTCCTGATTCCTGCTTTTCCGCCAGCAGGCCCAGCACAACGATCAGCACACAGGCCACGCTGGCAATTGCGGTTGCCATATAGAAAAGGTTGTCCAGGATCAGCACCAGCCCGGCCAGCAGCAGATGCCGCAGTCTGTGCCGGGGTTCGTGCAGGGCCCGGCCGCACAGCCAGAAGGCCAGCACCGTCAGGGTCAGGGAAATCGAGGTCGGGTAGAGATAGGCCGTGTACAGCAGCAGCGGGGTCCAGAGCGTGCAGAACAGCGCACTGCAGACCGCGGCCGCCTCGTCCTGACACCATTCCCGGACAAACAGGTACATGAGGGGAATCAGTCCCGCCGCAAAGACGGTCTGCAGGGCCCGGATCCCGAACAGACTGCTGCGGGTCAGATGAAAGAGCTTCATCAGGCCGGCATACAGGAAGGCCATCGTGGCCTGCTGGGGATAGGTCCGCCAGTAGATCAGGGTATTGCGGTTGAGTTCATAGTCGGTCGTCCCGTTGGCAATCCGGTCGCTCATGGCCCAGACCTGCCACTGGTCCGACACCGGCTCATAGTCATTCTGGCTGGCAAAGAAAAGACCGGCCGCCAGAAACAGCACGGTCATGACCAGCACCGCCTTCCAGGCACCGGTCCGGGTCAGATGCCGGCTCAGCCAGCGCCGCAGCAGCACCAGCAGCGCACACAGTACCGCCGCCATGAGCAGCTGTGCGGCCGGATTCAGCGCCTCGATGGAGACCTTTTCGGAATAGGTGGAAAAATCCAGTCCGGCACAGAACTTCAGATTCAGATAGCAGAGCGCGGACAGACCGAGCAGCCCGGCGATGTCGAACAGGATTTTCAGAACTTTCATGGTCCTCTTCACGATACCACGCAGTGCCTGGAAAAAGAATCCGTGAACGGTTCACGGATTCAGAGATTGCCCAGATGCACGTGCTTCAGATATTTTCCGGCCACTTCGCGCAGACGGTACAGGGTAGCCGGCGGGGTAGCCGGAATGGTGCAGTGATAGCGGGGGAAGTAGCGGGACAGATGCAGATGGGTTTCCGGATCCAGCGAAGCCAGCCACCGTGCTTCCTGGTCGATGAAGGCATCAGAGTCATTCTTCCCCGGGATGATCAGGGTGGTGACTTCGACATGATTCCGGGGAATCAGATAGGCGATGCTCTGGCGGACCAGATCCTCGCGTCCGCCCAGTTCCCGGTAGAAGGCCGCATCCCCTTTATAGTCGATGTTCCAGGCATCGATGCAGGCGGCCAGCTGTTCTATCACAGGCAGTTCCGCACAGCCATTGCTGACCATGACGGTCAGCAGACCCGCCTGATGCGCCAGAACCGCCGTATCCCGGACATACTCCCAGCTGATCAGGGGTTCATTATAGGTAAAGGCAATGCCAAGGTTCCCTGCCTGCTGCCGGGCGGTCTGCACCAGTTCTGCCGGTGAAGCCTGCCGCCAGGGCACACTGTGCTCATCTGCCCGGGAGATGCTGTAGTTCTGGCAGAAACTGCAGGCAAAGCTGCAGCCATAGCTGCCCACGCTGAGAATCCAGGAGCCGGGATGGAAACCGGCCAGGGGTTTCTTCTCAATGGGATCCATGGCCAGGCTGGTCAGCCGGCCGTAGTTCAGACACACCACCTGCCCGTTCCGGCAGCCCCGGCCCTGACAGAACCCGGTCTGTCCTTCCTGCAGATGACAGTTCCGCCCGCAGACGGTACAGATGGCCTCAGACATGCCGGACGACCTCAAAGCGTTCCATCTGGAACGGTTCATCCGGGGCAATGCCGCCCTTGCGGCAGGCGATGTCGATCTGCTGCTGGACGGTATCCACCCCTTCCAGATCCGGCAGAAGCAGGCCGCGGCGGCCGCCCATGGTGCAGATCACGCCATATTTATGGACATCCAGTTCCTCCGGACGCAGGATCCGTTCGGGCTTGCCCAGCACATCCACGGAGATTTCCAGATAGGGCAGTTCGTCTTCGGTGATGGGATTGAAGCGCGGATCCTTGGTGGAAGCGCTGATCGCATTGTAGATGATCTCTTTGGCCAGGTTCTGCCGCACCGGCGAGATGGTGCCGATACAGCCGCGCAGTTCCTTATGTTCATGGATGGACACAAACGCCCCGGCTTTCTGCGTGAGCATCTCTTCGGGCACATCATCGGGTACCGGCAGGATTTTCCCGTCCCGGATCCAGGACACGATGGAGCGGTAAGCCAGCTGCACATAGGGATCGGCGCTGGCCAGCCGCTCGGCGGCACTCTTCTTCTCTTCTGCCTGGTGGTCCTCCAGGATGTGCTGATGATCTGCTGTTCCGGTCACCTCATAGGTCACAAAGCCATAGCCGACCCCGGTGATGTTCTCGTGACTCAGATAATGCGGCTTCACCTGCAGGCCATCCAGAGCCCCGGCCATCATCACAAAGGAGCGGTGTCCGCACTCCATGGCTTTCTCCAGAAACGCGGGATCGTAATCCAGCAAAGCGGCGAAGTTGGCATCGCGCAGATCCTGCATGATGCGGGCATCATATTCTTCGCCCTCTTTCCGCCAGCCATAGGGGCCGTCTTTCTTCTGGCAGTGGGCCAGATCCCCGCTGGCCAGGTAGAAGGCCTTCCGGCCCAGCTGGTCACAGGCCTGCTGCACATACTGTCCCATCTGATAATGCATGTTCAGGGACAGGCCGCTTAAGGACAGGCGCACCAGGGGCAGATCCGGCATCAGCTTCCGGATGTAGTACAGCGGCACCATGACGCCATGATCCAGCATCTTCTCCCGGTCATAGGCAGTGCCGCCCGGAAAACCGGCGGCCTCCAGCAGGGCATCCAGGGTCTCCGTCAGCTCCTCATCATACGCAACGTCAAAGCTGACCTGCCGGGCCCCGAAAGACTCCATGCTGCCCCAGGCATGACTGCCCGAGGAGACATTGAAGTAATCCCGGTAGAGGATGGCATGCGGAGAGCTGACGATCAGCACCTCCGGCTGACAGCGGGCAATGAACTCTGCCGTTTTCTGATAGGAATCGATGGTGGCAGGAATGATTTTCTCTTCCCCATGCCCCACCTCCGGCAGAGCCATCGGGGGATGCGGAACAACAGCGGCGCCAATGATCATAGACAGCACCTTCTTTCTGTCTTCATTATATCGTTTCAGCGGAAGCGGCGCGGGACTTGACAGACTCAGGTATTTCGAATATTTTCTAATTAGAAAATATTCTAAACAGGAGAACCCATGTCATTTCAGGATACCTTCAAAGCCCTGTCCGTTCCGGTCCGCCGGCAGATCCTGCATCTGCTCAAGGGGGGCAGGATGTCGGCCGGAGAGATCGCGGAGCACTTTGATATGACGGCCGCGACGATCTCCTACCACCTCAGCATTCTGCGCAAGGCGGACCTGATCCGGGAAACCCGGCAGAAGAACTATATCTACTACGAACTCAACACCAGTGTGGTGGAAGAGACCATCCTCTGGCTGCAGGATCTGACCGATTCAAAGAAATAAGGAGATCGCATATGCATTACTGGCTGAAAGAAAACAGGAATCTGGTTGTGCTCAGTTATGCCATTCTGGCCGGCTGCCTGCTGGCGGGACTGCTCTGCTGGTCTTCGCTGCCGGATCAGATCCCGACGCACTTCAACGCCGCGGGTCAGCCGGACAGCTACAGCAGCAGGGCCTTTGCGGTGTTCGGTCTGCCGCTGTTTCTGATTGTCCTGCAGACCTTCATGCTGTTCATCACCGGCAAGGATCCGGAGAGTCAGAACCAGCCGGCCAAGATGAACCGCATCGTGGTGCTGATCATGCCCCTGCTGGGCGTGGTCGTCACCAGCATCATCCTGTCTTATGGCTTAGGCCATCCGGTCGCCGTGATCACGATTCTGACCCGGGCCCTCGGGGTGCTGTTCCTGCTGCTGGGCAACTATCTGCCCAAGGTGCAGAAGAACTACACCATGGGCATCCGGGTACCCTGGACCCTGGCAGATGAGAACAACTGGTACGCCACTCACCGGGTCGGGGGCTGGTGCTTCGCCCTTGCCGGCCTGCTGGTCCTGATCGGCTCCTTCCTGTTCCCGGAGGAAAAGCTGTACCTGCTCATGCTGGCAGCGGTGCTCCTGGCGGCCCTGGTGCCGATCGTCTACAGCTACCTCTATTTCCGTCAGCACGGCAATGCTTCTGAAACCCATTGAAAGCAGATGAAAACGTCCTGCTGCACAAGCATGCAGCGGGACGCTTTTTTCTGATGGATTTACTTCTTTTCCTCAGCCGGAGCAGCTGCGGCAGGCGCCGACTCGCCTTCGACATACGGACGGCCTTCCGGACCGGTGACCACCTGGACAATCCCCTTGTTATAGAGAATCCGGGCAATCAGGATGCACAGACCGATGGCACCCAGGACCAGGAAGCCCTGATACAGAGACGCCATATCCCAGTTCAGGAAGATGATGATCGCCAGGATCAGCGGGATGATGCCGATGACCAGCTTGTTCTTGATCCAGTACTTGCCGTTCTTGTTCTCCTTCAGAGAGCTCAGGGTCAGCGGACCGAACAGGGCCGGCAGCATATATGTGGTCGCTGTCCGCACCGCATCAGACTGCAGGAACGGCTGCAGCGGCACCATGATGAGCATGCCGAGGATGATGACCAGAACCGTCGTGATCGACGAGGTGCAGTTGGCCAGCAGGGCAACCGCGTCGCCGCCCGGCGTGTTCGGTTCCTGATGGGTCAGTTCCTGGGCATTGATCGCGCACGGCAGCTTCATGTTCAGGACGTTGCCGGTCACGAAGGAAATGTAGACGCTGGAACCCAGAATCGGGGAATAGGAGACGACTTCCGAAGCCGCGATCGGCCAGAACAGCGCGCACATCGGCAGGGCAACGGACAGGAAAGCGGTCATGGTCGGCCAGCAGTCATACACCGTGCAGATGATGGCCGGCATGACGAACATGTAGATGAGGATCATCGCAACGGATTTGCGGCCGAAGGAATGTGCCCATTCGACATACGGATCCATGGCCATGTTTTCTTTTTCACTCATAGTGTTTTACCCCCTTCAGCCGACCAGATTGGTCCAGAGCAGCGAACTCGCCATGCCCAGGATCAGACAGATGGCCAGATTGAACTGATTCAGCCACTTGGCGCCCGTGACCTGGGCGATCTTGGCAATGAGGAAGGAACAGACGGCCGACGTCAGGAACGTCAGGCAGTACACCGTGCCCTTGGTCAGGCTGCCCGGCACCATGACGGCGAACATGGCAATCATGAAGCAGGAGTTCATGACCAGGCCCCAGTTGCCGTTGCTGCTGCGCATCTTGCCGTAGCTGGTCATCAGCTTCTTGCCGACGAACACCAGCATGACACAGCCGAAGATGATGCCGATCGTCATGCAGAACATGACATTGCCGAAAACCGCTGCCGGAGCATCCGCGAAGCTGGTGTAACCCATGGCATCCGCAGCCATCTGGGCGACCATGGTTTCATAGGTCACCGCACCGACCACGGACAGACGCCACCAGGCCCACGGCAGGCCGATCAGCGCCGACAGAGAGATCAGACCGATTACGATGGAGAAGCTCGGCACCAGGGCGAAGACCGAACTGGCCTTGACCACGCCCTTGGTCTCCGCTTCGCTCATTCCGACATCCAGGCATTTCTGGAATGCCTTCCGGCCGGAAATCAGCGCCACCCCCACGACCATGGCAATGCCGATGGCCACGAGGATGTATACCAGCGGAGCAGTAGCGACATCAAAATATGTCATCTGGAGAAACCCCCTTTTAGCGAACTCCCGGATTACCCGTAACCGGATGTGCCCGGAAAGTGAAAATCGAACCGCCCCGCAGGACTTCTGCCGTGCTGCCGTCTGCTGCCAGGGAGGGTTCGAAACCGTTCCGGATATTCATCTGCGCCGCGAGTTTTCACAGGAAACTCTGATTCATTTATATCATTTACTGAGACTGATTACAATTCCGGGCAGATCTTTCAGAAACTGTTTCAGCCGTTTCCGGAATGACCCTGTTTCAGAGGCCATGCCTGCATGATTCCTGAATTCTTTTTTCTTACCATTTTGCCGGGAAAACCGTATAATGTCAGCGCCTGAAGGAAGGAGAGGGAAACATGGCACAGACCAAGGCAATGACCAGCGGCGATCCGCTGCAGCTGATTCTGCATTTTTCCATACCCCTGGTGCTGGGCAACCTGTTCCAGCAGCTGTATAACATCGTCGACTCGGCAATTGTCGGTCAGACCATGGGGGCGGATGCGCTGGGGGCAGTGGGGTCCTCCAGCTCCGTGCAGTTCATGGTACTGGGCTTCTGCATCGGCACGGCCATCGGCTGTACCATTCCGGTCGCTACGGCTTTCGGGGCCAATGATCAGAAGCGCATGCATACCTTCATCTATGCCGGGGCCGTCCTGATGATCGCAATTGCCATAGTCCTGACCCTGGTCACCAGTCTGCTCTGCACCTCGATCCTGCATCTGCTGAATACCCCGGAGACACTGTTTGAGCAGGCCTATGCCTATCTGTCCGTGATCTTCTACGGCATTCCCTGCACCCTGCTGTACAACTACTGTTCGGCCCTGTTACGGGCCATCGGCAACAGCCGGATGCCCTTCCTGTTCCTGGCCTTCAGTGCCACCCTGAACATCTTCCTGGATCTCTTCTGCATCCTGCAGCTGCACTGGGGTGTGATGGGAGCCGCGGTGGCGACCATTGCCTCGCAGGGCATCTCCGGCCTGCTGTGCCTGCTGTTCATCCTGCACCGGGTCCCGGTCCTGCATGTCAGCAGACAGGAACAGCACTTCGATGCCGATGCCGCCCGGTACTCCCTGGGGGTCAGTCTGCCGATGGGCCTGCAGTATTCCCTGATTGCCATCGGCTCCATGGTCATGCAGACGCAGAACAATTCCCTGGGAATCCTGTATGTCACGGCCTTTGCGGCGGGCCTCAAGATCAAGCAGCTGATGATTTCGCCGTTTGATGCCTTTGCGACCGCCACTTCCACTTTCGTTTCCCAGAACTATGGAGCCCGGCAGCTGGACCGCATCAAGGCGGGCTACCGGCAGGGCATGAAGATCTCCCTGATCTACAGTGTCTTTGCCGGACTGGTGCTGATCTTCTTCGGCGGGAATCTGACGACCCTGTTCCTGGATGCCGGCAGTTCAGCCGACATCATCGCCGCCGCGGCGCGCTATCTGCGGGCCATCGGCTTCTTCTACTGGTGCCTGCCGGCCATGAACGTCACCCGGCAGACCCTGCAGGGCCTGGGCCACAGCCGGCCCTCGGCCATCAGCGGTGTGGTGGAGATGCTGGGCCGGACGGTGGTCGCAACGGTGTTCACCCCGCTCTATGGCTATACCGCCATCTGCTGGACCGACCAGGCCGCCTGGATCTGCGGCACCATCTATGTCCTGATCTGCTATAAGCGCATCATGAAACAGGTCGAGCAGGAACTCGCACCTGCCCAGGCATCATGAAAAGGAGCCGAAGCTCCTTTTTTAACTGACTTATTCCGACATGCCGGCCGGCTTGATCCGCACCGTCAGATCGAAGTCCTCCAGGCGCAGCTCATCCATGGGATCTTCCGGATGGCTGACCAGGCGCTGGGCCTGTTTCAGGATGGCTTCTTCCACCACATTGCGGGCCAGACGGCCATTGCCGGCCTCGGCCGCATTGATGGACTGGACGGTGGTGAAGTACTGCTCCAGCTGCGGCAGGGCTTCGTCTGTGATCTTATAGCCCTTCGACTTGGCCTGGATTTCGGCGATCTGACGCAGTTCCTCACCCGTATAGTCCGGGAAGTTGATGATGTTGGGGAAACGGGACTTCAGACCCGAGTTGCTTTCGAGGAAGACCGACATTTCCTTCTTATAGCCGGCCAGGATGACGATCAGGTTGTCCCGGTTGTCTTCCATGGCCTTGACGATGGTATCGATGCATTCCAGACCGAAGGAGTCATCCTTGCCCCGGTAGAGGGAGTAGGCCTCATCGATGAACAGCACGCCGCCGATGGCACTCTTGATGACCGACATGGTCAGGGGTGCGGTCTGGCCGACATACTGGGCGACCAGATCGGCCCGGGTGACTTCAACCAGCTGGCCATTGCTCAGGGCACCTATTGCCTTCATATACCGGGAGATCAGCCGGGCAATGGTGGTCTTGCCGGTGCCCGGGTTGCCGGTGAAGATCATGTGCTTGGAGACTTCTGCCGTCTTCATGCCCTGGGCCTTGCGGACCTCATTGATTCGGATATGCGATTCCAGGGAGCGGATATAGCTCTTGATCTCCTGCAGGCCGACGATCTGATCCAGTTCTTCGTTGACGGCCTTGATCTCTTCGGCACTGGTCTTGGAGCGCAGCAGGGTGACGGTTTCGTCCTCCACCTTCGCGCAGGGCACATCATTGACAATGCTGATGTGGGCACTGGCTTCGGAGAAGAGATGGTGTTTCAGCACCAGCTCCGACAGGCCGATGTAGAAGTTATGGAAATACTCATTCACGGCATCGGCACCGCTGGTCTTGTCATAGTTCGTGCAGATCCAGTCCAGCACCTCGGGATCGATTTCGGCCTTCAGGTGCAGCTGGCTGTCGGCCTTGCCCACCAGCTCGGCCGCCTTGTTCTGGGCATACAGCTTGATGTCCTCGGCACTGAGGGCCTTGAACTCGACGATGTCCAGGACGTGGTACAGGAAGTCTGCCCCGAAGGCATTCTGCACCGCCTTGACCCCGCCGGTGGTAAAGAAGACCAGGTACTTGCCGGAGACGCTCAGGGAATCCACCGTCTCCTTGACCAGGCCGGTCTGGTTTTCCACCAGCACCCCCTTGGTCAGCACATAACGCTTGGACAGGGTCACGCTGCCGGTGGTGACCAGGGAATCGATCATGCGCAGGAAACCCGGGAAACTGACTTCGAAGTTCTCGAAGCAGATCACCGAGCCCTTGCCCTGCAGGGCCCGATAGAGGTCCTGCAGGAAGATGGCTTCCTGGGAACCGGACTGATAGAGACTCATGTCCATCGTATAGACTTCATCGGAGACAAAGATCTGGCGCCTGGCCAGACTGCGCACCATGGCGGTCAGTGCGGCGTGTCTGCCGCAGCCCTTGGGTCCGGTGACGATGATGACGTTGCGCGCCTTGCCCTCTTCCTCGCCCATGACATAGGGACGCCGGAAGGCCGTGGCCAGACCGGCCAGGGCATCATCATTGCCGACCAGCTGGGCCTTGACCTCTTCCAGGACTTCGCCGAACTCCTTGCCGGAATCCAGCGGCACTCTGGCCTGGACGGCATCCTCAGGCTTGATGCCGTAGTCTTTCTCAATTTCCTTCTGCATCTGATCCATGTCGACATTGGCCTGACTGAACTCTTTGGAGGAGGCCATGTCATTCAGCTCCTTCTGCTGATTCTGCAGGATCTGCCGCAGCTGATCCACGGCATTGTCTGCACGATTTAAAAGGTCCTTCGAATGATCCAGGGCCTTGATGGTTTCGTCATGGGTGACTTCGACATCATCCAGATTGACCTCACTGCCGGTGGTCAGCTGGACTTCATCCCCGCTGGCATTGGTCAGCGTATTTCTGTTCCGGCTCATGACTTCCTTATAGAGCCGTTCTTTTTCCTTTTCCCGTTCGCTTTTCTTATCACTCATGCCAACCTTCCCCCTTTGGGTATGATCAGTTTTCCTTGGTCTTGCTGTCCTGGCCGTCCAGCGTCAGCTGGATGCCGTCCTGCATCTGCATGCTCTTGGTGAGCCCGTCTTTCTGCAGAACCGCTGCCAGGGGGGACATGGCAGCCGAAAGATTGCGGAAATCCTGACCGCTCATATCCGCGATCAGCTGTTCCATGGCCTGGTTGACCAGCGAGATGGTCTTCTTCAGATTCTCGACCGTGCTTTCATAGTTGGGATCCGACTTGACGTTCTGCAGGCTGACATACTGATTCAGAATCCGCACCTGTATGGGCAGATAGTACTGATACAGCTTCGACAGCTTGCCCTTGGAATCCGGGAACTGCTTCTCCATGGCGGCAATCTGCTTGAGCAGCAGCGTCGTCTGGTACAGTCCCTTGGAAATCTCTTCATCCGGAATGGCATCATTCAGATCGTTGATGACCTGGGCATAGTAAAGCGCCCCTTTCTCCGAGACCTGGGTGGTGTCTTCCTTCTTGCTGGAATCGATGATCTCCGCATCTACGACATTGCTGGTTTCGGCATCGGCTTCGGCCATGTCCAGCAGCCGGTCAAACAGCGTCCGGTAGGCATCCGGATGCTTGGTCCGGAAGTCGGCCAGGGTATCCAGCTTGCGCCCCTCGCTGTAGACATCCAGACTGTACAGGGAACGGTAATCCTCTTCTCTCAGACGGAGCTGATACCGGGAATCGGGGATGACCAGCGTGTCATTGGTGCGGTAGTACTTGCGCAGATAGACATTGATCCTGGCCAGGTCAGCCCGTGCCTGGGAGGTCGAGGCACTGCGCCGCCGGGTGGACTTCCGGCGGTTGGTTTTCTGCTCATTGGTGGAACGCACCGCCGCCCGCAGCACATAGTAAAAGATACTGGCAATGACCAGATAGGGAAGAACATAATATGCCCCGCCGAAAAACAGGAATATGAACAGAAGCACCCACAGTCCGTCGAAAGGTGATCTATTACGATTCATCGGTATCCTCCTGAACTTACGGAAAGATTATAGCATGAATCCTGATGCGTACTGACAAAAGACCGGGCCCTGGCCCGGTCGTGTTTACTGTGCTTCTTCGCCGGAAACAGGCTCTTCGGCTGTTTCGGCGGCTGGCTCTTCGACAGCGGCTTCCTCTTCCGGATGGGAGCCGGTCGTCCGCCACATCTCACTGTAGCTCATGAAGGTGACGGCATCCGCATTCAGCTTGGCCTGATTGCGCTGCTTCTTGACATTGCCCTCATGCACGGTATTCAGGATGTTCTTGTTGATCATGTACTGCACATACAGGACCTTCTTGAGCAGGAACCAGTTGATCACATACTGATAGATCTGCGCGGAGCGGTCTTCCATTGCAGCCAGGACATCGGCGGCGCCTGCCTTCTGCTTCTCGCCGGCTTCGATCGCGGCGGCCTTGAGGTCATCATAGGTCGCGAAGTGTTCGCGGTCGATGGAACGCTGCAGGGCGCCGGCCTTCATGGTCCAGAGCTTCTTCCAGGCGCTGACGATTTCGTCGGCTCTGGGAGAGCTGATGGCAACGATCTCATTCTTGCAGTCGATGAACGGACTGCCCGGTTCGGTCATGCAGTAGTAATAGCCCTTGGCATAGATATAGCCGGCATCCTGATCGGGCACGATGAGCAGCGCTCTCTCCTGACCGTCCTGCGTATCATAGACCAGATACGGGAAGGACAGAACCCGGCCGTTCAGCTTGAAGACATCCTTGTAGCGGATGATCTGGTTGGAAATTGCGTCCTTGTTGATGGAGCTGTGCAGTCCGACACAGATCCGGGCATTTTCGTCCAGTTCCAGGATCTGCGTAAAAGCCTCTTTCAGAGCCGGATCCAGTTCCGGTTCCAGTCCCAGATAGTCTTCCAGATAGCCATTGAATTCGCAGTCTTCTCCATTGTGGCGACTGTCGAGCTGCTGTTCAAGAATATTGTAAATTGCCATGCTGCCCTCCGACAAAAATCCCTTTCGGTATTCCCATTATACGCATGATTCGCGGTTTTACACGACAAAATTTTCCGTACATCATGCGTTTTCTGCGCCATTCCTGCAGGATTTTTCCGGGAATGGATCCGTCGGACTCCGCACCGGGCAGAAAAGGCAGGCGGCTCATTCGGCTTTCAGCAGCCAGCGGATGCCCCGTGCAAGGCGTCCGGGCGGATCCTGGAAATGATTGCCGGGGTTGGTCTCAAAGTGACACTGTGCATAGCCCTGAACCAGACGCTGCACGGCAATGGTCTGGTCTTCGACCTGGCGCATGACGGGATTCTTGGTGTTCTTCTCCCGGTCGCCCAGGGACAGATAAACCTTACCGGTCAGCAGAGTGTGTGTTTCCAGATATTCCGCAAAACCCGGATACCAGAGCGAACCGGACACCGAGGCAAGCCCGGCAAAGCCCGGGATCTTCGTGCCCGCATACAGGGTAAACAGACCGGCCAGGGAATACCCGGCCAGATACAGGTTCTGTCCGTCCGCCGCCTGGCGAATGGCCGGCAGCTGTCCGTTCAGCCAGGCCAGAAAACGATCGCCCTGCCCGGCAAAATCCTCTCCCTTGGAAAACACTCTGGGGGCTGGCCAGGGGGACAGGTCCCGGTTCCAGTCCATCCCTGAGATCTGACAGATGCGCACTTCGGGCAGCAGCTGCGCGGTATCCTTTCCTTCTTCCCCGATCAGCACGATGACATCTCCTCTGGTGCCATACCAGCTGAGGTTCCAGTTTACTGTGCACATGATTCGGCCCTGGCTTTCTTGAGATCCGAGACGTATTCCCGGATGCGGTGTTTCCTGGCAAAGATGAGCGAGGCAAGATAGCGGAACCAGAGATCCGCATTGAAGCACCACCAGACCCAGGTGATGGACAGGTGCAGCACCTGTCCGACCAGGACGACCAGCACCACCCGCAGGACGATACCCGCAAAGCTGATGACGGTCGGGGCCTGGGGATGCCCGGCCGGCCGGATGAAGCCGGAGAGCACCCGGGTCATATGCTGAGGAATCTGGGAGAAGACCATGGCAAAGAGGTACCCATAGGCAATCTCGACCAGTTCTTCCTTGTCGGTCAGGAAGTGCAGGATCGGCCTGCTCAGGAAAGCCAGGAAGGCCATGGTCAGGAAACAGACCATCAGGCAGAAGAAATTCAGACGTCGGTAATAGCGGCTGTAGAGATCTTCGTCCTCGGCTCCGGCCGCCATCGCGGCGAGGGTCATGGACCCGGTCAGGAAGCCGGCCGAGACCACATCGCACAGCCCTTCGGCCTGCAGACCCAGCTGGTAGGAGGCGTAGACGGTGGACCCATACAGCAGGATGACGCGGCTGATGTACACCGTGGCCACGCTCCAGAAGCTGTTCTCCAGCGCCACCGGGACCCCGATCTGATAGATCTGTTTCACATCCTGCCTGTCCGGTACTGCCCTGCCTGCATGGTCAGCAGGCACCTCGGCATACAGACCGTTGGGCCCATAGATCAGCACCAGGCCCAGCACCGCCATGACCAGCCAGGACAGCACCAGACTCCAGGCGGCTCCCATCAGGCCGAAGCCGGAAAAGCTGCCCACCCCGGAGATCAGGAAAAAGCCGCAGACGACGGAAACCAGATTGCCGATGGCCGCAATGATCATCGGCGTGCGGGTATTGCCGAAGGCCTGGAAGGCGGCGGTATTCAGACCCAGCAGGGCCTGCAGGATCAGGAAGACACTGATCAGGCGCAGGACACCTTCACTGCGGTCCAGCAGGGCCGCATCGCTGGTCATGACCGAAAGCACCAGCCGGGAATTAAAGAAGATCCAGATACAGATCAGGGCGGCCAGGGGCAGCACGGAGACATAGGCCTCATGCTGGATCCAGCGGCAGCGGGACTTTCTCCCCGCGCCGTATTCCTTGGCGGCGATGATCATGACCCCGGTGCCCATGCCCCGGAACAGGGCAAAGAAGATGGTGACCACCCGGGTCGCCATCCCGTAAGCCGTGATTTCATCCACCTCCAGACGGCCGATGAAGCTGGTCAGAATGACCGATGACAGCATCATCAGGACATTCTCCAGGATCAGCGGCAGCATGATGGAAAAGATACGATGATCGATTTCCCGATCTGAAACAGCAGTTCCGTCTGACATGGCTTCCCTCCGAGCGCAGAAAAGGAACGCAGCGTTCCGTATACCGACGATTATCGGCGTTTTCCCGGCACTGTGCAAGCGTTCCTCTTTTCAGGATCAGGCCGGCTGGTTCTTGTCCGGCATCGGGATCAGCCGGAAGTCCCTGCCGGCCTGCTCGATCTTTTCCCGGCTGCCGGTGATGATCTCCACCGGACGCTGCAGGGCCTGATCCAGCTGGCGGGCACAGGCCTGCAGATCCTCTTCCCGGGTCTGCAGGATCTCGTGGTACTGCCGGGCCGTATCCTCATAGGTGATCGAACTCAGCCAGCGCATATCCGCCGCAAAGACTCTGGCCCCCGGACTGAGCAGGGGATCCTGGGTGGAGATGGTGCCGATGATATCCGAGGACAGTTCCTTCTCGGCGTAGGTCTTCCGGGCCAGGGCCTGACCCGACTGCCGGAAGGCCGTCAGGGCATGGCCAGGATCGGGATCCCGGTAGGAGTACTGCACGATCGTGCCGCTGCGGCTGACCCGGATGCCGGTTCCATAGGCACCGCCCTGCACCCGGACCTGATTCCAGAGGTGATCATAGGTCAGCACATGGGCCGCCACCTGACAGCTGCCGTCATAGGCCTCTGCCGGCATGGCCGCGGCACTGACCGCATAGGCCACATCGGAGGGAATGATCAGTCCTTCCCGGCCGGTCTTCAGCAGCGGCACCCGCACGACGCCGGGATGATACTCCGGATCGGGCAGGGCAGCCAGATAGGAACGGACCGCCGTCTCATTGCCGGGGCCGCTGGTGCTGATCACATAGCGTTTCCGGGCGGACAGGATCTCCTGGAAGAGCCGGCAGTCATCCAGGAAGTGCTCCAGCTCCTGCGGATCCCGGATCAGCTTTGCCAGATACCGGCCATAGGACAGACCATGCATCTGCTCACGGGCCGCATAGGCGGCAGACAGATTGCCAAGCGCCCGCAGGGTGCCCAGATAGTACCCGGCCTCCTGCATCAGATCCCGGAAATCCTCCAGCATCTGCTGCAGCAGGGGCAGTACCGTTTCCGGGGCAAACAGCGTCTCCTGCAGGACCTCCTGCATGAGCTGCACGGCCTTGTCGCTTTTCTCCTCCAGGAAGGAGGAAGAAAGGCTGGCATAGACCACCGCCCGGGCCGGATCGGCCCGGCTGGCCAGGGCATCGCAGCCGCAGGACAGACTGCCCAGTTCTCCTTCGATGCGTTCCTGCAGCTGGGCGACGGTGTGCTGCCTGGTGGGCAGATCCATGAGCAGGTGCAGGAAGACCGAGACCTCCGACAGGCGGTCGCGGGGAATGCCATTCAGGGCAATGTAATAATTCAGATAGGAAATCCCGGAGTCAAAGCGGGGATACTGCAGGACGGGCACGCCGTCCCATTCCGTTTCTTCCGGCACAAAGCGCCGGGGATCGGGTTCCACATCGGACAGGCTGAGCAGGGGAATCTTCTCCTCTGCTTCCCGGGAATCCGGGGCGGCCTGCCAGCGGACCAGTTCCTGACTGAAGGCGATGGTTTCCTGTATCTGTTCCGGACTCCAGGAGGCCTTGGCTTTCTGCAGCTCTGCCGCTTCCTTCTCCCGCTTCTGCTGCCCCAGGGTGACGGAAGGCACCACGGTCAGCGAGGACATTGAATCACTCAGGAAGGCCTCCTCAAGCAGGGCTTCAAAGTAGCCTTCGTCCAGCTTCTGCCGCAGGCTCTTGTAGACGGGCAGGGTGTTCAGATACAGCGTCGGATCCCCGCCATAGAGCCAGGAGGAATATACCGCCTGGGCATTGCCGATGCCGGAAGGTTCCTTCCGGTCCCGGCTCATGAATTCCCGCCGGTTCAGGGCGGCCCGGATCTGATCGTGCTGCAGCGCGCCATGAACCAGATCTTCCACGGTTTCCCGGACGGCCTGCTGAATGGCCGGAATCTTCTCTTCTTCGGTATTATGGACGGCATACATCAGGATGGCCTGCCGCACCCCGTCCCCCAGCACCAGGCTGGCATCTTCGCCCAGCTGCCGGTCCAGGATGACCTTGATCAGCGGCGATTCGTTGTTGTCGGTCAGCACGGAGGACAGCACGTTCCAGGCCGTGATCTTTTCGATCTCATCAAAGCCGGCTTCCAGACGCGCCATGACGTAGTGAGTCCGCCCGGCCGGGGATTCCTGCGGGGCAATCTCATACAGGACCCGGCGCTGCTGAACCGGCCGGATTTCCTGTACCCCGATCCCATCCGCAAAGACCTGCGGCTCATAGTCCGCAAAGCAGGCATTCAGGGTGTTCAGGCACCAGTCCAGGTCCAGATCGCCATCCAGATAGACCGAGGCGTTGGACGGATGGTAATAGCGGGCATGGGTCTGACAGTACTGCTCATAGCTCAGGGTCGGTATCTTCTCCGGATCCCCGCCCGAGACATAGCGGTAGCAGGTATCGGGAAACAGCATCCGGTTGACCTCATCCGCGATGACTTCATCCACCGAGGCAAAGGCTCCCTTCATCTCATTGAAGACCACGCCCTTGTATACCGGCTGCTCAGCCGGATCGAAGAGTTCGTAATGCCAGCCTTCCTGGGCAAAGATGCGGGGATCCTGCAGGGACAGGGGATGGAAAACCGCATCCAGGTACACATCCACCAGATGCCGGAAGTCCTTTTCATTCCGGCTGCTCACCGGGAACATGGTCATGTCGGAAAAGGTGATGGCATTCAGGAAGGTCTTCAGGGATGTCTTGAGCAGATTGACAAAGGGCTCCTTGACCGGATACTTCCGCGAGCCGTTGAGCACCGTATGCTCGAGAATATGAAAGACGCCGGTATCGTCTTCCGGCGGGGTGCGGAAGGTGATCGCAAAGGTCTTGTTCTCCTCCTCCCGCTGCAGCCAGGCACACCTGGTCCCCAGCCGCTCGTGCTGATAGACGTTCAGAGTGCCGCCGCACTGCGGAACCGGCGTCGAAGAAATCTGCCGCCAGCCGCTGGCATTCACGCATGCTGTCATGAGGTACTGCTCCTTCCTTAAAGCCGATAGAGCACCGGACTGCGGTTCCAGGCCGAGACGACGGCCTGGCCATGCTCGAAGTAGAAAAGCGCATTGCGGCTGCCGGCACTCTGGTTGTATTTTTCCGCAAAGCCGGGATAGGTCTCTTCCATCAGGGCCAGCGGCTCCGGCCGCCGGTCTTCCTTCAGGGTGCCGATCACATGGATCCAGGTCTTGTGATCCCTGGCCATGACGGCGATTTCCACATGCGGGTTCTGCTGCAGCTGTTCATAGACATCTTTCTTGACGCCCGTCATGAGATACAGCCTGCCCTCATACACCATCACCGTGCTGAACGGCCGCACGCAGGGCCTGTCCCCGTCCACGGTCGCCAGGTAATAGATGCCGGCCTCCTGCAGGTAGCGATAGACTTCTTCCACATCCGACATTGCGACTTGCTCCTTAAACCGGTTCCTATTATACACAAGAGCGGCCGTCTGACCGGTACAGAAAAGACAGTTGTCTGGAAAATCCGGACTTCTGTCTTCTGGGCGAATCTTCAGATTTCCGAGATCGTGCAGTTGGCAAACAGTTCCTTCTGCATGTCATCGAGGTGTTCCTTGGTCCAGACCGCAGGCACGCCGCCGGTATGCAGGAAGATGCAGTCGCCGTCGATGATGCCCTGGTCGGCCATCTCCAGGAAGCCCCGGAAGGCCTTGCCGGTATAGGTCGGATCGAGGATGATGCCTTCCTCCCGGGCCAGTTCAAACATGTAGCTGCGGGTGGTCGGATCGGGTTTGTTGTAGGCTTCGCCGGAATACGGATTGTCTTCCGGACCGTTGTTGATGAGGAGTTCCTCCGGCTTCACCGTGAAGCCCATCTCGTAGGTTTCCGAGATCTGGTTGATGAAGTCCGCAGCGTTCTTCTTCCGCTCCTCCATCGGCTGCGGCGAGACCGGCACGCCCATGATCTTGAACGGGGCATGGAAGTAGCGCACACCGGCATTCAGGCCGCCATAAGTTCCCAGGGAACCAACGGCGCAGACCAGATACTTCGGCTGGATATGCATGGCTTCGCACTGCTCCATGATTTCCTTCACGGCCATGACATAGCCGCAGACACCCGTCATGCTGGAGCCGCCGACCCGCAGATTATAGACCTTGTCGCCCTGGGCCTCATAGCGGGCAATGGTCTTTTCGATGGCTGCCGGCACATCTTCCGAGAAGACGATGTCCGTGCCCATCATCGCATCCAGGGTCAGGTTGCCGGACAGATAGTCCGGCTTGTGGCCGCCCAGGACCAGGATCGGCTTCATGCCGCAGTGAATCGCGGCGGCGACCGTGGTACGGCCATGGTTGGTCTGCGGACCGCCCGTTGTGAGCATGGCGGTGCAGCCCTGATTCATGGCTTCCGCCATGACATATTCCAGTTTCCGGGTCTTATTGCCGCCCAGCGCCGGACCGGTCGCATCATCCCGCTTGATGTACAGCGTGGCATGCTTGCCGTGTCTGGCGGTCAGATGTTCCAGTTTCTGCAGAGGGGTGGGATACTCGCCGAGAGAAATCTTGGGCATATCTTCAATTTTCATGGATTTATCCTCCTTCCTCAATTATAAATGAATGCGCTTACAGATGTTGGGAAAAGCATGTGACGGCTTCCCGGACATCGGGGACGAAACGAATGCGTTCCAGGCAGTCTGCCGGCAGGAAGCCGGCCGCGGTCATCCGCTGCAGCTGCTGTTTCAGCGGTTCATAGAACCCGTGCCAGTTCAGCAGCAGCACGGGCTTGTCATACTGCCCGAGCTTGAGCTGGGCCATGACCTCGGAGATCTCTTCCAGGGTGCCGGTGCCGCCGGGCAGGGCAATGCAGGCATCGGCCAGCTCCTCCATGCGCCGCTTGCGCTCGGCCATGTCCGCAGTCACGATCAGCTGCGAGCAGTCGGTGCGGGTCAGGGCCGGGGTATGCAGGAATTCCGGAATGACCCCGATTACCGTTCCGCCGGCCTGCAGGACGGCTCCCGAGACCAGGCCCATCAGGCCGACCTTCCCGCCGCCGTAGACCAGGGTATGCCCCTGGGTGCCGATCCAGCTGCCCAGCTGCCGGGCCTCTTCCTGAATGCCGGGATCCTGTCCGAAGGAGGATCCGCAGTATACCGCAATCTTCATAAGCCACCTCTGTGTGCATTGTACTCCCGCCGTCTCTGCCCCCGAAGAAAAACTGACCCGGGGGTCAGCGTTTTCGTCAGATTTCCGTATCCGAGGCGGCCTCGGAGTGGATCAGCCGGATGACAACGATATACATGATGATCACAAAGGTCAGGTAGGCATAGACGGCCGAAGGCGTCTGGATCATGGCTGTGGCATCGTAGAAGGCATGCAGGAAGGCCGGTACCAGATAGGCAAAGATCAGATTCGACTTCCGGCTGCTGCGGATCCGCAGGTCATCCGCCAGCTTGGCCCGGCTGTAGAAGTAGCCCATATAGACCGAGAAGCCCAGGTGGCCCGGCACTGCCAGGATCGCCCGCGGCCCGGCGACTTCCAGACCATAGCTGAAGACATAGAGCACATTCTCCAGCAGCGCAAAGCCCAGGGAGACAAAGGCCGCATAGACGATGCCGTCAAAGCGGTAGTTGAAGTTGGGATTCTTCCAGGTATTCAGATACAGGAACAGATACTTGCACCCTTCTTCAATCAGACCGACCGAGATGGCTACGACGATGAAATAGACCGTGTAGGAAGGATAAACGAACTGATTCAGCAGGTAGGTATCCGTGAGCTGTTCCAGAAACATGGCCAGCAGGGCAGAAAGGAACCCCATGCACATCAGCCGGAACAGCAGACCGCCCGGCTCCTTTTCCGCCGAATCCTGGCGATCGATATAGCGCATCAGATAAATGGCAGGGGCAATGGCGGCAACCGCAAGAACCAGAATGTAAACCGGAGAAACCGTACTGCTGTGGTGCATGATCTCAGGCCCTTCCTTCCTTTTTCAGATAGTGTTCGTAGAGGTCGTTCTTGGAAATTCCATTGGCAGCGGCAATCGAGCGCACCGCGTCCCGGGCACTCATCCCGGCGGCGATGGCCTGCTGGACCTGATCCAGCAGATGGGAGTAATCGATATCCGGAGCCGGGTCTTCGCGGCTGCCCGCGATGACCACCACCATCTCCCCGCGCAGATCCTGACAGGCGTGCACCAGTTCCCCCAGCGTACCGCGCAGGAACTCTTCGTGCATCTTGGTCAGCTCGCGGGCCAGACAGGCCTGACGGTCGCCGAAGATCTCATACGCATCCGTCAGCATCTTTTCGATCCGGTGCGGGGCCTCGTAGAAGACCAGGGTCATCGGATAGTTCCGGTAATACCGCAGCATCTTTCTTCTCTCGTTCTGCCCGGCCGGCAGGAAGCCGGCAAAGAGGAACGGCTCCACGATCAGTCCGCTGGCCACCAGGCCGTTCAGGAGAGCACTGGGTCCCGAGACCGGCACGACGTTATAGCCGCTGGCCACAGCCAGGGAGACGACCGTCTGACCGGGATCGGAGACCAGGGGATAGCCGGCATCGCTGATCAGGGCGACACTCATGCCCTGATCCAGCAGATTGACGATGCCCTTGGAGGAAGACTCCTCATTGAAGTTCTGATAGGCGATCAGCCGGGCATGGATGTCAAAATGCTTGAGCAGCTGCCCGGAAGTCCGGGTATCTTCACAGGCGATGACCGGGACGGACTTCAGGATCTCGATGGCCCGCGGGCTCATCTCGCTGAGATTCCCGATCGGTGTCGGCACCAGGTACAGGGTCGGCTTGTCATTTTCAAAGCTTTTCTGCCGGTTCACTTCTTCTCACTCCCGGCTTCCGCCGCTCTGGTCCGGGAAGACTTGAAGGACCGCACCGTGATGTTGGGCTGGTTCTTCGCCGCTTCCTGCAGCGATACGGCATGATCATTCTGCGGCTTCAGGCCCCGATGGGCATCCGGCCGTCTGTTCCGGCTGCGGCTGCTCTTACTGCGGCCGGCTGTATTGTTGTCGTTCTTCTTCTGCGGCCTGCCGGCGGCACTGGCAGTGTTTTTGCGCCCATTGCGGTTCCGGCCGCCGCTGTTCTTTGTGCGGGCCGGCTGGGGCTTTTCGTCCAGGGTCACATGCACGGGCGCCAGTTCTTCCGGCTGGGCCTGCACGAGGTCTTCCGTATGCTGGTGAAGCAGGATCTTGTCCCGCTGCGGCCGTTCCGGTGTCGTGCCGACCTGACGGGGCCGCCGGGCCCCGCGTCTGGCCAGGGCGACGCCCTTGCGGACCACGGCCTTCTCCCGCAGCTGATCCAGGGTCAGGATCTGGAAGGTCTCGGCGTTTTCAATCCGGGCTTCGTTGGTCATGACATTCATGGACGTGACCCGGTACATTTCGCCTTCATATTCCACATGGGCCCCCATCTTGGGCAGGCCGTCGGTGAGTTCCTTATAGGCATCATTCTCATACTTCAGGCAGCACATCAGCTTGCCGCACATGCCGGACAGCTTCTCGATGTTCAGGGCCATGAGCTGGGTCTTGGCCATATTGATGGAGATGACATCGAAGCGTCTCTTGAACCGCGAGCAGCAGCACTCCATGCCGCACATCCCGATCCCGCCGGTCATGCGGGCTTTGTCCCGCTCGCCGATCTGGCGCAGTTCGATCTTGCAGTGCAGCCGGGCATTCAGCCGCCGCAGCAGTTCCCGGAAATCCACCCGCTGATCCGCAACATAGATGAAGAGAATCTTGGAACGGTCAAGCATGTAGTCGGCACTCTGCAGATTCATGTTCAGACCCAGGGATTCGATCTCTTCCTGACAGATGCGGAAAGCCTCCCGGGCCATCTCCTGGTTGCCCTGCCAGGCATGGATGTCCTTTTCTTCCGCCCGGCGCAGCACGGGTTTCAGGGTCTGGCGGCCCGGGTATTTCTCGGTGCTTAACGGGGCGGCCTGGACGGTACCGAGTTCCACCCCCTGCGCGGTTTCCACGACCACATAGTCGCCGGCCTTGAGATCCGCCAGCCCCGTCCCGAAGGTATAGGGACGCGAGCCGCTGCGGAACTTCACGGCCACGATATAGGGATAGCCCGGCTCCAGGTTCTTCTCCTGGGCAGCCGCGGCTGTCTTTTCTTCTGTTGTTTCACTCATTGCAGAACCTCCCACCGGTACATGGCCTGTGCCAGTACCAGGTTTAAATCATTGTAGCGGCTGACCCGCTCTTTCTCTTCGGCCACAATCCGGAATTTCTCTATCCGGACCGACACCGGCAGGCGGGCCTCCCGCAGTACTTCCTTATGATACCATGCCGGGCCATGATCACTGCCCTGCAGCGCATCCCGGGCAAACTGCAGGCAGAAGCCGAAGAAGTAGTCCAGTTCCTCGATCAGCTCGTCCTTGCCGGTATTCTTCTCCCGCAGATCATAGTCGCAGTACAGCAGCTCCCGGTCTCCTTCCAGACCCAGCCACTGCCGGAACATGGACTTGGCCTTCTGGTAGGACGGGGAAGCGGCCAGTTTATCATAGCCATGGGTCAGCTGCCGGGTCACGGAGAGCAGGAAGGCGTCTTCCGGATCCGTTCCCTCGGCCAGGGCCGTCTGCTCCAGCAGGGCGGGATCGGGACTGTGGAAGAGCAGCTGCACACAGCGGGACTGCACCGTGGGCAGAATTCTTTCCGTCTGGTCGGTGGTCAGGATGGCATAGACGTTCTCGGCCGGTTCCTCCAGGAACTTGAGCAGGTCGTTCATGGCCCCCAGACTCATGTACTCCGCATGCGACAGGATATAGATCTTCCGGCCCCCGGCTTCGGCCGCGGTCCGGGAGAACAGGGCACTGACTTCCTGGATCTGTTCCAGGGAGATGGACTGATTAGCCGAACCCTGCAGACGGAGAAAATCCGCATGACTGCCTTCGGCAATCCGCTGTGCCGCCAGGGCATCTTCGGCTGCGAGGCTTTCTTCCTCGATCAGATGATCGGCGTGCAGAAAAAGCGACTGGGCCAGCAGGAGGGCACAGCTGTCCTTCAGGGGCGAAGGACTGCCCGCCAGCAGATGCGCATGTACCGCATCCCCGCCTGCCAGTTCCTGATTCAGTCCTTCATAGACCACCGGTTCCATTTTCTGCAGCAGCTTCCGATCCTGGATCCGGACCGCTTTTTCCTTCTGACGCCGGGCTTCGCGCTGAGCGGCTTCCTGGCGCAGCTGCTGATCACCTGTTCTGGTTCTGGGCATCGAGCAGATCCCTGATGACGGCATAGGCATCCGCGGCGACTTCTTCCTCTGAGCGGGAAGCGTCCAGGATGACCATGCGGTCCCGATATTTCCTGACAATTTCCTGATAGCCCCGGGCCACGTCCTCATGGAACTGCAGGTCTTCCTGGTCCAGACGGTCCAGGTAAGTCCGGTTCTTCTGAATCCGGGCCAGACCGGTCTGCGGATCCACGTTCAGGAAGATCGTGAGGTCCGGCATATGGCCTTCGATGGCAAACTGGTTGATGGCCATGACCTCGGCTTCGCCGATGTGGCGGCCATAGCCCTGGTAGGCCAGGGAGCTGTCCACGAAGCGGTCGCTGATGACGGTAATGCCCTGTTCCAGCCCGGGCAGAATCACATCTACAAGATGCTGGCGGCGGCTGGCTGCGTAGAGCAGGGCCTCGGTGCGGGCATCCATCGCCTTGTTGGCTGGCGAAAGAATGATCTCGCGGATCTGCTCGGCAATCTGCGAGCCGCCCGGCTCGCGGGTATACGAAACCCGGTATCCTGCGGCCTGCAGACGCTCGGTCACCAGCGTGCTGATCGTGGTCTTGCCGGAGCCGTCCGGTCCTTCAAAGGTAATAAACAGTCCCTGTTTCATCCTGCTGAATTATAGCACGCCGATCCGTCCCCACTGTGCCGGTTTCCCTTTTTGCCGGCGGAACCTGCCCGCATGGCATTCTCCGGCCCGTTTTCTGCTAGTATGGAGGAAGAAGAATTCCGTTTTCCTGCCGGCCGGCATCGTCTGACCGGCTGAACAGCAGTGAGGATTGATCATGACAACACTGAAGAAAATACTGGCGACGGCGCCGCTGAACCGTCTCAAGGTCCGCACCGGGAAGGACAGCCTGGACCGGGAGATCACGGATGCGGTGGTCATGGAGGTGCCGGATCTGCGGCCCTGGCTGAAGGGCGGCGAGCTGGTGCTGACCAGCTTCTACTCGGCCCAGGGATCCGTCGAAAAGATGTGTCAGGAAGTCGATGACATCGGCGACCTCTGTTCCTGCCTGGCCGTCAAGACCGGCATCTACCTGGACGCCATCCCGGCAGAAGTTCTGACCACGGCCGAAAAATACCGTCTGCCGGTGCTGGAGGTGCCCGCCGATCTGTCCTATTCCACCATCACCTCGATCGTGATGACGACGCTGACCAATGAGAAGAATGCCCAGGTCATGCTCAATCATCTCTTCGGAGAGATCATTGAAAACAGGGACCTGGATCCACAGGATGCCTATGACCGCGGCACCCTGCTGGGCCTGGATTTCCGGCTGGACTGTTTCCTGGTGCTGGTCATGGATCAGCCGGAACGGAGGTTCCTGCTGGATCTCAAGAACCTGGGAGAAAGAAAGTATCATCTCCACTGTCATCGGGTCCAGTATGGCGAACAGATCCTGCTGCTGTTCCTGCACCGGGAGGAAAAGCCGCTGGTCCAGTTCACCCAGGAGCTCGGCACCCTGCCCCCGCTGAAGGACCAGGCCTGCGGGTTCGGCATCTGTGCCCGGGAAACGGAAGGCTTAAGGAACAGCTACTTCCGCGGCCAGGAAGCCTTACGCATCGGCAAGGTCATCTACCCGGGAGAAACCTTCTACGATGCCCGCCGGCTGGGCATTCTGGGTGCCCTGGAAAAGACCATGAACCGCCTGGATCTGTCCTGGCCGGACCAGGTGATCCGGAAGCTGGCCGATGCCAACCTGCTGGATACCCTGGAACACTACTACACCTGCCATGGCAGCACCAAGGCGATGTCGGAAGCCCTGTGCGTGCATCCCAACACCATTCACTACCGCCTGCATAAGATCGAGGAACTCTCCGGCTGTCAGCTGGAGAATCCCCTGGACAATATCCGCCTGTTTACCGCCTACTTCGCCTACCGTCTCCACCGGCTCAGCATCGGCTGAGCTTTTTGTTTTCCACACAATAATCAATGAAATTAATTTGTGAACGGTCCAACAAATGTAACCGCTTTTACTGCTACTTTTTAAGTATCAGAGTTTCTGAGAAAGGACGGAAGGGGCATGTCCAACAGCACATTGGAACAATACTGCTCACATCTCTTTGAGCTTTTTCAGCCGGTCGGTGCACTGGAAAACGGCGGGGTGACCCGTCTGGGGTACTCCGACGTCGAAGATGAAATGCATCGGATCTTCCAGTCGGAAGCCAGGGCACTTGGCTTAAGCATTCAGGTCGATGAGGCAGGCAACTGCTTCGCATCCAACACCGAGGGGGACGCTTACCTCATCGGTTCCCATCTGGATTCCGTGGTCGAAGGCGGCCGCTATGACGGGGTCGCCGGGGTGATCGCCGGTCTTCTGACAGCCCGCCTGGCCAGGGAGGAAGGCGTGAAGCTGCCGCTGCGGATTGCGGCCTGGCGCTGTGAGGAGTCCAGCCGTTTCGGCTGTGCCACCATCGGCAGCGGTCTGGTCACCGGTCATTTGAACGGCGCCGATATCGCCGGCCTGAAAGACAAGGAAGGCCGGAGCGTTCAGGAAGTCTTCCAGGCCAAGGGGTTCTCCCTCCATCCGGCCCGGATTCAGCATGTGAAACAGTACCTGGAACTGCATATCGAGCAGGGCAAGGTGCTGGAAAGCAAACAGCTGACCGCCGGCATCGTGACCGGCATCGTCGCCCCGCACCGCTGGATGGTGCGGATCGAGGGCATGGCCGAGCATTCCGGAGCCACCCCGATGGATCTGCGGGAGGACGCGCTGGCCGCGGCTTCCGAGCTCATCCTGGCCATTGAAGACATCGGCCGCAGGGAAGAGGATTCCGTTGCGACCGTAGGCATCATTCACAACGAACCCAATGTCATGAACGTGATTCCGGGCGTCACCGAGATCGGTGTCGATCTGCGTTCCCTGAAGCAGGAACATCTGGAGCATATGGATGAGCTGCTGGAAGAAGCCATGAAGCGGATCAGTGAAGAACGGCACGTGACCATCACCCGGACCCTGCGTTCCAAGGGCACGCCGGTTCAGCTGGACAAAACGGTTGAAGATGGCCTGATGGCCGCCGCTGAAAAGCTGGGCATTCCGGCCCAGTACATGCCGTCCGGCGCCGGGCACGATGCCATGGAGTTCCCGGATCTCTGCCCGACCGGCATGGTGTTCATTCCCTGTGAAAAAGGCATCTCGCACAACCGCCTGGAAAAGGCCTCGCTGGCGGATGTCTGCAAGGGCGCGGAAGTGCTCTATACGTATCTGAAGGGAGAAGAAAAATGCTGATCAGAAACGGACATCTCATCGATCCGGCCAGCGGCCTGGATCAGACCGGTGATCTGCGGCTCGAAAACGGCCGGATCGCCGGCATCGGTTCTCTCACCCCGGAAGACGGGGAAGAAGTCCTCGACGCCACAGGCAAAGTGGTGTGTCCCGGTCTGGTGGACGTGCATGTCCACTTCCGGGATCCCGGCCAGACCTGGAAGGAAGACATCCACACCGGGGCGGCTGCGGCTGCCGCCGGCGGCTTCACCACCGTTGTGTGCATGGCCAACACCGTACCGCCTCTGGACAGCGTGGAAGTCCTGCAGGATCTCATCCAGCGGGAAAAGGATCTGCCGATCCGGGTGCTGAATACCGCCAATGCCACCGTTGGCATGAAGGGCGAGGAGCTGACCGACATGGACGCGCTGAAGAAAGCCGGGGCCGTCGGGTTCACCGATGACGGCAAGCCGATCCGCAATGCGGCGGTAACGCTGGCCGCGATGAAGAAGTGCGGCGAACTCGGCGTGCCGCTGAGCTTCCATGAAGAGGATCCGGACCTGATCGCTTCGCCGGGCGTCAATCAGGGCAAGGTATCCGAAGCCGTCGGGGTCGGCGGCGCACCGGCCAGTGCCGAGTATTCCCTGGCCGCCCGCGACTGCGCACTGGCCTTCGATACGAACTGTGACATCGACATCCAGCACGTCAGTGCCGCCCGTACGGTAGACGTCCTGCGGGCCATGAAGCAGATCAACCCGCATATCCATGGCGAAGTCACGCCGCAGCACTTCTCCTTCACCGAGGATCTGGTGCTGGAGCGGGGTGCGCTGGCCCGGGTCAATCCGCCGCTGCGGACGGAGGCCGACCGGCAGGCCCTGCTGAAGGGACTGCAGGATGGCACCCTGGATCTGATCGTCACCGACCATGCCCCGCATGCCAAGGAAGAAAAGGACAAGGGCATTGCCAAGGCCCCGTCCGGCATGATCGGTCTGGAGACTTCGCTGGGCCTGGGCATGACCTGTCTGGTTCATGCCGGGGTGCTGAGCCTGTCAGCCATGCTGGAGAAAATGACCATCAATCCCTGCCGCCTCTACCACCTGCCTTACGGCACCCTGTCAGCCGGCGCCAGCGGGGATGTCACCATCTTTGATCCGGATGCGGAATGGGTGGTGCCGGATCACTTCCAGTCCAAGTCAGCCAATTCGCCGTTCATCGGTATGACGCTGAAGGGGAAGGTCTGCTGGACCATCTCCCGGGGACAGATCGTCTACCATGCGGAATAGCCGCGCAAGAAAGGGGGCAAATGCATGAACAACAAGCGTATCTTCACCATCTTCATCATCCTGTTTCTGGCCGCTGCCATCCCCTGGCTATTCACGAAAGGGGATCAGGTCTATCTCTTCGGCTGGCTGCCTGGCTGCCTGCTGTACTGGTGGATTCTGATGATCATCAATCTGATCTTTGTCCTGCGGGTGGCGAAGGAATTCGTTGCCACAAGTGAGAAGAATAAGGAGGGAGAAGCCGCATGTCACAAGGAGTAATCAGCGTTCTGATCATCGTCGCCTATCTGTGCATGATGCTGATCATATCCCTCGTGCACAGCCGCCGCGCCAAGAGCGGCAATGCCGAATCGTTCTTCCTGGCCGGCCGCGGCGTTTCTTCCGTGCTGCTGCCGCTGACCATGATTGCCGCCATGCAGTCCACCTTCGCCTTCCTGGGGGCGCCGGGCATGTATTACTCGCATGGTGTTTCCTACATTGTCATCGTCCTGTCGCAGGTCTGGGTGGCCCTGATGGTCATCTACTTCGGCAACAAGATCCGCAAGCTCGCCGTTGAAAAAGGGTATATGTCTCTGGGCGACTACCTGGAGGACCGCTACCAGAGCAAGTACATGAAGATCGCCTGCTCGGTGATCTCCGTCCTGATGACGATGGTCTTCCTGGCCATGCAGTATGTGGGCAATGCCCGGGCCATGTCCATCGTCTCCAACAGTGTCATCTCCTATAACACCGCCATCATCATCAACGTGATCTTCTCGCTGGCCTACGTCCTGATCGGCGGCGCCGGCGGCGTGGTCATGCTGGATGCCATTCAGGCCATCATCCTGATGGTCGGCATCGTGGTTGCGGCCGTGGTGGCGCTGGTGCCGACCGGCGGGATCGTCAGCCTGTTCCAGCAAATCCAGGAAATCGATCCGACCCTGCTGAGCCGTCCGGGCGCCAAGGGACTGTATACCGACAGCTACTGGTTCATGCAGTTCATTGTCCTGCCCTTCGGCATCTGGCTCTGCCCGCATGTCTGGATGAAGTCCCTGATGGCCAAGGATGAAAAGGCCCTGGCCCGTTCCGCCATCTCCATTCCGGTCTCCCAGCTGCTGATCTTCGGGTTCTCCACCCTGTTCATCGGCCTGGCCGGTCATATCCTGATTGATCCGTCTGAACTCAGTGCCGCCGACAACGTCCTGCCCATGATCATGGTCGAGGACTTCAACTGGGTCGGTGCAGCCCTGATCATGGCCGCAGCCATCGCGGCCGGCATGTCGACCATCAACTCGATGCTGCTGGCCGTCTCGCAGATCATGTCGCAGGACCTGATCCTCATGAACCGCAAGGACAAGGTCACGGATGCGCAGAACATGCGGATCTCCCGGACCGTCGTGCTGGTGTGTGCCGTCCTGTGTGCGCTGATCGCTCTCGATCCGCCTGAGACCCTCGTGCAGATCGTCCAGGATGTGGCCTATACCGGTCTGGCGCAGCTGGCGCCGCCGTTCATCCTCGGCCTCTACTGGAAGGACAACTCCCGTCTGGGCGCCGCCGTCGGTCTGACCGCCGGTATCGTGATCCTGTTCGGTACCCGTATTGCCGGTGTCACGCCGCTGGGGATCCCGGGCTTCATGTGGGGCTTCGTCACCAACATCCTCTGCAACGTCATCATTTCCCTGATTGTCAGGAGCAGCAGTAAGAAGGAGGCACAGACCGCATGAGCAAGGTCCTGGAAAACCGGCAGCTGAATGAAGACTTCTGGCTTCTGAAAGCCGCCTGTTCCGATCAGCCCGCTCCCGGCCAGTTCTACATGCTGAGAAGCTGGACGGAGTATCCGCTCCTCTCCCGTCCCATCAGTGTCTTCGACGCCGATGCGGATTCGGTGAGTTTCCTCTACAAGGTTGTCGGCAAGGGCACCAGACTGTTCACCGAACTGAAACCCGGGGATGAGATCGAACTCGGCCGGGCGCTTGGCAACGGCTACAGCCCGGTGCATGGCAAGGTCGCCATGGTCGGCGGCGGCGTGGGCATTGCCCCGCTGTACCTGGCCGCCAAGACGGCCCTGCAGAATCCCGACACGACCGTAGATCTGTATCTGGGCTTCTCGGGTACGCCGGTGCTGGAAGAAGAATACAGGAAAGTCTGCACAAAACTTGATGTCAAGGTCGGCGGCTTCATCACCGATGACATCGAACCGAAGGACTATGATGTGATCCTCACCTGCGGACCGGTCATCATGATGAAGGTCCTCTACCGCAAGTGCAAGGAGCAGGGCAAGGCTGACGCGCTGGACATCTCCATGGAATCGCGCATGGGCTGCGGCATCGGCGCCTGCCTGGGCTGCTCGATCGAAACCAGCAATGGCATGAAGCGGGTCTGCAAGGATGGTCCGGTCTTCAAGGGAAGCGAGGTGTTCTTCCATGAGTAAGCGTCTGGAAACCGAATTCTGCGGCAAGGTCTTCAAGAACCCTGTTCTGCTAGCCTCCGGTACCTGCGGCTTCGGCCGGGAAATGAATGAGTACTTCGATATCGAAAAGCTCGGCGGCATCTGCTCCAAGGGCCTGACCCTGCATGCCCGCAACGGCAATGAAGGGATCCGGATCTGGGAAACCCCGTCCGGGGTCATCAATTCCATCGGTCTGGAGAATCCGGGTGTCGACTACTACATCGAGAATGATCTGCCCTGGATCCAGGGCAAGAACCTGGTGAATCTGGTCAACGTCGGCGGTCATTCCATGGAAGACTACATCGAGGCCGTCCAGAAGTTCAACGACCAGGATGTCGACTTCATCGAGCTGAACATCTCCTGCCCCAACGTCAAGGCCGGCGGGATGAACTTCGGCGTCAAGACCGAAGTAGCCCGGGAAGTGGTCCGTACCATCCGCGGTGTCTGCAAACACAAGATGATCGTCAAGCTCTCCCCGAACGCCGAGAGCATCGTCGATCTGGCCAAGGCCTGTGAAGAGGAAGGCGCCGATGCCGTCTCCCTGACCAATACGTATCTGGCCATGGCCATCGACCTCGAGCACCGCAAGCCGGTCTTCAACAACACCTATGCCGGCCTGTCCGGTCCGGCCATCAAGCCGATCTCCCTGCGCATGGTCCATCAGGTGGCCCATGCCGTGAAGATCCCGGTCATCGGCATCGGCGGCATTGCGACTGCCGAGGATGCCCTGGAATACATCATGGCCGGTGCTTCCCTGGTGCAGATCGGCGCCGCTTCCTTCGTCAAGCCGGATATTGCCATGGACGTCATCGACGGCATGGAATCCTGGCTTGAGAAGCATGACGTCGGAAATATCTCAGAAATCCGCGGTATCGTCTGATCCTTATCATTCCTCCTGCAGGCGGCTCTCTCTCCCCGTCCTGCAGGCATGTACAGATCATCAACCCTCCCCAGAGGAGCTGTATCGGACCGATACGGCTCCTTTTTGCGCCATTGGACAGGAGCCGGGAAAAAGAATAGGCTGATAACGGACAGATAAAGGAGAATACTGAAATGACAATCGAAGAAATGCGTCAGACCGTCCATGCCTGGACGAAGCAGAGCTATGCCGAACATCTGTTTGCCGGCACCAGCGGCAATCTTTCCGCCTATGATGCGGACAGCGGAATCATGGTCATTACCCCGACCTCCCGTCCCTATGAGACCATCCTGCCGGAGGACATGGTGGCCATGAAGCTGGACGGGACCGTGCTGGAAGGAAAATGGAAACCCTCCAGTGAATGGCGTCTGCATGCCGAGCTCTACAAGGCTTTCCCGGAGGCCGGCGCGGTGGTGCATACCCATTCTCCCTACGCAACCGGCTTTGCGGTGGCCCATCAGCCCATTCCCTGCATATTGATTGAGATGGTGCCGTTCCTGGGCGGCGGGGTGCCGCTGGCCGACTACGCCACCCCGGGCACCAATGAGGTGGGCACCTATGCGGCTGCGGCCATGCAGGGCGGTCATTATGGCTGTCTGATGGCCAACCACGGGGCTGTCGCCATCGGCAAAGACCTGGAACAGGCGCATATCCGGGCCGTCTATATCGAAGATGCGGCCAGGATCTGTGCCTATGCCAAAGGCATCGGCACCGTCCACACCATGTCGGAAGAGAATATCCAGGACATGATCCGGGTGGCGGCGGAAAACGCGAAGAAATGAGTCAGAAAACGGAGAGCGCTTCTCCGTTTTACAGATCCTGCAGAATCTCGTGCAGGATTTCCAGTCCCTCGGCTTCCTTGCGGTAGGGGTGCAGCACAAAGCGGGGATTGCCCTTGAGCATGGCACTGAGACTGGTCTCCTGCGGCCGGTAGAGGATATGCACCGGCTTGTCATACCGCTCGGCATAGGCCAGCTCATAGCCCACACCCAGGGAAGGATGCGTGCATTCGGCAATCACGACATCACACGCCCGCAGCCAGGCCGTATCCTGTTCATAGATCTCCCGGTCCTGGTTCCGGGTTCCTTCCCTGACGGACCGGGAGAGATCGCCGACGTGTTCAGTCAGGACCTGATCGGTCTTATTGATCTCCCGGATGAAAGTCTGATACAGGGCCGCATCGTTCCGGCCGCCCCGGATGGAACCGGCAAAATAGACTTTTCTGTTCATGCCCCTATTCTAGCCGATCCGGGCAGGGCCTGAGCATTACGGCTTATAATCGAAGTGACAGAAATGAGGCAGCTTGTATGGCACAAATAGAAAAGCGGATCAGCCGCTACACCGTCTATGAAGGTGAGGCGCTGAATCTGTATGTGGATGAGGTGGAACTGCCGGACGGCAGTCACTTCAAACGGGAGCTGGTTGACCATCCCGGCGGCGCCGGAGTGGCCATGGAGGACGAGGAGGGCCGTTTCTTCCTGGTCACCCAGTTCCGCTATGGCGAAAACCAGGTCACCCTGGAATACCCGGCCGGACACCGCGAAGCGGGCGAAGATCCCCTGGTCACCGCCCGGCGCGAGATCCGGGAGGAAACCGGCTGGTCCGGCAGGGACTTTGAGTACCTGGGCCGCATCGCCCCGACCCCGGCCTACGACAATGAGATCATCTGGTTCTACTACTGCCGCAAGGATCAGTTTGTCGGTCAGCATCTGGATGCGGACGAGTACCTGAACGTCTCCCGCCTTTCCCTGGAAGAGATCCGGGATAAGATCCTGGCCGGAGAAATCGACGATGCCAAGACCGTCGCCATGACCTTCTTACTGCTGGAAAAGAAAAAGAAAGGACAGCTGGAATGAAAAAAATTGAGATTGAAGACCTTCTGCTTTACCGTTTTCCGGAGAATCTGCAGTACAACCCCTCCGGCACCGTCGGGGCTTTCCAGACCGCCTGGAGCCGTAAGGATAAGAACGACTACTTCCGGGATGTCTGGCTGCTGAAGGACGGGAAGCCTGTCCAGGCGACCGCTTCCTTCTCCACCACGATTGTCTGCTGGCAGGATGACACGCATCTGATCCTGCAGCGCAGCACCGAAGAGAAAACTCAGCCCGGCAGAACCGAACTGTTCCTGCTGGACATCAACGGCGGCGAGGCCATGCCCTGGACCGTTCTGCCGGTGACGCTTTCGGGCATGAAGAAGGTCACAGATGACCTCTATGTCCTGACCGCTGCCATCCTGGTGCAAGTTCCGGATGCCTATAAGAATACCCCGGAACAGAATCAGGAACTGGCGGCGAAGCTGGCCGCTGAGAAGGACTACACCGTCATCGATGAGAATCCCTGGTGGTTCAACGGCCAGGGCATCATCAACGGCATGCGCAATGCCCTCTTCCTCTACAACGCAAAGACCGGCCGGCTGAAGCGGGTCACCGGTCCGTACATGGATGTGCATCTGGTGGAAGTCAGCGGCACCACGATCTACTTCAGCGGCTGTGTCCGTCACAGCCGGTATTCCTGGAAAGACAGGATCTATGTCTGTGATGCCCTGAGCGGCAGGGTCTCGACCTTCTATAACCGCAGCACCCATCATATTGCCGGCCTGCATGTCATCAAGGGCAGACTGATTGCCCAGGCCACCGACATGAAGAACTTCGGTCTGGAGGAAACCCCGGCCTTCTATGAAGTGACCAAGAACCAGCTGACCCTGCTGGGCAGACCGGAACGGACGCAGGGCAATGCCGGCAGTGCCGACGTTCTGCTGAAGGGCGGGAAACAGCAGGTCGTAGCCAGCGACCGGCTCATCACACTGGCTACCGTCGAAGATCATATCGAGATCTGGAGATGGAACAGCTCCTTCACCAAAGCGGAGACGCTGTGCACCATGCCCGGCACGATCAGTTTCCTGGACGCCGGCCAGGATGGGATCACCTTCTGTGCCGTGGCATCGGACAGACCGGCAGAACTCTATGCCTTTTCCTACAGCACAAAGAAGATTACCCGCCTGACGCATTTCAACGATGCGGCACTGGAAGGAAAGTATGTGGCAAAACCCCGGCCCCTCACCTTCCACTCTCAGGGCTGTTCCCTGAAGGGCTGGGTCCTTCTGCCGGAAGGCTTCTCGGAAAAGAAGAAATACCCGGCCGTTCTGGATATCCATGGCGGACCCAGGACCATCTATACCGAAGCCTTCTTCCATGAGATGCAGGTCTGGTGTGCCCGGGGCTTCGTGGTCTTCTTCTGCAACATCTTCGGATCGGATGGCAGAGGGGATGAATTTGCCGACCTGCGAGGCAAGTACGGCACGATCGACTATGAGAACCTGATGGACTTCACCGACGCCGTCCTGCATAAGTATCCCAACATCAGCCGGAACCGGCTCTGCGTCACCGGCGGTTCCTATGGCGGCTATATGACCAACTGGATCATCGGCCATACCGACCGGTTCTGCTGTGCCGCCTCGCAGCGTTCCATCTCCAACTGGATGTCCATGGGCTATACCTCTGACATCTCGCCGTTCTTCGTCACCGACCAGAACGGTGTTGCGGACAGCGCGGATGAGGCTGAGGTCACCTGGGCCCATTCGCCGCTGAAGTATGCCAGCCAGGCCAGGACACCGACGCTCTTCATCCACTCGGATGAAGACCGCCGCTGCCCGATCAGCGAAGGCTACCAGATGATGATGGCCCTGACCCAGAACGGAGTGGAGACCAGAATGGTGGTCTTCCATGGCGAAAACCATGAACTCTCCCGCTCCGGAAAGCCCCTGCACCGCATCAGAAGACTGCAGGAGATCACCGGCTGGCTGGAAAGCCACGCAAAGTAATACCAGGCAGCACCTGCATGCAGGTGCTATTTTTCTTTGTTGACCATTTTCCTTCCTGCGGGTAACATAGGTAACCGAAGTCCTTCCGGATTCCCGTCGGTAGCGGCTACCCGACGTACACCCAAAATAAGGAGATGATCTTTCTGCGTACCAGAGATTTGACAAGAACTGCCATGATTGCGGCAGTCTACACAGCCGTTTCCCTTGCCCTGGCCCCGATCTCGTTCGGCAGTATCCAGATCCGGATCGCCGAGGCACTGACCATTCTGCCGCTGATCTATGAACCCGCCATCTTCGGCGTCACCGCCGGCTGCTTTCTGACCAACCTGATCGGTGCCGCAACCGGGGTCAACCCGACCGGCTTCCTGGATGCCTTTGTCGGCACCCTGGCGACCTTCCTGGCCGCCGAGTGCACGTATCACTTCCGGGAGCGCCGTTACCGCGGCATACCGGTGCTGAGCATCCTGATGCCGGTTGTCTTCAACTTCGTCTTCGTCGGCATCGAACTGGGCGTTCTGCTGTTCCCGGACAATGTGGTCATGGGCTCGCTGCTCTGCGGAGCAGAGGTCGCCGTGGGAGAGCTGATCGCCGCAGTCCTGGGCTACTTCCTGTGCCGTTTCCTTGCCCGACGGAAGATCTTCGAAAACTGAATCGTTTCCGGAAACACGGCCTGCCGTGTTTTTCTGTACCGGGAAGGAATTGACGCTGTTTCCGGTCCTGTTTTACAATGACGGCAGCCGCCGAAGCGGCTGCGGCAGGGAACAGCGGACTGTTCCTGAAGCAACACGAAGCAGAAGAAACACACACGAAGATGATTGTCTTTTCCCGAAGGAAGAGAGCCATCTTCGTTTTTGGAAAGGAAGGAAAACAGCAATGAAGACACTTTATCTGGACTGCAGCATGGGTGCGGCAGGAGATATGCTGACGGGAGCGCTGCTGGAGCTGACCGAGGATCCGGAAGCCGTACTGAAGGAACTGAATCAGCTGGGCATCCCCGGCGTGGAATTTCAGACGGAAAAACGAAGCCGATGCGGCATTGCCGGCACCGGCATGAATGTCCTGGTTAACGGACTGGAAGAAGGAGCCATGCATGCACATCATCATGATCATGACCATGAACATGATCACAGCCACGAAGAGGAGCATGCCCACCACCATCACAGCGGCATGGCCGAAATCACGCAGATTATCGAAAAGGAACCGCTGCCGGAGGAGGTCAGAAAAGATGTTCTGGCCGTCTATCAGCTGATTGCCGAAGCGGAAAGCCATGTTCACGGCCAGCCGGTGGAGCAGATTCATTTCCATGAAGTCGGCACGCTGGACGCCGTCGCAGATATCTCGGCAGTATGCCTGCTCATGCATAAACTTGCCCCGGAACAGGTTATCGTTTCACCGGTTCATGTCGGGGCCGGGCAGGTCGAATGCGCGCATGGTCTTCTGCCGGTTCCCGCACCGGCCACCGCCTGGATTCTGAGGGAGGTGCCGATCTATGGCGGAGCCATTCAGGGAGAACTGTGCACGCCGACCGGTGCTGCTCTGCTGAAACACTTCGCCACATCGTTCGGCGAGATGCCGGTCATGAAAGTGCAGCGGATCGGCTATGGCATGGGCAGAAAAGAGTTCCAGGCTGCCAACTGTGTCAGGGCTCTGCTTGGGGAAAGCGAAGCAGAAGCCGAACAGATCACAGACCTCAATTTCAATGTGGATGATATGACGGCCGAGGAGATCGGCTTTGCCGCAGAACGGATCTTCGAGGCAGGCGCCCTGGAAGTCTATACCGTCCCCGCCGGTATGAAGAAGAGCCGTCCCGGAACGCTGATCCATGTTCTCTGCCGGCCTTCTCAGCAGCAGGACATCGCGGCTGTCATCTTCCGCTATACTTCGACGCTGGGAATCCGCCGGTATGCCTGTTCAAGGTATACCCTGCGGCGTCAGGTGGAAAACGTGGAAACCGAATACGGAACTGTCAGAAGAAAAGATGTGTCCGGCTTCGGAATTTCCCGTTCCAAGTATGAGTATGAAGATCTTGCGGCGATTGCCCGCAGAGAAGGACTGAGCATTCAGGAAGTCCGGGAAAAGCTTGAAGAAAAGAAGAAGCACTAAACAACGAATCAGGAAAGCGGTCAGCCCACCGTCTTGAGCAGCCAGGCAAGACCGCTTTTTGTTAGCCCTGCAGGAATGTTTAACTCCTGCCTCACATTAAAAGGCGGAGGAACGCATCACGGTTTCCCATGACTGTTCCTTCGCCTTGCTGGGGGTTATTTTATTTATCGCTGGTATTTACGACCTTACGGACCGATGTCGTAGTTGTGGTCGTGGTCGTTGTCTTCGGGTAGTTGGTGATGACATAGCTGCCATCATCCTGCTTCTCTATTGTATACCGATAATTGCTTGTCTGTTCAGAAACTGAATAGCTGTAACTGTTTCCGTTCAGATCATAGAGAGGAACATCCGTAAAGCTTGCCGTCCAGTCGTTATCTTCATTCAGCGTCACGCTCAGGCCGGTATCTTCACCGTTCAGCAGAAGTACAATGACTGCTTCATCACCGGATGCGCCGTCTGCCCATTCCTTTGTGACTGAAATGCTGGTTACAGCCTGATTGGTGATTGTCCCATCACTCACTGTCTTGCTGTAATAGTCACTCATCTCGTCCGGAATGACTTCGTCTATGGCATAATCCAGGGCATCGCCATTTTCATCATAATCAGGCAGATCGGAATAGGTAACGGTATAGGTATTATTGCCGTTGTCGGTCACTGTCGGCGTGGCATCGACGACCTCATCATTGGCTGTCAGCTGCAGCCAGCTGACATAGTCATCTGCACTTGGTCTGTATCCGTCGGCGTTATTGCCATCAACCCAGAGCTTCGTGATGGAAACCTCAGTCTCCGAAACATTGACCGCCGTATAGGTATTCGTTCCGGAAGATACGACCCCGTACCCATAGAAATCCGTAATTGCACTCTCAACAACCGTGTAATAGTAGGAGGTATCGTCGTCGGTATTGTATCTGGGCAGATCACTGAATGTCACGGTATAGGTGCCATCTGAATTCTCTGTACAGGTTTCGGTTGCATCCGTGATTTCCTCTGCATCGCTCAGACTGCCGGTAGTGGTCTGGGTCTGGCGGTAGAGATGAACATACGACACAAAGTCATCGGTAGACGGGATTTCCGTCCCGCTGCTGTACCAGGTCTTCGTCAGGGTTACATCTACCGTATCACTGCTTTCCACAGTCGTACTTGTCGCAGCTCTGGTTGTCAGCAGGTTCTGGACACGCGTATTCTGATGTACATAAAGATCCAGGGAATAGGTTGAAGGATGCGCGGTCAGGGAATCACCGATCAGCAGATTATAGGCTTTCTCAAAGGCGGTCAGTTCATCATAGTAGGTGTAATACCACGCGCCGGACCAGGTATAGGTGCGGGAGAAAAGCGTACTGATGCCGGCATCGTCTGAGAAGTCACTCAGATCTGCATTATCCGTATAATGCCAGATCGCACACTGGGTTGCCCAGCGGAAAATATGTCCGTCACTGTCCACTTCACTTAACCCGGAAGTGGTATAGATATCAGACGCATTATTCGGATATCCGTTATAAACAATATCGAGGATTCTGTCGTACAGATCATCGGCTGTAATGGTACTGTCCGAGCTCCGTGCAGAATAGTATTTCAGTTCAGCCGCAGTCGCGTCTGTCAGCTTGCTGTAGGCAGGACGCCTCGTCATGCCGAGATTATAGTTGAAGCAGTACGCAACCTCGTTTTCCGTGCCGTTATTGATATAGAACGTGTTGTAGTAAGAATCCTGACCGCCGTAATAAGTGCCCGTTGCTTCACGTATGGTGTCATCCGCAAATGCAGCAGCGGTACTTGAAATAAAAAAAGACCAGAACAGTAAAAAGCTGGACCAGACGGTGCAAACTACGGTTTTTCATGATCTTCAATGCCCCCCATTGCAAGCCACAAAAATCTTTCGTTTCTTTGATTTGGCAGTGACAGCTGCCGTAAACAAACCAGCCAGACTCCGCCTCAGAATGCGGCATTCCCGATTATCTCAGATAAATGTAGTCTTTAGATTTGTTTACGATTTTTTTGTACTATTTTCCGCTGTTGAAGTCAACCTGAACCCTTGATAAAAACACAGGATTTTAACACAAAAACAGAAGTGCTTATGAAAAATTTTAAATTGCTTTGTTAATTTTGAGAATTATTTTCATTTATGTAAATAAAACATCCCTGAATACGCTCTTCAGGGATGCTTTTCAGTCTGTTTCTGATGCCCGCGCAGCCGGCCTGCCGACTGGCGCAGGAAGGGCCAGACCCGGTCGAACATCTTATACCAGAAGGGATTCAGCACCATGTTGAATTCTCCGATATATTCGGCGATGTCAATCGGCCAGGCACTCTTGAACTGGGTCAGGCCGTCATCCAGGGTGCCTTCCACCCCGCCGAAACAGCAGAGGGGAATATGCCGGGCAGCACAGTCATCCAGGAAACGGGCATAGAGATAATAATTCGCTCTGACCCGCATGTACTTCGAGTTGTTGCCCATATAGAAGAAGTCCATGCGCTTCTCATTGAAGCAGACCAGCTTGCCGCAGAGGGTGACTTCCTCTTTCTGTTCCTGCTGCCAGTCCTGGTCATTCCGTTCCAGTTCCTTCTGCAGATTCTGCAGGTCTCTGGTCAGCTCTTTGATGTCTTTCCTGTATACAGCCTGTTGGAGCTTTTCCTGCGTTTCCCGGATTTCCTTCGTCAGCCGGTCGTGCTGATGCGAGAAGTTCAGCCGGGCTACGGCCAGTACCGCCTGGTCTCCGAATGCTTCCAGCATGTTCCGGAAATACTCGGTTGTTCTCAAGGCAATCTGCTGGCGCTGTTCGGTGCCGTGCAGGGCTTCCTCAAACTCCGGCAGATACTGCGCGCCGGTAAAGACCTCCACGCCGCGCTTCTCTGCCGTGCGGATGGACTGCCGGGTGTTCTTGATCAGCCGGTCACGCCAGTGTTCATCCACCTGCATGTAGGCTTCAAAGCGGGGCTGGGTGGTTTCCTCGATCTTCTTCGTATAGCCTTTCCAGGTACAGCCGCAGTCCTGCAGCAGCCGGATGACCTCCTCATTCTGCAGGGGATGGTCCTGATCCTTCTCTTTGATCGGGTAGAGACGGGAGAGCACCAGGGGGTCAAAGCGGACCGCAAAGGCCTGCTTCTGCTGCGCCAGGGTACGGATATGGTCCAGCGTAAAGCGCACCAGCCCGGCATTGTGGTAATCCATGACCGGACCCCGGGCAATATAGGCCAGGGTATGATGGGCACTGACATGCCGGAACAGGATCAGTGCCGTAGCGGCGAGGCCGTGCTCATCCGTCACGCCGGCATAGACCGGTTCCCAGTTCTGCTTCACCTTTGCCCAGGGGCTTGTCTGCATCAGGGTATTCTGATCCGACTGCAGGACGAAGGCATCCATTTCCTCTGGATCGATATCGGTATGAAAGGTATAGGACATGAGGTTCTCCTTGGGTACTCTATTACCGGAAGGTGCATCTGTCAAAAATGGGACCGCTCAGGGTCCCATACAGGATTGTCATCCTTTCTGCTGATCAACGGTCCTGGTCATCATCTGGGCAGCGCGCTGCTGTTTCTTCAGCAGGTCAATCTGCGCCGGATCGGTTTCCGTCTCCAGTTTCCGGGCACATTCCTCGGCCTGTTTCTGGGCTTCCGCCCGGTCGATTTCCGAGGCATGCATCACGCGGTCGGTCAGGATCTCGGCCTTGTTGTTCCGGTAATAGAGCAGGCCGCCGTCACAGAAGTAATTCTCGCGTCTGCCGTTTTCCTCCAGGTTCAGCACCCCGCTGCGCAGCATCGTGACGACCGGGACGTGGTTGGGCAGAATGCCTCTTGCCCCGTCCGAGGTCTCCACATTCAGGATGCTGGTCTGGGTCTGTTTGTACAGGCCCTGGGGTGTGATGATGAAAACGTCAATGGTGCTCATTTCATCGTTTCTGCTTTCTTCACCACGTCTTCGATCGTTCCGACGGTGAGGAAGGCAGCCTCCGGCAGATCATCATACTTGCCGGCCAGGATTTCCTCAAAGCTGCGGATCGTATCCTTGACCGGGACATAGACGCCCTTGACCCCCGAGAACTGTTCCGCAACCCGGAAGGGCTGGGACAGGAAGTTCCGGATTCTTCTGGCCCGGGCGACGGTCTTCTTGTCCTCTTCGCCCAGCTCATCCATGCCCAGGATGGCAATGATGTCCTGCAGTTCCTTGTACCGCTGCAGGATCTCAATGACCTGGCGGGCGATCTGGTAATGTTCCTCGCCGACCACCAGCGGATCCAGCATACGGGAAGAGGAAGACAGGGGATCCACAGCCGGGTAGATACCCAGAGCGGCAATGGAACGGTCCAGAACCGTCTTGGCATCCAGATGGGTGAAGGCGGTCGCCGGAGCCGGGTCGGTCAGGTCGTCGGCCGGCACATAGATGCACTGGACCGAGGTGATGGACCCGTCCTTGGTGGAGGTGATCCGCTCCTGCAGCTGGCCCATTTCGGTCGCCAGGGTCGGCTGATAGCCGACGGCGCTGGGCATCCGGCCCAGCAGAGCCGAGACTTCCGAACCGGCCTGGGTGAACCGGAAGATGTTATCGATGAACAGCAGCACATCCTGGTGTTCCTCATCCCGGAAATACTCGGCCATGGTCAGGGCACTCAGGGCAACCCGCATACGGGCACCCGGGGATTCGTTCATCTGGCCATACAGCAGCACGGTATTGGGCAGAACGCCGGAGTTCTTCATCTCGTAGTACATGTCATTGCCTTCACGGGTCCGTTCGCCGACACCCGCCACGACGGAACGGCCGCCGTGTTCGATGGCAATGTTGTGAATCAGTTCCTGTTCCAGAACGGTCTTGCCGACACCGGCACCGCCGAACAGACCGATCTTGCCGCCCTTGGAATAGGGCGTCAGGAGGTCAATGACCTTGATGCCGGTCTCGAGAATATCCGAGGTGACGGTCTGATCCTGGAAGTCCGGCGCGGCGCGGTGAATGGGCATCTTCTTCTTGGCATTGACCGGGCCCAGGCCGTCGATCGGCTCGCCCAGGACGTTGAACATCCGGCCCAGGACTTCATCCCCGACCGGCACTTCGATCGGCGTCCCGGTATCTCGGGCCGGCTGACCGCGGACCAGGCCGTCGGTGGAACTCATGGCGATGCAGCGGACAATGTCGTCTCCGATATGCTGGGCGACTTCCACGGTCATCTGCTTCTCTGTGCCTTCATTGATCAGGATGGCATTCCGGATCGCCGGCAGATTCTCCGGAGCAAACCGGATATCCACGACCGGTCCGATGACCTGTACGATTTTTCCTGTTTCTAGCATGCTGTCCTCTCTTTCTACACCGCTTCGGAACCACCGACGATTTCGGTGATTTCCTGGGTAATGGCGGCCTGCCGGGCTTTGTTGTAATCCAGCAGGAGCTGTTCACTGAGGTCATCTGCGTTATCCGTGGCGGTCTTCATGGCCACCCGGCGGCTGCCCTGTTCCGCGGTGGCGGACTCCAGCCAGTCGGAATAGGCCACGTTCATGACCATCAGCGGAATCAGTTCATTCAGGATGGATTCTTCATCCGGGATGAACAGGGTCTCGGCCTTGCCGGAAGACTCTTCCGAAGTCTCCTCGCTCTTCCCGGCCGGTGCCTGCTGATGGACCTGGGCCGGAATCAGCACATCCGCTGCCGGCCGGAAGGTCATCGTATTCACGAACCGGGTATAGATGACCTGAATGCCGCCGATCTGGCCATGCAGGTACTGGGTCAGACCTTCCTGCAGGTAGGGACGCAGGGTGTCATAGGTCACATGATCCCCGGAAATCGGCTTGTCATGAATGACGTGGAACCCCAGTTCTTCCTTCAGGGTCTTGTACAGACTGGTGCCGATGACGACCATCGGATCTTCCTTCCGGCAGGAGTCGCTGGCCTGGCGCATGACATTCTGGTTATACGCCCCGCACAGACCGAGGTCGGAACAGAAGACGATGCTCAGGCGGACCGGAGAATCGTTCTTCACGTTGTACACGCTCTCGGCCATCGGGTTGCGCACCATCATCTCGTCGACCATGTCCTGCATCTTCTGGGCATAGGTCCGGTTGGCTTCCATCTGATTCCGCAGCTTGAACAGCTTGGCATTGGCAATCATCTCCATGGCTTTGGTGATCTTGCGCGTGGAGTTGACCGACCGTATGCGCGCCCGCAGGGCCTGTTTGGACTGCGCCATGGGCTTACGCTCCCTGCATCAGCTGGAAGTCTTCCAGCGTCTTCTGCATGGCTTCGCCGATGGCCTTGTCGAGCGCATCGTCAATATCCTGTTTTTCATCGATCTGGTCGATGAGATCCTGGTGGTTCTCATGGAACTGGCGGTGCATGTAGGACTCGAACTTCGAGATCTTCTCCACTTCCACCTGGTCCAGATAGCCGTGCTTGGCCGCATAGAGGGACAGCACCTGCTCGGCCATGGGCATCGGCTGGTACTGCGGCTGCTTGAGCAGTTCTTCCAGCCGGGCGCCGTGATCGATGATCTTCTTGGTCGAGGCATCGAGGTCGGAACCGAACTGGGCAAACGTGAGCATCTCATGGTACTGGGCCAGTTCCAGCTTCAGGCTCGAGGATTCCTTCTTCATCGCCTTGGTCTGGGCATTGGAACCGACACGGGAAACCGACAGACCGGAATCCACAGCCGGCCGGATGCCGGAGTTAAACAGTTCGGTCTGCAGGAAAATCTGTCCGTCCGTGATGGAAATGACATTGGTCGGAATATAGGCGGAGATGTCCCCGGCCTGAGTTTCGATGATCGGCAGGGCTGTCAGGGAACCGCCGCCCAGCTCATCGTTGAGCTTGGCAGCCCGTTCCAGCAGCCGGGAATGCAGGTAGAACACATCACCGGGATAGGCTTCTCTTCCAGGAGGCCGCCGCAGCAGCAGGGACATGGTCCGGTAAGCCACGGCATGCTTGGACAGGTCATCATAGACGATCAGGACATCCTTGCCCTGTTCCATCCATTCCTCGCCCATCGCACAGCCGGCATACGGAGCGATGTACTGCATCGGCGCCGTCTCGGAGGCACTGGCCTGCAGGACCGTGGTATAGTCCATGGCCCCGGTTTCCTTCAGTTTCTGGACCAGACGGGCGACGGTGGACTGTTTCTGGCCGATGGCCACATAGATGCAGTACACATTCTTGCCCTTCTGGTTGATGATCGTGTCAATGGCCAGGGCGGTCTTGCCGGTTTCCCGGTCGCCGATGATCAGCTCACGCTGACCCTTGCCGATCGGGATCATCGAGTCAATGACCTTGAGGCCGGTCATCAGAGGCTGATACACGGAACGCCGGGTCATGACACCCGGAGCGACCCGCTCAATGGCTCTGCTCTTGTCGGTCTTGATCTCGCCCAGGCCGTCAATCGGCTGACCCAGGGCGTTGACCACCCGGCCCAGCAGCGCATCGCCCACCGGGACTTCGACGACCCGGCCGGTCCGGCGGACTTCATCGCCCTCTTTAACCAGCGTATCGTCACCCAGCAGCACCGCGCCGATGTGATCTTCTTCGAGGTTCAGGACCATGCCGGCAACGCCATGACCGAAATCGAGAAGTTCGGAAGACATCGCCTGGTCAATTCCCTGCACCATGGCAATGCCGTCGCCGACACTGATGACATAGCCGACATCATCCGAATGAATCTGTTCATCGTAATTCTTGATCTGCTCCTTGATCAGAGCACCGATCTCTTCCGGTCTGATATCCTTCATGCCTGTCCTCCTTTCAGAAGCGCCCGCTTCATGCCTTCCACCCGGCTCTTCATGGTCGCATCGGTGACGCGGCTGCCGACCACGACCTTGATCCCGGCGATCAGGGAAGGATCAATCTTCGTGCGCAGATGAATTTCCCGGCCGGTCTGGGCGGCCAGCGCCTTGCGGATCTTCTCCAGATCCTCTTTCGGCAGTTCCCGGGCGCTGTAGACCATGGCCTGCTGGATACCCAGCTCCTCATCGGCCTGCGCCAGGATGTCTTCCAGGATGTCCCGGATGTAGTACATGCGGTCCTTGTCCACCAGCAGCTTGAGCAGGTGAATCATGTCCTGGTCCAGACTTGCTCCGAATACCTGATCGATGAACGCTTTCTTCTGCGCATCGGTGATCTTCACAGACGCAAAGAAATCCCGCAGCAGCGGTTCCTGTTCATAGACCTTCAGGATGGCTTCTGCCATCTCTTTCTTATCCGGCACCGTGTGATTCTCACGGGCCAGGGCCATCAGCCCGTCCGCATAGCGGCTCGCCACTTCAGAAGCCATCGGACTGCGCTTCCTTTACAAAGTTCTCCACCGCCTGCTGGTCGAGCCGGGAAAGATCCTGTGTCCCCATCAGCCTGGCAGCCGCATCCATGGCCACATCGACCATTTCCTTCTGCATCTGCCCGGCCATCTTGCGGCGGTCAGCCTCAATGTCTTCTCTGGCTTTCTGACGGGTCAGGTCCGCTTCCTTCTTGGCATCGGCGAGAATGTCATCGCGCTGCTGGGAAGCTTCCTTCACCGCAGCACTGACAATCTCCTCCGCCTTGCCGGATGCGGCCTGCAGCTGCGCCTGGGCCTCTTCCCGGTCCTTCAGCGCCTCCGTGCGGGCCTTTTCGCTGTCGGTCAGATCCTGCTGCATTTTCTCGCTCCGGGCTTCAAACCAGGCGGAAACCCGTTTGTACAGGAGTTTCCACATGAGCAGGAAGAGAATCGCCGTAGAACATAACTGCGTAATCATCGTCAGACCATTCGGCACCAGTTGTTCGTATACATCGATATCCATGGTGCCACCCGATCAGTATACGAAGATCAGAATGATCGCGATCAGCAGCCCGTAGATCGCGCAGGTTTCCGACAGGGCAATACCGAGAATCATGTTGGAACGCAGCGTCGGAGCCATGTCCGGATTCTTGCCCATGGCCGTGATGGCCATGCCGGCGCACAGACCTTCGCCAAGACCTGTCATCATGCCGGCGCAGACAGCAATACCGGCACCAATTGCGATCAATCCTTTTACCAAATCCATACTTCAATTCCTCCTGTTTAAGATTTCTTTACTTCTTCGGGCACTTCCACGCCGACGAAGACCATAGTCAGGGTTACGAAGACCAGTGTCTGAATGAAGCCAGAGAACAGATCAAAATAGGCATGCAGGACCGGGGAGAGGATCGGCGCCATGAAGTTGAAGGGCGACGAGGACGCTCCGAACAGTCCGACAATCGCGTTGGACAGGGACTGACAGCCGGTATACACCAGCGACATCATGATGCCCCCGCAGAGAATATTGCCGAACAGACGCATCGACATGGAAATAATCGAAGAGAACTTGCCCATGATGTTCATCGGCAGCATGACGGGGATCGGTTCGATGAAGCTGTGGAACCAGGCCTTGGCACCGCTGTACTTGAACGAGGCAATCTGCTGCATGACCCAGGTGATGATCGCCAGGGTCAGCGTGACACTGAGGTTGGCGGTCGGTGAAGAGATACCGAACAGCGAAATAATGTTGGAAAGAAAGATATAGACCGAGATGGTCAGAATGTAGGGGGTGAAGATCTTCGCCGTTTTCTTGCCGACGTTGTATTCGACATCAGCATTCACTTTCTGCACGCCCATCAGCACTGCCAGCAGCAGCCCCTTGGGCTGGGCCATCGGATCGGTCCTGGCCAGCTTGTGCGAGAGGATCAGGATAAAGACCGCGATGATCGCTGTCACCAGCAGAATTCCGTAGACATCCGACTGCACTTCCATTCCGCTTCACCTCCTTTGCGTCCTTGTTTCTGAACATCAGCGCTTCCAGTATGACGGTGATCTTGATGAGGAACATCCCTACGGCACAGGCTGCCAGGCTGAAGATCTGCGGCCGCAGGGCGGCGATGATCAGCACCAGGGCATAGAGGCCGTAGTTGGTCAGGAAGTTCAGACTCGCCTGTTTCCGGCTCGGTTCCTGACGCGCCGCAATCAGCGCATCGCACCAGCGGGCAATCCGCCGGTAGATGAACAGCGAAATGCCTGCCCCCAGCGCCAGTCCGGTGGTGATCCGGAAATCAAAGACACCCAGGGCCAGTCCGATGCCTAACAGCAGGCGGTAGATTTTCCACGACCGCTCCGTCATCGAAAGTACCAACATGGTCATTTTATAGAGAAATGCCGCATTTGAACACGGCAAAATACGAAAAACAGCCCTGAAAAACTATACAAAACCGCACTTTTAACAATAACTTCAGGGTTATTCTTCTTCGATCATGCCGAGCAGTTCCAGGATCCGGTTTAGGTCCTGGGTATCGCTGTAGGCGATGGTGATGGCCTTGGGGGAAATCTCCACCCGGGTGCCCAGGCGCGAGATCATCCGGTTCTCCACATCCCGGATCAGCGGGTCCTTTTCCCTGACCTTTTTCTTCTTCGGCCGGACCGGTTCGTTCTGCAGCGTTCGGACGTAAGCTTCGACCTCGCGTACGGACAGCTTATGCTGTTCGATGTAGAGGGCGGCATCATACATCTTATCCGGATCCTTCAGGGCCAGCAGGGGACGGACATGTCCCATGGTCAGCTTGCCCTGTGCCACCAGCTGCTGTACCGATTCGGGCAGATTCAGCAGCCGCAGCATATTTGCACAGTATTCCCGCGACTTGCCGACCCGCTGGGCCAGCTGTTCCTGCGTATAGCCCAGGCGCTTCATCAGCTGCGCATAGGCCGCCGCTTCTTCGATCGGGTTCAGGTCTTCCCGCTGGATGTTCTCCAGCAGGGAAATCTCCATCATCTGCTCTTCCGTGAAGTCAACCGACACGGCCGGTACGGTAGTCAGACCTGCCATCTTCGCCGCCCGCAGACGCCGCTCGCCGGCAATCAGCTCATAGCCCTGCACGGAGGGACGCACCAGCAGGGGAGTGAAGATGCCATGAGTCTTGATGGACTCACTCAGTTCCTTCAGTGCCTTGGGATCAAAGTCCTTGCGGGGCTGATAGGGATTGGCCCGGATCTGGCTGATGGGCAGCTCGACTTCCTTACGCCCGGGGGCGGCGGCGTTATTGCTCTGGATGTCGTTCAGGTACTGATCCACATCCACGCCGAAGATGTCATCCAGACCGCGTTTCAGTGCTTTTCTGTTTTTCTTTTCCGCCATGTTTTACCGATTTCCTTTTTCATTCGCCGTGATGACTTCCTTGACCAGGGCCGCATAGGCCTTGGCGCCCTCGGAGCGGGTATCATACTCAAAGATCGACATCCCTGCGGAAGGGGCTTCGGAGAGCCGGACATTCCGGGGAATGTAGCATTTGTACACATATTCCTTGAAGGTCTTGCGCACGTCCTGCTGGACCTCCACCGACTGGCGGGTGCGGACATCGAACATCGTGAGCAGCACCCCCTCGATGGACAGCTGGGGATTCCAGAGCCGCTTGACCAGCCGGATCGTGCTGAGCAGCTGCGAGACGCCCTCCATGGCGAAGTACTCGCACTGCACCGGAATGATCACCGAGTCGGCCGCGGCCAGGGCCGTGGTGTTGAGCAGGCCCAGAGACGGAGGACAGTCGATGATGATGTAGTGATAGTCATTCCGGACCGGATCCAGCTTGCGGCGCAGGAAGTACTCATGACCGACCTTGTACTCCGGGCTGGCCATCTGCACATCGGCGCCCGACAGATCCACCGTCGCCGGGATGACATCCAGGGGCGGCATCTGCAGGGTGATGCGGGTTTCCGGAACCGTCATGTCGCTCATCAGGACTTCATAGACCGTATGGTCCGGCTGAAAGCCCACCCGCTGGGCCCCGATCCCGCTGGTCGCGTTGCCCTGGGGGTCAAAGTCCACCAGCAGAACCCGGCGGCCGGTATAGGCCAGGCCGGCTGCCAGATTGATGCTGGTCGTTGTCTTGCCGACGCCGCCTTTCTGATTGGCAATTGCAATAATCTTTCCCATATGTCTTAGTCCTCTTACGATTTCGGAAAACGGATGACCACTTCGACATCGGTCAGCGTCTCCCGGGTGTCCATCACGACTTCGATGCCCATCTTCCGGATCATGCCGACACATTCATTGATCGAATTGATGCCGATCTGCGTGCTGCGCGTAAAGCCCTTGGTCTTCTGCCGGCGCTTATGCGTCTTGCCCTGCAGGACCTTTTCCACATAGGCTTCGCTCTGTCTGACGTTCAGGCCGCGGTCGACAATATAATGATACGCCGCCGTCTGCTGTTCCTGGGGCAGGGCCAGCAGGGCCCGGGCATGACGCTCGCTGAGCTGCCGGTCCACCACCGCATCCTGCACCTCCTGGGCCAGGTTGAGCAGGCGGATCTTGTTGGCAATCGAGGACTGACTCTTGCCGATCCGCCTGGCGACCTGTTCCTGCGTCATGCCGGAGCGGCTCATGATTTCCACGAAAGCCTTGGCTTCCTCAATGGCGGTCAGATCTTCCCGCTGGATGTTTTCCACCAGCGACATCTCGGCCGCCTGGTTTTCACTGGGCGTCAGGATATAGCAGGGAACCTTTTCCAGCCCGGCAATCTTACAGGCCCGCCAGCGCCGTTCGCCGGCGATGATCTCATAGCGGTCTGCCACCTGGCGCACCGAGATCGGCTGGATCAGACCGTTCTGCCGGATCGATTCCGCCAGTTCCTGCAGGGCCCTTTCATCAAAGTGAATCCGGGGCTGGTAGCGGGACGGATCAATCTGCTCGATCGGGATTTCCTCCACGACATGATCCTTGAGCGCCGTCTCGGTTTCGGACGGCTTCGCACTGCTGCCAAATCCGAACAGACTGAATTTTCGCTCCATGGGTTCTCTCCTCTCCTTTCTCCCTCTTCTTACAACGGGTTCTTTTTCAGCCGGGCATAGGCCCGGGGATACTGCGGCGGCGTCGGTCTTTCCTTGGGGATCAGCAGCTGCACGCGCTGTCCGGAAGGCAGGGTGTCGTGCACGATGGCAGGCTTTCCCGCTCCCAGCACCTGCAGGGCATGCGTGCAGGCCTGCAGCTCAACCTCGGCTCCCGGTCCCTTCATGGCCAGGAAGGTACCGCCGACTCTGGTCAGCGGCAGGCAGAGCTCGCTGAGCACCGGCAGGGGCGCCACCGCCCGGGCACACACCACATCATAGACTTCGCGTCCTTCCCGGTATTCCTCTGCCCGTCGGCAGAGAATCTGCACATTTGACAGCTGCAGGGCAGTGATCAGCTGTTCCAGAAAGCGGCATTTCTTCTGAGTCGGCTCGATCAGATCCACCGCAAGATCCGGCCGGGCAATCGCAAAGACCACACCGGGAAAGCCGGCCCCGCTGCCCACATCCGCGATCCTGCCGCGGATCTGCGGCTGTTTCAGCGGCAGCAGGCAGTCGGCGAAGTGTTTCTCATAGACCTCACCCGGTTCCGTGATGGCCGTGAGGTTGATCTTCTCATTCTCTTCCTTCAGCATGCCTGCATACAGGGAAAACCGCTGCGCCATGGTGTCATTCCAGGGCAGATCGTTTTCTGCGGCAAAGCGGGCAAGCTCTTCTGGTGTCATGTCTTCTCCTTAAGGATTCTGCAAGAGGTAGGTATACAGATTGGTGCGTTCCGCGTTGGCGGCCGCCTGGACTTCCGCAGCAGGCAGGAACAGATGGCTGTAGCGGAAGTAGACGGCCCCGGCACAGCCCATCTCCAGGGCGGTCTGGGTCTGTCTCTGCAGCATGTCTGAGTTCTGCACCCATTCATCCGCCGCATCGCCCGCCCCCGCATCGGTCGTGCCGACCTTGTAGGCCGCTATGCCGGCCAGTACGGTGGTGCCGGTGCCCTGAGCCAGGTCATAGAACTCCTGCAGGGTTTCGGTATAGGGCTTCAGCGGATGGTTATAGCCCCAGTAGATCTGCGGAATCAGCACATCCACATCCCCGGCCTGCAGCCAGGCCGAGACATCCGCATAGTACATCGTCAGGTTGTTGTCGTTATTGCCGGCCACACTGACGGAGAAGGTCTTCCCGGCCGCCTGGGTCAGGTCATGCACCTCGGCGATCAGCTGAGCCGTCTGGTTCTGACGGAAGGTCTCCAGGGACAGACCCTGAGACTCGCCGTTCTGGGCATAGATGTAGGCATCGAAGCTATCATCAATGCCTTCGGGATAGAAATAGTCATCGAAGTGAATGCCGTCGATGTCATAGCTGTCCAGCAGTTCCTGGACCACATGTTCGATCAGTACCCGGACTTCCTCATAGGCCGGATTGAGATACCAGCGACCGTTGACCTGGCGGACCCGCTCATCGTTGCGTTCAATCCACTGCCGGATGACATGGTCTTCGGAAAAGAAAGATTCTTCCCCGACCGCGACCGAGCGGTAGGGGTTGACCCAGGCCTCGATCTTCAGGTCATGGGCATGGGCGATCTCCACGAAGATGCCCAGCGGATCATAGTCCGTCTCCGCAAAGATCGTGGAGCGGGGATAGATCGTGCCGTTGTAGAGACTGTCTGTATAGGCCGAGGCATGCACATAGACCGTCGTGATGCCCAGCTCTTCCATGTTCGTGCAGGCAGTCTCGATTTCCTGCCGGAAGGTTTCCTCGCTGGACACATCCAGATTCTGGTAATCCAGATAGGCAAACCACATGCCATAGGTATGCGGCGTTTCCTCCTCTGCCGTTTCCTGGGTACTCTGACAGCCCAGCAGGAAGAAGGCCAGCAGGCAGCACAGGACCTTAATGATCGGTCTTCTGTTCGGCATCGTCATTGATGATGAAGGTGCTGTACGGCAGGGTGCGGATCCAGTCACAGAACGCACGCCACTCCGGCAGCCGGTGGTCCTTGCGCTGGGCATAGATCGTCTTGAGCTGGCGGTAATTGGTGGTCATGCGGGCCGTCAGACGGAACCCCGACGGATTCGAGTAGAGGATTTCCAGATACTGCTGGTTTGCCAGGTCCTTCAGGGTGGTGACATCCTTGCCTTCTGCCTTGCGGGCCTTGATGTCCGCGAGCAGCTCGTTATAGGCCTTGGTCTTTTCCTTCATGATCGCAATGATCCGGGGATCGGTGTATTCGATATACGACTTGTCCAGATCGAACTTCGTGATCCGGTGCATCGTGGACTGCGACGAGACGAAGTCCAGGAAGTGGTAGCGTTCCGCCTCCACCCAGGCCTTGTTCGTAAAGGTCAGGTCAAACTGCACGACCACGCCGTTCAGGAAATTGTCATGGCCGCTGCCCTGCGGGGACTTGGCCAGCTGAATGGTCCGTTCCGTGACTTCGGAATCGACCTGGGAAAGATCCGTGGCCATGGGATACTTCGCCCCCCGGACGCTGTCCTCCAGTCCGTAGACCTTTACATTGGATACAACATCTTCATACCGCATTGTGCTCTCTTCTTCCTTTCTGCTGTTTCAGTGCAATCGCCAGCACGGCGATATCGGCCGGGTTGACGCCCGAGATCCGGGAGGCCTGTCCGATCGTGGCCGGCCTGAACTTCATGAGTTTCTGTCTGCCCTCAATGGAGAGGTTGTCTACCTCGTCATAGTTGAAGTCGGTGCCCAGCTCCTGGGTTTCCATATCCTTCAGGCGGTCCGCTTCCCGGCGCGCCTTGGCAATATAGCCTTCATACTTCAGATCAATATCGCACTTCTGACAGAGCTCGGGATCTTCTTCCTCCCCGATGGCTTCCAGAAGTTCCTGTGTCTGGATGCGCGGCCGGCGTACCAGCTCATCGCCCCGCACCCCGACATGGCTGTCATCGGCATAGCCCTGGGAAGCCAGGTAGGCATGGACATCCGGATCATCCAGTTCAAAGACCCGGTCTCCCAGCTGGGCCTTGAGCTGTTTCAGCTTCTCTTCCCGGGCCAGGAAATCCTCATAGCGCTGCCGGCTCAGCAGGCCGCTTTCATACCCGTAGCGGGACAGCCGTTCTTCGGCATTGTCATGCCGTAAGAGCAGACGGAACTCCGCCCGGCTGGTCAGCAGCCGGTAGGGTTCCGCCGTCCCCTTGGTGGTCAGATCATCCACCAGCACACCGATGTAGGCCTCATCCCGGCCCAGCACCAGCGGCTTCCGGCCCCGCAGTTTCAGGGAACAGTTCATGCCGGCCAGCAGACCCTGACCGCCCGCTTCCTCATAGCCGGATGTGCCGTTGATCTGCCCGGCGGTAAAGAGATTCTCGATGATCTTGGATTCGAAGGTCGGTTTCATCTGGATCGGATCCACGGCATCGTATTCAATGGCATAGGCATACTTACGGATGATGCAGTGCTGAAAACCCGGCAGGGTGTGGGTCATCTTTTCCTGGATGTCCCGGGGCAGGGAAGTGGAGAAGCCCTGCACATAGGTTGTATCCATGGACAGCGACTCCGGCTCCAGGAACAGCAGATGCCGGGGCTTGTCCTTAAAGCGCACCAGCTTGTCCTCGATGGACGGACAGTAGCGCGGCCCGACCCCCTTGACCACACCGGAATACACGGACGACTTGTTCAGGTTGGCCAGAATGATCTCATGCGTCTCCGGCGTCGTCCAGGTCATGTAGCAGGGGATCTGCTGATCCAGAGGCCGCACATCTTCCGGCCGGGTGGTATTGGAGAAATGCAGGAAATGATCCGTGCCGGGTTCGATCTCCGTCTGGGAGAAATCAATCGAAGCCGTCAGGACACGGGGCGGGGTGCCGGTCTTGAGCCGGAAAGTCCGCAGCCCCGCTTCCCGCAGCGAGGCGGACAGCTGGTTCGTGGTCGTCTCATGATCCGGACCGCCCTCGGTGACATCGGAAGAGATCATGTTCACGCCGGCCATGTAGGTACCGGTGGTCAGGATCACCGCATCGGCGGTAATCCGCGAACCGTCTGCCAGGGTCAGGCCGGCGACCTTCTGATTCTGCACATCCAGATGTGCCGCCATGCCTGCCTTCACGGTGAGATTTGGCGTATGGGTGCAGACCTCCTGCATCATCTCCCGGTAGGCAATCTTGTCCGACTGCACACGCAAAGCCCGCACACCGGGTCCCTTGGCACTGTTGAGCATCTTGAACTGCAGCGCCGTCCGGTCTGCGGTAATGGGCATCTGCCCGCCCAGGGCGTCCATTTCCCGGACGACCACCCCTTTGGCCGGACCGCCGACCGAAGGGTTGCAGGGCATCTTGCCGATATTCTCAAACGACAGCGTCAGCATCAGGGTCTTATGTCCCATCCGGGCACAGGCCAGGGCCGCTTCAATCCCGGCATGCCCTCCGCCGACGACAATCACTTCATAATCATTCATACGTATTCAGCACTTTCAGTATGGCGGTCAGTTCCGGTTCTTCCTCACTGCAGATGCCTTCCAGTACCAGATTTCGCACCGGCAGCTGCATTTCCCGGATTTTCCATTTGAAGAGCAGCAGAGTTCCCAGATATTCCTTCAGCCGCAGACTGCGGTCGTGGTGTCGGCAGACGAAGGGGACCATGAGATACAGCGTCTGATCCTGAAGCCGGAAGGCGTCGGTCTGACTGCCCCGGATGAGTTCATAATGCCGGTCCCGCACCTGCCGGCCCGTCAGGCGGACCGCCTCGGTCTGCTCGGCATGGCTGAGTTCCCGCGGCCCGTTTTCCCGGACGATCTGCGCCAGCTGGTGACGCACCTCATCCAGACGGAAGATGTTGTCCGGGGCGTAGCTCTGCACCGCACTCCAGAGGTCAATGCCTTTCTCCTCGGCTTTCTTGAGGATCCGGACCGTGACCTGCGGATCATCCACATCCAGGTACTGATAGCTTTCCAGGTTCCGGTCAATCTCAATCCCGACTTCTTCCGGATACACCGCTTCCCGGAAAAACACGGCATCGTTCAGATACAGACAGTTCAGCTTCTCGGGAATCTGATGATCCCGGGCCGCATGCCGGATGGCTTCCTTCAGATCCTGAATGGTCTCATAGCCATTCCCGCTGCCATAGCGTTTCCACATCTGGCGGACACTCAGGCTGGCGGTTGACACATAGTGGGCATAGCCCAGAAAACCCCGGCTGCGCATGTGCGGACGGCGGGCATAGAAAAACAGCAGATCCCCGCGCCGGAAATCGGAAAAACCCGCCCGGGAGGACAGACGCCAGAAGTTCATCTGCCGGCTGCCGCACAGACGGTGGTATTCCACCATGTTTTCATCCGTCACATACGCAATCGAGCTCATTGTTCATTCCATCTTTCTGCGGTCTGACAGGGCATGGACCAGCGTCATCTCATCCGCATAGTCCAGCATCCCGCCGCTGGGCAGACCATGGGCAATCCGGGTGACCAGCACCGCCGGAACTTCCTTCTTCAGCAGTTTGTCCAGATACATGGCGGTGGTTTCCCCGTCTACGGTCGCGCTGGTTGCCAGGATGATTTCCCTGGCCTGTCTGGCCCGCTCCAGCAGCGAATCGATGTTCAGTTCCTCCGGCAGGATGCCCTTGGCCGGAGAGATCGCCCCGTTCAGCACATGATAGACCCCGTGATACTGTCCGGTCTTCTCCATGGCAATCACATCCTTGGCGGACTGGACCACCAGGATCGTGTCGTGTTTCCGATCCGGATCGGCGCAGATGTCGCAGATCTCGCCATCGCAGAGATTGCCGCAGACCTTGCAGGGCCGCAGCTTCTCCTTGACCTCGATCAGGGCCGACGCAAACTGCCGGATGGTTTCCTCATCCGTATCCGCCACCACCAGGGCATAGCGCTCGGCGGTCTTATCCCCGACCCCCGGCAGAATCTTGAACCCCTCGATCAGTTTCTGCAGACTCTCCGGATACATCAGACGTTCTCCGGCAGAACTTTTCTGCCCCTGAGGTTCATCATTTCCCGGGCAATGATACCCGTTCCTGTCCCTTTCCGCGCGCATTTCCGCGTTGCAAGCTTCATGTTTTCCCCCTTATTTCACTTCGACCTGATCCACGCCGAACAGATTCTGGACGCGGACCAGCGGATCTTTCTCTTCTTTCTTCTCTTCGCTGCCATCCGCCTCCGCATAGCGGTGAATGGCTTTCTTCTCTGGCAGCGCCTTGGCTTTCCACAGTTTCCGGAACTCCTGGACAGCCTGTTCATAGCGTTCTTCCGAGACGCCGTACGGCATCTTGTCGATGCCTTTGTTCTTCAGCCAGAAATACAGCTCCTGATTGAAGACCGGTTCATTCAGATGCCGGGCCGCGGCTGGACTGCTCTGAAAGACAATCACGTCCTTCCCGCTGGCCTTGAGCTGACAGGTCTTCAGCATGGCGGCATACGCATCCATCGGCACCCCTTCGAGATACCCGGACAGAATGCCGGCGTCTGCCGTCTTGGAATTCTTGTCGCACTGTACCAGCAGTTCCACCACATCCGAACTCGACAGTTCCACCGGTTCCTGCGGCTGGGCAGAGGGATGAGCTGCAGGGGAGTCTGCCGGAGCGGCAGGTTCCTCTGCTGCTTCGTCTGTATCCGTCCCGCTTTCCTCCGGTACGCTTTCCGTTTCCGGCTGCAAAGCCGGTTCTGCCGGCAGCGGTTCCGGTTCGGGCTGCGTAACCGGTTCGGGCTCAGGGGCCGGAGCCGGTGCCGTCGTATTGGTGTCTGCGCTCTGCATCTGGCGGACACGGTTCAGATCCGGCGTGAGCGCCGGTTCTTTCTGATTCATGGTCAGCAGCTCCATGCTGGCAACTTCCAGAATGGTCGTCACCGACTGGGCCTGCTTGTACTGTTCCAGCGCCTGCAGCAGCCGGTCGACCATGGCCAGCAGAGTCCTGGCCGAAGCTGCGGAACTGATCTGTCCGGCCTGTTCGCCATTCAGCACCCGCAGCAGGGCAGGGTCTTTGGTACAGTGCCAGACGACACCGTCTTTCAGGCAGTCGACCAGGTCGCTGGTAAGCCGTCTCAGATCCATGCCAGCATGCTCATAGGACTGGATGGTTTTCAGGGTTCCGGCCATATTGCCGCTGAACATGCATGCAAGAAGATCCAGCTTCTGCTGCGTGGTACTTAAGCCATAGACCCGGTCAATCTGTTCCTCGGTGATCTGCTCGCCGGCGTAGGAGCTGACCTGTTCCAGAATCGACAGGGCATCCCGCACGCCGCCATCGGAAAGTTCGGCAATCTTGCGGGCCGCATTCTCCTCCAGACCAAAGCCTTCTTTTGCGGCAATGTCGAGCAGATGGGCCTGGATCTTCTCGGCCGGCACCTTGGTGAAATCAAAACGCTGACAGCGGGAAATGATCGTATTGATCAGCTTCTGCGGATCGGTGGTCGCCAGAATGAAAATCACGTGCTCGGGCGGCTCTTCCAGGGTCTTCAGCAGAGCCGAAGCCGCAGAAGAGGACAGCTGATGCACCTCATCGATGATATAGACCTTGTGTCGGGACATCATCGGGGCCAGACGCGCCCGCTCAATCAGATCGCGGATGTCTTCGACATGCGTCTCATTGGCCGCATTGATCTCAATGATATCCGGATGGGTACCGTTATTGGCCGCTTCACAGCTGGGGCAGTGATTGCAGGGTGCCTCAGCGGGATTCTCACAGTTGACGGCCTTGGCCAGCAGTCTGGCCATGGTGGTCTTGCCGGTTCCGCGGGGTCCGCAGAACAGGTAGGCATGGCCGACTTTGCCTTCCCGGACCGCATTCTGAATCGATCGGACGACATATTCCTGTCCGACGACCTCGTCAAACGTCTTCGAACGATATTTCTGATAGAATGCGATCCGGCTCATGCACAGCAGTTTCCTTTCGTTTCTTCATTATAACAAAAAGCCTGCTCTATTGAGCAGGCGCGCCGGGGTTTTTGAAGTCCTCCGGATGCCGCTTGGGCTTTTTGCGTTTTTCCCGGAAAAAGCCGCTCAGAATCGCGCTGCATTCTTCCTGACAGATGCCGGCAACGACCCTGCGGGGATAGACGCCGATATGGGGGATGGTCTTGACCTGGATCAGCGTATCCGTGGCACCGCCTTTGGGATCAGCCGTGCCGTAATACAGCGTCCGGATGCGGCTGAGGCCGATCAGACCGGTGCACATCATGCAGGGTTCCAGGGTGACATAGAGATCACAGTCATCCAGGCACCAGGTCCCCAGCTTCCGGCTGGCTTTCTGAATAGCCAGAAACTCGGCATGGGCGCTGGCCTGCTGGTTCTTCTCGCGCAGATTATGGGCACGGGAAAGGATCTGTCCGTTCCGGACGATGACCGCCCCGACCGGGACTTCATCCATGGCGGCGGCTTTCTGCGCTTCTTTGAGAGCCAGGCCCATATAGTATTCCGGTGTCTTATCCATATCTTATATACAGAGTCTGCAGGAAATAAAAGGTACACGCAAGCAGAGGTATGTATGGCTGCTTCCTTCCGGACCTGACCAGGTTGTGTACATGCTTGCTGTACCAAAAGCATTATAGGGCAGGAAGGGGAAACGTGCAAACACGGAAATGTTTCACGTGAAACAAAAAGCCGGGATCATTGTCCCGGCTCGTTTCGGCTCAGAATCTGTTCTTGATGGTCTTGGCCGGAACCAGTACCTTCGTGCCGCCCATGTAAGGAACCAGCTTGTCGGCAATCTTCACGGTGCCGTCCTTCTGGTAGTTGTTCTCCAGATAGGCGATCAGGGCACGCGGCGAGGCGACGACGGTGTTGTTCAGGGTATGCGCGAAGTAGTTGCCGTTCTCACCCTTGATGCGGATGTTCAGACGTCTGGCCTGGGCATCGCCGAGGTTGGAGCAGCTGCCGACTTCGAAGTACTTCTTCTGGCGCGGGCTCCAGGCCTCCACGTCACAGCTCTTGACCTTCAGGTCAGCCAGGTCACCCGAGCAGCATTCGAGCTGTCTGACCGGGATATCCAGGGAACGGAAGAACTTGACGGAAGTCTGCCACAGCTTGTCATAGTACTTCGGCGAATCTTCCGGCTCGCAGACGATGATCATTTCCTGCTTCTCAAACTGATGGACACGGTAGACACCGCGCTCCTCAATGCCATGGGCACCGACTTCCTTCCGGAAGCAGGGGCTGTAGGAAGTCAGGATATACGGAATGTTTTCCTTCTTCAGCGTCTGATTGATGAAGCGGCCGATCATGGAATGCTCGGAGGTGCCGATCAGATACAGATCTTCGCCTTCGATCTTATACATCATGTTGTCCATTTCCTTGAAGCTCATGACGCCCTTGACGACATCGCCATGAATCATGAACGGCGGCAGATAGTAGGTGAAGCCTTCATTGATCATGAAGTCACGGGCATAGGCCAGGATCGAAGAATGCAGACGGGCAACATCGCCGGCCAGATAATAGAAGCCGTTGCCGGAAGTGCGGCCCGAGCTGTCCATATCGCAGCCGTCGAGGCTCTCCATGATATCCACATGGTACGGAATCTCGTAATCCGGAACGACCGGATCGCCGAACCGCTGGACTTCGACGTTTTCACTGTCATCCCTGCCGATCGGAACCGACGGATCCATGATCTGCGGAATGACCATCATGCGGTCTTTGATGCCGGAAGCGAGCTCTTCTTCCTTCTTTTCGAGTTCTTCCAGCTTGGTCCCCAGTTCACCGACGTTCTTCTTGATCTCTTCGGCAGCTTCCTTCTCACCGGCGGCCATCTTGGCGCCGATTTCCTTCGAGAGCTTGTTGCGCTCGCCTCTCATGGCGTCGGCCTTGGTCTTGATTTCGCGGTACTCAGCATCCATCTTGGCAACTTCATCGACGAGGACCAGCTTTTCGTCCTGGAACTTCTTGCGGATGTTTTCCTTGACGAGTTCCGGATTTTCGCGGATCAGTTTGATGTCAATCATTTCGGTTTATCCCCTTTCTGGATTAAAAAACACCGTCACTGAACTATCAGGGACGATGTGCTTCGCGGTGCCACCCTATTTGTCCGACGTTTCACGTGAAACATCTGACCACTTCATTCAGCGATAACGGCGCAGTCCGGAAAGTATTGGTTTCGCTCCGGGATGGATTCATTCTGTTTCGCGACAGCTCTCACCAGCCGCTGTCTCTCTGCTGCTGCTCTGCAGAACTACTGGTTCCCTTCAACGCTTTGTATTAATCATAATAGCCAGCGCCTTTAAATTTTGTCAAGCGATCCGGCCGCCAGGGCAGAGGAGTAGAAAAGCAGAATCTTAAACCTGAGGCGGAAGTGCCTGCCTTGGCAGCGGACAGGGCGATGGTAGAATAGGAGGGAAGGAAGTAACGGCATGAAGAAAGCAGAGAAACTGCTGCTGATTTCCGTCCTGCTGATCAGCGGCTGTTCGGGAACCAAAGACACCGGCAGTACCGACACGGGCAGCGGTCCCGTGGTCAGTGAAGATACCCTGAGCGATGAAGAGAAAGAGCTGGCCATGATCCAGGAATGCATCAGCGACTACAACAGCGGTGCGATCGAAGAACGGCAGGATTACTACAACATCACCATCCCGCCGCTGCCGATCGGCATTACCGCACTGCCGGAAATCAGTTCGCTGAGTGATCTGACCGAAATCCAGGATGACGAGGATCTGACCAATACCGCCTATGTCGGCTATTACCTGGTCAATGAGAATTACCAGGTCATCTTCAGGATCTATCATCCTACCACCAACACCTTCTGGCTGAACGGCAACATCGAATTTGCGATCGACCCGGATCTGGTCCCGGACAGCAACCCGGACTATGCCGACACAGCGGCGATCCTGGACGGCCTGCTGGACGGGGCCCAGGATATCCTGAATGCCCTCTATGGCATCAATGTCAGCTACGACGAAACCAGCCAGACCGCAGACGGCTACTATGTCTTCACCGGCGACGGTCATGGCAATACGACCATCGCGCAGCTGAAGGCCTATGCCGAATCCATCTATCCTCTGGACTATCTGGAGACCAATTACTATCCCTCTGCATTTGAGGGGGACAATCCCGTCTACAAGGAAGAAAACGGGATCACCTACGTCTATCCCAGCGACGATCTCAATGCGGCAGAAAGCACGCACTATCTCACCAGCAAGATCATTGCCGTCGAAGATACCGAAAACGGCCAGCGCAATGTCGATCTGCTCACGGAAAAGTTTGATCAGGTGCTTTCGACCATCTACCGCATCACGCTGGTCCAGACCGACAGCGGCTGGCGGCTGATTCATGCATACTGAGAAACAATTTTCATTCCTGCATGTTCTTTGCAGGCAGGTTGAGGTATGCTATAATACATTCGCATTGATTTCCGACAATCAACAGGAGGATGAATATGGCCAGAAAAATGAATGCTTATGAACGGAAGCTCGCCTATAACAACGCATACAACCGCGAAAACTATCGTTCTTTCTCCGTCCGCTATGACAAGGAAAGTGAAAAAAAGATCATCAAATGGCTGGAGAAACAGCCCGGTGTCAAAGCCTATCTTACCGGTCTGATCACGGCCGATATGGAAAAGCAGGCCAAGAAGAGCGCCAAGGCGCCGGCGAAGAAGGCAGCGGAAAAGAAAACCGCTTCCGCCAGGAAAACCACGGCCCGGAAAAAGAAGAAGTAAGCTCTGTTACGGATCTGTTCTGGAAAGGAATGTGTGAAAACATTCCTTTTTTCTGCATGCATGATTGGTGCTCCATTCCTCTCTTTCGCATGCATGCCTCAGACACCTCAGGGCTTCTGCCGCAATTCACAGCATTTCACGGAATTCTCACACCAATCACATCATTCTTCACACACATCCGGAAATTCTGTGCTAGTATCACAGTAACAAGTCGTACTTGTTTGAAAGGATCAATGGATCATGAAGAACACATTGGAAGATTCCATCATCATGGTGGATTATCTTGATGGGTCCGCAGTGGTTCATGAATTCATGTCTGTTTCCAAATATGCCCAGCTGGAACAGCTGGACAGAAACGGTAATGTTCACATCATGAATCATTCTGACCCTGTCAAAGATCTGGCAGCCTGAGTCTGCCGGCCGTCTTTGCAAGATGGAAAGGGGTATCGTCTGTATATCCCTTTTTCAGTATGCGGAAAAAAGCCGCTGCATGTCTGGAAGCGGACATACAGCGGCGCAGCAGGGGGGCAGTTTAAGCAAGCGTGACCGAAGCTTCCGCCTGGCCGGCCTTGCAGTGGCTGGCCTTGACGGTGATCTTCGTCCCCGGCTTGGCGTTTATTACCCAGGTAATTTTCTTCCGGGCAGGGGCGTTATACCGGGTGGAAAGATTGCCGTACATCGGTCCGCTGGCGGTACGGCTGTAGCCGGACAGGCTGCCGATCTCTTCGGTCTCCTTGCCCAGTTTCAGCTCGCCGCCGCTGATCGTGACCGTGACCGGCTTATCCTTCTTCAGGTTCAGGGTCACATCGGTCAGGTTGGTCGGCAGATAGCCGGTATTGCCGGCAATCACCGATACCTTGTAGACCTGGTCGCCGATCTTCTCGGCCTTCAGGTCCTCCAGGACCAGCTGCGGGGCCGCCTTGGCATAGCGGATCAGGAACTTCGTGCTCTGCTCCATGATCTCCTTCAGCAGATGTTTCGGGGCATTCTGTACGGTGAATTTGTAGTTGAAGCCGCCGATTTCCACCTTGCCGAAGGTCGGATGGTCGAAGGCCTTCCAGGGGATCACATCCTCCGGGGCATTCTCCTGGATCCACTTGAGCATGGCATTGAAGCGGGTCATCTGCTCTTCGCGGGTTTCCTTGGCCCGCTTGTGATAGTCATACGGTGCGCCGCAGCGCTTGGGCAGATCCCAGTATTCAATCGTATAGGCCGGGATGCCCTGGGACTGATAGCACCAGTCATCGAAGGCGCCGGAATCATAGTTGGCCTGATCGGCAATGAAGCTGTCAAAGATGTTCAGCGGTTCATAGCCCATCTCTTCCTTGCACATGTTGGCAATGGCGATGAAAGCTTTGATATCATCCGGATTGCCCTGGGCAGAAGGCTTGGTTCCGGGCGGATACAGGATCACGCCGCCGCTGGTGTGGTTGGTGGCCACACAGCAGATATTCGGGTGATTGATGATCCAGTCGGCCAGGGCATGGGTTTCCGGCTCGCTCAGCGGATACTTGCCCGCTCCCGGCTGACGCTCTTCCGGCTGCCAGCCGAAGGGGTAGTTCCGGTTGAAGTTCAGGGACAGGTCGGTCTGCCTGGTCTTCAGATTCTCATCCCCGTCAAACGGTTCCAGATATCCTTCGGGATAGATGTCGTAGAATTCACCCTCCCGGTCACCCGGATCACGCGGTTTCATCGAAGCCGGGTTTTCCGTATCCTTCTTCCAGGCGCCGTAGGGGGTCGGAATCCGCATCATGCGGATCACGCCGTCCCCGTCCAGATCCTCTTCGCGGATGCCGCCTTTGACATCGCTGTGCTTGCGGTCGGACGAACGGATGGTATAGGGTGTGGTGAACCAGGCCTCGGTGCCGTCCGGCGACAGACGCGGGACGAAGTAGAAGGTCATCGTATCCAGGAGATGCGTGATTTCCGGATCGCTGCCGTAATTGCTCAGCAGATAGTCCATCAGGTGCATGCAGGCCATCGAACCGGTGACCTCACCGGCATGATGGTTGCCGTCACAGTGGAAGGCCGGCTTGCTCAGGGCGTCTCCGGTCTTGGTATTCGTGACCGTGACCCCGTAGACATTGCGCTTCTTAGGTGTGACACAGATGACTTCCAGCTGGCAGAGATCCGGATATTTGCCGGCGAAGAACTCGAGGTTCTTCTTCAGCTCTTCATACTGATAATAGTGATCATACTGGAAGGTAGTTTTCATACGCCTTACTCCTCAAAGAACCTTGGACAGGAATTCCTTGGTTCTGTCGTTCTTGGGATGGACGAAGATATCGTCAGGGGTGCCTTCTTCGCAGATGACACCATCGTCGATGAAGATCACATGATCCGAGACTTCCCGGGCAAAGGCCATTTCATGCGTCACGACCACACAGGTCATGCCTGACTGGGTCAGCTTGATGATGACCTCCAGCACTTCCTTGACCATTTCCGGGTCCAGGGCCGAAGTCGGTTCATCAAACAGCATGACATCGGGGTGCATGGCCAGGGCGCGGACAATCGCCAGACGCTGTTTCTGGCCGCCGGAGAGCTTGCGGGGATACTCGTTCGCCTTGTCCTCCAGGCCGACCATCTTCAGCAGGTCCATGGCTTCCTTGTCCGCCTCTTCCCTGGAAACGCCTTTCTCCAGTTTCGGCGTAATGGTGATGTTTTCCAGGGCGGTCAGATGCGGGAAGATGTTGAACAGCTGGAAGACCATGCCGATCTTCTGCCGGTGCTTGTCCAGGTCGGTGCTCTTGGGATCCAGCTTGACCCCTTCAAACCACACCTCACCGGAGGTCGGAATTTCGAGCATGTTCAGGCAGCGCAGGAAGGTGGACTTCCCGCCGCCGGAAGGGCCGATGACGGTGACGACTTCGCCCTTGTAGATCTTCTGGTTGATGCCTTTCAGGACTTCCAGCTGCCCGAAGGATTTGTGGAGGTCCTTCACTTCAATCAAAGGTGCTTTCTCTTCAGTCACTGACACTCAGCCTCTTTTCAAATAACCGGACGAAATACGACAGGACGGTGGTGCATAGCAGGTACATGCCGGCAATGATGAACAGCGGCTGCCAGGTCAGGAACTTGTTGGCCAGCAGGGTTCTCGTGTACATCAGTTCATACAGCATGAAGGTACCGGCCAGCGAGGTCTCCTTGATCATGGCAATGTATTCATTTGCCAGGGCAGGGAGAATGTTCTTGACCGCCTGCGGCATGATGATCTTGCTCATGGCATGCCAGTAGGTCATGCCCAGGGACCGGGCCGCTTCCATCTGGCCGCTGTCCACGGCATTGATGCCGGAACGGATGATCTCCGCCACATAGGCAGCCGAGTTCAGGACCAGAGCCAGGATGACGCACTGTTCCTTGGACAGAAAGTCCATGGCCGGAATCGCCATCGGAATGAAGAAATAGGCGATATACATCTGGACCAGCAGGGGAGTTCCCCGGATGACCAGTGTATAGAGACTGGAGATGACATTCAGCACCTTGCTGTGGGTAACCCGCATCAGTGCCAGAACCGAGCCGATCACCGTGCCGAGCGACACGGCAATGGCCGCATATTTCAGTGTTCCCAGAAGACCTCTGAAGAACATCGGATAATAATCCAGCCAGACATCAATAATACTTGGTCCCATCAGAATTCCCCCTTCTGCAGTTGTGTGTTCATGAATCGGTGTTTACTCTTCTGTATCCTCGATACCGGCCTGCGCCTTGGCTTCCTGATACCAGATGGCATAGATGCCTTCGTCATTGACGTGGTCCACGATGGTGTTGACGGCCTCGATCAGAGAAGTCTCGCCCTTCTTGGCGGCGGCCACGTTGCCGGCATAGTCGGCATACGGCGTCAGATCGAATTCGACCGTGCTCCGGGCCAGGGTGCCGTTGGAGTTCTGCGCATAGCTGTCCGCAACCGTGCAGGACAGGGCAACCGCGTCAACCTTGCCGGCCGACAGATCCAGGATCGCCTGGTCAATGGTGGAAACCAGTTCCATCTGGACATCCGGGATCTCATCTTCGGCATACATCTGCTGCAGAGACGTCGCCTGTGCGGCAACAACCAGACCGGAGAAGTCTTCCAGCGTCGAGTAGCTGTCTACCTTATCCGCCGGCACCAGCAGGGTATGGCAGTTGGCCTCGCCATCCGAGAAGCCGTGCGACAGTTCGAAGTTTTCCGCCCGGTCGGTCTTATAGCCGAAGCCGGAAATGCCCAGATCCACCTTGCCGGTGTCGACCGAAGTCAGTACGGCGCTGAAGTCCATGGTTTCAATCTGCAGTTCCACACCCAGGCAGTCCGCAATGTACTGCGCCATCTGCATCTCGCAGCCGACGACATTGCCTTTCTCATCAATGAATTCGGCAGGCGGGAAGTCAGGCGAAGTGCCGACCACCAGAACACCGGCATCCAGCACATCCTTGAGCACGCCGTCGGCGTTGGACGTATCGACCTCAATCGGAGCCAGGTACGTATAGACCGAATCCGACGTCGCGGTAGCGGAAGCACTGGCAGATGCCGTACTGCTCGAAGAACAGCCGGTCAGGGATGCCGTCATCGTGACGGCCAGAAGTGTACTTGCAAGCTTTTTCATCATCTTTCTCCTCTGCTGCATGGCATGTCTGAAGTTCAGAATCCGGAAGAGGCGGACCGCTCTGAAACAAAAATGCCGCCTCCGGAAATTTCTTTCCGGAGACGACATGCTTTCCATATCGCGGTACCACTCCGTTTGCCTTGCGCCTTCCCCTGATCCGGTGAAAACGCTCAGCCGCCTCTCCCTCTAACGCCGGATCCGCGTCCCTCCCTATTTTCTTCAGGAAGGCTCCTCCCAGATGCGTTCATCGAATTCGTTCCCGCCGGACTTCCACTCTGTTCCGTGCTCGCTCTTGGCCAGACTCGATTACTACTTCTGATCTTCAGATGTAACACTAAAGTAATGCAATTCCCGATTGATGTCAACAGAATTTTCAGAAAGATTTTTTCAGAACTTACTCGATCCCGGCTTCTGCCTTGGCCTCCTGATACCAGGTATCATACATGTTGTTGGCATTGACATAGTCGACGATCACATTGACGGCTTCGATCAGTGAAGTCTCGCCCTTCTTGGCCGCTGCGACGGTTCCGTCATAATCCTCATAGATCGAGGTATCGAAGACCGGTTCCGCCTTGGCATACTGCCCGTCCGACTGCGCCACATAGTTGTTGATCATGGTGCAGGTCAGGGCGACGGCATCCACCTTGCCGGAGGCCAGGTTCAGCACGGCCTGATCCAGCGATCCGACCTCTTCGATCACCACATCGGGGATCTGATCCTGCGCATACATCTCCTGCAGGGAGGTGGCCTGCGCCGCAATGGTCAGACCGGCGAAGTCATCCAGCGTCTGATATTCATCCACCTTGTCCGCCGGTACCATCAGGCCCTGGCAGGCCGATTCACTGTCGACTTCGCCGATATAGCCGTGGGACAGTTCGAAGTTCTCAGCCCGGTCCGGCTTATAGCCGAAACCCGACATGCCAAGATCCACCTTACCGGTATCGACCGAGGTCAGCACGGCACTGAAGTCCATGGGCTCAATCTGCAGTTCCACGCCCAGGCAGGCCGCAATATATTCGGCCATCATGATTTCGGAACCCTTGACATTGCCTTCATCATCCACAAATTCAGCCGGCGGGAAGTCGGGCGATGTACCGACGACCAGAACGCCGCTGTCCAGGACATCCTTGAGGACGCCGTCCGCATTGGAGGTATCCACAATCACCAGCGGATAGCCGTCATAGGTCTCGGTATCGGAAACCGTGAATTCCGTGGTGACCGCATCCGTGGCAGCGGCCGTCGAAGAGGCGGCAGACGCTGCTGCTGAAGCTGCGGTGCCCGAGGCAGAAGCGGACGACGTGGCGGCAGATGCAGAAGCGGAAGAGCAGGCGCTGAGCAGACTCAGGCTCAGAACCGTCATCATGGTTTTTCTGAAGTGTTTCATTTTCTTTCTCCTTCTCACAAAGCTTTTGGGTAAAACTTTACTTTCTGTTCCTTACCGGCAGGTCTTCCTGCCTCCTCGTCGCTCTTCCATGCGCTTACCTCCTCTGCCCCGGAAAACAAAAGCTGCCGTCTTCGATCTCTTCGAAGACGACAGCCGATGGGAACATGACTATCGCGGTACCACTTCGTTTGCCTGAGCCTTTCCGTAACCGGAAATCCCAGACCGCCTCTCCCCTTAACGCCGGATCCGCGTTTCTTCCTACTGCTGTGTTCAGAAGAACTTCTCCCGGATGCGTTCATCTGCGTACCTTCCGCCGGACTTTCACTCTGTTCCGTGCTCGCTGCAGGGGTGTGCGCCGATTACTCTTTCCGATCCCCGAATTTACAAATCACTTTAGAGCCGGAATTTTCCGCCGTCAAGCATTTCTGTCATATGTTTCAGAAATTTTATTCCGGATTCTGTAAATTCTGATGAAAGCTTTTCATTATTCTGCGGCCTGGAAACAGAAATTCTGTTCCCGTTCCGGAACGTCGGGAAGCACTGTCCATACCATTTTTCTGAAAACCTGCTACGGTCAGGGTGATGAAAGAATATGAACATCTCGATCTGCTGCCGAAGGGACAGGCTGCGGATCATATCACACCTGGCTGTCTGGTCTGTGAGGGCGGCGGCTGGCGGGGTGTCTATACCCAGGGTGTCCTGGATCAGCTGATGCAGGCGGATCTCAGCCTGCAGTGTACGATCGGCACCAGTGCCGGCGCCCTGATGGCGGTGAACTACCTGAGCGGGCAGATCGGCCGCGGTCCCTATATCACCCTGAAGTACCGGCACGATCCCAGTTTCGTGGGACTTAAGGCCCTGCACGAAAGCCACAGCATCGCGGGCTTCCGTTTCATGCATGAAACCGTCGAGACGATCTGGCCCACCGATTATGAGCGTTTCTATAACCCGGCCCGGCGCCTGGTCTGCGTCGCCACCGACTGTGAAAGCGGTGCCCCGCGCTATTTTGAAAAGGGCACGGAGACCTTCTGGAAAGGCATGCAGGCAGGTGCCAGCGTGCCCTTTGTCTCGGAAATGGTGAGAATTGACGGCCGGCTGTATCTGGATGGCGGGGTTGCCGACCCGATTCCGCTGCTCTGGGCCATGACCCAGGGCTATGAGAAGATCGTGGTCGTGCTGACAAGGATGCGCGACGGCTGGCAGGAGAAGGATTACAGTTCCGCCCTGGTCAATACCTTCTACCGGAAATATCCGAACTTTGCCTGGAAGCTCACCCACCGGGGTGATCTGTATAACCGGATGCGCCGCTTCATCGATCAGCAGGAAGAAGCCGGCCGGATCTTCGTCATCGCCCCCAGCAAAGACATCCCGGTGCCGCTGTTCTCCGGGGATATGGAGAAGCTCGGGGAACTGTACTGGCTGGGCTGGCACGATACCGAACAGGTGCTTCCGCAGCTGCGGGCGTATCTGCAGCACTGAGGAAAGGAAAACGGCTCTGGAAGAAACATCAGTCCAAAGCCGTTTTATGATGCGTGTTTACTGCGCAGCGGGTTCTTCTTCCGCCGGTTCCGGATCCACCAGGGCCACCGCGGCCACGCGGGTATTGTCCGCCAGGCTGATCAGTTTGACGCCCTTGGCGTTGCGGCTGTAGGTGTTGACCTGCGACAGACTGATCCGGATGACCACGCCTTCACTGGTCATGATCAGGCAGTCCTTGTCGCCTTTGACCGCCTTCAGGGCAACCAGCCGGCCGGTCTTTTCATCGGTATTCAGGGCCTTGACCCCCTTGGCTCCGCGGCTGGTGATGCGGTAATCCTTCAGGTCGCTCTTCTTGCCATAGCCGTTCTCCGTCACGGTCAGCACCTGGGTGCCTTCCGAGGAGACCGCCATGCCCACGACGGTGGATCCGTCGGTATTGAAGCCGCGGACCCCCATGGAATCCCGGGACAGCGGCCGGATGGTGTCTTCGAGGAAATGCACCGCCTTGCCGTTGGACCCGGCAATCAGGACTTCTTCATGCCCGCAGGTGCCTTTGACGAAGGCCAGCTCATCGCCCTCCCGCAGACGGATGGCAATCTTGCCATTGGTGTTGATGTTGTAGAACTCCTGGATCGGCGTGCGCTTGACCAGACCCTGCCGGGTGACAAAGAACAGGAACTTGGCGCCTTCGTCGCCCCTGTAGGCGACCAGGGCACAGACCTTCTCTGACTTGTCCAGCTTGAGCAGGTTGACCACCGGGATGCCTTTGGAGGTGCGGCTGTAGAGCGGGACGTTATAGCCTTTCATGCGGTAGACCCGGCCCGCGGCCGTAAACACCAGCAGGAAGTCATGGGTCGACATGGATACCATCTGCTCGGTGACATCATCCTCGTTCAGAGCCATGCCTCTGATGCCGCGGCCGCCGCGGTTCTGCACCGTATAGGTATCGGCCGGCATGCGCTTGATATAGCCGTTTTCGGAAAGGGTAATGACCACATTCTCCACCGGGATCAGATCTTCATCTTCCATGCCCACCGGGGCATCGATGATCTCGGAACGGCGGGGATCATTGTACTTGTTCTTGATTTCCGTCAGCTCGCTGCGGATGATGCCCTGGACCCGTTCTTCATGGGCCAGGATATCCTCATAATCCGCAATCTTCACGACCAGATCCTGGTATTCATTCTCGATCTTCTCGCGTTCCAGACCGGTCAGACGGCGGAACTGCATGTCCAGAATGGCCTTGGACTGCACCTCATCCAGGGCAAACTTCGACATCAGTTCAGACTGGGCCTGGGCAGCGTCCCGGGCAGCCCGGATGGTGTGGATGACCGCATCGAGCTGATCCACGGCAATCCGCAGACCTTCCAGGATATGCGCCCGTTCCTTTGCCTTCTTCAGGTCAAACTTCGTACGTCGGACAATGACTTCCTCCTGGAAGCGGATGTACTCCTTCAGCATGTCCTTCATACCCAGCTGTTCCGGCGTGGAGTTGACCAGCACGACGTTGTTCACGCTGAAGTTGGACTGCAGCGGAGACATCCGGTACAGCTGATTCAGCAGGACTTCCGGCTGGCAGTCCTTCTTGAGTTCCAGGACGATCCGCACCCCGTTCAGGTTGGATTCATCCCGCATGTCAGAGATGCCGTCAATCTGCTTCTCCCGGGCCAGGTCGGCGATCTTCTTGAACATGACCGCCTTGTTGACCATGTAGGGGATCTCGTAGATCACGATCCGCTTGCGGCCGTTGGGCATGTCTTCGATCCGGGACTTGCCCCGCATGACGATCGTGCCGCGGCCGGTCTCAAAGGCCTGCCGGATGCCGGAACGGCCGAGAATATAGCCGCCGGTCGGGAAGTCCGGGCCCTTGATGATCTGCATCAGATCAACGGTCGAGATATCCGGGTTGTCCATCACGGCGATGACGCCGTCGATCGTTTCGCCCAGGTTATGAGGTGCGATGTTGGTCGCCATGCCTACGGCGATGCCGGAGGAACCATTGACGATCAGGTTGGGAAAACGGGCCGGCAGAACGGTCGGTTCCTTCTCTTCGCCCGAGTAGTTGTCCATCATGTCGACGGTATCCTTGTCCAGGTCCCGCAGCATTTCCACGGAAATCTTCGACATTCTGGCTTCGGTGTACCGCATGGCCGCGGCCCCGTCGCCGTCCATGGAACCGAAGTTGCCGTGTCCGTCCACCAGCACCGTGCGCATGTTCCAGTTCTGGGCCATGTACACCAGAGCGCCATAGATGGAAGAGTCGCCATGCGGATGGAATTTGCCCATCGTGTCGCCGACGATACGGGCGCACTTCTTGTAGGGCTTGTCCGGTCCGTTGTTCATCTCGTGCATGGCGTAGAGAATGCGCCGCTGCACCGGTTTCAGGCCATCCCGCACATCCGGCAGAGCCCGTTCCACGATGACACTCATGGAATACTCCATGAAGTCCCGTTTGATTTCCTTGTTCAGATCCGTTTCGGTGATATTGCCAGGGTCGAAGTTTTCCTCATCAAATTCCATGTAATCATCCAATGCCATTCTTCAGCCCTCCTTGGTCAGATATCGATGTTTTCCACGAATCGGGCGTTCTGGATGATGTAGTTGCGGCGCGGTTCGACTTCCTCGCCCATCAGGACGGAGAAGGTCTGGTCGGCCTGCTCGGCATCATTCAGGGAAACCCGGATCAGGGTGCGGTTCTTGGGATCCATGGTGGTCTCCCAGAGCTGGGAGGCGTCCATTTCACCCAGACCTTTGTACCGCTGAATGTCCAGCCGGTCGCCCAGCTCGGCCTTGACTTCCTCGAGCTGGTGATCGGTGTAGGCATAGCGGACCGTGTTGCCCTTCTGCACCTTGTACAGCGGCGGCTGGGCAATGTACACATAGCCGCCCTCGATGATCGGCCGCATGTAGCGGTAGAAGAAGGTGAGCAGCAGGGTGCGGATGTGGGCCCCGTCGACATCGGCATCGGTCATGATCACGATCTTGTGGTAGCGCAGCTTGGTGACATCCACTTCATCCAGGACCCCGCAGCCGAAGGCGGTGATCATGGAGCGGATTTCGGCATTCTCAAAGACCCGCTGCTGTCTGGTCTTTTCGACGTTCAGGATCTTGCCCCGCAGCGGCAGGATGGCCTGGAAATGCGGATCCCGGCCGTTCTTGGCCGAGCCGCCGGCGGAGTCGCCCTCGACGATGTAGATCTCGCAGATCGAGGCGTCCTTGCTGGAGCAGTCACTCAGCTTTCCCGGCAGAGATGAGACTTCCAGCGGATTCTTCCGGCGGGTCGCTTCTCTGGCCTTCTTGGCGGCCAGACGGGCCTGAGAGGCCAGGCTGATCTTTTCCATGATCTGCTTGGCTTCGTCGGGATTCTCGAGCAGGAAACGCTCCAAGGCTCTGCCGAAGATATCCGAGACACACTTGCGGACCTCGCTGTTGCCCAGCTTGGTCTTGGTCTGGCCTTCATACTGGGGATCCGGATGCTTGACCGAGATGACCGCGGTGATGCCTTCCCTGCAGTCGTCGGTGGTCAGGTTGGGTTCCTTTTCCTTCAGGTAGCCGTTGTCCCGGGCATATTTGTTCATGATCCGGTTCAGGGCGAGGCGGAAGCCTTCCTCATGCGTGCCGCCCTCGACCGTGTTGATGTTGTTGCAGAAGGTATAGACATTGGCGTTATAGCCGTCGTTGTACTGCATGGCGACTTCCACCTCGATGCCGTCCTCATGTCCTTCGCAGTAGATGATATCCGGATGGATGACCGTCCGGTCGCGGTTCAGGAAGGCCACATACTCCCTCAGACCGCCATTGAACAGGAAGGTATGATCCTGGTCATCCCCGGCTTCCGGCCGGTTGTCGTGGAAGACGATCTTGATGCCTTTGTTCAGAAAGGCCAGCTGACGCAGACGGTCACGCAGGATCTCATGGTCATAGACCGTAGTTTCCGTGAAGATCGTCGGGTCGGCCTGGAAG
>CAIFEQ010000002.1:0-81571 GCA_903789495.1 uncultured Erysipelotrichaceae bacterium | reverse complement strand
GCTGACGGTGGAGCCATGTTTATCGGGATCGCATTCGCCGATGACGCTCAGCGGCTTTACCGTATGGCCGCCGTTTTCAAAGCGGATGTAGTAGATCTTGCCGGCATGGTAGACCCGCACTTCCAGCCAGGCGCTCAGGGCATTGACCACTGAGGCACCGACCCCGTGCAGACCGCCGGAAACCTTGTAGGCCCCGCCCCCGAACTTGCCGCCGGCGTGCAGGACTGTGAAGATGGTTTCGATCGTGCTCTTGCCGGTCTTGGCGTTGATGCCGGTCGGCATGCCACGGCCATCATCTTCGACGGTGACGGCGTTATTGGCATCCACGCTGACGGTAATGGTCGTGGCATAGCCGGCCATGGCTTCATCGATGCCGTTGTCGACAATTTCCCAGACCAGATGATGCAGGCCGCGGGAGGACGTGGACGCAATATACATGCCGGGCCGCTTGCGCACGGCTTCCAGCCCGTCCAGGACCTGAATATCCGCGTCACTGTAGGTATGCGTGACGTGCATGTCCAGTTCGCCCTCGACGGGCACATCCTTGTCATTCAGTTTCTGATCGTTGTTCTCACTCATGGCATTCCTTTCTCCAACGGCGTGACGGTGCCGTTTTCTATGTGATATTCGTGGTAAGACAGCTGCTGCAGGACGGCTGGCACCTGGGTCGAGGTGAGCAGACACTGACAGTCGGCCGGAATCTGTTCCATCAGGGCTTCCTGATGGGCAGGATCCAGTTCGCTCAGCACATCATCCAGCAGGAGCACCGGATGGCTGTGACTGCGGGCGGCGATGACCTCCTGCAGCGCCAGCCGGAAGGCCAGCAGAACCATGCGTTTCTGGCCCTGACTGGCGGTTTCTGCCACATTGCGTTCATTCAGCAGAAAGGCCAGGTCTTCCCGGTGGATCCCGGTATTGGTCAGGCCGGTTTCCGTATCCCGCTGCCGCGAATCAAACAGCAGGTCGGCATAGCTCTGCCGCTTGGCTTCTTCCGTACAGGCCAGATACTGCAGGGTGCAGAGATCTTCGCTGCGGGAAAGCCTCCGGTAGTAAGCGGCCAGGGTGCTGTTGATCTGGCCGCAGAACTGCCGCCGGGCCGTACCGATCGGCACCTCGCAGGCCGTCATCTGCTCATCCAGGGCATCCAGGATCAGACCATCCACAGGCGCACTCTTGAGCAAAGCATTGCGCTGTTTCAGCAGCTTCTGATACTGGCTCAGCTGGGTCAGATAGGCCGGCGAGAGCTTGGAGATCTCGGCATCCAGGATCCGTCTCCGTTCGCGGGGAGAATCCCTGAAGATCCGCAGATCATCCGGCGAAAATAAAATGACATTCAGACGGCCGATGAATTCGGAACTGCGCCGGACCGGCTGGCGGTTGATCAGCAGCGTCTTGCCGGCTCTGGTGATGACCACATCCAGCCGCTGAGACAGCTGTTCTTCAACAAGACAGCTGACCCGGGCGCCTTCGGCACCATAGCGGATCAGCTGGGTGTCTTCACTGACCCGGTACGAGCGGGTCAGGGATACGACGGCCAGGCTTTCCAGCAGATTGGTCTTGCCCTGGGCATTCGCGCCGGTCAGAACGTTCAGACCGGGATGGAACAGGACCTCCGCCTTTTCGTAATTGCGGAAATCCCGGAGCAGCAGATGCGTGACCTGCATCACTCCACCTGGTAGACCTTTCCGTCCACCGTGACCGTATCGCCGCTTCTCAGCTTGCGGCCCCGCCGGGTCTCCGGTTCCCCGTTGACCAGCACTTCATGGCTCAGCAGGTAGTATTTTCCCTGTCCGCCGGTGGCGGTCAGATGTCTGCTTTTCAGAAACTGTGTCAGGGTCAGATAGTCCGGTTTTCCGGCAGCCATGAACGTCTTCTTCTCTCTTTCCGAATGTCTTCCTTATTATATCAGAAAACAGGGATTAAAAAAACGGAAAATGAGCATTTTCATGCGGTTTTCCGACATTTTTGCGGCACCTTCCGGAACGGGTCTAGGAAGGGCTTATTCCGTGGGGATCTTATGCAGGGTTTTTTCGGTTCCCGGCAGGCAGTAATTCTCTTCATTGTGGATGTGAATGTTCCACCACTTGCAGATCTGGGTGTCTTTTTCAAAGAGCACGCAGTCCCGGCAGTGAACGACCCGGATGCCGTCGGCCTTGGGCTGTTCATCGATCAGCTTTTCCAGCTCTTCCCTGGTGAAGGTACAGTCGTAGTTGATGGATCCCTTGTCCCGGGCCATCTGGGCAAGCTTTTCGTCCAGCAGTGCCCCATCGATGAATTTCTTACTCATGGCTTGGATTCCCTTCCTGCTGCTCTTTCAGCAGCTGTTTGTAATGCCGTTCGGTATTCTGCAGGTCGATCTCAAACTCCTGCCGTTTCACGGTATAGATCATATTCAGTATAAACCCGGTAAAGACACACAGGATGGCGCACAGGAAGATGAAGCAGGAAACGATCAGGGTCGGGAAACGCGGTACCAGACCGGTGCGGAAATACTCCTGCAGAACCGGAATGAACAGGATCAGGCCCAGGATGACCAGGATCAGGGCAATGGTGCAGAAGAAGCGCACCGGGCGGTAATCCCGGTACAGACGCAGGATGGTATGCAGCACCTTCATGCCGTCGGGGACGGTATTCAGCTTGGACTCCGAACCCTTGGGACGGTCCCGGTACTGGACGACGACGTTCTCCGTGCGCATGTTCTTGTCTACGGCATGGATGGTCATCTCGGTTTCGATTTCAAAGCCCCGGGACAGGACCGGGAAGGTCTTGACGAAATGATAGCTGAAGGCCCGGTAGCCGGTCATGATGTCCTTGATGTCGCTCTGGAAGAGATGATCAATGGTCGCCCGGACCAGGCTGTTTCCGGTGTTGTGGAAGGGACGCTTGTTCTCCTGGAAGTAGGTAGAGGACAGGCGGTCGCCGACGACCATGTCGGCCTGTTTCTCCAGCACCAGGCTGCACATTTCCCGGGCCGATTCGGCGGGATAGGTATCGTCGCCGTCCGTCATCAGATAGCACTGGGCATCGATTTCCCGGAACATGCGCCGGACCACATTGCCCTTGCCCTGGCTGTATTCCTTCCGCAGGACAGCACCGGCCGCCAGGGCCTCTGCCGCGGTATTATCCGTGCTGTTGTTGTCGTAGACGTAGATCACCGCTTCCGGCAGTGCCTTCTTCATGTCCGTGACCACCTTGCGGATGGTCAGCCCTTCGTTATAGCAGGGAATCAGTACAGCAATGCGGTCCATCAGTGAACTCCTTCAGTGTTTCTATTATACACATGGTTATGCCGGAAAAGCTTGTCTGCCGGCTGCAGTCCGTAACAAAAACAGGCGGGGCCTGTTTCTGTCTGGGATCAGTTGTAGGTCCGTACCGGCAGGACCAGCTGGAGCAGGGACTGATCTTCTCCCTCGTTGGTCAGCACAAACGGCTTCATCTCGCCGGTGAAGGAGATGTGGATGTTCTCGCTGGACAGGGTGCGGGCGGCTTCGGCGACATAGCTGCCGGAGAAGCTGATATCCAGGGGCAGGCCGGTATAGGACTCGGCCGTCAGGTCTTCATGAGATTCGCCGATTTCCTGGGATTTGCTGGAAATGCTGATGTCCTGAGCGCTGTTCATCTGCATGCGGATGACGAAGATGTTGTCGCTCTTGATGAAGCTGCTGCGCTCGATGGCCCGGATCAGGGCTTCCCGGTTGATGACCAGCTCACAGGAGAATTCCTTCGGGATCAGACGTTCCGTCTCCGGATAGGCGCCTTCCAGCAGTCTGCTCTGCAGCATGATTCCGTCCGCCTGGAACTGGATCTTGCGGTCAGAGACGGCCACATGGATATCAGTGCAGCCGGCAAAGGCACCCTTGACCTCATTCAGGCTGCGGGCAGGCACGGTCACGTTGAATTCCGGGGCGCTGACTGTCAGGATCTTCCTGGCCAGGCGGTAGGAGTCGGTGGAGGTGCAGATGATCTGCGTGCCGTCAGACTTGAAGTTGACGCCGGTCAGCACCTGCCGGGTCTCCTTGGTCGAGGCCGCAAAGACGGTCTCATTGATCAGATCCGAGAGATCCTTATAGGCCAGCTGGAAGCTGTTTTCCGGCTCGCTGGCATCGGTCTGGGGATAGTCGGAAGCCCGGTAGCCGTTGATCTTGAACTCAGCCTTTCCGCCGGTGAAGCGGGTCAGCGTGCCGTCAATGACTTCGACACTGATGTCTTCACTGTCGATCTTCTTGACGATCTCCAGCAGATAGCGGGCATCGATGACGATCGAACCGGTGTCGAGGATCGACAGACCGAGATTCTCATCGTCGGTATTGGACAGGACCGTCCGGATGTACAGATCCGCATCGCTGCTGATCAGGGTCAGACCGTCATCTCCGGCTTCGATCAGAATGCCGCACAGGGCAGGAATCGGGGAATTGGCGGAGATGGCCCTGGCATTGTTCTGCAGGGCAGTGAGGAAACGGTTACGGTTGATTTTGAAGTTTAAGTCGCTCATGAAGGCCCCCTGTTTATTTCTTTTTCTTTTTCTGGTTCATTACCATTACAGCTGTGGAAACTGTGGAAAAGTCTCCGAACCGGGATGTTACAGCGGTTATTCTATCATCAATGCTGGTGGATTGGCAGGGTGGACAGTGTCCTCACTGGGGAGTCAGCTGTCTTTCAATCTCATCCACGGCCTGGGCATAGTTCCGGTCCTTGCTGATCTGCTTCTCGACCTTGCGGCAGGCCGACATGATCGTCGCATGGTCCCGGCCCCCGAACTCCTCGCCGATCTTGATGTATGGAAGATCCAGCAGCTTCCGGCAGAGATAGATGGAGATATGCCGGGCATTGGAGATGTTCCGGGTCCGGGTCTTGCCGGTGATCTGCTGGCGGGTCAGGCCATAGTAGTCAGCCACGGTCTTGATGATCTTGTTCGGCGACAGGCCGGTCTTGTCGGAGACAACAGTCTGATCCTTCAGCGCTTTGACAACGGTCTCAAAGGAGATGACACCTTTGTCTTCCTGAAACATGATGGCATAGAACAGCACCCGGTTCCAGGCACCTTCCAGATCCCGGATATTGCCGGAGAAGTTAGAGGCGATATAGGCCAGGCCGCGGTCATCGACTTCGTTGATGTCATAGCCGCTGTTCTGAATCTTCAGGCGCAGAATGGCCAGCGAGGTTTCGAATTCCGGGGAATCGATGCCAACTGACAGTCCGCTGTTGAAGCGGGAGATCAGCCGTTCCTCCAGGCCCTTGATTTCCCGGGGCTGGCGGTCCGAGGCGATGCAGATCTGCTTGTGGTTGTTGATCAGTTCGTTGTAGATCGAGAAGAAGATCTCATGACTCTTCTCCTTGCCGGCCAGGAACTGAATGTCATCGACCAGCAGGACATCCATGGTGCTCATGTACTGCTTGAAGGCATCGATGCGGTTGTTCTGGATGGCCTTGACGACCTTGTCCACGAACTTCAGGGATTCGATATAGTAGACTTTCTTGTCCGGAAAGGCTTTATGCACATAGTTGCCGATGGCCATGAGCAGATGCGTCTTGCCCAGGCCGGAGTTGCCGTAGATGAACAGCGGGTTGAAGTACTTGCCTGGATTGTAGGCACAGGCCAGAGCGGCTGCCTGGGATTCCCGGTTGCATTCTCCGATCACGAAATTCTCAAACGTCTGGTCGGTCTGCAGGGGCAGGCTGTTGAAATCTTCGTCCACGATGATGGTCGAGGAGATCGGACTGTCGGCCGCATTCTGCTTCGCCTTCTGGTATTCGGCTTCGACGCGGATTTCCACCAGCAGCGGTTTTTCCAGGTCGAGGATCTGGACGAAAGCGGCGGCGATCAGATCCGCCTGCTGCAGGACAATCTCCCTGGCAATGCTGTTCTGAGTGACGATGATGGCCTTTTCACTGTTGAGTTCCGCGATGTAGGCGGGCCGGAAAAAGGTATTTAGGATCTCGGGTGTTACCACCTCGTGATCACTGAGGTCCGCAATAACACGGTTCCAGACCTCCTTCAGATACTGGTCTCTGCTGTAGCTCATGATCGTAATGCTCCCCTTTGTGCAAAGCTGACGCTGTGTATTCCCATCATACGTCGGTGGAAAAAGAAAAAAAAGCGTAAAATTGTGAACAAAAAATTTCTCCACAATCGGGCAGAAAAAGGAACCCGCACGGGCAGGGCACTTTCCGGCTTTTCCACAGTTTTCCACAAAATTTTCTGTGCAGAAAAAGTGCATAAGTTTTCCACCTGTTCGGAACCTGTGGAAAATGTGGACAGGCTATGCAAATGAAAAAGTTTCGGCGGAGTTACACACAGCCGGAAACCGCATGAACAGGCGAAAATTTACGAAATTCACAGTTTTCCACAATTGTGGAAAAGAAAAAATATATGCGTGTGGAAAACCGGTTGAGAAAAGATTCTGAAACCTCGTGAGGAAAACCGGTTTTCCCACAATCTCTGCACGCTTTTTCTTTCTCGCTGACCACGTTCGGCGCTGGTGGAAAAACCCTCGGACAGCCTGTATGCTGGTAGGGAAAAGAGGGTTATCAAGTAAAGAGGGTTATCAAGTATGGAAGAACTGACCGTCAGAGCGATGCTGGAAATGCAGAAGGAGCTGCAGGAGCGCTATAAGGACAAGTGGGAAGCGATCTGTCCGGAACATGCGCGCAACAAGCTGCTGTGGATGATCGGCGAAGCGGGTGAGGCTGCCGATGTGATCAAGAAGAAAGGCGACGAGGCGATCTGCCGGGATCCCGAAACCCGCCGGCATTTCGTGGAAGAACTGTGCGATGTGGCCATGTACTGGAATGACATCCTGCTGTGCTACGGCATCGATCCTTCTGAAGTGGAGGAAGAATACCGCCGCAAGCACGAAGCCGACATGCACCGCTGGTAAGGCACAAAAAAACTCATGGCCTGCACCATGAGTCTGTAAACGATCAGGCTTCCGGATTTTCCGTTTCCGGTTCGCTGCTTTCGGCAGCCGGACTGTTTTCCGTACCGGTGTCTTCGGCCGGTTCCTCGGTTTCCTCCGCTTCTGCAGCCGGCGTTTCTTCCGTATAGCGGATGCAGACATGCCGGGAAGGACCTTCCCCGATACTCTGGGTGGTGATGTGATCCCAGCCGTTCAGCGTCTGGTGAATGACCTTGCGCTCATCATTGGGCATCGGATCCAGCTCCGCATCCACATGGGGGCTGCGCACCTGACGGCCGATCCGCCTGGCCATGGAAGCCAGTTTTTCATAGCGGTCTTCCTTGTAGTGATTCACATCGACGAGCACATCGATGTGCTTGTGGAATTCGGAATTCACGGCACCCCTCACGACGGTATTGAACGCCGACAGGGTCTTGCCCATCTTGCCGATCAGGACGGCATTGTTTTCCGCATTCATGCGGACCACATAGGCATTGTCCTTTTCCTCAATGGCCACTTCAAGATCCTGGTCAATGCCCATGAAGAAGCTGCCCAGATAGTCAAACAGAAATTCCTTGACATCTTCCTTGCTGAAGATGTCTGCCGAGGTCTGGGCACCGAGGCCCAGCAGTCCGCCTGGCTTTTCCTCCACGTCCACGGCGGTCAGGTCTGCAACGTCGCAGTTCTTCTCCTGAGCCGCCTGGGCGAGGATGTCATCCAGGTTCTTTCCGGTATAGCGTTTCATGCTTTTGCCTCCTGTCTTTCAGCCGCCCGCCGGGCGATGACACGCTGAATGATCAGGGTCTTGACAATGCCGACCAGAGAGTTGATGGTCCAGTAGAGGGTCATGGCAGACGGCCACATCAGACCGAAGATCAGAATCATGATCATCATGTAGATATTCATCATGCGGCTCTGCCTGTCCTGATCCGTCACCGAATCATCCACCCGCCGGTGATGCCTGGCGGCGTCTTCTTCCATCCGCTTCTTGTTCAGATAGCGGGGCAGGTTCATCGCCAGGAACTGGGCCAGGCCCATGACGATGAACATAACCAGATAGCCCCACATGCCCTGCTGGATGCCGTTCAGCGGCGTGACCGACAGGTCGAGACCGAACATCGTGCCGGTCTTGACGGCTTCCGAACGCTGCACGGCATGGTACATGGCAATGATGATCGGGAACTGAATGAAGTTCACGAGCATGATGGACATCGGGTTGATGTCGTACTTCTTGTACAGGGCCTGGACTTCCATGGCCATGCGCTGCTGAGATGCCTGATCCGTACGTCCTTCATAGCGGCGCTGGATCTTCTGCATCTCCGGCTGCAGCATCTGCATTTCCTGGGAAGCCACCGTGCTCTTCATGGTCAGCAGGAGCAGGATGGCATTGATGACAATGGTCAGAACGGCAATCGCGCCGCCGACCGTCAGAGAACCGGAATACTTATTCAGGAAATATGCCATCGGCCAGACGAAAATGGCATTAAACCAGTTCTCGGAATCCATGATGTCCGAGAACGTAGTCGAGCTGGTAATTAACTTGATTGAGCCGTCCGCATTGGTCGGAATACGGCAGCCGCTAAGACCGACTGCCAGAACTACTGCGAATGCGACAGCCGCCCATTTCTTCCAGGCTGGTTTCGACATCGTGACTTCTCCTCTTAAACAGCTATTTAATAATAGCTTTATTGACTGCCTTTGAAAAGTTCTTTTTATTGCCGGCAAAGTCGAGATCCCGGTAATTCATGCGGATAATCAGGATGCCGTCACAGGGGAAAGACGCAAAGTCGATCTCCTCCTGACACATCATCCGCACCTGCCGTTTATACCGGTTCCGGTCTACCGCATGACCGATCCGCCGGACCACGGAGATCCCGATCCGGGCTTCTTCTTCCTTCTTCGGCGCGTAGTAAAATATCAGGGTCGAGGTCACTGCCTTGCGGCCATGATCGATCAGCTCTTGAAACTCCTGCGATTTCAGAATCCGGTTTTTCTTCTTCATGGTGCAAAAAAAGAACCGCCGTTCAGGCGGTGGTACCGATTATGCCGAGAGAACTTTTCTGCCCTTGGCTCTCCGTCTGGCCAGGACCTTGCGTCCGCCGACGGTACTCATCCGCGCCCGGAAACCATGCGTGGACTTATTCTTGATCTTGCTCGGCTGGTATGTGCGTTTCATTCATGCCACCTCCGTTTTCTTTCCCTTTGGAATAAAGTGCCAGTAAATAATAGCGGGCACAGCGGGAAAAGTCAATGCACAGGCGGGTTTTCCGGCGGCAGGGGCGGCACTTCCCGGGTCATGCATGCCCGGTCCTCAGCTTGTCCTTAGCCTGACTGCCCAGGCGTGGTAGAATGGCGGTACAAAAGGAGCATTTCTGCTTATGATGTACATTCTGCTGAATCTGGTCCTGCTGGTGCTGATCGTCTTCAGTTTCTATAATGCCTGGAAGAACAGAGGGAATCAGAAGATTGTCAAGATCCTGCGTTATTTCTCGGATCATGAGGCCTTCAGGAAAGCCCTGAGTACCGAAAAGGCGAAGAAACACTCGGCTGCGGATGAGGCCAAGCTGTATGCCCTGCAGATCTGGGGCGGGGTCTTCCACCAGGATGAAGAACTTTTCCGGGACGGACTGGAAAACATCGATATGGAAGGTCTGCTGGAGAAGCGCGGCGGCCGCACCAAGTTGCCGGGCATGGGGGAATCGGCGCTGTTCTGGCTGTATCTCTTTGCGCCCAATAATCTCTACAGCAGGAAGAACATGGAGTGGATGGATGACCTCTATGCCAGGCTGGATACGATCAGGGATGAACTCTCGGATCAGCTGGTCGTGCAGCTGGGCGAAGCCAACCGGAAATACTACTACGGTCTGGAGGACCAGGGTCTGTCATTCTATGAGAAGCTGCTGGATGGCGACTATGGTGACCTGCACTATCTGAAGGAACTGATCCAATACTATAAGGATATTGCGGCCGTCATGGCGACCACCCTGTACCAGAAACAGGGGAATACGGAAAAGGCAGAAGCCTGCCAGACCTACGTCGATGATTTCCAGGGCATTGCCATGGGCAAGCGCTGGGAGGAAGAGATCGGTCTGCTGAAGCCGGAAGAAGAGGAAGAAGCTCAGGAAGCAGAAGAACCGGCTGCGGAGGAAGAAACCCCGGCTGCGGCAGATGAACCGGCCGCTGAGAAAGAAGCCCCGGCGGAAGAAAAGACGCCGGCCGCCGAAGAAGCACCTGCGGAAGAAAAGACCGCAGAACCGGCAGAAGCTTCAGCCGTTCAGGAAACTTCAGCCGGCGGGGAAGAGCAGGACCCCCGGGCATGAAACTGATCGCCGGACTTGGCAACCCGGGCCGGGAATATGAAAAGACCCGGCATAACTCCGGTTTTCTGGCACTCGATCGGCTGGCGGAGAAGTGCGGAGTCACGCACTGGTCGGCAAAATTTGAAGCCCTGACGGCAGAAGTCTTTGTCAGCGGGCAGAAGGTGCTGCTCATGAAGCCGCAGACCTACATGAATGAATCCGGCCGGGCGGTCTCGCAGGCCTATGCCTTCTATCATCTCCAGCCGGATGAGGTGCTCATCCTGCATGATGACATGGATCTGCCGGTCGGTTCCCTGCGCATCCGCACCCGGGGCTCCTCGGGCGGCCAGAAAGGCATGCAGAGCATCATCAATGCCCTGGGAACGGATCAGCTCTGCCGTATCCGCATCGGGGTCGGCCACAGCCAGCCGGGCGAACATGATCTGGTGCCGGACTGGGTGCTCTCTCCCGTCCCGGCCAGCGAGCAGGAAACCTATCAGAAAGTTCTGAACCAGGCGGCCGAAGCGGCTTATGCCTGGATTGATCAGCCCCTGGAGAAGGTCATGGCCTATAATATCCGTGAGCACAGGGCTCAGAAATCGGAAGAATGAAGAAAGCGGACAGCATTCAGGATGCCCTGCTGGAACTGCTGCAGAACAACCGCCAGGTCAGGCGGATGCTGAAGCGGCAGAAACCCTATGCGTATTCCTCGCTGATCGAGGAAGCGCTGGTGACCGCGGCCTTCTACCGCAGCCAGTCCCGGCCGGTCCTGATTGTCAAGAAAAATCTGTATGGGGCTCAGCGCCTCTATGAGCGTCTCTCCGTTCTGCTGTCACAGGCGGAGTGCGCCCTTTTTGCGGTTGATGAATCCCTGCGGGTGGAGGCGATTGCCTCTTCGCCGGAGCTGCGGGCCAATCAGGTGGAGACCCTCAGTGCCCTGCTGCAGAACCCGCATCAGGTCATTGTGACCAACCCTGCCGGTCTGCTGCGCTTCCTGCCGGAACCGGAACTCTTCCGTTCCAGCTGTCTGCAGATCCGGACCGGCATGCGTCTGGATATGGAGGAATTCAAGCGCCGGCTGCGGCAGGGCGGCTATGCCGAAACCGTGCATATCGATCAGCCCCTGAGCTTTGCGGCCCGGGGCGGCATCGTGGATGTGTATTCCATCAACTATGACCAGCCGCTGCGGATCGAGTTCTTCGATGATGAAGTTGACAGCATCCGCTTCTTTGATGTCGCCACCCAGGCCACCATTGTCAGCACCGATCATGCCGAGATCGTCCCGGCCTCGGACATCCTCTTCAGCGACGAAGATATCCTGGTCATTGAAGAGAAGGTCCGGGCCGCCCTGGCAGAGGCAGACGATCCCGAACTGCAGGAACATGTGGAACAGGAACTGGCTGACCTGGAACAGCATATCGCCAGTCCCGCGCTGTACCGCTATCTGTCTTATCTGGAACAGCCGTCCTCCCTGCTGGACTATCTGCCGGAACCGGTGGTGATCCTGTCCGATCCCGCTGCCGTGGATCAGACCTTCCGGCATACGATCGAGGAGACCACCGCCTACATTCAGGAACTGGTTCAGGAACATCAGGCCCTGCCCCGCTTCACGATGTGGCATGACCTCAACCGCCTGCTGCAGAACCAGGATGTCCTGGAAGAAGATCCGTTTGCCGATAATATTTCCGGCATTGAGGAACTCGATCTGCCCAATGTCTCGCTTCAGCAGAAACTCAGACTGCTGGGAAATGACCGTCCCGTCCTTCTGCTGTTAAAGGAAAACGAAGTCGAACGGGTGCTGAATGCCTGTGTGGAAGGCTCCATTCCCTACACCCTGCTCAGCGAGCCGGTCATCCCGGAAGAGCCGGGTTTATACATCTGTATTGCGGCGGCCGTACAGGGCTTTTCCCTGCGGGAGCCGAAGCTGATCTGTGCCACGAGTGCCGAACTCTTTGCGGTCCACTATCATGCCGGCCGCTTTGAGAAGAAGTTCCGCAATGCGGAGATGATTCAGGGCTATGAGGAACTGCAGCCCGGGGATTATGTCGTCCACAGTCAGTACGGCGTCGGGCAGTATGTCGGCCTGGAGACCCGGGAAGTCCTGGGTTCCACCCGGGATTTCCTGAAGATTGTCTACCGGGGCAATGCCGAGCTGCTGGTGCCGCTGGAGCAGTTCCGTCTGGTGCGCAAGTTTGTCTCCCGCGAAGGCGTGGTGCCGAGGCTGAACAAGCTGGGCAGCGGCGACTGGGAGAAGACCCGGAAGAAGCTGGAAAGCGATGTCACGGACCTGGCCGAACGGCTGCTGGATCTCTATGCCAGCCGGACCGAGGACATCGGCTATGCCTATCAGCCCGACACCGATCTGCAGCGGCAGTTTGAGAGTGAGTTTGAATATGAACTGACCCCGGATCAGGAGAAAGCCGTCGAAGACGTCAAGAAGGACATGGAGAGTCCGAAGCCCATGGACCGCCTGATCTGCGGCGATGTGGGGTTCGGCAAGACCGAGATCGCCATCCGGGCTGCCTTCAAGGCTGCCTCGGAGAACAAGCAGGTGGCGGTGCTCTGCCCCACCACCATCCTGGCCGAGCAGCACCTGCGGACCTTCCGGCACCGGTTTGAGAACTATCCCTTCGAGATCCGCTGTCTGGACCGCTATGTGACCAAGGCCGACACTGAGCAGACGCTGAAGGATACCCGGGAAGGAAAGGTGGATATCCTGATCGGCACCCACCGGCTGCTGTCCCGGGATGTGGAGTTCAAGGACCTGGGACTGATGGTCGTGGATGAGGAACAGCGCTTCGGGGTGGAACACAAGGAAAAGATCAAGGAAATGAAGAAGGGCGTGGATGTGCTGACCCTGTCGGCCACCCCGATTCCCCGTACCCTGCAGATGTCCCTGGTGGGCATCCGTTCCCTGTCCCAGCTGGAAACCCCGCCGATCAACCGCTATACCGTCCAGACCTACGTGGTGGAAAAGAACCTCGGTCTGGTGACTGACGCCATTGAACGGGAACTCTCCCGGGGCGGGCAGGTCTTCTATGTGTACAACAACATCGAGAACATCTACAACATGGCGCGTACCCTCCAGCACCGCCTCCCGGATGCCCGGATCGGCATCGTCCATGGCAAGATGGACCGGGAAGAGGTCGAGGACGTCATGTTCCGGTTCATCAATAAACAGGTGAATGTCCTGGTCTGTACGACCATCATTGAGAATGGCATCGACATTCCCAATGCCAATACGATGCTCATCGACAATGCCCAGAACTTCGGCCTGGCCCAGATCTACCAGATGAAGGGAAGAGTCGGCCGCAGCGACCGGGTCGCCTATGCCTATCTCATGGTACCGCCGAAGAAAGAACTCAATGAAACAGCCGTCAAGCGACTGCAGGCGGTCAAGGAATTCGCCACCCTGGGCAGCGGGTACAAGATCGCGATGCGGGATCTGACCATCCGCGGGGCCGGGGATCTGCTGGGTTCAAACCAGTCCGGATTCATCGATACCGTGGGCATCGACCTCTATCTGGAAATGCTCAATGAAGCCATTGCCAGAAAGAAGGGCACCTATCAGGAACCCCGGCAGCTCAAGCGGGCCAATGTCTCCCAGGCCGGCTATATTCCCCGCCGTTTTGCCCCGGATGACTACGATAAGATCTCGATGTATCAGAAGATCGATGCGATCGAAAGCGTGGAGGAGCTGAATGCCTTTGAACAGCAGGTCCGGGACCAGTACGGCCGCCTGCCGAAAGAAGTCCGCAGTCTCTTCCGCAAGAAAGAACTCGATCTGCTCATCAACACCGATGAGGTGGACCGCTACCGGGAGATCAGCGGCCGCTGTGAACTGACCTTTACGAAGGACTTCTCCCAGCGCCTGGATGGCGTGAAGCTGTTTGAACTGTTCTCCAGGCTGTCCAGGGATATTGCCCTGCGTTATACCAACCAGCAGATCATCGCCACCATCCCCAAGAGCGACACGAGTCTGGAGACGGTGATTCAGATGATCCGGAAAGCTCAGGAGGCACTCCGTGCGAATTGATAAATATCTGAAGGCGGCCCATATTCTCAAGCGCCGCACCATCTCCAAGGAACTGGCCGAAAACCAGCGTATTGCCATCAATGGCCGGACCGTCAAGCCCAGTCATGAAGTGAAGGTCGGCGACCAGGTGACCATCACCTTCGGGTCCCGCCAGATGACCATCGAGGTGCTTTCGGTCGAAGAGGTCAAACGGAAAAAAGACGCCCAGGACATGTACCGGGTCGTCGAAGAAAAACGTCTGGAAGAAGAAAAGCAGTAGGCACAAAGATCAGGAAGGCATCAGGATTCCTGGTCTTTCTTTTTCAGCTGTTTCTGCAGCAGGCTGACAAACCCTGCCACCGCCGGGCTGGGATGCAGAGGATAGAGAATGCCGTAGTCCATGGTCAGGGACCACTCTACCGGTACCGTCCGGATATAGGGATAGGCGGCGCTCTGGACGTTGTTGGTCAGAAACAGAACGTTGTTCTTCATCAGGGCATTGATGTAATCGATGTTCCGGTAGGGACTGCCGGTGACCAGATGGATGCCGGGATATTCGGCACTGAGCCGGTCCCGGAGGGCATCGAACTTCTTCGAGGAACCGAAGTCATTGATCATCAGGGTTTCCCCGATCAGATCCTCGGAACGCAGGCATTTCTTATGCGTCAGCCGGTGCCCGGGCGGCAGGGCGATCTCGTAGGTGAGTTTCTGCAGGGGCAGGGCCTGGAAGTAGTCATGCCAGACCTCCAGATCAAACGGGGCGACGAGCAGATCGATGCGGCTGCCCAGATGATGAAAGATCTGGTCCAGTTCGTCGACGGTATCCAGAAACGGGATGATGGTGACCTTATATTCCGGATGTGACCCCGCAAGCTGCTGCCAGAGATCCAGCAGAGGCTGGGCATTGCGCATCTGGGAATTCCCGACCCGGATGATGTCGGGGTGCGGAACACTCAGCTGCCTGGCCCGGGCCACCGCCGCATCATAGCTGCTGAGCAGATGCCGCACATCCCGGCGGAAGGACTGGCCGGCCGGTGTCAGTTCCAGACCCCGGTGGCTGCGGACAAACAGATTCATGCCGGTTTCCTTCTCCAGCAGATTGATTTTCTTCATGACCGCGGCCGGCGTGATGTAGAGCTGTCTGGCTGCGGAAGAGAAGCTGCCGCACTCGGCAGTCACCAGAAAAACATGAAGCAGATCATGATTCATGACAGTTCCCTCGGTATTTACTTTCAGTATATAGCATTGGACAAGCTGGTAACGCTTCCAGCCGGTTAATGCTGGTACGATTCTTTCAGATAAAGTTTTCACAATTTATCGAGGAGGGAAATATGAAACACAGGAAACTGCAGTGGCTGTGCCTTTCGGCGGCGCTGATGCTGGGCGCCTGCTCGTCAGGAACAGCAGCTGCCTCCACGGCCGCTTCTGCCACCGCCATGACCTACCAGCCGGGCACCTATACCGCTTCTGCCAGCGGGATGTGGGGTCCGGTGGAAGTCACCACCACCTTTGACGAGAGCGCGATCACCGATATCGAGCTCCAGGCGGATCTGGAAACACCGGGCCTGAGGGACTGGCCGGTGCGGATCATCCCGGAAGAGATTCTCCAGTATCAGTCGCTGGACGTGGATACCGTGACCTTTGCGACCTTCACCAGCAACGCCATCATCAACGGCGTGGCGGACTGTGTCGAACAGGCCGGCGGGGATCCGGAGGCCCTGAAGGCCGTTGCCGTTCCGGCCGAAGAAACCCAGAGTGAATACACCGCCGATGTTGTCATCGTGGGCGGCGGCGGAGCCGGGCTTGCCGCGGCAACTGCCGCGATGCAGGCCGGGTCCTCGGTCGTTCTGGTGGAAAAGGCCGGCTTCCTTGGCGGCAACACAATGATGGCCGGCAGTATCTACAACTGCGCGGATCCGGAAATGCAGCAGAAGTACGAAATGACCGAAGGGGCGAAGAGCCAGATTGAAGAAGCACTGGCCGAGACTCCGGTGGACGACCTGCATGCAGAGGTGCAGGCACTGGTGCAGGAACAGTATGATGCCTATCTGGCTTCGGAAGAGACCTATCTCTTCGACAGCCCCGAGTGGCATGCCCTGCAGACCTGGAACGGCGGCGACAAGATCGCGGATCTGAACCTGGATCTGGTTCTGGCCCGCAACGCGCTGGACGGCAAGGAATGGCTGCAGTCGATGGGCTGGGAGCTGCAGGACAAGATCGGCCAGGGTGCCGGTTCCCTGTATCAGCGGACCCATTACGAAGTCCTGCCGAACATGACCGGCATGATCTATGCCTTTGAGGATCAGGTCATGAACAGTGATCTGGTCACCATCGTCATGGAAACTCCGGTGAGTGAGATCCTCATGGACGGGGACCGGGCGGTCGGTGCAGTCGGCACGGCCAAGGACGGCACCACGGTGACCTTCCATGCCAACAAGGCGGTCATCATCACCACCGGCGGCTTTGCCGGGAACGTGGAGATGCGGCAGAAGTACTGTGAAGGCGAGAAGTGGCCGGATCTCGGTCCGTCTCTGAATACGACCAACATGCCTGCCGATCAGGGCGACGGCATTGTCATGGCAGAAGCCGTCGGCGCGAATCTGGTGGATATGGAACAGATCCAGCTCCTGCACACCACGAACCCTGTCACCGGCACCACAGGCGATGCCTGCATGCCGCTGAGCACGGGCGGTGCGATCTTCGTCAACCAGGACGGCAACCGGTTCTGGCGGGAAGACGGACGCCGGGATGATCTGTCCAAGGCCGCCATGGTGCAGAACGAAGATGCGATCTTCTGGGTCGTAGAATCCTCGGAAGCCATTCCGGATCCGACGACCACCAAGACAACCGACGGCCGGACCGTGCAGTACATGCTGGACAACAATCTGTCCGATTATGTCACCGGCGATACGATTGAGGAACTGGCAGCCAACATGGGCGTCGATGCCGAGAATCTGCGGGTAGCGATTGAGGATTACAATGCTCACGTGGATTCCCAGGAACCGGATGCCTTCGGCCGGACGCTGTTCACCACCAAGCTGGCTACGGCACCGTACTATGCCTTTACCAGAGCGCCGAGTGCCCATCACACCATGGGCGGCATCAACATCAATGAGAATGCCCAGGTGCTGGATACGGACGGCAATGTGATTCCGGGCCTGTATGCGGCCGGTGAAGTCACCGGCGGGATCCATGGCGGCAACCGTCTGGGCGGCAACGCCACCGTCGACGTTGTGGTCTTCGGCCGGATTGCCGGCACCAACGCGGCAGCTGAAGAGTAAGAACAGAATAGAAAACCGATGATACCCGCTGTCTGCATCAGGCAGCGGGTTTTCTGTCTGTCTGCTGAACGGGCAGACATGCAGGCATGCTTTAACAATCCAGAATAAAATTGACCATTCAGGCATGAAAAAAAGACTGCTCAGGAAATTTCCTGCTCAATCTTTTCTGCGGTCTTCAGCAGCAGCTGCCGGATGGCTTCTTTCTGCCGCTCAATGACCACCGAAGCACCCGAGATGCTGATGGACGCGATGGCCCTGCCGGTAACGCTGCGGATCGGGGTGGCATAGCAGGTCAGCCCCGTCACATTGCTGCCGTTATCACATGCAATCCGGGTGCTGCGGATCTGGGCGATTTCCTGCCGCAGAGCTTTCTCATCCCTGGCATTGAAGGGATGCACCTGGCTGCTGCTGTTATAGACAGGCGGCTGGATCTTTTCCCGCCGCACCTCTTTCAGATAATTATCCAGAACGGATTCGTCTGAAAAAGCCAGCAGGGCCTTGCCGCTGGGCGTCACATGGGCATAGGTGCTGAAACCGACGCCGGTGACCCCGGTAATGGCGGAACGGCCCATGACCCGGTCGGCGACGATGATGTTCAGTTCGTTGTTCCAGATCACCAGGTGGGACGTTTCATTCATCTGCCGGGTCATTTCCAGCAGATGGGGATGCACCACCTGGACGATTTCCACGCGCTGGGAAACCAGCTCGCCGAACATGGCCATCTTCATGCCCAGACGGTAGCGGGCATTGGCGGTCTTATAGACCAGGCCATGTTTCTCCAGTGTAGACAGCAGGCGGAAGGCCGTGCTCTTGCCGCAGTGCATGGCCTTGGTTACATCGGAAACACCCATTTCTTCCTGCCGGGCCAGCAGGTCCAGGATGGTCAGGGCATTGTCTACCGACTGCAGGATGTTTTCATTTTTCTTTGTCATGAACGGATCTTTCTTTGCGGCCGGGTTATTGATCCGGCTGGACAGCAACCTCAGGATACCACCAAACCCGGGCAGTCTGACAGAAAACACCGGCAGACGGAAGGGAATTCCCGCCTGCCGGCGTGGTCTTCAGTGCATTACTGGAAGATCATCGGGGTCACGATACCCGCGAAGATGACCGAGGCGATGGTGACGGTCACGAAGCCGCCGACCACCATCTTCGGCAGAATGTAGTCATAGACCTTCTTCCGGGTTTCTTCATCGCAGTTCAGGGACTTGCAGACTTCGTTGGTGACGATCTGAGTACCCGGATAGCCGATCAGGCAGGTCACGGAGACGGCCATGGCGATTTCCTTGTCCCAATGCAGCAGCTTGCCGACGATGGCGCCGACCACCATGGCGCCGCAGGCACCGATGACCAGGCAGCCGATCAGCGGGACGACCATGGAACCCAGGGTCTGCAGATCCAGGGAGGCAAACGAGGCGCCCATCGGGGCCATCATCGCCAGCATGATCATGCCGTTGGCGTTGGCCTTGGTCAGGGCCTGCTTGTCCAGGAAGCCGAGTTCGGTCATCAGGATGCCGCAGAGCAGATACCAGATATTGACATTGACCGCCGGAATCGCAATGCTCAGCAGATTGGCCAGCACGGCGGTGACGGCCACCTTGGCAATGATGACATAGGCGGTATTGTACTTGTCAGGCAGTTCCGGAATGCAGCGGATACTGAAGGCATGTGCCGATCCGGAACCGGTATCGGTCGAGAAGGTGCCGTTGATGATCTTTTCCGACTGCTTCTTCAGGCAGAAGGAGGCCACCGGCAGACCGATGAAGTTCTGGAAGGCCACGCACAGCATGGCAAAGGCACCGAACTGCGGCTTGCCCGCCGCATTGGCCGCATTGGAGGTCAGTACACCGGCTACCAGACCGCCGGAAAGCGGGGAGGCGGCAGAGAGGGCGTACTCCCGGCCGAACAGCCAGGTGTTGACCGTGAAGGAAACCAGGGCGACGCCGAGCAGGGAAGCCAGGGCCACCAGCACAGTCTTCCATTCCTTGGACAGCTGATCCATGTTGATCAGCGTACCCAGGTTGGTGATGAGCAGGGCCATGGCATAGGCACTGACGGCGGTCATCATCGTCGAGTTGGTGATGGCCGAGCCCAGAGAGGAGCCGTCGGCGGCGGTGATGTCGGTGGGAATGAGACCGGAAATGAAACCGAACAGATAGATGGCACAGGAAATGACAATGCCGGAAACATAGCCTTTGGTCTTCACGGAGATGATGTCTCCGAACCCCCAGATCAAGGCGAAGATGGTGAAACAGAACAGCTGTGATGCCCAGATGTTTGACAGATCCATAATGTTCTCTCCCTTTTAACTGATGGAACTGGGATGGGTCAGAGGACCCCGGCGGAGAAATGCTCGGTTTTGGACATGCTGTCCATGTAGCGGATGTAGGCTTCCTTGGTCATGCTCTGGTGGTAGTCCCGGCAGATCTGCTCGGCTTCGACGGCGCCGTTCTTCAGCAGATTGCAGGCAGTCAGGGCGAAGATGCGGGCCGGCTCAATGTAGGCCAGTTCCTCATCTGTGATGGTCAGATTCGGATTGTGCAGGGCACCCGTGGCGCCGCCGGTACGGAACTGCAGCACCGGCCGGTAGCAGGACAGGTCGCCATAATCTGTCGAGCCGTTTTCGTGGTAGCCCTGCTCGCGGTACTGCAGCGGATAGCCGCCCAGCTGGGCAGACAGCTGCAGTGCTTCCTTCAGGCCCAGGGCTTCCTTGACCGGATGGACGGGCAGGTAGCCCGGCAGGGTGGTGATGTCCACATCACAGCCCAGCGCCAGGGCACCGGCCTTCATGGCCCGGTCATAGCGCTCGGAGGTCTGGACGTAGGCGTCGACGTTGTTGGCCCGGACGGAACTTTCGATGACCGCCCGGTCCGGGATGATGTTCATGGCCGTGCCCGCTTCCGGCAGGAAGCTGTGCACGCGGATGCCGTCTTCGTCGCGGTAGCCTTCCCGCTGCATGTCGACGCCATGCAGAGCCAGCATGGCGGCATTCAGGGCATCGATGCCGTTGTGCGGGGCGTCTGCCGCATGGGCGGTACGGCCATGGAAGGTCACGGTCTTGTTTACGAAGCCGTTGGTTGTGTGGTTGGCCAGGGCCAGTCCTTCCTGGACCATGGTATGGTGGCCGACCGCAATGTCCACATCATCGAAGGCGCCGATGCGGATCAGCTCACACTTGCCGCCGCCATAGCCGATCTTGCCCTGCCGGATCAGGTCGTTCTTGAAGGAAATGTCTACGAATTCCTCGGCCGGTACGCCCATGAAGATGACGTTGCCGTCCAGGGCTTCCTGAATCGCAGGATCACTGAGGACCAGAGCGGCACCGATCATGGCGGCGACCTGGGTATTGTGGCCGCAGGAGTGCGAGGCACCGGTTTCCGGATTGGCCTGCGGATGATCGGGGATCGGCAGGCCATCCATCTCGCCGATCAGGGCAACCGTACGGCCCGGGGTGCCTTTCGGCTTCAGATACCCCTTGACGCCGGTGATGGCCAGGCCGGTTTCCACCTCCGACAGAATCTTCTGCAGGCAGTCGGCGATTTTTCCGGCCGTGCGGAACTCCTTGTAGCCCATTTCGGCATGGCAGAGAATGTCCCGTCCGAAGGCAATGATTTCGTCATGATGCTGGTGAATGCTTTCGTTGATCCGCTGTTCAATCTCGTCCATGAAATGCCTGTCCTCCTTTATGTGTGACGGTGCGATTGTTGACGGTTGTTCCGATATGCGGAACGCTATTCCATATGCAGGTTACCTGCATTATAGCGTAAGATCCGACCCTGTAAATAAATTCCGTCCGATTTTTCCCAGGAAATAAAACCGGACAGACAAAAGAAAATCCCGCACCGGCGTACGGGATCTGACAGGCATTCAAGATATTATGAATCGGCAGGCCGGTCGCCGGTATCCGGAACCGGCTGACGGGTGATGGGCGGAGTCTTCGTGTTGGTGATGGTGAAGCCTTCCTCCTGGCTGCCGGAAATGGAAGTGGTATAGCCGCTGACAGCATCTTCCGTCACCGTATAGGTGATGGCCGTACCGTCCTCCCTGACCTGATCCAGGTCTGTGAAGGTGTACTGCCAGGCATTGTCCGCGCTCAGCTGGCAGGAAGACACCTCTTCGCCATCGGCGTACAGGTGAATGACCACGCTGCTGCCGGCGCCGCCGCTTCATACCTTCGTGACCGGAATCGAGATCTGCGGGACGTTTGTTATGGTGAAACTTTCTTCCTGACTGCCTGATATGACCGAGGTGTAGCCGTCCACCGTTCTTTCCGCCACGGAATAGATGCAGGCATTGCCGGAACTGTCCTCGACAGGAAGGTTGCTGAAGGTCAGAGACGGCCAGCTGCCATCACTGTCGGGAGTCATGGTCTGATAGCCGACATAGATCGGATCGGCATCGCTGCCTTCCGTGCTGCGGTAGAGTTCAATCGTGATGCTGTCGGGACGGTCGGCACTGTCATCATTGAGCCAGGTCTTGCTGACGGTGACATCAATCAGGGTCGAGAGCTTGCCGATGTTGACCACCCCGTTGGAACCGATCCCGCCGCCCCGGGTTGCCGAGGTGTTCCCGATGATCCGCACCGTGGCCAGGGCTTCGGCATTGGCATCCGAAGTGACATCGGTATGCAGAGACAGACTCTCATCGATATCCGCATCCAGCGTACCGGTCATCTCATCGTAGGGAACTTCCGTACCATCGTCGTATTTCCACTGATACGAAGTGCCGCCCAGCATGATGGTGGAAATCGTATAGGTCGGATCTCCGTAATGCAGCTCATAGGCATTGGTGGCCAGGATATAGATTTCCTGGGCCGAGGCTGCGGTATTCCCGAAGAGCGCCGCACCGTCATTGACATAGACATTGGTCTCCGAGATCGGGCAGGCCGCATAGCCGCCGCCCTGCAGCGCGGCGGTATTGTCCGTGATCAGGACATTGGTCAGGTTCAGGATGCCATGCAGAACAACCCGTTCCGAAGTCGTGGAATCGATATACGAAGAGCCGTTCACATAGATTCCGCCGCCGCCAAAGTCACTGTTACCAATGCCGGTGCCGGACATCGTGTTATACGAAATGGTTCCGCCGGTGATGTTGGCCGTGCCGACTGCTCCTTCGGCAAGCCCGGACTGAATATAGATGCCGCCGCCGGCCGAACCGGCCGTATTGCCGCTGATCGTTCCGCCGGTCATGTTCAGCGTCTGCGCTTCATTGCTGGCGATGCTGGTGCCGACAGATATCCCGCCGCCCATGTCCTCGGACGTATTATTGATGATCTGGGCCGTGCCGCTGAGATTCAGGACGGCATTCCGGTCATAGATGCAGATGCCGCCGCCCGCTGCGGCATGGCGGGAAGAACCGCTGTAGGTATCCACGGCACTGTTGGAACGGATGACGCCGCCGGAAAAGTTCATGACCGCATTGATCACGAAAATGCCGCCGCCCATGTTGGCGGAGCAGCCGGTGATCGTGCCGCCCGTCATGGTGACGGTGCCGCCGGACGCCAGGACTGCACCGCCCCGGGAAGCGAAATATCCCTGGGCTGTGATCGCATTATTCTGCAGGACTGTTCCGTCCTGGATATTCAGGGTGCCATAGCTGGAAATCAGCGAAGAAGAGACCGTGCCGGTCACATTTTCGCTGTTGCCGTCAATGGTGATGTCCGACAGAGCTGCGGTACTGCTGCTGCTGACCTGCATCAGGTAGCCGGTGAAGCTGGGATATCTTTTTACAGTGGCATTGATACCCGATAGACTGATATCACCGGAGATGGATACCGTATTGAGAATATAGATGGTAATGGCCTGGGTGTCCGAGTCATAGCTGTCGGCCAGGGCCCTGGCCCGGGCAAAGGTCTTCACCGGGGTGCTGACGGTGAGGCCGTCGTTCGCATCACTGCCGCTGACGCCATCCAGGTAGATTTCCGTCACCGCTCCCGTGGTCACGATGCCTGCCGCGGGTTCCTCTGCTGCTGCAGAAAGAGGAAATCCGCACAGCAGAAAAATGATGCTGCAAACCAAAGCCAGGCTTTCGGCCAAGTCAGACAGTTGCTTCTTTTTCATGAATCTCTGCTGCAATGCCCCCACAGACAGATCATGCAGAAAGCTCTGCCGATCCGTACCAAAAACATTTTAAAGAGAACTTTGCCGATTTCCAAGGTCCTGCAGAATACCGGGATATTCCCGTAAGTTTCTGCCAGAGATATTTTCTGACCGAATATGAAACCTTTTCTGCTTTCCGCTGGTATTATGATTAGCAGCAGAAACCATCTGAATACAGAGAAAGAAGAGGTACGGAATATGGCATTCCTGGACAGATTCATAAAGAAGGATAAGCAGCAGACGAAGCCGGAGCAGGCACAGCCTAACAAGAGCGGGCAGGACTTCGAGAGCAGACTTGAAGACCTGCGCGACAGCATGCTGACAACCGGCAATCAGTTTGCCAAGGCGAATGAGGAACGGGTTTTCATCATCTGTGCCGGAACGGATCAGGTGGACTGGTTCTACCAGATGCAGGGCAGAATCGTCGCCAAGGATGCTCTGAATGAAACCGGTACCGGAGAGTATGATGTGTCCGAAGCTTCCATCCAGCAGTTCCGTGACAGACTGCTGGCGGACTGGCAGAAAATCCTGGAACTGATCAAAGAGAATCAGATTGAACAGCCCAAGGGCATGCAGCTGGTCTATGACAGCCGGTCCAATCATGTCCGCAGCCGTTTCGCCAATCAGGAAATTGATCTTGCCGCAGAAGTGGCTTCCTGGATGCAGGAAGAACAGCAGAAACTGACCGCAGCCAATGAACCGGTCCTGAACTGGAAAGAAGCCTACCGGGCCAAGGTCAGGTACTACAGCAACGGGCAGGATGTGATGGGAGCCTATGCCATCGGGGAAGGCGTCGATACGGTTCTGCCGGTCAGGCATCCCCGGTCCGCTTACGAGGGCAAGGAGATCACGCACTGGGAGCTGGCACTTGTACCGGACACGGATAACCAGGACGTGATCCACACAGACTACCAGAAGGCCATCCAGGCACTGTCGGAGATTGCCGAAACACAGGTCGTGGATGATGTGATGCTCGTGAAGGGGCTGACCCTGGAACAGATCAAACAGGTGGCGGACCGCTGCGGCAGCCGGTCCTGATCCTTCTTCCGGCCGGGCACTTCATTGACTGGCATCGCGCAGTTGTGCTAGTGTTCAGGTACAGAAGAAAACCTTACCGATCTGATCGGATCATCTTCTCGGCAGCAGTCCTTTCGTATCAGAAATTTCCGGAAAAACGGCTCGCAGGAACCGCCTTCCGCAGGTTATAGCAGCATGAGCACCAGCAAAAAGGTTGAAAAGAAGAAAAAGACGAAAAAGCGCCGTCGGCAGACGCCGTTTTTCCGTTTCCTGTGTTTCCTGCTGATCGGGGCTTCGGTCTTCCTGCTCTACAAGGTGGTCCAGGAGGTCTACACGACGATCAGTCTGCGTCAGCAGCTGGCGGAGGTCCAGGCCAAGTATCAGGAAGTTCAGGATGAGAACTCCTACCTGACCAGCGAACAGGAGAAGCTGCAGGATCCCGAGTATGTGCAGAGCTATGCCCGCGGGAACTACATGCTCACCAAAGACGGGGAACAGGTCTTCTACCTCCCCGAAGACGAAAACAAATAGCTGAGAGCTCCCTTAGGAGCTCTTTCCATAAAAGAACGATATGAAACGGTTTAACCGTGACTTTGATGCTTCGCTGTATTTTCACGACGCGGAAATATCTTACCGCTGGAAAAACAGGCTGAAATTGCCTGCCGTCAGAACCGCCTGGCAGTCGGCCCGCGGCTGACAGGGACCAGATCCGCTGCTTAGCCCATACACATTGAAAGAATCTGGACCGCTGTGAAGTTCCTGAGAACAGCACCGGCGATTTTCCAATGAGATCTTTCTGCTGAAAGAGGCAGAACTTCCTTTATCGCTGTCTCCTCACCTGAGGAAGAACAGAACCGGGCAGACTTCCTGGTCAGCGTCCTGGTCAAGACCGCTGATCTGCTCGGAAAGAAAGAAAATCATGTTTTATCAGATCTGTCTGTCTGCAGAAATGCCATGATGCAGAAAGGAGGACGTTCATGATCTATAATCCTCAGCTTAAAACGTTTATTGCTGTCTGTGATGCCGGCAGTTTTTCCAAGGCGGCGGAAAAGCTCTATATTACGCCCACGGCTGTCATCAAGCAGATCAATCTGCTGGAAGAAAGCATGCATGTGCGTCTGTTTGAAAGAACCAATCATGGGGTAGTTCTGACCGGGGCGGGCAGAAGCTTCTGTAAGGATGCGAGAAAGATCATGGCCTGGTCTGATGAGGCAGTAAAGCGGGCGCAGAGCATATATAACGGCGAAGGACAGCGGGTGATCCGCATCGGCAGCTCTCCCATTACGCCGGTGCAGCCGTTTCTGGAATGCTGGGATCAGATTCAGAAGGAAGATCCGGAACTGACTTTTCATATCGTGCCGTTTCAGAATACACCGGAAAACGCCCGCGAGATACTGGGGAACCTGGGAACAAAGATTGATGTGGTGCCGGGCATTTTTGATGAACAGCTGCTGAAATACCGGCATTGCCTGGGCGAAGAACTGTACAGGATTCCGCTGGAGCTGGCAGTTCCCCGCTCCAATCCGCTTTATGAGAAGAAAAAAATTGAAATGAAAGACCTGTACGGTCAGCATGTCATGCTGCTCAGGGAAGGATCCTTTAATGAAGTGGACCGGCTGAGAAAGGATTTGATGCTGGAATATCCGCAGATCGCTGTTGAAACATTTCCTTTTTACTGCACCGAGGTCTTCAACCAATGTGAGGACCGTTCCTGGCTGCTGATGTCCATTGCATACTGGCGGGATGTGCATCCGCTGCTTCGGGTCATCCCTGTTCAGTGGGAATATCAGATTCCCTATGGCATTCTGTATGCCCGGGAACCACTTCCGGTAGTAAACCGTCTGCTGAACGCCATCCGGAAAACAAAGCATCTCAAGTCGGAAAGTATCAGCCGCTGAACCATCTGAAAATGAAAGGGACGCACCGGCAAAGATGCGTCCCTTTTCTGCGGGCTGTCAAGGCAGAAGATTTTACTGGTTCAGAATGGCGCTGCGGGCACATTCACCGGCATAAGTTCCGGTTGTCATGGCTGTGGCAAGGCCGGCTCCGAGCCCGTTTTTCATGTAAGAATTGCAGATGGCACCACCAGCACCCAGCAGATTTTCAATCCGCGGACCGTCAGCACTCAGCTTGATGGTGCAGTCATCATCTGCATAGACGCTGACCCATTCACTGGTGCAGACCTGGCGGACGGTCAGGGCATAGAAGGGTGCTTCCAGTACAGGCGCCATGTTTTCCTTTGCTGTGCCGAATACCGTATCGCCGCCGGCTTCATAATCTGAATTGTACTGATCAATCGTAGCCTGCAGAGTAGCTGCCGGAACGTTGATCAGGTCGGCCAGTTCTTCAATGGTATCTGCTTTGAACCCGGTATGTTCATAGATCGGCAGATCCATATCGGCAGCGCCGGGCTGCGTACTGTCAAAGATCGCATAGGCAACAGGCTGATCCAGGTCTGCCAGAACAGCAGGATTCCTGGTCCCGCTTTCATCAAAGAAGCGTTCACCGTCGCTGTTGACCCAGACGCCGGGATATTTGGAAATCACGCGATAAGCCGGACCGAAGTAGCCAAGCGTCGCATTTGTGCCGAGAGAAGTATGGCCGCTGGGCTGAACGAAGACTTCGCCGCCCATGGCAGTGATCCATTTGGCTGCGGCAGCCGTATTGCCAGCCGGGCCGGACCAGGTTGCCTGCGGCCGATCCGGGAAGAACATCGAAGCGGTTTCTTCATTGGTATCAGCGAAACCGGTGCAGAGGATCACTTTCTTTGCATTGATCTGATACCGGCTGTCCGGCCCTTCAACCACAATGCCGGTGCAGGTATTGTCATCGACGACCAGTTCGACAGCCGTTGTATTGAAGCGGATTTCAATACCGGCATCTTCGACAATGTCAGTCAGCGAATCTGCCATCCAGGCAGCCCCGCCATGCGTGTAATAGTCATACTGGGTAATATAATCACCGGTATTGGGATTCTTGGTAGCCATGGTGGTATAGGTCAGATCCCGGGACGTGCAGACATCCGCAAAGTCATCATCATAATAGAAATCACGTGCTTTCAGGCCATTGAGCACCTGCGGCACATAATCGATGGCCGTATCCATGATGGTCTGGTTGACAGCATCATTGCTGCCCCAGCTGGTGAAGTTTTCTTCTACTTCCTCACGGGTATTGGAGACACCGGTCACATCATTGAGCGAAGTACCTGAATAGGCCGCTACGATGCCGCCGGAAAAATTCATGGAACCGCCGCCGAATCCCATGGACTCTACGACCAGAACCGATAGACCGCTGTCTGCATCTGCTGAAAGCTCAGAATCTTCAGCGGCAGATAAGGCGGCCGTCAGACCGGCAGGTCCGGCGCCGACAACAACGACATCATAAGTTTCAGTTTCTCCCTCAGCCAGTTCCTTCTGTTCCTGTTCAGTGAAGGCGCTGATATCATCGCCGGCTTTGGAAAGAGCATCGCGATAGGCTGTCATGATGGCCGCGCTGGTCAGCGTTGCGCCAGTCAGAGCATCAACGGCAACGGACTGCTTGTCGACAACTTCCTGTGATACACATTCGGCAGCCTTGTCAGAAATAACCGGGTAATCGTTGACATGTGTGACTCTGGCACTGACGATGCGGTCTTCACTGACTTCCAGTTCTACGGTTACGTCATCGCAGACGCCGCTTGCTGTACCTGTATAGGTCCCAGGTGTCAGTGAACCGGATGATGCAGCAGATGAGCTGGTAGCAGCAGACGCAGTTTCTGCCGACTGATTGGCGGCGCATCCTGCGCTGGAAACAGTCAGCAGAACAGCCAGCATAGCAGCCGCTCTGTTTTTCCCTCTGAGCATTCTTCCTCCCTTGGATGCGGCAGCGCCGCATCCTGAATTTAACTATGAACATTATGAAAGTCAGAGAGGATGCAAGGAAGAAACTTTTTGTGCTGGCGCTTGAACCTGAAAGTTAAAACAGAGCGGATAGCAGGATTGACCGGAAACATGTAAAAGAAAACAGAAATCATGCATGCTGAAGCATGCAGGAATGATGTAAATACCTTTTATCCTGGTGTTTCCGGCAGATCACATCGTACGGCTTTTCTCATATCAGCATCATTTACTGATGGCAGAAGAAGCGTTACATCCGTTTACATCAGAAGTATCTGGGAACAGGCAGAGCATCAGGTCAGTGTCAGTCTTGACGGGTTCTTTCGGCCGGATCTTTCTGCTCATCCGGCTGACGCAGACACTGGATCATGCTGATGACCTGTTTCCGGACTGCCGGACTGCTGTCCCTGCGGAAGAGGACGCCGAATTCCGTGGTCTCTTTTTCGATCAGCCGGCTGGTCGGCAGAGTGACCCGTCCGGCAGACATGCCTACCGGGGCAATATGCCCGAGAATGATCGCATCCGAGCGGTCGGTGAAGGCATAGAGCGACGTGAAGTCCTTGAAGAGAATCTGCTGACGGAAACGTTCCGGATCAATGACCTGAAAGAACGGTGCATATTCTTCGCCGATATAGATGCTGTGGGCATCTCCGGTATCGAGGATGGCCAGCGGGTAATCATACATTTCTTCAACTGAGAGCTGTTCTCCCTTTTCCGTCAGCGGATGGCCGGTCCGGACAATGAAGGCATTCTGCACCGGCCAGAGCCGGGAATAAGTCAGACCGCTTTCGGTGAATTCCTTGAGCATGAGGCCGCGCTTCTGAATCTGGATGTGGGTGATGCCGGCCTGCATCTCACCGCTGGCGATGAGCGTGCGGATGTGGTTTTCATCCGTCTCATAGATCTTCAGCGTATGAATGGCCGGATTCTGGTTCAGAAAGGCCGTCAGGCCCTGGTACAGATAGGAAAATTTCTGAATGGCGACCTTGAACGTCCTCAGCTGGTTCATCTGAGAGAGACTGTCATAGTCATTGACCAGTGCCTGGACGTTCTCCAGGAAGGTCAGCCCCTGCGCGGTCGGGCAGATATGGCCGCTGCGTCTCTCGAAGATCATCACATTGAACTCATCTTCAATGGAGCGGATAATCCGGCTCAGCTGGGACTGACTGATGAAAAGATGATTGGCCGCTTCGCTGATGGAGCGGCAGCGGCTGACCTCCAGCAGGTAGCGGAAATTCTTGATATCACTCATGGCGGTGTATCTCCTATGCACATCATACATAGCTTCATGCGTCTTTCTGCTTGCATTTTCCGCATGAGGCTTTGCTTTTTTCAGAGCGGAAAGCGGCTGACCTGTCGGCTATTGTCAGATCAGAACGTTTCACCTCAGTGAACCGGCTACGGAGAAGGAGAACAATTCTGATGAGACAGCTGATTGAACACGCCGCCGTTTTCAACGGTACCGAGAATCATCTGACTTCCGATTCCGCCATCATCATTCAGGATGACAAGGTCGTGGAAATCACGGACAGGGAGGTCCCGGCCGACGAGTTTGACGTCGTCCTGGATGCCCGAGGCTATACGATCATTCCCGGCCTTGTCGACAGCCACATCCATTTTTCCCAGACGGCACCGGTCGCCACCCTGGCTACCTACCGCTGGGATGAGTATGTCCTGCGCAGCGCCCGCTACGCTGAAGAAATTCTGATGCGCGGCTTTACCACCTGTCGGGATGCCGGCGGGGTCACCGTCGGTCTGAAGAACTGCATCGACAACGGAATGCTGAAGGGACCGCGGATCTTCCCCTCCAATGCAGCCATTGTGCAGACCTGCGGGCATGATCACTCCGGCTATTATTCGGATCTTTCCATGGACCGGCAGGACACCAACAAATCCAATCTCTATGGCTTCATGGCCAAGGCAGACGGACCGGACGAAGTGCTGAAGGCCGCCCGCCAGCAGCTGTTCCTGGGCGCCAGCCAGATCAAGATCATGGCCGGCGGCGGCATGGCCACCTTCTTTGATCCGCTGTTTACCGTGCAGTTCACGCTGGAAGAGATGAAGGCCGCCGTGCAGGCCGCTTCGGATTTTGGCACCTATGTCATGGCCCATCTCTATATCCCGGCCTCGATCAGCAGGGCCCTGGATGCGGGCGTGCGTTCCTTTGAGCATGCTACCCTGATGGATGAAGATAATGCCCGGCGCATCCGGGATACCGGTTCCTGGATCTGCGTCTGCCCGCAATGGGGAGCCGGCAGGGAAGTCAAACGCTCCAAGCCGTTCCCGACCCTGCTGGGAACACCGGTCAGGCGGCAGAAGCCGGAGATCTCCTACATGGTCAGAGGTCTGTACCATCAGGTTGAACTGATCAACAAGTATGATCTGAACTTTGTCTTCGGCACCGATCCATTCCGGGAAGAATGCGTGCAGGATGAACCACGGGACAAGCAGCTGCGGGATTTCCGGAGATATAAGGAATTCTTCGGCAGCTACCGGGGCCTGAAAGCCGCTACCGGAAATGCCTATGAACTGTCGAAGCTGACGACCTTCCTGAATCCCTAACCGGATGGCAAGATCGGGGTGCTGGAAGCCGGTTCCTTTGCCGATCTGCTGTTTGTGCACGGCAACCCGCTGGAAGATCTGGAGATTCTCTGCGATCCGGATTCGGTGCATCTGGTCATGAAGGGCGGCACCATCTACAAGGACATCCGTCCGGTCAGAAGGTGAGTGCCATGGCAGAAAAAAAGAAGAAGAAAGCCTTTCAGATGCCCCACCTGCTGCTGATCGTCCTGGGCATCATGATGATCATGAGCATTCTGACTTACATCGTTCCGGCCGGCCAGTTTGCGACTGACCCGGAAACGGGCAAGCTGATCGGCAGTGAATTCCATTATCTGGGCTATCAGACCCCGATCAGTCCCTGGCAGGCACTGCTGTGCATCAAGGACGGCATTACCAACTCCGGTGCCATCATTGCCTCCCTGCTGTTTACGGGCGGTCTGACCCAGGTGGTGCTGGATTCCAAGGCTCTGGACAATCTGGTGGACCAGGCCGTATACAAGCTGAAGGATAAGGGCATTGATATCCTTCTGCCGGCCCTGACGGCGGTGTTCTTCGTCTACGGCACGTTTGCCGGCGGCGACTACCTGATTGCCATGATTCCGATCGGCCTGATGATTGCCAAGAAGCTGCGTGTGGATCCGCCGGTCGGATTCTTCCTGGTGATCTGTGATGTGCTGATTGCCTGGACCAGTTCCCCGGTTCATGTCCTGCTGGCCCAGATGACCATGAACGTACCGGCCTATTCCGGTTTCGGCATGCGGACCATCCTGCAGATTCCGATCCTGCTCTTCAGCATGTGGTGGATCTGGCGCTATGCCAAGAAAGTGGCGAAGAATCCCGAGAGCTCGATCCTCGGCAAATCGGAATGGTATGACGAGCTGGAAGACAATACCGAGATCCAGATCGAAAGCCATTACCGGAAGCGGGATGTGGTCATTGCCCTGCTGTATATTGCCGAACCGATTACCGTAGTCATCATGCAGAGCTATTTCGGCTACGGCTATGAAGTCTTCCCGGCCGTCTGTCTGATCTATCTGTTCGTCATCGGTCTGATCCATGGCTATTCCATGAATGAGATTTCCCAGAAGTTTGCCAAGGGCGCTTCTACCATGGCCTTTGTCTCTGTCCTGATCGGGACAGCCAATGCCATGAGCCAGGTCATGACCAAGGGCAATATCATGCATACCATCGTCTATACGGCCTGCCTGCCGCTGCGCAGTCTGAATGCCGGCTGGGCAGCCATCGGGATCTTCATCGTGGTCTCGCTCATCAACATGCTCATTCCATCCGCCTCGGCCAAGACGGCCATTCTCTGCCCGATCATTCAGCCGATGTGCGAAGCGCTGAGCATTCCCATGCAGATCGGTGTCACCGCCTTCAAGTACGGCGATGCCGTGACCAACATGATCACTCCGATCGGCGGCACCGTCATTGCCTCCCTGGATCTGACACCGATTCCTTTTAATAAATACTTCAAATGGATCCTTCCGTTTACTGCCGCCATCTATGTTTACTGTGCCATCACCCTTTACTTCCTGGGATCGATCGGCTGGACCGGTCTGTAGACGGTCCGACGGTCTCCGCCTCCCCGCCCTCAGGCATGAACAGTCATGCCTGGGGCTTTTCTTTGCCTGACGGAAATCTTTACGGCAGTATTTCTGCCTGTTTTCTTTCGGCCGGCTGCGAAAAGCGCCAGTAAAGATTTGGAACAGGCAGATTTAACAGCACTTCCTTCTTTTCCATAATTTAACGGAAGTATAACGGCAGGCCGGTGGTATGGACGGTTCTGCCTTTTTAACATGGGGCCGAAAAGGGGGAAAACATGGGATACCACCAGGAATTCATGGGGACCCTGAACAGGGGATACCAGGGACAGATCATCTATACCTTTGTCCTGCCGGAGACCGTGCAGAAGCTGCAGATCACGGTGGCTTTTGACAGACTGCAGCCGGAGGACAGAGGAGAGGCCTATGAGGAAGCCTGCCATCGGGCGGTGGAAAACAACGGCGGAACATGGGAAGCCCTGTCGGAAGAGAAACAGAACTTCCTGCGGAACGCGGCCAAGGCAGAAATCAACTTCGCGGTTTTCCGGGATGAGCAGTGTCTGGGCACGGCGCACCGCAATGCGAAGGTCAAGACGGCGGTGATCTCCGCCGTGGAAGCTTCCCGGGGTTTCCTCCGCACCCGGGTGGCCGGCGGTTTCTACCGTCTGGTGCTGGAGTGCTTCAACATCGTCGCGGACGATACGCATTATTCGGTCCTGGTAGAAGGGACGGACAGCCTATGAGCAGGACTTATCTGCATGCCGAGCTGCATAATCACACCACCGAGTCCGACGGCGCCCTCAGTGTCGAGGAACTGGTGCAGTATGCCCGGCAGGAAGCCTATGACGTCCTGGCCCTGACGGACCATAATACGACGGCCGGACAGGAAAGAGCCATTGCCGCGTCAGAGGGCAGTGACCTGGCGGTTCTGCCGGGACTGGAGCTGACCACGATGTATGGTCACGTCCTGGCCCTGGGCATGACCAGCATGATGGACTGGTCGGATCTGAACCCGCAGTTTCCGGATGCCATCCTGGACCGCCTGCGCCGGCATGGCGCCCGGGCGGTGGGGATCGCGCATCCCTTCTGCGTCGGGGAACCGATCATGACCGGCTGCCGCTTCTCGATGCAGATCAGGGATCTGGAAAAGATCGATTATATCGAGGTCTTCAATACCTCCGGGCCGGACTGGTTCCTGGGCAATGAACAGGCCCTGGCCTGGTGGCAGAAGCTGGTGCTGGCCGGGTATCCCCTGGCGGCCTGCACGGGCATTGATCTGCACCATCTGCCGGTGAACAAAGAAGTCTTTACGACCTTCGCCCCGGTGCAGGAAGGGCTGACGAAGCAGGAAATGGTGCTGGCAGCCATCCTGCAGCAGCGGACGATCGTCTCGCGGGGGCCGCTTCTGGAGTGGGAAGAACAGAATGGATGCCTGCATGTTGCCATTTCCGACACCTGCCGGCATCCTTATGCCGGCGCCTGCTGGAAAGAAGACGAACCGGTGCTGGTGACCATGGAAGACAACACCGGGGCCCTGCAGCGCGCCACGGTTGCGCGGGAGCAGCCGGCGGATCTGCCTCTGCCGGAAGAAGTGCAGTATGCGGTGCTGAAGGCTTACCGGAACGAAGCAGTCTTTGATCAGCTGCTGTGCGTTCTGGCTCCGTACCGCAGGAGGAAACAGGCATGAAGGGACTGTACTACACACTGGGAAAGAAGCGGTTCTGGGAATACATCCTGATGGTGGTGTTCCTGCTGTTCTTCTACGGACCGATAGTGAACATGTTTCTGATCTCGTTTGCGGAGGACTATCAGTTCCCGGATATCGTGCCGAAGACATATGGCCTGAAGTGGTGGAAGTATATCCTGGCCCGCAAGAGTCTGGTCACGTCGATCTTCACGTCCCTGGAACTGGCCGTGGTGGTGACCCTGATTTCGCTGCTGGTCTGTCTGCCGGCGGCCTATGCCATTGCCCGCTATCAGTTCAAGGGCAGAAGTCTGGTGCGGCTCAGCTTCCTGCTGACCAACGCCTTCCCGAAGATGGGCATCTATACCGCCATGGCCGTGGTGTTCTACAAGCTCAACCTGATCGGCACCTGGCTGGGCGTCATTCTGGTCCATATCGTCAATACCATGATGTTCATGGTCTGGATCCCGTCCGGTGCCTTCCGGAATGTGCACCGTCAGCAGGAGGAGAGTGCCCGGGATCTCGGCGCGACACCGCTGCAGACCTTCCTGCATATCACCATGCCCATGGCCTGGCCGGGGATTGTTGTAGCGGCCCTGTATACCTTCCTGGGCTCCATGGAAGAAGCCCAGGGCACCCTGCTGATCGGTCTGCCGAATGTGCGCACGATGCCGGGTGAACTGTATGGCGTCATCATGTCCTACCCGGATACGGCCGGTGCCGTATTTACCATCATTCTGCTCATTCCGTCCATCATCCTGCTGATTGTGTTCCGGAAGTATCTGAGTGCCGACACCCTTTCCAAGGGCCTGAAGCTCTGAGAAGAAAGGAGTCATTCATGAGTGAAAAGAAAGTCCGTCTGCAGATCCGGCATCTGAAAAAGATGTTCAGTGCCCATGAAGGGGTAGAGGATATCTCCTTCGATGTCTATGACCATGAACTGCTGACCCTGCTGGGGCCGTCCGGCTGCGGCAAGACGACAATCCTGCGCTGCATCGGCGGCTTCCATGCCCTGGATGCCGGGCAGATCCTGCTGGACGGGAAGGACATCTCCGGTCTGCCGCCCGAGCAGCGGCCGACCAACATGGTCTTCCAGGGCTATAACCTCTGGCCGCATATGAGTGTCATGGGCAACATGGAATTCGCCCTGAAGCTGAAGAAGGTGCCGGAAGAGGAACGGAAGAGAAGAATTCATCAGATGCTGGAACTGGTGCATATGGACGGCATGGAGAAGAAGTATCCGTCCCAGCTGTCCGGCGGTCAGCAGCAGCGTGTCGCCATTGCCCGGGCCCTGGTCCAGCAACCCAGCGTGCTGCTCATGGATGAGCCCTTCAGTGCCCTGGATGCCAAGATCCGTGCCTCCATGCGGGATGAACTGCGGCGCATCCAGCAGGAGACGGAACTGACGATCATCTTCGTCACCCATGACCAGGAAGAGGCCATGGCCATCTCCGACCGGATCGCGGTCATTCACCAGGGTGTGATCCAGCAGATCGATACCCCGGCCGAGATCTACAACCATCCGAAGTCCATGTTCGTGGCCAGCTTCATCGGGGACATGAACTTCATTCCGGAAAACGGGAAATACCGGGCCGTACGGCCGGAGGACATGATCCTGAAGCAGAACGGATCTCAGGGGGAGATCCTCAGTGTCATGATGCTCGGCCATTATGCCCGGATCCGTTTCCGGGATAACGCCACCGGACAGGAATACAAAGCCTTCCTGCCCAAGGAGAACAGCCAGGCCTACCGCACCGGCATGCGGATTGATTACACCTACGAGCATTTCGTCGAACTGAATCAGGAAACACAGGCTTAATCCAGAAAGAGAGGGAGAAAGATGCATTTCAGAAAGACAGTCAGATTCGGTCTCTGCGCCGCCATCGCAGCCAGTATGCTGGGCAGCTGCAGCGCTTCGGGCACCTCGGGTTCTGCGGACAGCAGCGAAGTCCCTACGGTCACTATCTGGTCCAACGGCGGCCAGGAGGTCGGGGATGCCCTGCAGGCTATCGCGGACAGCTTCAATGCCGATCCCGACTACAACACCATCGCGCATGTCGAAATTCAGTTCATCGTCTCCGGCACGAATGAACAGTCTCTGCCGGACCGCCTGGCCGCTGCCTACAAGGCCGGCGAAACGAACACCGACTTCGACCTGATCGCCACCGATGACTCCGCCATTACCGCCATCCTGGCCCAGACCTCGGATGACTTCTTCGAACCGATCGACACCAGCAAGATTCCGAACTATGCCAACGTCAAGTACAAGGACAACGTGGTCGGCGATACCTTCATCCCGTACCGCGGCACCAGCGTCTTCCTGGCCTACAACTCCGATACCGTACCGGCCGATGAAGTGCCGACCACGGCGGATGAACTCTACCAGTGGATCGAGGACCATCCGGGCCGCTTCACCTACAACGACCCGACGACCGGCAATGCCGGCTTTGCCTTCGTGGCCAATACCATCTACAACCAGCTGCCGGCAGAAGCGGCGCTGAGCGATGATCCGACCTGGGAGACCGATCATACCGCCGAGTGGGATGCGGCTTTTGCCCTGCTGGAAGAACTGCATCCTTACCTGTATCAGACCGCCGGCAAGGTCCAGTATCCGGTCAAGAACCAGGGCTCCCTGGATCTGCTGGCCACCGGTGAAGTGGACATGACCCCGGCCTTTGCCAACATGGTGCTGTCGGAAAAGGCCATGGGCACCCTGCCCGACAGCATCGTTCTGACCCAGCTGGAAGAGCCGTTCATGGGCGGTCTGGCCGGCTTCCTGATGCCCACCATTGGTTCGGACAAGGAAGCAGCCCTGGCGGTCATCGACTACTACCTGAGCTATGAAGCCCAGGCCCAGGACTGGAACATCATGTATGCCACGCCGGTTGTCGATTCGGCCAATCTGACCGACATCGATCATGCGGACTGGCTGGACGAAGTCGACATGGACAGCCTGCACTATCTCTCGATCGGCACCATCCAGACCGACATCCGCACCAGATGGACCGAGCAGATCGGCATTCTGGCGCAGTAAGCAGAAAGAAAGGCAGGGGATTCCGTTATGAAGCAGAAAAAAGGACACCGCTGGCTGCCGTATGTCATGGTCCTGCCAGCCGTAGCGATCATGGTTCTGGTGGTGGTCTATCCGATCATCAACACGGTGGTGGAGTCTTTCCATACCGCCGACGGGGTCTTTACCACGGAGAACTATACGTATTTCTTCTCCAGTGCGGCCGCCTTCCAGAGTCTGCTCTTCACGATTGAGGAAACCCTGCTGACCACGCTCATCAGTTCCGGCCTGGCGTTCCTGCTGGCCCTCTATCTGCGCTTCAAGGACACGCCGATCTCCCGGGCCATCGGCAGACTCTATCTGCTGCCCCGGTTCATTCCCGGCATTGCGGCGGTCTATGCGGTCATGAACGTCATCAAGGACTCCGGCCTGATCTCCCGCATTGCCCGGGCACTGGGGTCTTCCTACAAGCCGGGCCTGCTCTATGACATCAAGGGCATTGTCATCTGCAATCTCTGGTTCAACATTCCCTTTGCGACGATGATGATGAGCGCGGCCCTGTCCGGGGTATCCGACGCCTGCATCGAGAGTGCCCGGGATGCCGGCTGCTCGAAGTGGCAGATGCTGCGGCACATCATCCTGCCGCTGACCTACAAGGACCTCATCGTCTCGGCCACCTTCATTGCCATGGGTCAGATCGCTTCCTTCACGATTCCGTATCTGACCGGACCCAACAACCCCAAGATGCTGGGGATCCTGCTGTATCAGCAGGTGGCGACCTACATGGACTACCAGCGGGCCGCGGCCCTGTCCGTGCTCATGTTCCTGCTGTGCCTGGCGGGTGCTCTGGTCTACATCATCACCAACATGAAAGAGGACGTCTGGGAAGGGAACATGTAAGATTCCTCCTCCGGAAAGGCCGGGCAGCCAGGCTGTCTTAGACAGAAACCAGACACGCTGGGGGACCCGGTCCTGAATTCAAGAAAACGGGAACTGTTCACTGAGCATTCAGTGAAACAGAACCCGTTTTTGTTAACCGGTGATAGGGCAGAAGACAGGAAAGCAGAGTTCCTTATCAGACCTTCGTTTCTTTCTCAGGCGTGTGTCTGGGCCAGCTGAGCGGCCGGTTCCGCCTGGTCTGCCGTCACCCTGCGGTAGGTATGCAGATACAGCACAATGACCAGAATCAGAGACAGCACATCCGCACACGGCTGGGCCCAGACCAGACCGTTCATGCCCATCACGCTTTCCAGGAGGAACAGCGCGGGTATGTAGATCAGTCCCTGCCGGCTCATGTTTATGATCAGCGCACTGCCGGCCGCACCCATGGCCTGCAGGGCATTGGAAAGAACATAATACATGCCGAACAGGAAGCTGGTGCTCAGCAGGATGCGGGCAAACTGGCAGGCATACGCATAGGCTTCCGCCTGATCCAGGAAGGCATGCACGATTTCGCCGGTATAGGCATAGCAGACCACGGTCATCACGGTGCTCAGAGCCAGGGCAAACAGAACGGAGAAACGCAGCGATCTGCGGAAACGCGGCCAGTTCTTTGCCCCGACGCACCAGCCCAGCAGCGGCTGCACGCCCTGCCCGAAGCCGATGCAGATCATGCCGGTGATCATCGTCACCTTCATGGCCACGCCGATGCCGGCCACCGCCATGTCGCCATAGGCGGCCATGCGGGCGTTGACCAGAATGTTGGATACGCTCATCAGCATATCGCCCAGGGCTGCCGGTATGCCGATGGACAGAACGTTCTTCATGACCCCGTCATGAATCGTCGCATCTTTCCAGGCGATGCTCAGAATGGAACGGCCGGTATGGAAGTAATGGATATAGTAGAGGGCACTGATCAGATTGCTCAGGGCCGTTGCGACAGCGGCACCGGCCACGCCCCAGTTCCAGGAGAGAATCATGATCGGGTCGAGAATGACATTGAGCAGATTGCCTGCCAGCTGACCGATCATGGCCAGACCGGCATGCCCTTCGGCACGGATGATGTTGGCATAGCAGTTCGAGATCATGACGAACGGTCCGGCCAGGGCAACAATCTGCAGGTACTGTCTTGCGTATTCCCAGGTCTGGGCGCTGGCGCCGATCAGGCTCAGCACCGGATCCATGAACACCAGCAGCAGGATGGTCATGATGATACCGACAATCGTGCAGCCCCACATGCAGAAGGCACAGACGTGGCGGGCATAGTCCTGCCGGCCGGCACCGATCGAACGGGAGATGACGCTGGTGCCGCCGATGCCGAAGATCGTCCCCAGCGCCATGAAGATCAGGAAAACCGGCGTTGCCAGGGAAACTGCCGCCACCATCAGGGCATTGTGGGTCTGGCCGATGAAGAAGGTATCTGCCAGGTTGTAGATCAGCACCATCAGCATCGCGGCCATCGCCGGGATCGTATTGCTCAGCACGGCCTTCGGGATCGAAGCCGAGGCAAATACTTCCAGAGAGTCTTTCTTTTCCTTCATTTGAGTCCTTCCTCCTGCCTTGCTGATACAAAGCATATCACCGCCGACAGAAAATAAAATGGCTCCGCTGAGCCACTTTTCCGCTATCTGTCGCATCAGACAGCATTTTGTCTCTTGAGACTGCCGGATTTCGATGATACAAATTATCTGAACCGAGGAAGAGGCATGCGTCAGACAAGAAAGATCGCTTCCAATGCGGAAGAAAATGAACGGGTACGCCGGGCCATCTCAGAAGCGCTGTTTGATCTGCTGATGGAAAAGGACTTCTCAGCCATCACCGTCACCGACATCATCCAGAAGGCCGGCGTCGCCCGGGCGTCCTACTACCGCAATTTCCAGTCCAAGAAGGATGTGCTGCGTCAGGGCATGGAGACCATTCATGACATGGTCATGGAAGGCATTGATCCGGAGCTGGACGGACCGGTTCCCCGTGCTCAGCTGGGCCAGTCGCTGGAAAGACTCTTTACGGTTTTTCTCTCCGTCAAGTCCTATGTCCTGACGCTGTACAGAGCCGGATTTGCCGACATGTTCCAGAATCTTCTGGATGAGTATGCGGAGAGCCTGTTCGGTTCCATGCCGCAGAAGTCGATGGAAAAATACCGGATCTACTGTTTTTCCGGCGCTATCTGCAATATCCTCATCACCTGGCTGAAAAACGGCGCACAGGAATCCCCTCACGCCATGGCGCAGTTCTGTCTGAATCTGTTTCCCCAGCTTCCATGAGACCAATCTGGTCTCTTTTTCTTCTGTCCCATCGGGAGAAAAATTAATATTTCGGCACCGAAACAGTTGACAGGAAGGAGCTCTCATGCTATAAAATGTTCGGTACCAAACGAAAGGAGGTGAACGACATGAAATCGTTAGATGAACAGTTGTTTGAAGCCCTGCGCAGAACCCGGCGTCAGCTGCGTCCGCGCGGACCTCGTCCGGAGGAGATGCCCGCCCCGCCTGAGGGGATGCCGCCCTTCCCGGAAGAGGAAGAACACTGCGGCTGCGGACATGGCAGAGGCCATGACCGGGGTCCCGGAGACATGTCGTGTGAACGTCATATGCATGGACCGGAAGACAGGGAGTGCGGTCACCGCGGACCTGGTCCGGAAGACAGAGAATGCGGACGTCACATGCACGGTCCGGAAGAGATGCCGCCGCATGAGTGCCGCAGGCATGGACCGGATGACGGCCCCAGAGGACCGCGTCCGCACCGGGGACCGATGGCCCGTGAACATATCCTGGAAATCCTGAATGATGCCCCTGCTGGCATGCATCAGAAAGAGATCGCTCAGCAGATGGGCGTCAATGCCTCGAGCATGTCAGAATTCCTGGATCGTCTGGAAGACGGCGGGTATATCCAGCGGATACCGGATCCCAGCGACAAGCGGGCTACCCTGATCTCTCTGACCGAAAAGGGCCAGAGCCGGGCAGCCGAGCTGGAGGACGAACGCAGTGCCCAGTTCGCGGATCTCTTCGGGAACCTGACCGATGAGGAAAAGAAAACCCTGATCGATCTGCTGAACAAGATCAGTCCGGAAGACTGAAACGCAGAACTTCTCTGCCTCAGCAAGGGGCAGAGATTTTCTTTTGCAATCTTCCTCCTTGGCAAGGCTAGTTCTGTTTCGGTTCAGCAGATTCTGTCTATAATAGGCATAAAGACAGTAACGCATGAATCTATCCAAGGATAATGTGCATCAGATTGTGACGCAGATCGCCGCCCTGATTCATCAGAACATCAATTTCATCGGAACAGACGGCATCATCATTGACAGTACGGATCCCGCCCGCATCGGTACGGTGCATGGCGGGGCTTTGCATATCATTCAGAACAACCTGAAAGATCTCGTCATTGAACGCAATGATGAATATGAGGGTGCCGTCAACGGCATCAACCTGCCGATCCTGCTGAACAACGAGATCGTCGGCGTCATCGGCATCACCGGTCAGAGCCAGGTGGTCTCCAATTACGGCCAGATCGTCAAGCGGATGACCGAGATCATGCTGGCAGAGAACTACCGCAAGGATCAGGAAATGATCTACCAGAAGGCCCATGACAGCTTTCTGGAAGAATACATCTTCGGCCGGCTTTCCGACACCATGACCGAGCAGTCAGCCCGGCAGGCAGAACTGCTGCAGATCGATGTCTCCCGGTTCAGACGCCTGGCAGTGGTGGAAATCGATCTGAAAGGAAAAGAAGTCGAAGAAAAAGAACAGCTGGTCCAGATCGGCCAGACAGTAATCAATCTGCTGCATAACCGTCTGCAGGCCGAATCCTATCAGTCCGGCCTGAAGGTCATCTCGCTCCTGCCGGAATACACTGATCCGGAACTGCTGCAGGCCATGGCAGACCTGCAGGAAGTCATCGAAAGAAAGTACGGATTTTCCCTGCAGGCCGGCATCAGCAGTCCCGGCTGTCAGACTCCCCGGGATGCCTACATCCGGGCTGAAACAGCCCTGATGACCGCCAGCCGGCAGAAGAAGTCCGTCTGCGTCTACGATGAACTCGATCCCCTGCATCTGCTGATGCAGATCCCGGACAAGAATGAGAAGAAAGCGTTCATCCGGCAGCTCTTTACCGACGATCTGATGCCGGATCTGGATGAGTGGATGCAGTTCCTGCGCATCTATATTGCCGAAAACGGTTCTCTTACAGCCGTTGCCCAGAAGCTGAACCTGCATAAGAACAGCGTGCAATACCGTCTGCGCAAGCTTGCCGAGACGACCGGTCAGGATCCGCGCAGCTATCATGCCCTGTTCCTCTATCAGCTGGCGCTGGAATTCTATGACGAAATGAGACTTGAATCATCCCGGTAACAGAAAATTCTGAAATACTTTGTCACGCAGAACATTGTTGTGAAAAAGAAGGAATTCTAAACTAAGGTTGGAGTTCCTTTTATAAACGGGAGGACGGAAATGAAAATACAGACAGTTCTCATCATCCCAGACAGTTTCAAGGGTTCCCTGACCGCTGTGGAAGCAGCCAGTCTGATCGCGGATGAACTGAAACGGATCAACAGTCAGTTTCAGCTGATCCGGATTCCCATGGCAGACGGCGGTGAGGGAAGTCTGGACACCATCCTTGGCTGCATTCCGGGAGAACGGCATACGATTACCGTATGCTCTCCCGATGGCCGCAGCATCCAGGCCAGCTATGGCATCATTGACAATGCGCATGAGAAGACGGCCATCATCGAGATGGCTCAGGCCAGCGGTCTGACGAAACAGATCGGCCTGCATCCTCTGACGGCAACTACCTATGGTGTCGGGCAGCTGATCAGAGATGCGCTGGATCAGGGGATCCGGCACTTTGAGATCTGTGTCGGCGGCAGTGCCACCACAGACGGCGGCTGCGGCATGGCATCGGCTCTGGGGGTGCAGTTCCTGGACCGGGAGGGCAGATCCTTCGTTCCGGCCGGCGGCAGTCTGCAGGACATTCAGAAGATTGATCTGCAGAACCGGGATCCCCGCATTGCGGAATCCGAGTTCATCGTGATGAGCGATGTGAATAATCCTCTGACCGGACCGAACGGCGCCGCCTATGTCTATGGACCGCAGAAAGGGGCAGATCCTCAGCAGCAGAAGATTCTGGATGAAGGACTGGATCACCTGGCCAGCCTGCTGATCCAGGCGGGCATGCCGGATCTCAGAACCATGCCAGGGGCCGGCGCTGCCGGCGGACTTGGCGGCGGGTGCGCAGCTTTCCTGAATGCCGAGATCCGCAGCGGAATCGATGAGCTGCTGAAGATCACGAATTTCTACCAGTATGTCAGTACTGCAGATCTGATTGTCACAGGCGAGGGACGTCTGGACAGTCAGAGTCTGGAGGGCAAGGTACTGACCGGTATTCTCAAAGGAAACAACGGCAAGCCGGTCTGCTCAATCTGCGGCAGCTGTGCTCTGAGTCAGGAGCAGCTGCAGCGGCACCGGGTTCATGCTTATCCGCTGACCGCCTATGCAGCAACAGAGGAGTGTATCCGGAATCCGACGGCTTACATTCCCCTGGCCGTACAGGACATGATCAGAGAAATGACAGAATGAACAGCAGAGAAGCAATCTGAGAGCATTCTCCGCTGTCCGTTCATGACGATCCGAAAACGGCTGGCGGGCCTGAACAGCATCAGGTTCAGGCTGTCGGCTGCAGTTTAACCATGACGCTCTGGCCTGTCAGTCAGACAGGCCTTTTCCTTATCTCCCAAATCTATGAAAAAGATTCCGCTATAAACGGAACCTCTTTGCTGCATCAATTGTTCAGAAGGAGGAGAATGTTCAGTGCTTGCCTGCTTCGGCTTCAGCTGTGTGCAGCAGGCCTTTGGCATAGCCTGTCGGATAGCAGTATCCGACGGTGCGGTTGGGATTGTCCTTTTCATGCGGGGAGAAGACATGATCGACAGACATCAGTCCGTCATAGCCGCACTCCACGAATTTCTTCATGATGGCATACATATCAGCATAGCCATCTTCAGCCAGGACTTCTTCGAAATAAGGAATGGTAGAAGTAACGTTGCGGAAGTGGACTACGACAATCTTGTCGCGCTTGCAGAAGTCTTCAATGTCGGCCATCAGATCGCCGAAGGCACTGCCGCCTTCCAGCCAGCAGCCGATGCACATCTTCATGGCCAGTGCAGGCGATTCATTTGCTAAGGCAAAAGCCCGGTTATAGTCTTCGGTCCGGTAAATCAGCGAACCGACGCCAGCCAGATATTCCACCGGCGGATCATTGGGATGCAGGGCCATGCGGACGCCCTCCGCTTCCGCTACCGGCAGGGTCTTCTTCAGGAAATATGCGAAGTTCTCCCAGATTTCATCGACTGTGTACAGCCGGTCGTTGGCATTTTACCGCTTCGAGATTTCCTCCATATCGACATAACCCGTAATACCCCCCTGGGCACACTTGAATTACATCCGGCCGGTGCGCAGGATGCCATTCGGCTGCCAGGCAACGGAAACAATCGGGACATTGACTTTGTGAGCAAGCCGGATCAGATCATTATACTTGTAAATTTCAGCATCTCTGGTATCCCAGCCCAGATCAATGATCTTGTTCTTCTGCAGCGGCATGCAGGAGAGGTTGCCGGCTTCCAGACCAAACTGCTTCAGGTGCTCCAGAACGGCAGACAGGTCATCGTAATTGCATGTTTCATAGTCGAAGTTGAGATCAACGTTGGTAATGCCCATTTCGCGGATGAGCTGTAATTCATTATCCGGTGTACTGGCCTTTTTGGAGAACAGTACAGGGATCTGCATGGTAATTGCCATAATTTTCTGTTCCTCTACTTCCTTTATCCTGTACGTTCAGAATAAGGAAAAAACGGGGCAAATCCTATTACGGAGAACGAAAAGGAAAATCTTTTCTTCCGCTGAAATGCAGAAAATGTGGAAAAGTGAAATTATCTGAACCAGGAGGTTTCATTCCGTTCGTTTTCCGTCCCAACCATGAGCAGCTGACGCGAACAAAGCAAAGAATTGAAGTGATCTTGCTATGCAGCTGAAAACTTTCTCAGACCATGGCTTCTTGACCATAAACAGCGTTCTGAATCCCTGTCCGGTTCTCTTCCGATGACCGCATTCTGTATTCTTGCGCAGAAGGCAGGAAGGGAAAGACATTTTTTGCTGGCAGGCGAACGGTTGTATAATCTGCTTGAAAGATTTCGTTTCATTGTGAAATGGGCGGGTGATATTTCCATGTACAATTCTCTTTTTCGCCGTTATGTGGGAGACATGCGCCTGCGGGTTTCTTCCGTTTTTGGCGTGATTGACTCCTCAGGACTGGTGCTGGCTTGTTCTGCCGATTCCCAGACCGGATCCGTGCGCTCCGGCATTCCTTTTAACAGCAGCGCCTTTATCCATGAAGGCTCGACTTATCGGAAGTTTCAGCAGACCGCCAGTGAAAAATGGTATGTCTTCGTTGACGAGACAGGTGAAAAGGCTTCTCTGGAAGCCGAACTGCTGGCAGGCTCGCTGGAAGCCATGCTTGCAATGAAAGATGAAAAGGACGATACCAATGAATTTGTCCGCCAGATTGCAGCCCGGGAAATTGACAATGCCGTTCTGTATGACCGGCTTAAGGCTCTGCACATCCGCAACCCGGCGGACCGCTATGTCTGTGTGATTCATTGTTCCGGCATGCCAGCTTCGAAACTGTACAGCATCGTGGATTCTCTGCTGACCGACCGCGGCCACGACTTTATCTATTCCTCCGAACATCAGAATGTTGTCCTGGTCAAGGAAGCACTGAAGGAAAAAGATCTGTCTCTCATCAAGGATGAAATGGAGAAGATGGTGGAGAAGATCAACCGTCAGTACCAGATCAGTCTGCAGGTCGGCATCGGTCTGCTGTTCAGGGACATGCATGATCTGCCGGAAGCCTTTCAGCAGGCGGATGCCGCCTTGTATGCATGCAATGCCTTTGATCCGGTCCGCTCCGTGGTTCGCTATGACCGGATGGGCATAGCTGGTCTGGTTTCCAAGCTGTCAGAAGCGGATATGCGGCAGTTTCTGCATGAAATGTTCACGAAAGAACAGTGGGACTCCCTGGATCCAGAACTTATCTTTACCATCCGGAAATTCTTTGAGAATGATCTGAGTGTGACGGATACCAGCCGGCAGCTGTATATCAACCGGAATTCCCTGATCTACCGTCTGAACAAAATTGAAAAGAATACCGGCTTTGACCTGCGCCGGCTGGATGATGCCATGGCGGTCAAGATGGTACTGATGATTCAGAATTACATGAACGCACAGAAGAAACAGGAGGGCTGAGGAATGGCCAGGATCGGAATTTATCTGCCTGGTTCCATGTCGATCCAGGAAATGGCCGATGCCGTACGCGGCTATCAGCACATGGAACCGATGTTCATTGAACAGCTGCCCAATGCAGATGTCGTCAGGCATGCGGAAAAAGCCGTAGCGGAAGGCTGTGATCTGTTCATTGCCCGCGGCCTGCAGGGAGAAATGCTGCATCAGCAGCTGAAAGTCTCTGTGCCGATCGTGCCGTTAAGTCTCACAGCGCAGGAAGTAGCCGTGCTGATCTATCAGATCATGCATGAAGTGCATCTGGATCATCGGCTCAGAATCAGGCTGATCGGCTATGCCAATATGTTTCCCGATGTCACGCATTTTTCAGAACTGTTCGGCGCGGATATTCAGACCCTGCTGGTGGGAGCCGGCGATAATATCCGGGAACTGATGATCAAGGCGAATAATGAAGGTGTGGATGTCATCATCGGCGGGCGGCACTGCTGTGCCCTGGCCCGGGAGCTGGGCATACCGGCCTATTTTGCCAAGGGCGGTTCGGAAGGCCTGCATCATGCCCTGATTCTGGCGGAACAGATGTGTGAAGTCATTGATACCAAGCGGCGGAGCAGTGCTGAGGCAGAAGCCATTGTCGAAAATAATTTCAACGGCATTCTGCATATCGATAATACGTGTCGGATCATCAATGCCAACCGGGTCATGCAAGGCATTCTGCAGAAAGATCAGCACGAACTTTCCGGCAGGACCGTCACGGCAGTTCTGCCCGGTTTTGATACGCAGGTGCTGCAGGATACCATCGAAAAAGGAAAAGAAACATATTCTCTGATGTACCGTTATAACCAGACGGTTTATGCAGTAAACATCGCTCCCATCCGTCTTGCGGAAACCATCTGCGGTGCCTATCTGACCTTCCAGGAAGGCCGGACCATCCGCCGTCTGAACAGTGATCTGCGCCGGGAAATGCTGCAGAAGGGCTTTGTGGCGAATCAGCATTTAGAGGATGTGAATTACGCCTCTGCCATTATGCTGGAGAACGTAACACGGGCACGCAAGGCGGCCAGCCATCATGTTCCGATTCTGCTCAGCGGACCGCAGGGAGTGGAACGCGATTTCTTTGCCCGTGGCATCCACAATGCGTCCATGGTGGCAGAAAATCCCTTTGTTTCTGTAGACTGCACTGCCTATCCTCCGGAAAAAATGGATGAATATCTGTTTGGCCGCGAAGATCCCTCCCTGTCCATGGTCGAAGCTGCTCAGGAAGGAACCCTTTATCTGCGCAATATTGACAGTCTGTCTCTGGAATCACAGAACAAACTGATCAGTATTATTGCGTCCGGCTGCTATCGTACCTTTCAGGGAACCAATGTAGAAGCAGATATGCGCATCATTGCTTCAACCAGCAAGGATCTGCAGGCCCTGTCTGCCAAAGAACAGTTCAGCACGGAACTGCTCTATGCGCTGAGCGTTGTGACGATCAGCCTGCCGCCTCTAGAGCAGAGACCGGAAGATATTCCGGTTCTGTTCAATGTCTGTCTGAAGCACTGGCAGAAAATATATAACCGTTATATCCGACTGACCAGCGGAGCTTACAAGACGCTCCAGGAATACAGCTGGCCGGGCAATGTTCCTCAGATTCTCCAGGTCAGTCAGCGGGTTGTGCTGACCTGTGAGCGGCGGGAAGCCAATGAGATGTTCATCCGCCGTCAGCTGGAGCAGACCTTTGCCATTCACTTCGATGATGAGAAAACGCATATCGTCACCTCTCAGGATAAGAAGGTTTACGAAATTACCCGTCTGCTGGAAAAGTATCAGGGTTCACGGGAACAGGTGGCCCGTGAGATGGGTATTTCCAAGACCACGCTCTGGCGCTATATGAAGAAATACAATATCGGAAGTCCGAAAAACACCGACTGAATTGTTTCATTCTGCAAGTAACTTGAAATGCATTGAAAGGAATCTGTTCATGTGCAAGATTTTTTGGCTTTTCAGCAGGTGGAATCCGTAAAATTGTTCTCATTTGAAATTGAGAGAGGATCCCGGATGCTTATATATTCATTGTGCAGAGAAGGAGAAAAAATATGACGGATTTAAAAGACAAGAAGATTGGTTTTATCGGACTGGGCATCATGGGCAAGCCCATGGTCAAGAATCTGCTCAAGGCTGGCTACGATGTGACGGTCAGCGACCTGCATCAGGAAAACATTGATATCTGTGTTGCGGCTGGCGCCAAGGGAGCCACCAACCAGGAGATCGGCAAAACCTGCGATATCGTCATCACGATGGTTCCGAACTCTCCTCAGGTCAAACAGGTCATGCTGGGCGAAAACGGCCTGATCAACTGCATGACCTCTGACAAGATCTATATTGACTGCTCCTCCATCAACCCGATTGCTGCCAAGGAAGTTGCGGCTGAACTGGCTAAGAAGGGCATTGAAATGCTTGATGCGCCGGTATCCGGCGGCGAACCGAAGGCCATTGACGGCACGCTGAGCTTCATGGTCGGCGGCAAGCAGGAGGTCTTTGATGAATGCAAGCCGCTGCTGAGTGCCATGGGTGCTTCCGTTGTCCGCTGCGGCGAGGTCGGTGCCGGCAATACCACAAAGCTGGCAAACCAGATCATCGTGGCCTGCAATATCCAGGCCTGTGCTGAGGCATTCACTCTGGCGCAGAAGGCCGGTGTGGACCCGCATCTGGTATTCGAGGCCATCAAGGGCGGCCTGGCCGGTTCTACGGTCATGAACGCCAAGGTTCCGATGATGATGGAAGGCAATGACAAGCCGGGCTTCCGGATTGATCTGCATATCAAGGATCTGAACAATGCTCTGGACTGCGCACACAGCGTCGGTTCGCCGCTGCCGATGACCGCCCAGGTGCAGGAAATCCTGCAGTATCTGCATAATGAGGGCAAGGGTTCTGCTGATCACAGCGCTATTGAGCAGTACTACGAAAAGCTCACCGACATCAAGCTCGGACGCTGATATATAGGGTTCTTTTCAGACATTCTTAATCGGAAAGGGTGATTCTGTCATGACATTTATTCCTTATGGAATAACCCCGCCGATTGTCACCCCGTTCCATCCGGACGGCAGTGTCAACTATGAGATGCTGGGAAAGCTTTCCCGGCATCTTGTTGAAAACGGCGTACATGGGCTGTTCCCGCTGGGTACTTCCGGCGAATTCTATGCCATCGAGGGCGAAGATTATGTAAGAATCCTGAAGACGGTACGTGATGCGGTCAGTGACATGACGACGGACAAAGGCAGAAAGATTCAGCTTTTTGCTGGCTGCTCCAGCATTGCCACCCGCAATGTCATCCGCATGGTCCACCAGGTGGAAGAACTGGGCGGTTATGATGCGGTGTCTGTTCTCACGCCGATGTTTGTCTCTCAGTCGGATGAGGAACTTTATGAGTTCTATGCATCTATTGCCCGTTCTACGGATATGCCCATTATCCTGTACAACAACAAGAGCAAGACCAACATCACCATCAAGCCTGCGGTTGTCAGCAAGCTGGCGCATGACTTTGACAACATCATTGCCGTCAAGGATTCCACCGGAGATATGACCAACTGCGAAGAATACCTGCGTCTGACCATGGATATCCGGGATAAGTTTAATGTCATCATGGGCAAGGATACGATGATTTTTGCGGCCTTGATGTACGGGGCGTCAGGTGCTATCGCTTCTACAGCCAATGTGGCGCCTCGGATTGCGGCCGATATCTATGATAAGTGGGCAGAAGGGGATTATGACGGTGCCCGGGAAGCACAGTACAGGCTGGCACCGCTGCGGATTGCGGCCAATCAGGGAACCTTCCCCGAGGCAATCAAAGAGGGCCTGATGATGGAAGGCTTTGCGGTTGGCAAGTGCCTGGATCCGATTCAGGAAGCGACCCCGGCACAGAAGGAAAATCTGCACAGTGTCCTGATCAACATGGGCCTGATTGAACAGTAAGGATGGCTAAGCATATGAGCAATGTGCCTGTCATCGAGCATATGGAAGTCTATCCGGTTGCCGGGTACGACTCTATGGAATTAAATCTGAGCGGTGCCCATGCTCCGTACTTCACCCGAAACGTTGTCGTTTTAAGGGATTCTTCCGGCAATGTGGGTGTTGGTGAAGTACCGGGCGGCAAAAAGATCACGGCAGCCCTGGAAGAAGCCATTCCGCTGGTGATCGGTACCCGGATTGCGGATTATAAGAACACTCTGCTGAAGGTCAGAAAGATGCTGGATGCCGAAGGCGGAAAGGACGAAAGAGGTCAGCAGACCTATGATCTGAGAACCGGTGTCCATGTTCTGACTGCGATTGAGGCGCCCTGTCTCGATCTCTTAGGCAAGTATCTGGGTCTGGCGGTGTGTGACATGCTGGGAGAAGGCAGACAGAGAAATGAAGTCCGGTATCTTGGCTATCTGTTCTTTGTCGGTGACCGGGAAAAGACTGATCTGGACTACATGGATGAAGGAAACAGTGATGTCGAATGGTACCGCCTCAGAAATGAAGAAATCCTGACTGCGGATAAGATCGTTGCGGCAGCCAGAGTCGTGCAGAAGAAGTATGGCTTCAGGGACTTCAAACTCAAAGGCGGTGTGCTGCCGGGAGATCAGGAAATGCTCTGTATCAGGGCACTGAAAAAAGCTTTCCCGGATGCCCGCATCGATCTCGATCCTAACGGTGCTTGGTCTCTGGAACAGGCCTGTGAATATGTCAGAGGCATGCATGGCATTCTGACGTACTGCGAAGATCCCTGCGGAGCGGAAAACGGCTATTCCGGCCGGGAAATCATGAGTGAATTCCGCCGCCGGACCGGTTTCCCGACGGCCACCAACATGATCGCTACCGACTGGCGGCAGGTGGGACACTCCCTGGAATCCCAGGCGGTTGACATCATCCTGGCCGACCCGCACTTCTGGACCCTGGAGGGTTCGGTCCGGGTTGCCCAGATGTGCCATGAGCTCGGCTATACCTGGGGTTCGCATTCGAATAATCACTTCGATATTTCTCTGGCGATGTGCACCCAGACAGGCGCCGCCGTACCGGGTGAATACAATGCGCTGGATACGCACTGGATCTGGCAGGAAGGCCGGGAACGGCTGACCAGAGAACCGCTGCAGATCGTGAACGGCGTCATTCAGGTTCCGGATAAACCAGGTCTGGGCATTGAACCGGATATGGATCAGATCGAAAAGGCGCACCAGCTCTATCTAGATCACGCCCTGGGCGGCAGAGACGATACCAGGGGCATGCAGTATCTGATTCCGGGCTGGAAGTTTGATCCGAAAAAACCGGCACTCGTGCGCTGAGTACTGTAATTTTCTCCTGTTAATTCGAGAAGCATTCTCCGTCAGATGCTTCTCTATTTTTTTTCTAAAAAGTCTGTACCAGCAGCAGGCTGACTGCCCAGGCTGTTACAGATATGAAAACAGATGCCGCGGCTGATTACGCGGCACCTTGTTTTCAGGACAGCAGTCGGAAAGAACTTACTGAACACACTCCCGATAGCAGGACAGAGCTTCCGACATGGCATCATATGAACTGATCTCCTTCAGCTGTGAAGCTTCCATGATGCAGTATTCCGTACCACATTCTTCAGCGGTTTTCAGGATCGCCTTCATGTTGAAATTGCCCATGCCGATGGGAACCCGCTGCAGATTGTTCAGGCTGAAGCGGGGATCTTCGGTCACCGCTATGGATATATCCGAAGCATGCAGCAGGGGTACTCTTCCCCTGGCCTGACTGAGGAAATCCAGCGGGGAGGTACCGCTCATCTGCACACCGAACAGATCCATTTCAAAATTCAGATCCGGTGCCAGTTCCAGCGCCCATTCAAAGAATGTTTTCCCGTTCAGCCGGGCGAATTCTCCGACATGATTATGGGCGCATAAACGCAGACCGTTTTCCTGCAGCTTCCGACAGCATTCTTCCGTTTCATAGAAATAGGAACGAAGGTCATCTTCGCTGTGGAAAAATTCCACCGGCAGGCCGGCGAACCGCAGAATATCACAGTTCATCTTTTCTGCCGTTTGGACACATTCGGCAAATCCTTCCCTGGTCAGATGCAGGGATCTCTGCCCCGGGAAGTAGGATGCCTTACTGAAGGGCCCGCTGTACTCGCAGCTTAAGGCGCACACATGCAGACCATATTCCTGACATGCAGACATGCACTCGGAGATGGCTTCATCCGTCAGATCAATGTGGCCGGAAATTTCAATCTCATCGTAGCCGATTTCCGCAGCCTTCCGCAGCGCTGCCCGCATCCCTTCGGATTCAATGGTTTCGTTGATGCACATCGTCTGCAATGCTGGTTTCATGTTTATTTGCTCCTTTCAAAGAAAGGCATGGACTCAGCAGAACCCATGCCTGTGATTTCATCAGTGGGGAATCCGATCAGCCAGCAACCGGATAGAACACATTGACCATGAAGATGACGCAGAAACTGTAGATCAGCCAGATCGGCAGGCAGGCCTTGAAGATGTCCTTCTGATTGTAATTGCCGGCACCGAAGGCAACAGCGCAGGACGGCGAAGCCATAGGGGTTAACATGGCTGCCGTAGAACCGATGGCGATCGCAACCACGAATGTCAGCGGATTGAAACCCTGGTTGACTGCTACGGCAACGGCTAACGGAGCAAAGACGTTCATGGTTGCACTGTTGGACATCAGCTGCGTCAGAATGGAAGACACCAGATAGAAGGCGATGAGTGTCTGCATTCCGGTAGGATGACCGCCCAGCGCATTGACAATCAGATTGGCGATCCAGTCACCAGCACCCGTCTTGGCCATGGCAGTAGCCAGGGAAAGAACGCCGCCCAGCATGAAGATGGTATCCATATTCATGTATTTCTTGACTTCAGCCGCATTAATGACCCTGGCATACAGCAGAATCAGGTCTGCGATGACCGGAATGATGTACATCGGGAAGGGGAGATTCTTACCGATGGCAAGCAGAACCATGGAAATGATGAATAAAGCATAGATCAGCTTTTCCTGGCCGGGAGTTGCATATTCACTGGCATCCTTGACCTTGGCTTTGGCGATCTTGGAACGATCGATATCACCTTTGGGGAAGAGCTTCCAGCCGATGAAGACAAAGTAGAGATACAGCACAATGAAGGGAACAATTGCGACCTTGATGACATCAAACATCCCCAGCTGAGCTTCCACACCGTAAGCATCCAGATAGGTATTCAGCATGGCGAACATCGTCAGGCCGAAGCCCAGCGGAATGGCATTCTGTGCGGCATGGGCAACAACAGCGCCTGGATACAGAAGGTTGGCAGGCTGTACTTCGCTGTTCTCATCCAGGGCATCCATAAACGGAATCATGACAGAAATCAAAGGGGTCGGCAGCAGAATCTGAACCAGCAGGGCGCAGGCCAGGAAGTACATGGCAACCAGACGGGTCCCGCTGGAAGAGTGTTTCAGCAGCCAGACTCTCAGTTTTTCTGTGAAATGGGTCTTGGTCAGAGCACCTCCCAGAATGAAGAAGGCAACAACCATGACCATATTCTGGTTGGAAAAGTAAGCGAAAGCTTCCCCAACCGTCAAAACGCCTGTGAGGCACAGCAGAGTGGCAGCGGTCATGCCGACCAGACCAAGCTTGAACTTGCCGCTCATAAAGCCGATGATGGTCAGCACGAGAATGATTAAGGTGAGTAATAATTCTCTTGTCATATTGTAAGTACCCCTTTTCTGAGTACTTTCATGATAGAAAAAAGGAAAAGCGGCTGAAATTCTCCTGGAGAGAAAACCGCTTTCATCTTTTGCTGAAGTGCATGACCAGTCGCGGTACTGCAATCTTTTCTTTCAATTTAAATCAGAAAGTTCAAACTTATGTTATCTGCCTACAGTTTCTCATAACATGTCGAGAGCCGTTTTCTGCTTCGGTGCTGGGAAGGCTGCGTCAATGGCCACATATTCTTCCGGTGTCAGCTGCAGTTCGGCCGCGGCCAAATTGTCCTTGACGTGGTCTATCGAAGATGCCTTTACCACTGCAAAGACATTGTCCTGCCGCAGGACAAATGCCAGCATTACCTGATATACAGAGGCGTGATGAGCTTCGGCAGCCTGACAGACTGCAGAATTCGCAATGATCCGGCGGCGGATCGCGGCACTGTGGCCCAATGGAGAATATGCCATTAATGGCATTCCATGTCTGCGCAGCCATGGCAGCAGATCATACTCAACGCCGCGTGATCCCAGATGATAGAGAACCTGGTCGGTCTGGCAGTTTTCGCCGCCGGCCTGTATCAGGGATTCCATATCATCCGTATCCAGATTGGAAACACCCCAGCGTCTGATCTTGCCCTGACGGATCAGTTCCTCCATGCATTCAATAGTTTCTTCATAGGGAACATTTCCATTCCAGTGCAGAAGGTAAAGATCCAGGTAATCCGTACCGAGCCGTTCCAGTGAGTTCTCGCAGGCGGTAAAGATATGGTCCCTGCCAGCATTCCAAGGGTAAACTTTAGAGACCAGAAAAAGTTTTTCCCTTTCGTAAGGACGAATAGCTCTGCCGACGAGTTCTTCGGCAGCGCCTTCTCCATACATCTCAGCCGTATCAATCAGGGTCAGCCCATTCTCAATGCCGTACTGAAGAGACTCCAGTTCCTTTTCATAGCTCTGGCTGGATTCTCCCAGATACCAGGTGCCGAATCCCAGAGCGGGAACCGGTGTTCCATCTTTTAGTCTGACTGTTTTCATTTTTCCCTTCCTCAGATCACCTTCAATAACGTCATTAAGATAATCAGTATTACAGCTGCAGGTGGGGGAGCCTGACACATATGCAGCCTTCTGTAAAAGAATGCAGGTCCTTTATTCTTCAGACCTGCATGCTCGTTTGGATTACTTTCTGTAGAAGTGCTTATTCCGCATAGCTTTCACAGATGTACTTTGCCATCAGCTTTCCGGCAGGCTCCCAGTCAACGCCGAAGTGAGGAATAAACCCATGACTGGAATTGACAAAGCACTTGATGGTGGTTTCCACACCGATCTTCATCAGCCGGTTGGCCAGTTCTTCACCCTGTCCTTTGAACGGGCAGTGGCCGGCTGTAATGATCAGCGTTCTGGGCTGCTGGCAGAGCACTGCATCGGAAGCCAGAATCGGACTGATCCTGGGGTCGTAGCAGGCATCCATATTACCTCTCCAGCACAGTTCATTGAATGCATCTCCACGCTTGCTCATCTTGGCCTCAAATTCGTTCTGCGGCTCTACCGGACGGGAAGGACGCATATCCACAGGTCCATAAGCATTGATCTGCAGGGCAAAGTTGACAGGCTTATTCTCAGCGCTGTCCCGCTGTGTCAGCACAGCTGTCAGATGACCGCCGGCACTGTAGCCTCCAACGGAAATCCGTTTGGGGTCACAGCCCCATTCTTCGCAGTGTTCCTTTGCATACAGGCAGGCTGCCCAGCACTGATCCTCCATCACTTCGATATCTGCATCCCTGGAGCAGGTATAGTCCAGATCAAAAATGACGCCATGCATATAATCAGCCAGCCAGCTGCAGAATGCATCATCATTGGGCTCATGGCCGATATACCAGCCGCCGCCATGAATGTTAATGAACAGCGGAGCCTTTTCCGGCAGTTCTTTGGGAGTCCAGAGATAGTTTTTGAACGAAATGCCGTCTGCCTCCAGCTCTATGACTTTGCGGTCGGATAACTTGGCCAGATCCAGGATCTCCTGCGGATAAGGCTTCTTGGGATGAGCGGTTTCCACATCCAGAATGTAAAGCAGCTCTTTGTACCGTTCTTCGGTTAGTTTATTTTCCATTTGAACCTCCTTTTCAAAGCTTCTAAGAATGTGATAGCAGATCGGGAGAGGGCTTCCAATGAATAGAACCGGAAACTGCTTGGCACTCTTTTGTCAAATTGTTCAGGCCGGTAATTCTGGTAATTTTTTCTTTCAGGTAATTTCAGCATGAAATGACAGATTGAAACTGCCAGCACTTTCTGTCTTTAAGATTTCAGGCATTATCGGGGTCTTCATCATTTCGGAAACTGCGGAACATGATCAAGACCGGGAAACCGGTGAAAAAGAGGCTGGTTTGACCAATCTGCTCTGACCGACAGTCGGTGTGACCATGGGCGCACTGTCCATTGCCAGGGTGAACTACAACAGATGGCGGAAGTTCATCGGCCCGCTGATGATCATCTGGTCTGTCGTGGTTTCCATTATTCTCTACATCCTGGCCATGGTCGGCTGGACCGGCATGGGGATCATCTGAAGTTTCTGAGCTGTTTTCTCCTGGAGGCAGATTTTCCGGAGTGAGAATCTGCCTTTTCAGTTCTAATGCCATTCCAGCATGAAAGTCACATGTTGCTGCCTGATAAGCTGCTGATTGTGATCCATCAGACCTGACAACACACCCGGTATCGGCAGACGCTTTTCCGGTATGACTTCCAGAAGTCTCTTGTACCAGAAAGCAGCACTATACATATAGATAGAAGCAGATAGAAGGATACAGGAGAGACCGAACAGCAGCTTCCGTTCTGTACGGACATAACTGAGCCTTAGGGAGCGTTAAAAAAGAATTACAGACAGTCATACAAATCGGCATGTATATTTCTTGAAAAAGAAAAGTTAAATTATTAACATTTAATTGCCCCATAGGAGAGGGAAAGAAATGAAGAAAAAGACACTTGCATTTGGTCTGGCTTCGCTTCTTGCACTTGCGGGCTGTTCTTCGGGGAGCAGCTCTGCCAAGTACAAAGCGGGCACCTACACGGGTACCGGTGAGGGCCGGAACGGCACTGTCACGGTAACGGTCGAATTCAGCGACAACGAAATCGTGTCGGTAACCGTCGGTGACAACAGCGAGACGCCGGCAATCGCCGAAGCTGCGATTGAGACGATTCCGCAGGAAATCATCGATGCACAGTCCACGGATGTGGATGTGGTCACCAACGCGACTCTGACGTCCAATGCCATCATCGAAGCCGTCAATGACTGCATCGAGCAGGCAGGCGGCACGGTTTCCACCAGCAGCGCTGAGGCTTCTGCCACAGCAGCTGCCAAGACGGAAGCGACTGCCGAAACTGATGTTCTGGTTCTCGGCGGCGGGATGGCCGGCATGACGGCTGCTCTGGCGGCCAAGGATGCCGGCGTGGATGTCACCATCATTGAAAAGGCAGATACCCTGGGCGGCACGGTCAATGTCGCCGGCGGCTACCTGATCTGTGTGGATTCCGAGACCTATGCCGACAGCGGTGTGGATCAGTCTCTGGAAAACATGGAAGCGGCCTGGGATGCCCACATGGCATACAGCGGACAGGATTCCGGCTATCCGGATATGGATCGTCTGGAATATGTCCTATCGCAGACCGGTTCGACAATCGACTGGCTGGCTGAGGCCGGCGTGCAGTGGGAAGAAGAGCCGTATACCGGTTTTGACGGCGGTGCCTATGTCTGCGCCCATGATGTGGACAATGGCGCCGGTCTGGTCGAACAGCTGACGGCTGCTCTGGAAGACAAGGGCGTGAACATCGTTCTGTCCACCACGGCGGAAGAACTCACCACAGATGCCGACGGCAATGTGACCGGTGCGGTTGTGGAGAGTGCGGATACCATCACCACCTATACTGCCAACAAGGCAGTCATTCTGGCTACGGGCGGCTATGCCAACAACGAAGAGCTGGTTGCCGAGTATGCGCCGAAGCTGGCGGCGGTGGATACGGAATCCACTTCTGCAGCTTCCAACACGGGTGACGGCTTTGCCATGGCAGAAGCAGTCGGTGCTGAGATTCTCTGCGAAGACGGCAGCGGCTTCGGTGCCCTCTGGGATATCGCCGTAGATCCGGATGTGCTGGCCGCGGATGCGGATCTGGCAAACCTGGTCTATGCTACGGCGATCGGCATCAATGGCAACGGCGAGCGGTTCGGCAATGAAGCGCCGAATGTGCCGTATGTCGATGCGATTGCCTCGGATATCATCCAGGATGGCACGGCTCCTTACTACTACATCTTTGATTCCACGGATGCCGACAACAAGGCTCTGCTGGATGCCGGTGTTGAGGCCGGTGTGGTCTACACGGCCGACACCATCGCCGATCTGGCGGATCAGATCGGTGTGGATGCCGATACGCTGCAGGCTACCTATGATCACTACAACGAACTCTGCGCTGCCGGTGAAGACACCGACTTCGAAAAAGCCGCGGACAGCCTGGTCGCGCTGGAGACGGCGCCGTTCTATGCCGTCAAATATGTGCCGAGAACCTTCGGTTCCACGGGCGGCGTGAGCACGGATGAAGACCAGCATGTGCTGAAGGCTGACGGAACCATCATCCAGGGTCTCTATGCGGCCGGTGAGATGAGCAACCGTTACTTCTACAACGAGAACTACATGCTCGGCGGTTCGCTGGGTCTGTACAGCACCTGCGGCCGGATTGCCGGCACCAACGCAGCAGCAGAATAAGTCCTGAATTCTGTCTTCGGAGCAGAAGGGGAAATGTCCTCTTCTGCTTTTTTCATCCTCTGGCAGGCTGTTCTGCAGCGGATCATTCCGGGATATACAGCGGCATGGTTTCCTTGCTGATCAGCTGCGGGAACAGGCAGAGCAGGACATCGGGGATTGATATGATTTTTCTACAGATCCTGAAATTTCATAAACAGAATTTACTGTTTATCAGCCAGGCGCTGCAGAATTTCCATCCATACGGCCCTGTAAAGCAATCTGAGTTTGTTATAATTTTAATAATCTGTTCTGAAGGGATTTCCATTCATTCAGGCCTTCCAGGAGGATCCTATGACAATTCTGCAGCTGCAGTATTTTCTTGCCATCTGTGAATACGGAAGCATGTCTGAGGCAGCAAGAAAACTGCATGTTTCAGAACCTTCTGTCTCCGCTGCCATCCGGCAGCTGGAGGAAGAACTGTCCGTGGATCTGTTTTACCGGGTCAACAGACACCTGGCGATTACGGAAGACGGTGCGGAACTGGAAAACCTGGCAAAATCCATCGTCAAGCAGACAGTCCGTATTGAAGAACATTTCCGGGAAAAGAAGAATGAAGTCAAACACGTCAGAATCGGCATGTCCTACATCTTCAACATGGCACTGATCAACGTCCTGCACGACTTCTCTGTCAGCAATCCGGACATCAGTCTGGAAACCTTTTCCTTCGGAAGAGAAGAAGTCGGACGACTGCTGAAGAGCGAGACCGTAGACCTGGTCATTGTCGGAAGCAGCGATTATGACGACTTCAGCGCCTATAACACCCGCCGGATCGGTTCCTCGACCGTACATTTCTATACCTCACGGAAAAATCATCTTGCCCGGAACAAGGCGGTGCAGCCGAACATGATCTGCAATGAACCGCTGATCGTTTTTACGGAAACTTCCGATCACCGCACCTCAATCGAAGATCTGAAGCATTCAGTCCCCGGCTTTGAACCCGGGAATATTGTGTTTTACACCAACCAGCTGCAGACCGTGCGCAATATGGTGGCCCAGAATATCGGGTCGGCCATCATCATCGACATCGCCCTGCCGGAAGATGAACAGATCATCCGGCTGCCCATAACCGGTGCCGGCACGTTTTCCATCACGGCGGTCTGGAAAAAGGAAAGATATCTTTCTTCGGCGGATATCCGGCTGCTCAATGTGCTGGAAAACGCCCTGCAGTCTCCGGCTTTCTTGTGAGAATTGATAGGTTCTGTTTATGGATCCGGGTTTTCGGGAAAACAGCTGTATCACTGACTGTTTTTTTCTTTCTTTATAGTGAAGACAGCAGAACAGCCTGCTCCTGCCAGTGCGGCCGGCAGGGGAAATCACCGGTGATGAACAATGCAGCTGCTGCCGTGAAAGATGCTCAGGCACCTTCACCTTTGATGTTCCCGAAGACAATCTGCATGCCAGGGTCATCAGAACATGGGACATTGCCGGAATGCGGCACTGACCCAGGCTGGCCGAGAAACAGATTTCCTGTGGTCTGTGTATCATCTGCCGACAGCGGTGCTGTCTAGGTGTTTCTGACGCTCTGCCTGTTCCTGAAAACCGGCTTCTTCTGGGCCGGAACAGGCGGCAGCCGGAAACCGTCAGTCGGGAAAGAGCACTGTCCGCCGGCACCGGACCCGGGAAAGAAAGGATGCACCTGCAGATCTTCTGTGAACCGATCTGCATGCAAGGAGAAAACATGAACAGATTAAAAGGAAAAGTTGCCATCATCACCGGCGCAGCCATGGGACAGGGAGCTGCTGAAGCGTATCTGTTTGCCAAAGAAGGCGCCAGAGTTGCCGCTGCGGACGTAGCGGAGAAACAGCTGCAGGAAACCGTTGACCGTATCAATCAGGAATTTCCTGAATCAGCCATTGCCGAAAAACTGGATATTTCCTCGGAAGAGAACTGGAACCAGGTGGTAAAGGATGTTATCGATCACTTCGGCACCATTGACATTCTCGTGAACAACGCGGCCATCGGTTCTGCCGACATCTACGACAAAGTCGATAAAGCGGCCTTTGACAAGATCATGTCCGTCAATGCCTGGGGTCCGTTCTGCGGCATCAAGGCAGTTGCCCCGACCATGAAGAAAGCCGGGAAGGGCTCCATTATCAACATTTCCTCCCTGGCCGGCGTCGTCGGTGTCATCTTCAATGTCTATACCGTTTCCAAGGGAGCCGTGGTGGCACTGACCCGCGGCGCTTCTCAGGAACTCGGGAAATATGGCATCCGTGTCAATACGATCATTCCGGGGACGATCATGACTCCGATGACCCAGGTGCTGCGTGATAATCCGGCAGTTCTGGAAGCGTGCCGGAAGAAAACAGAAATCGGCTTCCTTGGCGAACCGGATGACATTGCCTATGGCGTCCTGTATCTGGCCAGCGATGAATCCAGATATGTAACGGGTGCCGACCTGACCATCGACGGCGGCGAGCGCTACAAAGACGTTCTGGATCTGGATCTGTAAACAGGATTCTGGCAGCAGACAGTCCTGTGTTTCAGGAACGGACGAACAGCAGAGAGAAGAACAGGGCTTTCCTGTTCTTCCTTTCATGAGGCGCAAAAGCCGGGTAAGCCGCGGCCGCAGCACAGGACGGAAAGGAATAAATTACCCGATGAATGAAAAAAATAAGAAATGGATTCTGACGGCCTGTTATCTGGCCCTGTTTGAACTGATGTTCATCACTGCGATGGGCAGCATCGTAGGTCCGCAGATCGTTTCGGATCTCAAGGATACCAGCGCCTATGCCTTCATGTATACGCTGAACTTCCTGTGCAACTCCATTGCCCTGCCGATTTCCACCATGATCGGTCACAGAACCGGCCGGAAACGCATGATCGTCGCCGGTGTCCTCATCAACGGCCTCAGCACGGCTCTGGCCGGAGCGACTTCGAGCATGACGGTTCATATGGTCATGCGCGGTCTGCAGGGGATCGGCAGCGGCACCATTTTAGGCAACGTACTGGCCTTCTTCGGCGAATCCCTCGATGCGGAAGGCCGGGGCAAGGCCATGGGCTTCTATGGCACGCTTACCGGGATCGTCTATGTGGCTGCCCCGCTGTTCGGCGGCGTGATCGGAGATTTTCTGGGCTGGCGCATGGTCTTTTACCTCTCCATCCCTCTGACGGTGATTACACTGGCGATTCTGCTGCTGAAGATGCCGGACATCCGGGTGGAAGCCGATGCCAGTCTGGACTGGAAAGGAACACTGCTTCTTTCCGGCCTTACCATTGGCATTGTCATGGTCTTTTCCTGGGGCGGTCAGCAGTACGCCTGGTTCTCTGCCCCGGTCATTCTCATGCTGGCCATGTTCCTCATCTGCCTCTTCCTCTTCGTACAGCACATCAATCATGCGGACGCTCCCGTCTTTTCACCGGAACTCTTCCGGAACCGGGAGTTCCGTCTGATCATCGGCGGCGTCTGTCTGATGGGGCCGACGCTCTATGCCGTGGGGACCTACATGGCCATGCAGAGCATGGCGGTCTGCGGGACCACGGCGACCACAGCCGGCATCATCACGGCTGCCAAGTCAGCCGTACAGCTGGTCCTTGGCTATGTCCTGGGCGCCTATATCGGCAGAACCGGGAAAATCAAGCCCATCATGATCCTGACCTCGGTGGTGTATACGGTCTCCGATATCATGATCGGTCTGATCAGCGGACCGCAGGATCTGCTCCTCTTCGTCCTCGGCATTCTGCTGTCCGGACTTGGCACCACGACATACTCCATGGTCTATACTCTGCATGCCCAGAATGAACTGCCGGAACATCTGATCGGTGAAGCGACTTCGGCGATTCAGTTTCTGCAGTCTCTTTCCGGAACCATCGGTCTTTCTCTGGTGGGTATGGTTCTGAACATTTCCTTTCAGGCAAACCTGACGCAGACGATTCCGGAAGGCCTGCAGGCTGTGCTGACTGAGGAGCAGATCCGTTCCTATCTGGGCACCACCCTGCTGACCGATCAGAGCCAGCTGGCAGCCCTGCTGGCAGAAACAGATGCTGCCGGACAGGCCCTGATCACGCAGTTTGCCGCCAACCTGCGGCTGGCTTATGCCGGGGCGCTGCGGAATGCCATGTTTGTGCTGGCTGCCCTGGCTGCCGTCACCATCGTTTTCTCCCTGATGACAAAGTCCGGCAGAAAAGCAGAGGCGTAGCGTCAGATCTGCCTGTCCTGTGCCGGAAACGGGGGCTTTTTCACGGAAGCAGTCAATATATCCCAATGCCTGTAGGAAACGCGATACAATGAAGCTAATTCCGAAAGGAAAGTTTTCTTTGTACGGGGAGGGAATGTACAAGCATGAGTACTGCAGAAGCCAAGCAGGGCAGTGGGGCATTTTTCGGCATTCCGGCGTTCTGGAAAGCCCAGATGAAGGACTGGCGGACGACCGTCGTCCGGACTTCTCTGGATCGTCTCGGCTACAACATCATCTATCCATATCTGTCGCTGTACATCATTGCGCTGGGGGCGAGCAAGGCACAGCTGGGCATCATCACCAGCATCGGCATGCTCATGTCGGGACTGCTGGGACCGATCACCGGCAAGTTCATTGACCAGCAGGGCTACAAGAAGGTATACCTCATCGGCATTGCCTTCCTGATGGCGGCCTATTTCACCTATGCCTTCGCCCAGAGCTGGGTCTGGTGCATCCTGGCCATGATGCTGTACTACGTCGGAGCCGGGACGGCCGGACACTGCTGCGGGACGATCTGCGGCAACTGCCTGAAGAACTCCGACCGGGGCAAGGGCATGCTGATCTGCGAATCGCTGGCGGCCGGTTTCCTGGGCATTGTCGGACCGCAGATTGCCATCTTTGTCCTGGTGAATCTGGTGCACTGCGATACCAGTGCCGCCACGGCCCATGACTATCATTACCTGTTCTTCATTCCGGCCTTCCTAAGCATTCTGGCCTTCTTCGTGGTCCAGAAGAATCTGTCCAATGACCGCCGGATCGCCGCACCGCGGCAGTCCTACAGTCAGGTGCTGAAGGAAGGCTTCGGGCTGATCCGCTCCAGCAGGCTGCTGCAGAGATGGGTCATCGTCGCCGCCATCGGCACCGCGACCCAGGCCATGATCCTGCCGTATATCCAGGTCTTTGCCAGTGAGGTCAAGGGGGCTTCGGTACAGACCCTGGGTACCATGGTCACGGCGCAGGCCGTCACCTCTACGGTCTGCGGATACTTTGTCGGGGCGATCTCAGACAAGGTCGGCCGCAAGAAGGTGCTCTATGTCATCTGGCCGCTGTACTGGCTCAGCCTGATCCTGCTGATGACCTCGAAGTCCAGTGCCACGCTGATCCTGGCCGGGGTTCTGCAGGGCTTCTACTACATCGGTCTGACGCTGGCTGCGGCCCTGACCCGGGAACTGGTCAGTCCGGAAGTCATGGGCATCTGGCTGGGGGTGGAACGCCTGATCGGCATGACCATCTCCGCCATTCTGGCCATCGTAGCCGGTACGGTCTACGACACCCTGGGTCCGTATGTGCTGTTCATCGGCTTCATCTGCCTCGAGGCATTCGTAAGGATGCCGCTGCTGGCGAAGATGCCGGAAACCCTGCACATGAACGCCGGTGAGAAAGCCGAGTGATTCCTGCCTGTCCTTCCGACCGTCTGCGGTGTACCTGCTGCAGGCGGTTTTCTCTTGTTCCGGCCGGAATCCGGACATTCCTGCAGTACAGGCGCTATATTTAAAATGAACTTAACAATGCTCTGCTACAAAAATACTGGATAACGGAGCAGAAGGGATAAATATGATACACGATCTGTACAAGGAAGGCTTCACACAGAACCGGGAACTTTCCTGGCTGAAATTCAATGAACGGGTACTGGAACAGGCTGAGGAACCGGCCAATCCGCTGCTGGAGCGGATGAAGTTCATCAGTATCTTTTCTTCCAACCTGGATGAATTCTTCCGGGTGCGGGTCGGAGCCCTGACGGACATGATGGATCTGCATCCCGAAAAGGTGGACGACAAGTCCGGCCTGAGTGCGGAACAGCAGATCGATGCCATCTATGACGAGGCCGAACGGCTCTGCCGCAAGCGGGCCCGGATCTATTCCCATCTGATCCGGGAATACCGGAAGATCGGGATTGAGGATGTCTCCGTGAAGTCCCTGAACAAGGCCGATCAGAAGTATCTGAAGGACTACTTTGCCCGCAATATCATGCCTCATCTGGGTGCCCGGATCGTGGATGCCAAGCATCCCATGCCGGTCCTGCAGAGCGGCATGGAATACTGCATGGCCATTCTGGAATATCAGGGCCATGGCATCTTTGCCTTTACCCCGATGCCTTCCCAGCTGCCCAACCTGATTCCGCTGCCCCGGCACGGGAAGGGGAAGTTCCGCTTCGTGCATCTGTCGGATCTGATCGCGGCAAACATGTCGGGCATGTTTGGCGGCGCCAGACTGCTGGAAACCACCAACTTCATCCTGCTGCGTTCCGCCGAGTTCTCCAAGGCGGAGAGCGATTCCTTCGATGACATCACCGACTACCGGGAGAAGATGGAGAACATGGTGGAGGAACGCCGCAAGCTGGATATCGTCCGTCTCGAGTTCTTCGCCGAACCCAGCACCCGCATGCGGCGCTATCTGTACTCCCATCTGCATATCCATAACAAGCATCTGGTGACCATTGCCGAGATGCCTCTGAACCGCAAGATCGGCTACGAGCTGCCCAAAATTCTGCCGGTCTCCCTGGCCCGCCGGTACAGCTACCCGCCGTATACGCCGAAACTGACCCCGGAACTGCAGTACCGGAAGCCGATCTTTGAGCAGATCCTGCGGAAGGATGTCCTGCTGCACTATCCCTATGCCAGCATGGATCCGTTCCTGGAACTGGTGAAGCAGTGCTCGGTCGATCCGGCCGTCACCTCCATTCAGATCACGATCTACCGGCTGGCTTCCAAGGCCAGGCTGGTGGACTTTCTCTGCCAGGCGGCAGAGAACGGCAAGGAGGTTACGGTGCTCATTGAGCTGAAAGCCCGCTTCGATGAGCAGAACAACATCGACTATTCCGAACGTCTGGAAGAAGCCGGCTGTACGATCCTGTATGGCTTTGAGGATTACAAGGTCCATTCCAAGGTCTGCCTGATCACCAAGACCAAGGCCAGAAAGACCCAGAGTGTCTGCCTGATCGCGACCGGCAACTTCAATGAGAATACGGCTAAACAGTACGAAGACCTGGCCCTGATGACGGCCCGTCCTTCCATCCTGGCGGATGTCCAGGCCTATTTCCGGAACATGAAGACCGGCGTGCTGGACGGCCATTACCGCTATCTGCTGGTGGCGCCGGTGAGCCTGAAACCGAAACTGCTGGAACTGATTCATAAGGAAGAGCGCAAGGGTTCCAGGGGATGCATCACCCTGAAGATGAACTCCATCACCGATGAGGAACTGATTGCGGCCCTGCAGAAGGCTGCCCAGGCCGGGAATAAGGTACGGATGATCGTGCGCGGCATCTGCTGCATCCTGCCGGACATCACCGGCAAGACGGAGAATCTGCAGGTCATTTCCATCGTCGGCCGCTATCTGGAACATTCCCGCATCTACTGCTTCGGCAGCGGGAACAGCGCCAAGGTGTATATCTCTTCCGCCGACTTCATGACCCGCAACACCGAACGCCGGGTTGAAGTCGGGGTGCCGATCTACGATCCCCGCTGCAAGAAGGAGATACAGGAGTATCTGGAACTCTGCTTTGCCGACCGGGTACGGGCCAGGGAACTGCGGCCGGATGGCAGCTATCATCACATCCGGGATGACATGCCCCTGCTGGACAGTCAGCAGGCCATGATGGAACGCACCCCCGCCAGCCGGGAAACGCTCCTGCTGCCGCAGAAGGACCGCGCCAATGCCCCGATCCAGCCCTTCAAGACCCATTACAGTCCCAAGTGATCTCAGCGTCCGGCTGAGATCTTTTGACAGACAGGAAAAGGCGGCCTGTACGCACACAGACCGCCTTGTCGTTGTCTGATTCAGATGCCCGGGAACCGGCTGAGCATGGCCCAGGCCAGGCTGTAGTAGGTGACGACCCCGACCAGATCGGTGATGGTGGTGATCAGGGGTCCGGAGGCGACGGCCGGGTCGACCCCGATTTTCTTGAAGAACATCGGCACGATCGTGCCGACCAGACTGGAGATCGCCATGGCCAGCACCAGCGACAGTCCGATGCACAGCGAGATCAGGAAGGCCGTCTGAACCGGGTAGCCCTTGGCCAGCATGATGTAGAGACCGACCCCGAACACCGCAATGACGCCCAGGATCAGGCCGTTGACCAGTCCGGTGGTGACTTCCTTGCGGACCAGTTTCTTCTTCTCCTTGCCGGTGACGTTTTCATCCATCAGGACCCGGATGGTCACGGCCAGGGACTGGGTGCCCACGTTGCCGGACATGTCCAGGATCATGGACTGGAAGGCCATGATGATGGTCAGCCGGGCCACGACCTGTTCATAGGCACTGACCACGGAGGACACCAGCATGCCCAGAAACAGCAGCAGGATCAGCCAGGGCAGGCGTTTCTTCACGCTCTGCTTCAGCGGTTCATCCAGATCTCCCTCGGAGGACAGACCGCCGAGCTTGGCGTAGTCTTCGCTCATTTCCTGATCGACGACTTCGACCACATCATTGGCGGTCACCACACCCAGGATCCGGTTGTTCCGGGAAAGGACCGGGATGGATTCTTCGGAGTAGTCCTCGATGACCTGCAGGCAGTCGGAAATCTTCTCGTCGGCATAGACCGACGGATAGGCCGGCACGACGATGTCGCTCAGCGGCGTTTCCCTGCGGGCAATGATCAGGTCCTTCAGACTGAAGGCACCGGCATAGGTGCCGTCTTCGTGCAGGGCGTAGATCGTGGCGATGTTGTCATGATCTGCCGCCTGTGCCACGACTTCCTTCATGACCTGGGGAACCGTCAGGTTCAGCTTCACGGAGATGAAGTTCGTGGTCATCCGGGACGCGATGACGTTTTCCTCATAGGCAGCCAGTTTTTCCAGATTCGTCCGGTCATCCACATTCATGTGGCTGAGCCAGGACGTCTTCTTGTCACTGGTGGTGTTCTTCAGGAAGTCGACGGCGTCATCCGGTTCCATGTCGGTCAGGATCTCCGCTGCCAGCTCATCCGGCAGTTCTTCCAGATAGTCCTCGGCATTGTCCATGTAGGAGAAGATATCTGCCTGCCGGCTGATCTCCAGCGACTGACTCAGCTTCAACCGCTCCTCTTTCGTGAGCTGAGGAATGACCGCCGCAATATCGTTTTCGTGATAATCATCCAGGGCATCCCGGATCTGATCCGCTGTCCTGTCGGAACGGATGATCTGAAAGATTTCCTGCAGATGCTGTGTTTCCATATTCTGTGACATGTGCATTCCTCCCTGTCTGTTTTCTGGCAGGAAAAGCCTCAGCCCGAAAGCTGAGGCTGAACGGTTCCGGAAAGACTCAGCTGTTGATGCCGGTACCCGGCTTCATGCCATCGGGAATCGGCGAGACAAACTTGCCTTCAGTGACCTTGAACAGTTCTTCCTTGGCCTTTTCGGCAATGGCAGGATCCCGGTAGATCCTGGTCGCGGCATAGGCCATGGCTCTGGCGGCACAGGCAGCGCCCTTGTCGCCGATCGAGGTACCGACCATGGCGGTGTGCTGCCAGGAGTGCATCGAAGTACCCGGGATGCAGGTGGCCGCACTCATCATGACCATCGGGCACTTGTAAGAAACATCGCCCAGATCGGTGGAACCGGTCATGATGTAGTCCATGTCCTTCTCCGAGAAGGGCTCAACCTTGGTATTCAGCGGATGCTTCGCAAATTCTTCCTCGCTGACGCCGTTCTCTTTCGCACCGGCCTTGATGACCTTTGCCTTTTCCTCTTCCGGCAGGATGTCCAGGAAGGTGCGGGCAATCGCATAGTCGTTTTCGTCGAAGTCTGGACCGCCGATCTCCACAAAGGCATCGGAGCAGACCTGCGCCAGGGTGGCATTGGGAATCACATCGCACAGACCGCCCAGCACTTCGACGGTTTCCTGGGTGCCGGTCATCAGCGCGGCGCCTCTGGCCATGTCCTTCATTCTCGCCAGCATGTAGTCGCAGTACGACAGCTTCGGCGCTCTCAGGTAGTACAGCACCGAGGCATGCGACTGCACGACGTTCGGGGCTTCCCCGCCGGCATCGAGGTAGGCATAGTGCATTCTGGCCTTGTCCACCAGATGTTCCCGCAGGTAGTTGGCCCCGACATTCATCAGCTCCACCGCATCCAATGCCGAGCGGCCCATCTCCGGGGCGGCTGCCGCGTGGGCGGAGACACCCTTGAAGGTGAAGCGGACCACATAGTAGCCGACCGCCTTGGTTGCGTGCATGGAGTTGATGGAATTCGGATGCCGGTTGATGCAGCAGTCGAGGCCGTCGAAGCAGCCGGCCTTGGCCATGAAGGACTTGCCGAAGCCGTTCTCTTCGGCCGGGGTGCCATAGAGTTCAATGGTACCCGGTACCTTGGCTTCATCCAGCCAGTCCTTGAGCATCAGGGCAGCCCCGACCGCACCGGCGCCCAGGGCACAGTGGCCGCAGCCATGGCCATGGGTCTGGCCGGGAATCGGCTTGTGCTCGGCTACGCCCTTTTCATTGGACAGACCGGGCAGGGCATCATACTCGGCCGTGATGCCGATGACCGGGTGACCGCTGCCATAGCGGGCCATAAACGCGGTCGGCATGTCGGCGATGCCCCGTTCCACCTTGAAGCCATTGTCTTCCAGAATCTTCGCTTCCAGTTCGGCACTCTTGAATTCCGCGTAATCCGCTTCGGCATAGGACCAGACCTTCTGGTTCATGTCGGCGATTTCCGCAAAGCGTTTCGCGGTGTCGTCTTTGATGAATTTCAGATCATCCATGATGGTATCGATTCCTTTCCTGTGCTTTCATTATATCGGCTTTTGAGACGGAAAATCAGGGCCTGAGCCCTGATCTTCAGAACTTCAGCAGGTTGATGCCGGTCTCGGGATCCTTTTCCCGGTCCACCTGGCCATCGAGGATGTGGATGAACATTTCGCAGGTGACGGAGATCCGGGCCTGGTTGAGATGGCCGCCGATCACATGCCCCTGATTATCCCCGGCTGACAGATGCAGATGGGCGTAGTACTGTCCGTTCATGGTGGTGATCGAGCCGGTCAGGGACGTGATCTCGTAGGAGCCGGTGAAATGATTGCTCCTGTAGGCCTTTTCATCCAGGTCATAGACGCCGACGGTGAGATCATCCACTGCCCCCAGGGCTTCGACACTGGCCAGCCGGATGTGCTCGGCCAGAGCGATCTTCTGCAGCTGTTCGGTGAGTTCTTCTCCGCGGTTGAAACGGGCGATGATGTCATTGCCAAATCTTCTGTACTCCATGAGTTACCTCCTGTTCTATGCACAGATGATACGGACATAGGCCGCATCATCGACACGGGTATTGCCAGGCAGCGGTCCCTTGGCCAGCGGCCAGAGATCGATGCATAAGGGATCCTTCTGCAGGGTCTCTTCATAGCGTTTCTGCGTTTCGGCCAGGCTGCTGCACAGCTGCGGCCAGCCATCCGTTCCCAGCACGATCTCCTCGCCTTCCTGCACCTGCCAGGTCTGCAGGAACGGGGCATGGAGATGGCGGCCGTTGAGGACCGCAAAGCCATCCGGGGTATTTTCATGCACTTCCAGCTCATGCAGGTCCTGGTGGATGGCCTGCCGGCCCGGATCATCCTGCAGGAGTTCTTCCACGGTGTGTCCGTCCTGCAGCGCCTGTTTCAGAATTTCGGCCCGGCGGGCAGCATAGCGGGTCAGCCAGACATTGGTCTGCTGATGGGGAACCCCGGCCAGCAGGCAGGGGCAGTTCCCGTAGGAAATGACCTGATGACTGACCTCGGAATAGAGCAGGATCGAAGCCTTCATCTGATCATTGCTGTCACGGCCCTGGTTATAGAAGGCCAGTGCCTGGTTCAGCTCTTCCACCAGTCCGGCCGGATCTTTCCGGCTGTGGCAGTGCCGGAAGGCTTCCCGGAGAACCTCCATGGCCAGGCGGCCGCCGTACTTTTCATTCCAGGCCAGCCCGTGCCGTTTCACGGTGATGCCGTCGATGACCAGCACGGCATCATCCATGAGGCAGATGCCATCCTCACAGTAGACGGGCTGGGGATGTTCGGCAAAGAGGCCCTGTTCCACAATCTTCATAGGCAAGTCCCTTCTAGCGGATGACCTGGATGTTGTCGACCGGCGCAAAGTCAATGGTCTGATGCCGGAGAATATAGTCGGCGGTGAGATCCACCATGCTGCCGGGAAAGGACTTCAGGGTCTCTGCCCGGGCCAGCATGTCGAAGTTTCCGCCGCCGGTAGCGCGGTAGTTGTTCAGGCACAGGGTGAAACTCATGTCATCCGTGATTTCCTGTCCCTGATACGTCAGGGAGACGATGCGCCGGCCGCGGGGATTGGCAACTTTGATGATGTAATCAATCCCGTCCAGCATGTCGTAGTTATAGTGCTTGGGCTGCGGCGAGACGAATTCCGGGGAAACCGCGATCCGGTCTCCCTCCAGAGTCCAGTACTCCGCGTCTTTCTCCAGATAGGCCCTTAAGGTCTTCCCGCTGACTTTCTTGAGCACCAGGGTGTTGGGATAGGGGTAGGAACTGACGACCTGCCGCATGGTGATCGCCGGTCCCAGTCCCTGCGCCCCAGGGAACAGGGCCGAAGCGGCCAGCTGGGCGCCGGTCTTTTCCTGCATGACCTTGTTGAAGAAGGTGATCAGCTGGGCCTTGTGCAGCCGGGCCTCCTGTTCATTCTCGATGCGCAGATCGACTCTGGCGGTGCCCAGGGGCTGATCCAGCCAGGTCTGGCAGGCCCGTTCCTCGGCCAGGGCCAGATCCTCTATCTGCGGATCGGGATCCATGTCGGCAGGCAGCAGACGGGGCAGGATTTCTCCCGAATCCACATCGATATCGATGCAGGCAATTTCCCGCCCGTTGTCGGCGGTCTGGGTATAGACGGTCTGGTTCATCCGGCCGGCCAGGGAACGGTGCTGGTGTCCGGTGATCAGGATATCGATCCCCGGGATGCTCTGGAGCATCTCCCAGGCCTGGTTCTCGCCGGTCAGTTCTTCGGTCGGATAGCCGTTCTTCAGATCCCGCTCAAAGCCGCCATGATACAGGACGACCACGTAGTCCGGGTGTTCCAGACGCCGGGCCAGCTCGACGGTCCGGCGCAGGGATTCCAGGGCATTCCGGAACTGGAAGCGATGGATATGCTGCGGACTTTCCCAGTGGGGAATGTAATGGGTGACCACCCCGATCAGCACGACCTTCTTCGCGAAGAACTCCTTCACCGCATAGCGGTAGCCGAGGGGCCGGTCTTTATACAGGACATTGGAGGTCAGCAGGCCGGCATCCAGGTTCCGGATATGGTTCAGCAGGGCTTTTTCTCCATAGTTGAAATCATGGTTGCCCAGATTGACAAAGTCATAGTGCATGGCATTGAAAGCCTTTGTCATGGGGGAGACTTCCTCCAGTCGCTGGTGGTAGTGGTAGAACGACAGCGGCGAACCCTCCAGGATGTCGCCATTGTCTACCAGGATGGTATTCTCATCCCGAAGGCCGGCAATCAGGGTGCTCAGTCTGGCCAGTCCCTGGTTTTCCATCTTTCCGTCCGAGTAGCGGTAGGGATAGATGGTTCCGTGGACATCACTGGTTGCCAGGATACGGATTCTTCTGCTCATATCTTCTCCTCGATTACCCGTTCATTATAGAATAACGATCTCTTTCTTCCGCAGGAAAATGCCGGAAACCCCGGCATGGACAAAGCCTGTCGTTTTTCCCTAAAATGGAACCATGTCCATTGATCCCCGTTTTCCCGATTCCTTCAATTTCCGGGATCTCGGCGGACTGCCTGCCTGGAAGGGGCGGCAGGTCCGGCCGGGCATCTTTTATCGTTCCGGTGCCCTGAGCCGGCTGAATGAGCAGGAGCTGCAGACGCTGCAGAGCCTGGGCATCCGCTATGTGCTGGATCTGCGCACCAGCGGGGAAACCGCTGCTCATCCCGATCCGGTTCTGCCCGGCGTAACCTTCCTGCAGCATTCTGGTCTGGTCAGCCAGGGCGGGCAGGAGATTGACTTCTCGCCTGCAGGCATGCGCAAGGTCGGCCAGGAAGGTAGAGACCTGCTGGCAAAACTGCGCAGTTATTACCGGCAGATGCCCTTTGACAACGAAGCCTTCCGCCTCTTCTTTCGCCAGGTCCGGCAGGACCATGTCCCGATCCTGTCCCACTGTGCCACCGGCAAGGACCGCACCGGCGTACTGGCGATCCTGCTGGAACTGGCCCTGGGTGTACCGGAAGATGCGGTTCTGGCAGATTATGCCCGCAGTCAGGACTTCTTTGCCGCCGACCTGGCACAGGCTTTTACCCGGCACCAGGACGAAATCGCCGCACATCCGGAGCTGGGACAGCTCTATACGATGCGGCTGAGCGTGAATCCCGATACCGCCGTGCAGGTGCTGCAGGAAATCCGCAGCCGCTGCGGCAGTCCGGAAGCCTTCCTGGCACAGGAATATGGTTTTACGGAAGAATCTCTGACGGCGTTCCGCCAGCGCTTCACGCGCTGAAGCGGGAGGCCGTTTTCTGAATGACCCGCCGGAACATGATGACCAGCAGAAGCAGCAGAGCGGCCAGATACCACGGCAGCAGGCCGATACCGAAAATCCGGGTACAGAAACCGAACAGCGCCGGCATCAGCAGGGTGCCGGTATAGGCCGAGGCCATCTGCACCCCGATCAGAGCCTGGGAATGTTCCGGGCCGAAGTGCCTGGGCGTGGCATGAATGATGGCAGGATACACCGGCGCACAGCCAAGTCCCGCCAGGACAAACCCGGCCAGCGCACTGTCTTGCCAGACGGGGACGATAAGCACAGCCAGCCCCAGGGCAATCAGACCGGTCCCCAGTCCGATCAGCTGATGATCATTCAGCCAGCGGGTCAGGAACCCGTCCACCGCCCGTCCGGCGGTAATGCCCAGATAGAACAGCGCCGCATAACCGGCCGCGGTTTCTTCTGCCATGCCCTCATGCAGGACCAGATAGCTGGCTGCCCAGCTGCCCGCGGTTGCCTCAATGGCGCAATAGCAGAAGAAGACAACCATGTTCTCGGCGGCCCCGGGGATGGCCAGGACTTCCCGCAGGGACAGGGTCTCAGCCGGCTTCCCGTCCGTTCCGCCGGAATGATCGTCCTGCCAAAGAGGCAGGGACAGGAAAAGGAGCACCGTCAGACTCAGCTGCAGCAGGGAAACGATCCGGTAGCCCCGGTTCCAGCTGTACCCCTGCAGCAGGGAACGGTTCATGAGATAAGGACCCAGCGAAGCCCCGACCCCCCACATGCAGTGCAGCCAGTTCATGTGGGAAGCCGCAAAGTGCAGGGCGACATAATTATTCAGGGAGGCATCCACACACCCCGCGCCCAGACCATAGGGAATGGCCCACAGACAGAGAGCGCCATAGGAGTGACTGACCGAAAATCCCCACAGGGACACCGCGGTCAGGGCGACACTGCCGGCCGTCACCCGGCCGGTTCCGTACCTGGCGGTGAGGCGGTCTGCCTGCAGACTGGAAACGATGGTCCCGAAGGCGATGATCATGGAAATGCCGCCCATCCAGGACACCGGCACCGCAAATTCCCCGACCATCAGCGGCCAGGCGCTGCCCAGCAGGGCGTCTGGCAGGCCCAGACTGATGAAGGCCAGATAGGCAACGACCAGCAGCAATTTCATGGCATTATCATATCGGAAGACCAAAAAAGATGGTATAAGAAATCATAAAGGAATATGGCTATGACAAAGAATCAAAGACAGACCGCCGGGCTGATCCTGATCCCGGTGCTGCTGCTGTGGCGGGCTCTGGCTGTCCATGAACTGCTGAAGCCCCTCCGCCAGAAGAAAGAGGAAGAGGAAACGCATGACAGCGGGAAAGAACTACCTGCAGATCCTGAGTGAGCAGATTCATACCGTGGTCATGGCAACAGTGGATGAGCAGGGACATCCCGTAACCCAGGCCATTGACCTGATGGCGTATGACGAAAAGACCGTCTATTTCCTGACGGCGGAAGGCAAGCCCTTCTGTGCCCAGCTGCGGGCTCATCCCTGGATCTCGCTGACAGGCTTAAGCGGCGGGGAAGGCTATGCGAAAAGCCAGGCCTCGCTGCACATGCAGTCCATCACCCTGCGGGGGAAAGTGCAGGAGCTGGGGAAAACAAAGATTGCGGAACTGTTTGAGCAGAATCCGTACATGAAACAGATCTACCCCAGCGAGACAAGCCGGCAGGTCCTGACGGTGTTCTGCCTGGCCCAGGGCCAGGGCGAGTACTTCGATCTGTCCACCGAGCCGATTACCCGGGAAACCTTCCGGATCGGCAGCGGGGAAACAGACACGGCTTATGGCTATGTCATCACTGAAGCCTGCACGGGCTGCGGACAGTGTGCAGCCCTCTGTCCGCAGAACTGCATCGACGATACCCAGATGCCTTATCGGATTGAAAGCGCGCACTGCCTGCAGTGCGGCCTGTGCGCGGAAATCTGCCCGGCAGAGGCAGTACGGAATTTATCTGCAAGGAGCTGATATTCATGAAGATCCTGATCCTCAACGGCAGTCCGCACCGCAGCGGCTGTACCATGTCCCTGATTGACAGCTTTGTCAAAGGCGCCCGGGAAGCGGGACACGCCATCGAACGCTATGACTGCGCCATGCTGAAGATCCATGGCTGCACGGCCTGCGAACACTGCGGCAACGGCCTGCATCCCTGTGTCTTCAACGACGACATGACCGAGATTCTCCAGCATCTGCAGACCTGCGACATGGTCGTCTTTGCCACACCGGTCTATTACTATGGCCCGACAGCTCAGATCAAGGCTGCCCTGGACCGCTTCTACAGCATTGATAACTGGCTGAGGGAACATCCCAAGAAGGCCGCCCTGCTCACGGTGGCCGGAGACGCCGACGAGAAGGTCTTTGCCGGGGTGCTGGGCACCTATGAGGGCAATCTGCAGTACCTGCACTGGCAGGACTGCGGCCGCATCACCGCCGCCGGCTGTCTGACGGTGGAAGATCTGCGCAAGACCAGCTATCAGGAAGACGCCTATCAGCTGGGCCGGCAGCTCTGAAGAAAACCGTACCATACCGGTATTCGCTGTCTTCCGTCTGTACCGACGGCATACAGATCCCTGAGACCTTCCGGAAGGAGGGTCATTTTCGGTTCCCGGCTTTGTGTATCCGGAAGGGGCAGATCATACAGAAATACTGTCATTTCTGATCCTGCATCGCCCGGGAATATGATATGGTTCTGGTAAAGACAGCAGTCTGCAGGGCCGTATCAGCTGAGAACCGTTTTCCGCAGACGGCTGAAACAGGGGGGCATATGAAACACAATCAGATCAGGAAAATCCTGCTTTCATTATCCGCAGCACTGGTCAGTGCAGCAGGAGCACTGCTGCCGGTCGAAGCCTCATCCGTTGTAGATACAACATTATACCGGATCAGGATCACCGTCGTATGGGCAGAGGATGCCTATGTCCAGCCGGTCACAGTCAGCTATGTGAAAAAGGAAAAACTGCATATGGCGCGTATAAGTGGAGGGGGCAGCAGTACTGCCAGTTCTCTGCAGTCTTTCACGTTCGACGGGCAGAATCTCACGTTTGACTATCTCGAGTTTAAAGACGCCGGGGAACATTATGATCTTTATATGCCGCAGGAAACGCATACCTTTTCTCTGGAGGCAGATTCGACGACAAGAACCTTGGTGACAGAGGATTATGATACGAATTACCACAGCGGCACGAGCAATACCACACCTCGCCGCCTGCACCTCGTCACTTTTGAGGCGGATCCGGACATCCTGGATGCTGAATCCTGGTGGATCGATGTTTATGGGTTTCATGAATACGGCGAAGAGCAGGCAGAACAGGATGCGCTGACGGTTGAGGCAGAAACATATGAGCAATGCAATACGACTGTTTCCGCTCTGACGAATGAGTCGGAACAGAGTCTGGGTGGATATCCGCAGATCATCGGTGTAACGGTGAACTATTCGCCGAAACATGTCAGCGTAACGCTGAGAAAGGTCTGGGATTCCTCCGTACCGGAAGAAGAAAGACAGCCGGTGACGGTGCATCTGACCCGGGATGGCGAGGTGTATCCGGAAGGCAGTTCCTATGTTCTGTCAGAAGAAAATGAATGGTCTTATACCATCACGGATCTGCTGCAGTATGATCCGGACAGCGGTGAAGCCTATACATACAGCATGACCGAAGATGGTTCGGATTATGAGACCTCGGTCTCTTCGTCCACTTCCGGCAGTACGGTTACGCTGGAACTGACCAATTCCCTGAGCAGCACACCGACTCCCACGGCCACACCGACAGCGACACCGGAAAGCAGCACGCCGGTAACACCCGCAGTCCCTGAACGGCCGGCGGTTCCGAATACCAGCGACAGGCCCTGAGACCAGGCAGGGCTTTTGCACAGGGTCAGCCGGTTCTGGTGTTTTCCCCGGCCGGCTGTTATAATCGCAGGAATATGTGCAGAGGGAGAAGAACATGATCGGACTGATCGATGTCGGAGGCGGTAACCGAGGCAGCTATGGAGCGGGCGTGATGGACCGTTTTCTCACCAAGCAGATCCGGATTCCCTACGGTATCGGTGTCTCGGCCGGCAGTGCCAACCTGGCTTCCTACTTTGCCGGTCAGAAAGGCAGAAACTACCTGTTCTATACGGTATATAACCTCAGAAAAGAGGCCATCAGTCTGCGGAATCTGATCTTCAAAGGAAAGATGGTGGATGTGGATTACATCTACGGCACCATTACCAACCAGGGCGGTGAGAATCCGCTGGACTTTGAGGCGATCCGGAAAGCGGACTGCACCTGGTGGATCGTGGCTACGGATGCCCGTACCGGTCTGCCGGTCTACTTCAACGGCAAAGACATGGTGCAGGATGACTTCGGAGCCCTGAAGGCCAGTTCCAATGTCCCGGTAGTCGACCGGCCCTACGCCTGGCGCGGCGGTCTGTATTATGACGGCGGCATCTCGGATCCGATTCCGATTGAGAAGGCGCTGAAGGACGGCTGTGACAAAGTGGTGGTCATCTTGACCAGACCGAAGGATTACTTCCGTTCCCCGGAAAACGATGCCCGCATGGCCAGGCTGATGCGCCGGAAATACCCAAGAGCCGCGGAAGATCTGGTCCGCCGGGCCGAGGTCTATAACCGGGAACTGACGCAGTGTCTGGACCTGGAAAAAGAAGGGAAGGTCAGAATCATCGCCCCGGATACCATCGGGAAGATGAAGACGCTGAGTCAGGATCCGGAACCGATCCGACAGCTGTATCAGAAAGGCTGGCTGGATGCCGAAGGGGCCTTTGACTTTGTGAAGGATCAAGACTGATGCGGAAGAAAACGGTGCAGTTCTCTGCGGACTGCCCTTTTTCATGTGCGCATGAAAAAGGCAGCTTCATCTTTTGATTCGAAGCTGCCCGGAAGAACTTACAGACAGGTAATGCCGCCGTCAATGTTAATGCAGGCGCCGGTGGTATAGGTGGACGCATCGGAGAGCAGGTAGATGACCGCTCCGGCCAGTTCGGACGGATCTGCCATGCGTTTGAAGGGAATGGAGCGGATCCAGGTCTTCTGCAGTTCTTCCGGTACGGTCGAGGTCATTTCGGTGCAGATATAGCCCGGCGCAATGGAATTGACCCGGATGCCGGATTCCGCCAGTTCAATGGCCAGGGAACGGGTCATCTGCCAGACTGCGGCCTTGGACGCATTGTAGGAGGTCATCTGCTGGGGAATGAGTACCTTCTGAGCGGACATTGAAGCCGTGTTCACGATATTCCCGGTCTTGTGATGATCCAGCAGCCAGCGGGCAAAGGCCTGGGCCACGAAGAACATGCCGCTGACATTTACGTTCATGACCTTCCGCCATTCCTCCGGGGAAACCTTCAGGCAGTTCGTATGAATGCAGATGCCGGCGTTGTTGAAGAGAAGATCCAGGGTGCCCATGGTTTCGGCGCCCTTTTCCAGGCAGGCCTGCACCTGCTGCGGATCGGTCACGTCACAGACCAGCCCGCAGGTCCGGATGCCGTATTCCCTGGCAATTTCCGCGGCGGTTTCGGAGGGATCTGCCAGATCCAGCAGGACGATGTCGGCTCCGGCATCCGCCAGACAGCCGGCCACGGCCTTGCCGATGCCGCGGTTCCCGCCGGTGACCACAGCGACTTTGTTCTGCAGAGAGAAGAGATCTTTTTTCATGCTGAAACAGCTCCTTTTTTCCAGATTGTAGCCAGGAGCTGTTTCCGCAGCCGGACAGTCCGGCCGGGTCCTGTCGGTTCCGTCCTTCATTCTGCCTTTATTTTGTCTTGTCGGTCTGCAGAATATCGTCTACAAAGCCGAGCAGCAGATCGGCCATGTCTTCGGGCGGCAGTTCCGGGCACTGTTCCAGCCAGAGCAGGATGGCGGCCAGGATTCCTTCTGCCAGGAAGCGGATCTTCAGTTCATCTTCTGCCTTTCCCTCCGCCTTCACCAGAGCACGCAGATGGGCTTCGATATGCCGCAGACTGCGGGCATGGAAGAGCTTTTCTCCATAGTCGCCCATCAGGACCAGGAAGGCCTCCCGGTAGGAACGGATGACCCGCAGGGTATCCAGGGTGCTGACTTCCAGCTGATGCCGGCTGGCCAGAGCATTCTCGTCAATCTGTTCCAGCTTTTCAAACGTTGATTCATAGATGTCCTGCAGGACATCATCGGTGGAATCGTAATAGGTATAGAAGGTGCTGCGGGCAATGCCGGCCTCCTTACAGACCTGGGTAATGGTCAGGGGATCGGCAGTCTTGTTTTCGTAGCGCAGGTGCAGCAGCGCGGCACGGATTTTCTCACGCGTATTCATAGGCTTATTTCCGGTATGCGGCAAAGCTCTGCGGGGCCAGCAGGAGGGTATTTTCCTGCACCTGCGGCCTCTCCCCGATGCCGAAGAGATATTGTCCCTGCAGCAGCGGTGCTTTTCGTTCTTCTGTGCCGACGTTGAAATACAGGTCCAGGGATTCCTGTTCCGTGCTGCGGCGGTAGACCAGGGGATATTCCGGTTCCAGCAGGGTGAAGGAACCGCTCTGCAGGGCGGGATGCGCCTGACGCAGGGCAAGCAGCTCTTTTACGGTATGCAGCAGGGAACCGGGATCCTGTTCCTCGCTTTCGACATTGATGGTCTTCATGCCTTCGGTATCCTGCGGGATATACAGCCGCTCTGCCGGGGCGGTTGAGAAGCCGGCATTCATACTGGTGTCCCACTGCATGGGCGAACGGGAACCGGTACGGAAGAAACCGCCTTCCACGGAATGCGGCACCTGCACATAACGCATGCCGATCTCGTCGCCATAGTAGATGAAGGGAACACAGGGCATGGTCAGCAGGAAGGCAAAGGCCAGTCTGCTTTCGTCCGGATCCAGGGTCCTGGCCATGCGGTCCATGTCATGATTGCCCGAAGGAATGCAGATGCGTCCCTGTTTTTCGCCGGCGATCTGCAGGTTCTTCTGATAGAAAGCCCAGAAGTCTCTGAGAGAACCCTGCTCATCCTTACGGAAATAGGGATGGGCAGTGCGGCAGAGATCATTGAAGTGAGAAGGACCGACCTGGAGCAGGAAGTCGAGATGGAAGCCGGCGCCCATGGCCAGTTCGGGATTGCCCCATTCACTGAGCAGGACCGCTTCCGGGTAGTTTTCCTCCAGCCAGGCCCGGAAACGGCGCCAGAGTTTCTGTGTTCCCCTGAATTCCGGATCGTTCTTGATCAGGGAGTAGGCCATGTCCACCCGGAATCCGTCCGCACCCCGGTCCAGCCAGAAGGCCATGATGTTCTTCAGTTCTTCCTGGGTTGCCCGGGGCCCGGGATCCTCCATATCCTGTTCCCAGGCACAGTCCGGGTCTTTTTCAAAGAACCCGTAGTTCAGCGCCAGCTGACTGGTGAAGAAGTTGCAGGCCACCGCCCCGTCGCGGTCATAGCCGCCCCGGTACCAGCCCATGATGGAACCGATGTGCGCCGGTGCCTTCCAGATGGAATCGGTCCAGATATAGCGGTCGCTGTAAGCGTTCCGTTCGGGCAGACAGGACTGCCGGAACCATTCACATTGATTCGAAGTATGGCCGGCAACCAGATCCAGCAGGACATGCATGCCCAGGGCGTGAGCCTTGTCGAACACGGCGGTCAGATCCTGGTTGGTGCCATAGCGCGGGGCAACCTGACGGAAATCCGTCACGTCATAGCCGGCATCGACAAACGGGGACACAAAGCAGGGATTGATCCAGATCGCATTGCAGCCAAGATCATGGATATAGTCCAGCCGGCGCAGCAGACCGGGCAGATCCCCGACCCCGTCGCCGTTGGAATCCTGAAAGGACTGGGGATAGACTTCATAGAATACAGCAGTATTCAGCCATTCCGGTTTCATAGAAGAACCTCTTTCTGCTCCTATCGTAGCAGAACGGAGGAAGGGGAAACAGGCTATACTGAAGACAGAACAAGAGGAGGTTCATCTCTTATGAAACAGCCAGTCGTATTCGGGAGTTTGACAGTCAGGAAACAGAGTGAAAAGCGGTAAAGCCAGCAGCGATG
>CAIFEQ010000001.1:100987-186558 GCA_903789495.1 uncultured Erysipelotrichaceae bacterium | reverse complement strand
GAAGCCTTCACTCTTCAGGGTGCCGATATATTTGCCGAAGAGGGTCAGGACCAGGGCTTCCTGCGGCTTGAGGATCTTCAGGCCGGCAAAGAGTATACAGGAAGCCGGCAGCAGAATGCAGGTCAGCACAATCAGCCAGACGATCCCGTTCTGAATGGCAGAGATCATTCCCAGGATCAGCAGGGCAATCAAGACGAGAGTTCCCAGCAGGACAGGCATTCCATTCTGACGCATCTGTAACACTTTTTCTTCCATGTTCTCCTCCACATATATTGTCTTGATATCAATTTGATATCATATTGAAGCAATCCTGTCAAGAGGAGTCTGCCGGAAACCGGTCTCTCCGAGGGCCCGGATATACCGGTTCTGCCTGTAAAGGATATGTCAAATCAATAGGTACGCCATGTCAAAATTGTTCTTCTGAAAAAGCATCCGGTTCCGTATATTGAAAGAAAGAAATGACGGCAGCCGTTTTGTCTGAGGCTTTTCAGACCGGAAAGGCAGCTGTCGGAACCGGCTGGTATTCACGGCAGAACACACGAGCCTGTTTTTCAGATCATGTCTGGCCGGACAGCCAGAAAAGATCCTGATGACGGAAGAAACAGGCATGTTGCTGTTCTTCTGCGTGATCCGGCTGCTGCAGACAAGGAGGATCAGGTGCTATGAAAATTACGCAGCCCGCAATTGCGGGAACAATGGAGTCCAGCGACTGCCAGGTCACACTCGAAGAGGGAAACGGAAAGATTGATTTCTCGCTGCAGAGCGATGTGATCCACCAGTACGGCAATGAGATCCGCAAGGTGGTCCTGGATACCCTGAAAAAGCTTCAGATTGATGACGTCAGGATTTCGGTCGTGGACAAGGGCGCTCTGGACTGTACGATCAGGGCCAGAGTCGAAGCCGCAGTCTATCGTTCGCGGAAACAGATGGATGACATTCCCTGGAAGGAGCTGTGAACATGAATCCGAACAAGAACAGACTCAGAAGATCCATGATGTTCCTGAATGCCCAGAAGCCGGCTCTGATCAAGGATCCGTATATCTACGGGGCAGACTCCATCATTCTGGATCTGGAAGACGCGGTGGCCGAAAACCAGAAAGATGCCGCCCGTTTCTCTCTGTACCAGGCCCTGAAGACCATTGATTACCGCGGGACGGAACGCGTTGTGCGGATCAACGGCCTGGATACGCCCTATTGGAAGGAAGATATCCGCTGTGCGGTAGCGGGCGGTGCGGATGCCATCCGGATTTCCAAGACGGAGACCAAAGAGGATGTGCAGACCGTCGATCAGGCCGTGACGGAAGCGGAAGCGGAGTTCGGCCGGGAAAAGGGCTCCGTCCTGCTCATGGCGGCCCTGGAGTCGGCGAAGGGTGTCGTGAATGCCTACGACATCTGCCGGGCCAGTGAACGGATGTTCGGCATTGCCCTTTCCGGCGGCGACTATACCAAGGATCTGCATACCAGCCTGACGGGCACCGGCATCGAACTGCAGGGGGCCCGCGAGAACATGGTGATTGCGGCCCGGGCCGCGGGCGTGCAGTGCTTTGATACCGTCTATACCGACCTCGACAACGAAGAGGGATTCCGGGCAGATGTGCAGAAGATCAAGGACATGGGATTTGACGGTAAGTCGATCATCAATCCCAGACAGATCCCGATTGTGCATGAGATCTATACGCCGTCGCAGAAGGAGATCACCTTTGCCGAGAAAGTCGTACAGCAGATTGAGGAACAGAAAGCCAGGGGCATCGGTGTCTTTACGGTTGACGGCAAGATGATTGATATTGCCTTCTATGAAGGAGCCAAGCGCACACTGGCACTGGCCAGAGCGGCTGGCGTCTATAAGGGGGAACTCTGATCATGAAGAACGCAGTAGGAAGAGAAATTCCGGATGAGATTCTCCGGACACTCCATAAGGAAGTCTTTCAGGGAAATCATCATTTCGATGGCTATGTGTATGAACAGCATCCGACAAAAGTCCGGACGGTCATGAATTCCGGCACCAGCAAGATCGTGCCTTCCATCCACGATGTGCTGGTGAAATGCGGGATCAAAGACGGCATGACCATCAGTTTCCATCATCATTTCCGGGAAGGCGACTATGTCTGTGCCATGGTCATGCAGGAAATTCATGCCATGGGGATCAAGAACCTGACGATCTGTGCCTCTTCCCTGGGCAAGGCCCAGGAGTCCCTGGTGCCGATGATCGAAGACGGCACGATTACCAACATCCGTTCTTCGGGTGTCAGAGGGAAGATCGGACAGGCCATCAGTGAAGGAAAGCTGCAGGGTCTGGCCATCATGAATTCCCATGGCGGCAGAGTGCGGGCCATTGAGACCGGCGAAGTCAAGATTGACATCGCCTTCATCGGTGCCCCGACCTGCGACGATTACGGGAACATGCGCGGCATCGGCGGCAAGTCGGACTGCGGCGTGCTTTCCTACGCGGTCGCGGACGCCCAGTATGCCAGCCAGGTCGTGGCGATCACGGACACCCTTGTACCGTTCCCGAACTTCCCGGCCGACATTCCGATGACGCAGGTGGATTATGTGGTCGTGGTCGACAAGGTCGGCGATCCCGGCAAGATCGCGACCGGTGCCGCCAAGCCCACCACCGACAGACGGAAGCTGCTGATGGCGGAATACTGCACGCAGTTTGTCGTACATTCTCCGTACTTCAAGGAAGGCTTCTCCTACCAGACCGGGGTCGGCGGGGCTTCGATTGCCTCGACGATCTCCCTGGCGAAGATCATGCAGGAGAAGAACATTCATATGGGCTTCGGCGTCGGCGGCCTGACCAAGCCGATGGTCGATCTGCTGCGCAACGGGCAGGTGAACTGTCTGCTGGATACACAGGACTTTGATCTGACAGCAGTCGGAGACGTGGGCAAGCCGGGACACTACTTCATCAGCGGCGGCGAGTACGCCGATCCGTTCAACAAGGGTGCCGTCGTCAACAAGCTGGACTTTGTCATCCTGGCCGCTCTGGAAGTCGATACGCACTTCAATGTCAATGTCGTCGTCGGTTCCGACGGCGTGCTGACCGGGGCACAGGGCGGACATCCGGATACCGCTGCCGGGGCCAAGTGCACCATCGTGATTGCCCCGCTGCTGCAGGGCAGGATCCCGGCCGTCTGCACGGATGTGACAACCGTCACCACCCCGGGCGAGAGCGTGGATGTGGTCATCACCGATTACGGCATCGCCATCAACCCGGCCCGGCAGGATCTGATCGAGGCCATGAAGGATGTGGATCTGCCGTTCAAGACCATTGAAGAACTGCGCGACATCGCCTATGGCATTGCCGGAACACCGGAGAAGGTCAGATTTGCCGACCGCGTCGTCGGGATCATCGAAGCGCGTGACGGGACGGTCATGGATGTCGTCAGACAGGTCAAGCCGTTTGCCTTTGATGAATGAGCAGCAGCTCGGTCAGCTGGCCTGTGCAGCCCTGATCGAGGAACTGCAGACCGCCCCGAAGCCGGGCCTGGTCGATCCGCTGTCCAACGGAGCCCATACCGATATGGATGCGGCCCTGATGGAAAAAAGCGCCCGGACTCTGAAACCGTATTTTGTCCGGATGGCACAGGCCGGCTTTCAGGAACAGGGAAGCGAGCGGGAACTCTTTGCCCGCATCCGACAGATCGGCATCGAGGCCGAAAAGGCCATGTTCCAGGCGACCGGCGGCGTGAATACGCATAAAGGCATGATTTTCACTCTGGGAATCTGGTGCGCGTGTGCGGCCAGATGTCTTCAGTGCAATCTGCCCCTCAGCGAGCAGAATCTGCTGGCGATGGAACAGAAGATGGTGCGGGAAGAGCTGCTGCAGGAGCTGGCCACGATCCGTACGGCCAGCAGCCATGGCACGGCCAACTACCTGCGCTACGGGACAGGTGGGATCCGCCAGGAAGCGGCTGAGGGCTATCCGGCCCTGTTCCGCTATGCCTGTCCGACACTGGCGGAAGGGAAAAAACAGCATCAGGACTGGAACCGGGTGAAGCTGCAGACCCTGATGGTCCTGATGGCCAATGTGGAAGATTCCAATATCATCTCCCGGCATGATCCCGGCGTGCTGGCTGAAGTGCAGCAGGAAGCCGCGGCTTTCCTGCAGCAAGGCGGCGCCTATACTGCCCAGGCAGAGCAGGAACTGGAAAGGCTGGATCGTTCCTTCACGGAACGCCGGATCAGTCCCGGCGGCAGTGCCGATCTGCTGGGGGCGGGCATCTTTCTGGACAGTCTGATGGGGGAACCGGCATGAAGAGCATCGGGAATCCGTTTACCGGAACACAGCTGAAGCAGCTGCAGGACTTCCTGCACCGCATGGGCCTGCAGTACGATGAAGGCATTGAATATACCGTCTGTCTGCTGGATGAGCAGGGAAACATACAGGCCACGGGATCACTGGATCATAATGTCCTGAAATGCATTGCGGTTGCCCCGGAAGCTCAGGGAGAAGGCCTGACGGCTACTGTCCTGTCGGATCTGATCCAGTACGCCTTTGATCAGGGACAGACCAGACTGTTCCTGTATACGAAGCCGCGCAACCGGGAGTATTTCGGAGCCCTGGGATTCTATGAAATCCTGTGCACCGACCGGGTCCTGTTCATGGAGAATCGTCAGCACGGCTTTGCCAGCTGGCTGGCCCTGCTGAAAGAAGAAACCATCAGGCAGGCTCCGGCGGCACTGGAGCCGAGGAAGAAGATCGGTGCGGCCGTCATGACCTGCAATCCCTTTACCAACGGGCACCGGTATCTGATTGAACAGTCCCTGGGCCTGTGTGATTTCCTGCATGTTTTCCTGCTCTCCGATTCCCGGTTTGAATTCTCACCCGAGGAAAGAATGGACATGCTGGAGACGGGAATTCAGGATCTGCCGGGCAGAGAGCGCATCATTCTGCACACGACGCAGGATTATCTGATCTCCGCCGCAACCTTTCCGACCTATTTCTTCAAGGACCGGGAAGAGGGACAGCATGCGGACTGCGAACTGGACCTGCAGATCTTCTGGGAGAAGGTCGCCCCGCTGCTGCACATCACCCTGCGGACAGCAGGTTCCGAACCGTTTTCCGAACTCACCGCGGACTATAACCGCCAGATGCAGGCCATTCTGCCTCAGCATGGCATTGCCGTCCGGATCATTCCCCGGGCAGCGTGCCATGACCGGGCCATCAGTGCCACAGACGTCCGTAAGGCCTTTGCAGCAGGTAATCTGGAAGGTCTGCAGGACCTGGTGCCTGCAGCCGTCTGTCAGAAACTGGAACAGCTGCTGAAAAAGAAAACAGACTGATCCGTTAAGGATGTGGGATCACCGGGTAACCAGGCAGCCTGGCGAGAAGACCAGCACACGGATGATCTGATTCAGAAAACAGAAAAGCGGGATCTTTCACGATATGTGATCGATCCCGTTCTTTTTGATACGCACCAGGCATTCAGAAAGTATTCATGAATCATCAGTCTGCAGAAAGTATCTGCATGCCTGCAGGTGAAATCATCATTCCTCACTCTTTTCGAGAAAACTGACAGACCGCCAGATCAGCTGTTTTCATTCTCGCTGCCTTGCAGGAGGCTTTCCACCAGACAGTTCTTCGTATAGGCCTGCAGTTCTTCGACGCTGTGGGTGCGGCGGCTGGCACAGATTCTTCCCGGCCTGCCGCAGATCATGCAGGGGCGCTCCGGAAAACCGATCTCTTCTCGAGAGACCTTGGTACCGTCCGGACGGATCACGTCAATATCGAACAGCCTGCCCAGCGCAGAGGATTCCTCCACGCTGCAGGTCACCTGCTTGACGGTTCTGGCCTCGTCCGGCAGGAGGAAGAAGGCTTCATTGCCTGTTTTGGCAGAATAGGTCTTTGAGAACAGAACGGCCATATCATGGCTGGAAAAAGCCTGTTTCAGCAGGGCCAGGCCGCGCTGAAAGCCTTTTTCGATCAGGGGATTGTTCTTGATCGGTCCGGCAATATTCATTGTGAAGCAGACCAGGGTCATGCCGGGGCTGGCCTGCAGCAGCTGCGCCTGCTTATGAGCACGCTGCTCCCGTGCCGTGAGCATATCGGCAAGTCCGACCGGCTGTTCTTCTGTCCACGCTTCTTCCAGAAGTTTTCTTTCCGTATCGCTATCATTCCTGCATGATTTCTGCATTCGTTCGTTCTGCCTGCCTTTCCTGCGATCGTTCCTGGTTCTTTCTTATTTTACATGGCGGAAGTTTTCTGCAAAGCAGTTCCTGCGGTGTGTTCATCTGCGGGGACTGTTTTTCATTTCGGCTCAGTCAGAAGCCTCTGCCGGCAGGACTCAGGCCTTGGGATAAGCCGCCTTCAGGGCATCGATAAACCGACGGACCTGGGGAAGCTTTGCGGCATCGGGCCGGCAGAGAATCCAGGAGCGGCGGGAGAAGGTTTCTCCGTCCGCAAAGACACAGGGTTTCTTCACGCCGTGAAAGTCATCCAGGGCAATTTCCGGCAGAAGACTCCAGCCGAGTCCCCGCTTCACCATTTCCATGCAGGTCATGATGTTGTCCACATAGAATCCTTTGTGATCGACTTTCAGGCCGTGCTCCTGCAGCCAGCGAGCCATCAGGATCTCCTGGCTGGCGTCTGTCCAGTGCCGGATATAGAGATAGTCCGACAGCGGTGTGTCGGCGTATTCCGGGTTGCAGACCAGGCAGATGTTTTCCTGGGCAAGCATATACTGCTCCCCATACCATTCAAAGTCTCCGCGCAGCACGGCAAGATCGATACTGCCTTCCATCAGGCTGCGGTAAAGACGTCTGCTCTGACCGGTCATGACATCCAGCTGGACATCGGGATAGCTGCGGTGATAGGCAGCCAGAATGTCCGGCGCCTTGTAGAGCGTGAAGTTGATGGAAAGACCGACCCGCAGGGTGCCGCAGATCCGATCCTGCATGGAATCGAGACTGCGGCGCAGCTGATCCATTTCCTTCTGGATGGCCGTGCTGTGCAGCAGGATCTGTTCTCCTTCCGGCGTCAGGTGAATGCCATGGCGCGAACGGATCAGCATTTCGACATGCAATTCTTCCTCGACGGCCTTGATTCGTTTGGATAATGCGGACTGGGAAGTATAAAGGCGGCTGGCGGCTTCGGTGATGCTGTGGCATTCACCGAGTACCTGAATCATTTCGATATCTTTCTCGTCCATAGGCGGCCTCCTGCCAGGAGTACTGTGATTCTGAATCAACAATAACAGAACGGAATAATAAATTCAAAAATACATTCCATAACAGAAAATAATAAAAGTTTTCAATCAGGCGCAGAATCCTTAGGAAGCAGCAGACAAACAGATGATCCAGGATTGATTGCCCTTTCCCAAAACCATTCCAAAATGGAATTCAAATAGGCGAAAAACGGCTATTTTACACGAATTTTAAACATTCCTATATTGAAATCAACAGGACATCTATCAGGCAGTATGCCGAAGCATTCAGAGATGGATGGGAGGAGACAATCATGATCATCGAAAAAAGTGCTGTTGCTGGAACACTGGAATCCAGCGACGCCCAGGTCACCGTCGAACCGGCAGACACGCTCGAACTGGAAATTCAGAGCAGTGTGCTGAACCGCTACGGTCGTCAGATCCGCAATACCGTACTGGAAACCCTGAACCGACTGGATGTCAGGACAGGGAGAATTGCTGTCGTCGATCAGGGAGCGCTGGACTGTACGTTGAAGGCAAGGGTGGAATGTGCCGTCTTCCGCAGCTGCGGACAGTCTGAATCGGGTATTCCCTGGAAAGGAATCATCAGATGACGCAGAAAATCATTCAGAGACCGAAGCCGGATAAAAAGCGTCTGCGCAGAACCATGATGTTCATGAATGCGCAGAAACCCGGGCTGATCAGGGATGCCTATATCTATGGCTGTGACTCCATCATTCTGGATCTGGAAGATGCGGTGGCGGAAAACCAGAAAGACGCTGCCAGATTCAGTCTCTATCATGCCCTGACCAGCATTGATTATGGCGATACGGAGGTGCTGGTCCGGATCAACGGACTTGATACCCCGCACTGGCAGGAAGATGTCAGAGTCTGCGTGGCCGGCGGGGCCGACGGCATCCGGATTGCCAAGTGCGAAAACGCGGAAATGGTCCATCAGGTGGAAGAAGCGGTGGAAAAGGCCGAACGGGAGTTCGGGGTTGAGGTAGGCCGGACCCTGCTGATGGCGGCCCTGGAAAGTCCGCTGGGCGTCATGAATGCCTATGAGATCTGCACGGCTTCTGACAGAATGCTTGGCTGTGCGATCTCCGGCGGTGATTTCCGCAAGAGCATGCATGTGCAGATTCAGAAGGATGGCTGCGAAATGATGGTGGCCAGAGGCTGGATGCTGATGTGTGCAAGGGCTGCCGGCGTGCAGTGCTTTGACACCATGTATCCCAATCTGGACGACACCGAAGGTTTTGAGGCGGAAGTACAGCTGGATCACAGGCTGGGCTTTGACGGCAAGAGCCTGATCAATCCGAAGCAGATTGCCTATGTCCACGAAACCTTTGCCCCGTCGCAGAAGGAAATTGCCTATGCCGAAAAGCTGGTGCGTTCCTGCCAGGCGCAGGCCGATGCCGGCATCGGGGTCTATACGGTCGACGGGAAGATGGTCGATGTCCCGTTCTTCGAAGATGCCAAGCGGATCATCGCCCTCGCCAAGGCGTGCGGCGTCTATCATGGCGATCTCTGAGAAAGGAGGATTGGAGCATGATTAATGCAGTTGGCAGAGACATCCCGGATGCCCTGCTGGTCAATGGCAGAGAAGTCTATCAGGGAAAATACGCAAAGGATGGCAGAATCAGCCGGAAAGCATCGCCGATCCTCGTCGGTCATGAAAAGCCGCAGGAGTCCAAACTATGCCAGTCCATCCGCGAAGCGTGTGAAAAATGCGGTGCCCATGACGGTATGACCTTCTCCTTTCATACCGAATTCCGCAACGGTGATTATGTTGCGGCGATGGTCGCGAAGGTTCTGATTGAAGACATGGGACTGAAGGATCTTCATGTTGCCGCTACCTCGCTGGGGACGGCGCAGGATTCCTTTGCGGCATACATGGAAAAGGGACTGATCACGGAAGCGCAGACCTCCGGCGTCCGCGGAAAAATCGGAGAAACGATCTCGGCGGGCAAAGTGGCCAGTCCGGTCATCATCCGCAGTCATGGCGGCCGGGCCAGAGCCGTGGAGCTCGGGGAAGTGCATATTGACATTGCCTTTCTGGCAGCGGCTTCTTCGGACTGCATGGGCAACGCGAAGGGGACCGGCGGAAAGAATAACTGCGGGTCGCTGGGATTTGCCATGCAGGACGCCAGATATGCCGATCATACGGTCATCATTACGGATACGCTGGTGCCGTTCCCGAATCTGCCAGCTTCGATTTCCTGTGTTGATGTGGATGCGGTATGTGTGGTCGATGCGGTCGGGGATCCCGATAAGATTGCCACCAAGGAAGCGCGCATGACGAAGAACCCCCGCGAACTGATGATGGCGGAGAATGTCGCCGCGGTCATTGCGGCAACCCCGTATTTCCAGGATGGCTTCTCCTTCCAGACCGGTGTCGGCGGTCCTTCACTGGCGGTCAACCGCTTCCTGGAAGACCGCATGCGGGAAAGAGGGATCCATATGAGCTTTGCCCTGGGCGGAACGAGCAAACCGATCTGCGATCTTCAGGACAAGGGGCTGGTGGATTACATTCTCGACACCCAGGATTTTGATCAGGGTGCCGCCGGTCATCTCTTCCGCAATCCCCATCACATCGAAATTGATCTGAATGAATATGCCAATGCCTGCAACAAAGGTGCCTACTGCAACAGACTGGATTATGTTGTCCTTTCCGCTCTGGAAATTGACACAAAATTCAATGTCAATGTCATTACCGGTTCGGATGGCGTTCTGAGAGGGGCACCGGGCGGCCACCCGGATGTGGCGGCAGGTTCGAAGTGCTGCATCATTGTGACCCCGCTGATCCGCGGCCGCATGGCGACCGTCTGCCGGGATGTGGTCACCGTGACCACCCCTGGCGACTGCGTGGATGTGCTGGTCACGGATTACGGCATTGCCGTCAATCCGGTCCGTACCGATCTGATTGAATGTCTGGATCAGGCCGGCATTGCCCACGTCAGCATCGAATCCCTGCAGGAAAAAGCATACGACCTGGTCGGCGAACCGGATCCTCTGGAATGGGAGGACAAGGTGACCGCCATTGTGGAAGCCCGCGACGGCACCATTCTCGATGTGGTCCGTCAGGTCAGACCTTTCCGCTTTTAAGCCAGAACGAATGGAATCCAGGAAAGGATGTAAGGAAATATGACACCGCAGCTGATTATCACACTGATCGTGTTCCTGATGATGGTCATCGGGTTCGTGCAGAAGAAAGTCTCCCGGGCCGTTGTCGCCCTGACCGCAATGGTCATTCTGGTCTTCACCGGCTGCCTGGATGCGAAAACAGCGCTGTCCGGTTTCGGCAACTCCAATACCATTCTGATGGCGACGATGTTTGTCGTCTCAGAAGGGTTCTCCCGGACCCAGGCCATCACCAAAGTCTCGCGGCTGCTCGGCCGGGTCAGCAAGGGTTCCTTTACCAGAATCATGGCCGGCTACGTCGTCGTGACCATGCTGCTGGCCAATATTGCCGGCAGTTCTTCCGCGGCCTTTGCCATCATTTATCCCATGGCCTTTGCCATCTGTGATGAAATGGGCTTCACCCGCAGCAAAATGATCTATCCGCTTGGCATCATCTCCATCAGCACCTGTGCGGCGCTGCCGATCGGCGGCAGTGCTGCAACCTATGCCCAGTTCAACGGCTATCTGGAGAGCCTGGGGGCAACCCAGAGAGTCGGGATGCTGGACCCGATGATTGGCAGGCTGCCCGGGGTAGTGGCGATCTGTCTTTATGCCATTTTCATTGCCCCGAAACTCTGCCCGGAACTGCCGCCCGTTGTGACGGAAAGCCAGGCTAAGAGAGGCAGGCAGAAGGAACCCCTGGTGCCCTGGCGGGAAAAGGTCTGCATCATCGACTTCGTCTTTGTCATCGTAGGCCTGCTGTTTGCCGATCAGCTCGGGGTAGCCGGCTGGCAGATTACCCTGGTGGGTGCTCTGGTGATTGCCGCAACAGGAATTCTGACCACGAAAGAAGTCTATGAGGCCGCTTCCCTTGCCGGTATCGTCATGATGTATGTCGGCGTTCTCGGAGTCGGCAATGCCCTGACCGCTACCGGGGCCGGCGAAGCCATCGGCAACGCGGTTGCTTCGCTGCTCGGCGGAACGACGAATGGTTATCTGATCGGCTTTGTCTGCTTCATCGTGCCGTTCCTGGTGACCCAGGTTCTGAATAACCGGGCCGTCGCCACCATCTTTGCCCCGATTGCCATCATGACCTGCATGTCGCTTGGCGTGAATCCGGTCGGCCCGATGATGCTGTCCAATGCAGGTGCCCTGACGGCCTTCATGACGCCGATGGCTACCGCAACGGTCAATATGATCATGGGTCTGGGCGGCTACAGTCAGAAAGACCTGATCCGCATGAGCATCTGGCCGTCCCTCATTCTGACAGTCGTGAATGTATTATGGATCATGACCGTTTATCCGGCCTGAACAGGAGGAAATTCATGGATTACAGCAGATTATGGTTTACCCCGCCGGCACCGGATCAGGTGCCTGTGGATCTTCTGGCTCCGGAGGCCTGCCCGCTGCATGGCCTGTTCCGTCAGACCTGGAAAGTCGGAGATACCGACCGCAGCATAATCACCTATATTCCGGAAGGTTTCTGTCAGAATAACCGGGCGGTCATTGTGGCTCCGCCCTCGGATACGGAACCGGACAGCTTCCTGGCCAGCAGCGGCCTGGGCGAGCTGGCGGACCGGGACAAGCTTCTGATTGCCATGCTGGAACCGCTGGCCGGCCGGTGGGATCTTTCCGGCAAGGATGCCGCGTTCATGAATGCGGCCTATAAAAAAGTCCAGGGACGGGAATACTACGTCGTCATGCAGGACTGCATCTATGCGATGGGCTTCGGCGATGGCGTGGATGTTGCCCTGGAAGCAGCACGGACCATGGCCAGCGACTGGAGCGGCCTGGCTGTCTTCGGCGATCCGACTATTGCCTCGGTACAGTTCAGTGCGCAGAGTCATGCAGAAACGGATGCCGGCAGTCAGAAGGAAGAAATGTACATCAGCGGCAAGCGTGCGCAGCTGCCCGTCTGGCTGCTGATCGAGCAGGAAACGGCCGTGTCTGAACAGCTGCTGGCGTACTGGGAAAAGGAAAACCATGCCCAGCCGCAGCCCCTCTATGATGAGAAGAAGACCGCAATCTTCCTGCCGGCAGCCGTAAAGGATACGTCAAAGATCAACGAAGATGATATTGCCCAGACGCGCCTGACCACCGGCTTCCGTCTGCAGGATCTGAACTTCGATACGCTGTCGTATGTATGGGCGTATATCGGCTCAGCCCGGCGGCACCGCAGCTATGGCAACAAGATCCTGCGCTATTTCCGGAATCCTCTTGAGCATGGTGCCACCTATCATACCCTGATTGTCGATGGCATGAAGAGAGAATGGTATGAGTATGTGCCGAAGAAGGTTCAGCAGAAAGGGGAACCGGTTCCGCTGGTCTGTGTGTTCCATGGCCGCGGCGGCAACGGCGAAACGTTCTTCGACATTACGGAGATGAGCGTTGTGGCGGAAGAACGCGGTTTCATTGCCGTCTTCCCGACCGCCGATCTGTATCAGATCCGCAAGGGCGGCTTCCGCGGCGTGCGGCTCTGGAACGGCAGTCAGAACGGCAGGCCGTTTGACAGTCTTCCCTTTGTCCGGAAGATGATCGCGGATGTGGAAAGCCGTCTGCCGGTGGATAAGGGACGCATCTATGCCTGCGGTCAGTCAAGCGGCGGCTTCATGTCTTCCTACTGTGCCATGGCCGCAAGCGATCTCTTCACGGCAGTGACTCCCTGGAGCGGGTTTTCCCTGCCGGATGATCCGGATGCCGGGGATTTCACCTATAGACGGGAAACGGCATTCGAGGACGGCAAGGTACCCATGATGCTGCTGGTGGGGAAAGAGGACAGGTTCTTCGGTGCTTCCGCAGCCTGGCCGCTGGATGAGCATAATCTTCTGCATCGGTTTATCCGCTATATCATCAGAACATATGAACTTCAGGAAGAGCCACTGCAGTATACCTGCTATCCGATTGACTACTATGTTTGGCATAACGGATCCGCTGTGCCGATGTTTGTCATCGGTCTGGTTAATGACATGCCGCACGCCAACTATCCGGAAGAAAGCTGGATCTCCTATGATCAGTTCCTCTGCCGCTATTCCAGGGACGAGACAGGAGCCCGCTGCTATCTGGGCAGAAAAATTGAATAAGACCTGCAGAAAGAATTTCATAAAGAACAGTCCGGACCGTGAAACCGGGCTGTTTTTCAGTCTGCTTAGTGCCATGCATGTAAACAGCATGAATGCATGCTCACTCAGTTTTTCCTTATTACTATCATTATTCATCAAGGCCCGGGTGTCTTCTGCCTCTGATTCATCGTGTTTTGCAGGACAGTTTCTCACTGCTGTTTTCATGGCGGAAGTCTTCTGAAACGGCGGTTTCTGCGCTTTTGGACAGTGGAACGGAACTGCCTGTTGCATCGGCTGAATGAAGTGTTAAAAAAACCGCCAAAATCCTTCTTCTGAGAAACAAATGTCCCCGGTCTGTATACAAAAAATTCATGTCAAAATATTAGCAAAATTGGTGCACCAAATTTACTACAAATGATGTGGAATTTATAACCGATTCATGTATACTCAAAACGTAGTAAAAAAATTGAAGGGGGGCATTGCTTTACATATGGCAAAGAAGTTTCGAGCAGTCTTTTTGACGTTGTGCATGCTCATCGGTCTGGCACCGACCACGGTACTGGCTGATGACCCGACCGTGTCCTATACGGCGGCTTGGAACGACGATGGGACGGCTATTACCTTGACGGTGGATCCGGACATGGCCGGGACCGTCTATTATGCGGTTCAGGAGTCTGGCGCTGCTGCACCAGTGGATGTGACAGGAAATGCAACGGCCTGCACGGCAGGAACGAACACGATTACGATTGCCCAGTCCACGCAGACGGCTAAAGACATTTATGTCAAATACATTGATGAGGATGGCAATCAGTATGCAACATCCTCTCTGTCACTCGCTGCTTATGGAACCGCAACAACAGAAGTAAGTGAAGGTCCTGTCTCGATCATTGAGAAGGGAACCATCACGATTGAGGAATCGAGACTGACCGCCACTTCCGTGACCCTGAGGGCAAATTCCACTGTTGATGGCTATTTATACTATGTGGTCAAGCCTTCTTCGGAAACGGCTCCCAGCGATGAGGCAATCCTCAGCGGTACGCCGGTTCAGCTGACTGCAGATACACCGGTTTCCTTTACCGTGACATCTGTAAGTTCAGAAGAGTTAACGGCTTATTTCCGTTTCGTGGATGCCGATGGAAATGTTTACTCCGGAACGACGACTGTCACAATCCCTGCCTATTCGACGTCGGAATACAGTGCACGCCTGGAGAGCTACAGTTCCAACCTCGGATCCGTTCTGGTCGGGTACTCAACAGTCAGCTCTCTGACGCTTACCATTACCAACACAGGTACTGAAACACTTTCGTTTACTTCCACCAACTCGGATACAAATTTCACGGTCAATACGGACAATGCGCAGAACATCGCAGCCGGTTCGACGGGTACCGTAACGGTAACGCCTGTTACCGGTCTTTCAGCTGGGACCTATTCGACGACCTTTAACCTGACTGCTCCGGCCGGTGATTCGGATACCATTACACTGGGTCCTGTAACCGTTACCTTTACGGTTGCGGAATCAGGCGACAGCACACCAGACGATGTTCGGATCCCGTCTGAATCCGAGTATATTTATACGCCGTCCAGGACCAGCATCAGAAATTCTGCACTGCAGAAGTACACGATCGGCAGCGATGTCGTCTACTGCGTGAACTATTACTATACGATCGGTTCCAATCTGAGCAATTATTACCACCAGTTCGGCCTGATCTCGGATGTCACGACGGAAGAAATGTATTACTACACCGGACTGAATCCAAATTCGAATCCGCTTTATTATCCTCCTAATATCAAAGGTTATGTTCCGTTAAAGCCGTCATCAGAAGCCAGCAGTTCCACGGTACTGGCTAATATTGCAAAGGTTCTGTATTACGGCTATCCCTACGACGCCATGGATATCGGACCGGCGGATGATGGCAGCAATCAGAACTACAGTTACGAGCTTCTGATTGATCAGAGAAAAGAATATGCATTCATGATCGCGACACAGTGCGCGATCTGGTACTACACGGATGGCATCGATTATTCCAATGTAGGTGACTGGTTTTCTTCAGACGATCGGATTACACATCTGAAAGAAATTTACGGAGTACTCCCTGTCTGGGGCTGGGAAGATGTGGAAAATATCTTTAAGTGGCTGGTCGGCATAAGCAAATCTTCCCGGTTCGACTCTTCTGTAGTAAACACTTCAACGGAAGCAGTTCCTGATGAGTTCCAGGTTGACCTTTACATTGCCAATAACCCGGTCAATACCGTTGACTATGGTTATCAGTGGGTACAGAACCTTGTAACAGCCAGGCTTGCCACCACTACCACTACGACTACCACGTCTGTTTCTGTGACAAAGAACTGGGAAGGTGAAGCGGCAGAAAGCGTTACTGTCGAGCTCTATAGGGACGGCGTAGCCACCGGCAGCACCTTGACATTGGATTCGAGTAATCAGTGGACGGACAGTTTCGATGAGCTGCCAGTTGCCGATAGCGATGGAAATGCATATACGTATACGGTACAGGAAACAGTGATCACTGGCAGTACCGACAGCTATGCCACCACATATACCGGCAGTCAGTCTGCAGGCTTTACCATTACCAACACGAACACGTCGGAAACTGTAGATGTGAGCGTGACGAAACAGTGGGTCGGCGATGAAGCAGATTCCATTACCGTCAATCTGCTGGCAGATGAAACTGTTGTTGAGGACTATGCCGGAACCGTGATTACTGAGCGGGATTCAGATGGCAATCTCAGCTATACATTTACGGATCTGCCCAAATATAACACCGATGGTACAGAGATCGTTTACAGCGTCGTTGAAACGGCGACGTCAGGAGACAACTCTTACCAGAGCATTGTGACCGGTGGAAAGAATGTTGGAGGGGACTATGAATTCATTATTACCAACTCCAACCACGATACGACTTCTCTGACGGTGGAGAAAAAGTGGCTTGGTACTGAAGGGGATGCTGTGACCGTTGACCTGTATCAGGTCCACACGGATGGTTCAAAGACACTCATTCAGCAGAAGCAGATCACCTCAGACATGGACTGGACCTATACGTTCACGGATCTGAGTACCTATGACAGCAGTTCGAACGTAGTCGTCAGCTATGAGATCGAAGAGGAAGACGCTGATGGCTATCAGCTCGTTCAGGCTGTCGACGACGACGGTACGGTCATCCTAACCAATATCGAACTGACAGAACTCACGGTGACCAAGGAATGGGAAGGACAGACCGGTGAGTATGCCGATGTGAATCTCCTGAAGAACGGGGAAGTCACTGATACGGTCCGCCTGACGGAGGACAACGACTGGACATATACCTGGACAGATCTTCCCAAGTACGATGCGGATACGGGTGACGAAATAAGCTACAGTGTTTCGGAAGTCTCCATGTCGGGATACACGGTCACCATTACCAAAATCAGTGATCAGGAATTCCTGATCAACAACAAGTGGGTACAGACCGAGAAGCCGACGCAGGAAAGACACATCGTGCCGAATACGGCAGATGCGCCGCTGACTGATACCGAATAACAACAGATCAAGAACTGCATGAAATCTCTCTGACAGCATGCAGGTCAGGGAAAAGGAAATCGCTGGCAGCTGATGAGCCAGCGGTTTTCTTTTGCCCAGAAAGGAATATTCCGGAACCTGTGTTTTATTTATTGACAAATATTATCCGAAGATACATATTATCTTCAGACAAAATAAGTCAAAGGAAAAGAAAGGCGGCAGAACGATGTATACAGCAGTCATGCTTGGCGGCAATGGTTATCTTGGCAGAAACGTGACCCAGAAGTGGCTGGAGAAGGATCCGGAAGCACAGTTTGTGGTCGTCTCCCGTTCCGGAAAGAATCCGCTTCAGAATGAACGGATCCGGAATGTACAGGCGGACTGTTCCGATTATGATGCGGTGATGGCTGTCATTCCGGAGAAAGTAGATTATATTGTTGATTTTGTAGGAGGACCGGAGAAGGATCCGGACGAGTTCCGTAAGAAAAACGATCTGCCGGCCGCGGTGATGCTGCGGATCGCAGAAGAGAAGAAGGTCAGGGCCATGGGGATGATCGGCGGTGTTCTTGGCCCGAAGTCCTTCACGGAAGGGAAGAAGCGAATCATTGCCCGTCTGCTGGCCAGCGGGATCCGGACCGAGTATGTCAGTCCGACGCTGGTCTACGGCAACGGCCGCAAGGATTCGGTCACCAGAATGGTACCGCTTCTGAAGTTTCTCGGCATCTTTGCGAAGAACCTGAAGCCGGTACTGGTCGATGATGTAGCCGAGGAACTCGTGACCAAGATGATTGGAAAATGAAGATCAGCAGTACATTTGAGCAGGGGATCTATGTGGTCATGATCCTGGCGCTGGAACAGGATCATAAACCTGTCAAGAGCAGTACGATGAGCGCACTCCTGGAGGTATCGGATTCCTATCTGAAGAAAATCCTGATGAAACTCTCCCGCAGCGGACTCATCACGTCCAGTGCCAGCAAGCGCGGGGGCTATACCCTTTCTGCTCCCGCAGATCAGATCAGTCTGAAGGATGTGTTCCTGGCCGTCGGGGAAGGAGATGAAATCTTCTCGCAGTCCGGGTATGCGGAGAAACTGTTTGACCGGCGTCCGCATGTCAGACGCAGTGAACAGAAGATCATGGCCACCTTCTCAGAGGGCATGGAGGCTTTCTACGAGAAGCTGGATGCCCTGAAGATCGCCGACCTTCTGGAAGACGGTGCCTGGCAGAAGGGTGTCGTGGACTGGGAAGCGCGTCTTTCTGCCCGCACAGGAAAATAGTCTATTTCAGCCGGGCAAAATCGGCTGCTTTCTGAATCCAGCCCAGCAGCTCGGCATCGATTCCCTCCGGCTTCGTGATCAGCACATGATGGGGCCAGCGGTGCGGATAGGATTCGGTGGCAGTCTCAATCTGAGCTTATGATCCAGGCCAAACGTCACCACGATATCGTGTTCCGGACAGTCCTTCTTTCTGCGGATGCGGATAAAGGAGACACAGGCAAACAGATGCCGGTTATAGAAAGAGATCTGGGTTTTCCGGGTCTTGATGCGGACATCATCCATCCGCTTCAGAATCTCGTCTTCCAGCCTGGCATAAAGGAAGAAGGCATCGACGTCATCCGCAAAGAACAGCATGGTATCCACATTCATGCGCTTTCTGCCTTTCCCGAGATCTGTACCTTGCACAGTCTCTTTTTGTTCTGCCCACAGTATATCAGTCTGTGTTTTCTGCTGTTCGGAACAGGAGAAACAGGAAATATGTCCGAGAATGCTGACGGAAACAGGGAAGGAAAATATAATGAGAGCACAGGGGGACTTGCGATCAGAAAAGAACAATCGGAGGTGACCATTGTGACGGACAGAAAACAGTTACACGCCTTTGCCTTGAAATGGCTGCGGAAATTCGGCGATGAAAACAGCAGCCCGGAAGAACTGGCCGGCCCGGAACTGGGTGCGGAATGTGCGGCCATGGGCTTTCAGACGAGCGTTGGACATACGTTCAGCGCGGTCTATGGCCAGGCGGGCTGGAACTGCATGGAACTGGAGAATGTTGTGGATGGCATCACCGATATTCCTCTGCTTGGCTCGGCGGTCTATGCCCGCTGGAAACACTTCACACCGCGGCCGGGGCTGAGACGCCGGATCACGGAGCCGGAGAACCGGGCCTGGTTTATGCTGGCTCTGGACAGGCTGGCGGTGCTGAGTGACGAGAACCAGAACATCTTTACCGGTACGCTGCAGAAGATGCGCCTGGTGACCAATATGCTCACCTACGGCCCCACGCCAGACCCTGACGAAGAAGTGGAACAGCATCTGACGATCAACAGAGCAGGCAGGGTGTGGTTTTCGGCCTATGCCTTCGGGGATGGATCGGGTGCCTTGCCGAAAACCAGAACGTTTAACTACAGCATAGGCAAGGAAGAAGCGGCCGGACTCCTGGATCTGATCAGTGCCCGTTTCTGCCGGGGCTATCAGCAGAGCATGATTACTACAGATGTCGGCGACTGGGACCTGGAACTGACCAATACCAAGGGACAGGTCTTCCGGTATCACGGGGATCTGTCTGTTGGAGCAGCGGGTCAGGAACCGGATGACCTGGATCTGTCGCAGCTGGTGCGTGACATGACCGGCATTCCGGAGATGGCGGTCTTCGGCGGAACAGAGACGGATGAGATCAGCCGGATCGCCATTGATTATCACCGCCTGACGATCTTCAGGCCGCCTGCTCTTCTGAATCTGGAAGGGACAAAAGACAATACGGTGCACTGGGACTATACGGAGCATCTGATCATTGACCGGGCAGAGAAAACCCTGGAACATATCCAGAACATTGCCAGTGACTGCAAGGTCTCGCGGAAATATGAGATTGAAGGCGGTGTCGAGAGTCTGCTGGACAGCTTCGATGCCGAGACATTCTTCTCTCACGTGGCCGGGAATCCCGATGATGTGGTGGAAAACCCGGATGAGACCAAGGACTACCGCATCACCATTGATTATCAAAAAGGTCCGGAAAGGGTCATCACCGGTACGTTTGACCGGAATGGTCTGCCGGATGACTTCGGTGAATTTGCGGACCGCATCTTTGACTTCATTCATTTCTACGGCATGGGAGAGATTCTGGATCCCGTGGTCTATGACAAGGCAAAACGCCGGATCGGAGAAGTCATCTACTGCAGTGTCATCTTCGGTGGAGACGAAGAGAAAACCTATTACTACCTGACCGATGACGACAGTATTGAAATAGATGATTATGTGCTGGTACCGGCCGGTGAGGATAATCATGAGGCCATTGCCCAGGTCGTCGCGGTGGAGTACTATGCCAAAGACAAGGTGCCCCGGCCCATGAACCAGACCAGGCACATCATCCGGAAATGCACGGATGAAGATTTCATCGAACCGGATTCTGATCTGCTGAACTAGGAGGAAGGATGCAGGATCCTGCCATCAGGGAATTACAGACCAAGGATGCGGAACAGCTCCTGCTGTTTCTGCAGGAGACGGGTGGCGAATCTGACAATCTGTCCTATAGGGCCGAAGGTCTGCCGATCTCTGTTCTGGTCGAGCAGGCCTATCTGCAGTCGGTGCAGGCGGATGCGCACTCGGTCCTGCTGGGTGCCTTTGCCGGTGACAGTCTGATCGGCAGCGGCAGTCTGTCCGGTCTGCCGCGCCGCATGAGCCACCGGGCAGAACTGAGTCTTTCAATACGCAAGGCATACTGGAATCAGGGGTCGGCAGCCGTCTGATGACGTCTCTGATCGCCTATGCCAGGGAACACGGCCTCGAACTGATTTCCCTGGAAGTGCGCAGCGACAATGCTCCGGCCATCCACCTGTACGAGAAATACGGATTCCGCCGGACTGGCACGTACCCGGCCTGCTTCAAAATCGGCAACGCTTGCTTTGACTGCGATCTGATGGTGCTGGATCTGCGCTGATGAGACCTGGAGACATGTTCCGGAACGGGACATGTTTTCTTTCTGTGCTCAGGCAGGGAATCCCAGGTGCTACAATAAACGGGGAGTCTTAAACAGCAGAGCTGACGGACACAGGGTCTTCTGAACGTCAGCGGTACCAATTCCGACCTCATAACCAACAATCATGTACTGACAGAGTACGGCTTTTCCTTGAGTCTGCGGTCCAGCGTGTTTTCTGGTACCTGTTTTCCCTGTTCCGCCAGGACAAGGAAAGAAGAAAATCGTGTTAGACCGTACCGAGTCAGCTGAACAGACATCTTTTGAAACACAGGTCCGTAAAGAGGAACGGACAGCGGAAGGAGTGAGAACCATGAAGATGATGCGACAGGAAGTCATGACAGCGCCGGGTGAGATCGTCATCCGGCAGGTGGAAATCCCGGAACCAGGACCGGATCAGGTGCTGGTCCGGATCAAGCGGATCGGGATCTGCGGCAGTGATGTCCACGTGTATCACGGCACGCATCCCTATACGAAGTATCCGGTTACCCAGGGACATGAAGTCTCCGGAGAGATTGTGAAGTGCGGCCAGTATGCCGGCAAATACAAGATCGGGCAGAAGGTCACCATTGAGCCGCAGGTATTCTGCGGTCACTGCTATCCCTGTCTGCATGGTCACTACAATCTCTGTGAAGAGCTGAAGGTCATGGGCTTTCAGACCGTGGGTACGGCAAGCGACTACTTTGCCGTCGATGAATCCAAGGTGACCCCGCTGCCGGATGACTTCAGCTATGACGAAGGGGCCATGATTGAGCCCCTTGCCGTGACCGTTCATGCGGCAGGCAGGTTTCCGGAAATGAAAGGGGCAAATGTGGCCATTCTGGGCTGCGGACCGATCGGCATTCTGCTGACTCAGGTCTGCAGGGCCTGCGGGGCAAAGAAAGTGGTCAGTACGGATATCTCCGAGTTCCGTATGGCCCTGGCCAAACAGGTCGGCGCAGATGCTGTAGCCAATACGCAGAAAGAAGACTTCGGAGACATTCTGTTAAGGGAGTTCGGACCGGATAAAGCGGATGTGATCTATGACTGTGCCGGCAATGATGTCACGATGAATGCGGCCATTCAGAATGCCCGCAAAGGCAGTACCATCATTCTCGTTGCGGTCTTTGCCAAGATGGCCAACGTAGACCTGGCCAAGCTGAATGACTCGGAACTGGATCTGAATACCACCATGATGTACCGGCATGAGGACTATGTGAAGGCGATCCAGCTGGTTCAGGAAGGAAAGGTCCAGCTGAAGCCCCTGATCACGAAGCACTTTGATATGGAACATTACCTGGATGCCTATAAGTACATTGATGATAACCGTGAAAAGACCATGAAGGTGATCATCGATATTGATCCGGAAGACTGATTCCGTAAAGCCCAGATACAAGACAAAAAGTGCCAGAGGATCTCCGTTTGAAAGATCTTCTGGCATTTTGCTATGCAATCCGTGAAACTCAGCGCAGGACGGTTTCCCGATTCTGTGCAGTAAGGATGGTCTTGGCCTTTACCTCCGCACTCAGGTATTTCTGCATGAGGCCGGCCAGTTCATCCAGAGCTGCCTGCAGTTCCTGAATCCGTTCCGGTTCAATGCATTCCATGGCGATGAATTCATTGGTGGTCTTTTCGTTGATCTCCGTACGCTGTCCGTCACGCCAGTTCCAGCAGCGGCAGACCACACCCTTCTCATCGTAGTAGGCCAGTTCGCCCGGCAGCGGCGGTTCGGGTTTCTCGGAACCGATCGGCAGGAAATCTTCATCTCCCTTCATGAGCCCGAGATGCAGATCCCCGACAATGGCATCGAGATTTTCAGCCCCGATCGGGAAGGCATACCTCAGGGAAATGGAGTTGGTAATATCCACAGAAGGCAGAATGGATCCGACAGGCGTACCATGCAGAACCCGCTTCAGCAGGGCTTCGATGGAACATCTTGCGCCTTTCTTGGTCGGAAATTTCTGGTAGGCCTGACGCCACAGTTTGGGGACGGTGTTTTCACTGATCGGGTCATTCGGGACATACTTCTTGGCAGTTTCGTTGGCTTCCTGCAGCAGGGTTCTGATTTCCTCTTCCTTTTCCGCATCCAGCTGAGCTGCTTCCCGGACATCGGACAGAGACAGGATGGCAATCGCAGCATCCGGGAACAGCTCCCAGAAGGCATCGTCGGTAATGAATTTCTGCATGGCTTCCTCCCTGGTATCTGGTAAGAAAATGAGGAATACCTGCCGCATCTTCTATGGCCTTACGATGCGCAGGAATCCCTCCTCTGATCCACCCGGCGGCGGAATACATTACCAGTCAGACCATATACTAGGAGAAAAAATGGCAGTTTTCAAGCTGTCTGAGATCAGACAGAGCGGAAATCCGTGTATTTGTGCCGATACCAGAAGGGGACAGTTAGGATATCATGGTAGTGTAATGGGCACTGAAAGATTTAAGGTCATTTCCTGTAACTTTAAAAATGAGGACTATCCCGACGAGGCCTATCTCGATAACTGGCCCATGCTTTATATTCTGGAAAACGGCAGGAAAGCCTATATCGGGGAATCCAGTCATGCAAAGACCAGGATGTCTCAGCATGCGACGGTGGAAGAAAAGAAGATCTTCGATACCGTGCATTTCATCTATTCGAAGATGTTCAACCAGTCGGTTACCTTTGATTATGAATCCAAGCTGATCCAGTATATTGCGGCGGATCAGCTCTTTGAGGTGACAAACAAGAATGCCGGCATCGCGGATAAGCAGTACTATCAGAAACAGGAATACGATCAGGACTTTGTCAGACTGTGGCGCAAGCTGCAGAAAGAAAAGCTGGTTACACATTCACTGGAAGAGATCGAAAACTCAGATCTGTTCAAATATTCTCCCTATAAAGAACTTAATGACAATCAGCGGCAGGCAGTCGATGACATCCTGGAGGTTATTGAGAACAGGGAAGCCCAGATCGTCGTAGTCAATGGCATGCCTGGTACCGGCAAGACCATAGTCGCAGTCTATCTGATGAAATACCTGGCAGATGATGAACAGTTCCAGGGGAAGAAGATCGGTTTTGTGGTCCCGCAGACTTCTCTTCGGGAAACCATGAAGTCCATCTTCAAGACGATCTATGGCCTGAAACCGTCCCAGGTGCTTTCTCCGTCAGACGTCGTCCGGGAAAAGTATGACATTCTGATTGTGGACGAAGCCCATCGCCTGCACCAGTATAAGAACATTTCCTACATGGGTGCCTTCAAGAAGAACTGTGAGAAGCTGGGCATGACGACTGAAGCAGATGAACTGGACTGGATTCTGAAACAGTCTGAGACCGCCATTCTGTTCTATGACCGCGATCAGGTAGTCGGTCCTTCAGGTATCGACTACCAGCGCTTCCGGGACAAGATTCAAAGAGCGGAAAAGGAACAGCATCGTCTCTGCAGGTATTATGAACTGCTGACCGAAATGCGGGTGCGGGGCGGCAATGGCTACCTGGACTTCGTCAGGAAACTGCTGCATGGCGAGTGCACGGAACCCTATCATTCCGATGCCTATGAACTTGGACTCTATGATGATTTCTCAGCATTTGAACGGGATATGTATGAGAAGGAAAAGGAATACGGCCTGTCCCGCATGGTCGCCGGCTATGCCTGGGAATGGAAAAGCAAGCAGGATCATAAGACGAAGGATATTGAGATTCAGGGCATACAGAGAATGTGGAATCACTGCACGCAGGGCTGGGTCAATAAGCCCGAAGCCATTGATGAGGTCGGCTGCATTCATTCCATTCAGGGCTTTGATCTGAACTATGCTTTTGTGATCCTGGGAAAAGATATCGGCATGGAAGATGGTAAGATCATCTTCCGCCGGGATCAGTACTTTGATCAGAACGGCAAGAGATCAGCGGATGATGAAGATCTCTGCGAATACATCAGGCATGTCTACTATGTTCTGCTGACCAGGGGCATCAGAGGGACCTATCTCTATGTCTGTGATGACAATCTGAGAGCCTATATCAGTCAGTATGTGGAAAGGAAACCATAATGAAACCGGAGACGATTGAACGAATCAGGAAGTTCAGTGAGGACAGAGACTGGGATCAGTTCCATTCACCGTCCAATTTAGCCAAGTCCATTGTCATCGAAGCATCCGAACTGCTGGAATGCTTTCAGTGGTCAGATGAGCATTATGATCTTCAGCATGTGAAGGAAGAACTGGCAGATGTCATGATCTACTGCCAGAACATGCTGGATAAGCTGGATCTGGATGCGGACGATATTGTCAATATGAAGATGGAGCAGAATGAGAAGAAATACCCTGCAGAGAAAGCCAAAGGCAGGGCGGATAAATACGATCAGCTCTGATGCCTTCCGTGATTCACTTTAGGATGCGGAAATACGTATCATGTAAATGACCTTGCCGTTTAAAATGGGCACACAGGTTCCAATCCGAATTGATTAAAGGTAATAACATATATAGAAGAAACATACACCTGCCATGTCATCAAAACCATTTCGTATGAAAAAAATGAAGAATCGCTGGTATTCTACAGTGTAATTTGTCTTGCTTGATATACAAGAATTTGCAAGGCTCCATGGAGGATGCATGAATGTTTGATCAATCCTGTTTAAACGAGGTACTGGTCCAGTACAAAAAAGAGTTTATATCAAAGCATTGGCCAAACGAAAAATATAAATGGGAAGCAGTTAAATGTTTTCAGGATAACTGGGATATCAATGCAGTGAATTTTGCTGATATGCTCAGCCGCTCTTTGGCTAAAACCAATAATCTGCTGGCATCCGCTAACAATTTCCCGGCAGGAATGATTCTTGGATTTGCCAAAACTGCTCCTGAAGAAGTGCGGTCCATGTATATCGACCTGTTCGATGAGAACCAGGATGTATATGAAAGAATAGATACTTTTAAGAAGCAGTCATCCATTCTTCTGGAAAAGTATGGTAACGGTGCCAGGCAGCATTATCAGTATGAAAATGTAATCACCACATATCTCTGGCTGCGCTATCCGGACAAGTACTATATCTACAAATACACTGAAGCAAGGTCAGTATCAGAAAGACTGAGCAGTAGTTACAGCTTCAAAAAAGGAGCTTATGCCGAAAATCTTCGGAATTTTTATGCATTTTACAATGAGATCTGCAATGTATTGAAACAGGATACGGAACTTGTGACTCTGTTCAGGAGTCAGCTTACAGAAAGCTGTTATCCGGATCCGGAGCTGAAAACACTGACTTTCGATATTGGTTTCTATATCTATCGAAATCCTTTAAAGAAAAAAGGTATTTCTTCCGAAGACAGTGAGTGGCATCCCTCGCCTGAGGAATACAACCCGGGAATCACAACATCTGAGTGGATTGGCCTTCTTGAAGATGAGAGTGTCTTTACACAGAGCAGTCTTGCAGTCATGAAAAGGATCCAGGACTATGGCGGATCTGCTGCCTGGTCACAGCTTGCAGTGAAATATGGTGAGAAGAAGGATTTTTACCATTCGGAATCCACAGAACTGGCCAAGCGCGTTTTGAAAAAGACTGGCTGTCCGGTCATGGCAGAGGATTCTGATCATCCTGAATGGCTGGCTGTGCTTTATGTTTGCAAAAATGCCGCAAAAGAGGAAGAAAGCGGCATGATCTGGAAACTGCGCAGCGAACTCTCCGATGCCTTGCGTCAGGTGGATCTGAGTCATGTTGATCTGTATGCAAACAAAGAAGATAATAAGAAAACCGGTTACTGGTGGCTGAATGCCAATCCGAAGATATGGAGTTTTTCCGATCTCCAGGTCGGTGACGTACAGGACTACACGCTGTATAACGGGAACGGGAATAAGCGGCGCATATTCCAGAATTTTCTTGATGCCAAGACAGGCGATCTTGTTATTGGCTACGAATCCAATCCTGTCAAACAGATTGTTGCGCTTGCCAAAGTCAGCACAGCAAATGACGGGCAGAGAATTTATTTTGAAAAAACGGAGTCCCTTGCCAATCCGATCGATTATGTAACTTTGAAGGAATGCCAGGAACTGGCGGAAATGGAGTTCTTTCAGAATCCGAACGGCAGTCTCTTCAGACTGACAAAGGAAGAATATGAATTCATCATGGATATGATCCGTGAGGAGAATCCGCTGAGCACGGAGAGAGAGATTCCATCCTATACGAAGAAAGATTTTCTGTCTGAAGTCTACATGTCAGAAGAAAAGTATGACAGGCTGGCAGGAGTACTGCTTAACAAAATGAATATCATCCTGCAGGGTGCACCAGGCGTCGGCAAGACGTTTGCCGCAAAAAGGCTTGCCTATTCTCTGATGGGAGAAAAAGATGACAGCAGAATAGAATTCGTTCAGTTCCACCAGAACTATTCATACGAAGATTTCATGATGGGCTATAAACCCGCTGGGGATTCCTTCGAGCTGAAAAACGGAGTGTTCTACACCTTCTGCAAGAAAGCAGAGAGTCAGCCGGACAAGAAGCACTTCTTCCTCATTGATGAAATCAACCGCGGCAATCTCAGCAAGATTTTCGGTGAACTGCTGATGCTGATTGAGAAAGACTATCGTGGCACAAAGGCTACACTGGCCTACACGGACATGTCGTTTTCTGTTCCGGATAATCTGTACATCATCGGCATGATGAATACAGCAGACCGCAGCCTTGCCATGATCGATTACGCATTGCGGCGCAGGTTCAGTTTCTTTGAGATGGATCCGGCATTTGAATCTGAAGGATTCACTGCTTATCAGAAGATGCTTGCGAACGAAACATTTGATGACCTGATACAGAAGGTCATTGAGCTGAATGATGAAATCAGGCGGGATAAATCACTGGGAAAGGGTTTCTGCATTGGACACAGCTATTTCTGCGGCAGAACAAAAGAAAGCTGTACGGATGAGTGGATGCAGTCCATCGTCGATTACGATATTCTGCCTATGCTTGCCGAATACTGGTTTGATGACGGAGACAAGGTACAGCGCTGGGACAACATCCTGCACGGAATATTTCAATGACAAAGGATAAAAGCATATTCATAAAAAACATCTACTATATGCTTTCCTATGCCTTCACAGTTCTGAAGGAATCAGTCTATGACGATATCCGGACGGAACCTTTTGATAATATTCATAATCTGTTCGCGGCAATTCTTTCCAAGGGAATCGGACTGCAGCTGAAGCAGGGACTTTATCGTGAGTACACCAATCAGATCCAGGATCTTGCTGTTGTCCGCGGAAAAATCGATATGCCGGGAACAATCCGGAATAAACTGAATCATCAGGTGATGGTGACCTGTGATTACGATGTGCTGTCTGAGAACAATCTTCTGAATCAGATCCTGAAATCAACAGTTTTTCTGCTTTTGCGTCAGAACGATGTCGACAGGAAATACAAGGCTGAGCTGAAGAAGGAGATGCTCTATTTTTCCGGTGTTGATGTGACAGAACTGTCGGAAATCCGCTGGGCTGATATCCGCTTTCAGCGAAATAACCGCACATACCAGCTGCTGCTGGCCATCTGCCAGTTATTGATTGAAGGAATGCTGATGACGACAGAGAGCGGAGAATATCGCCTTGCCAGTTTTGTGGATGAACAGAGGATGAGCAGATTGTACGAGAAATTCATCCTGGAATACTACGCGCAGGAATTTGGTCAAAGGGTCAGAGGTTTTTCTTCCAAAGCTCTGCAGATTCCCTGGCAGCTGGATAATGGCTATGATGCATTGCTTCCTGTTATGCAGACAGACATTACACTAACTTATGGAAATCAGACACTCATCATTGATGCAAAGTATTACCAGCGGACCGTGCAGTCAAACTTCGATGTACAGACGGTTCATTCTGGAAATATGTACCAGATTTTCACATACGTAAAAAACAAGCAGGAGCAATTGAAAGGCACAGAACATCATGTTTCAGGAATGCTTTTATATGCAAAAACAGATGAGGATCTTGTGCCGGATAATGTTTATCAGATGAGTGGGAATCAGATATCTGTAAAGACACTGGATCTGAATCAGGAGTTCTCCGTTATCGCAGCACAGTTGAACCATATTTTAGAGGATCATTTTGGCATTTAGGACTATGCCCATTGGCCTGAATCAGAAATGTCCATTCGAAACAGCTCCTATCTGTCTTCTGAAGTGCAGAACAATAACTTGGTCACTGTCGAAAGATCAAGACAGGGAAAATCAGACTGTAACGGTAGGACGTTTTTGCTGTATAAATTTATCGAAAATAGATAAAATAAAAAAATACTATGAAATACGATAAATATTACTGCTTTATGAAAGGTTTCATTTCTGCGGCCATAGCAGGAACGAGCCTTGGGTATACCAGCGTGCCTGTTCATGCCCTTGAAAACAGCCAGGCTCTGACCCGGCTGCCGGCAGGGCTGGAAACCTCTTCCACGGCATCAGAAGCAATTGCTGTCTCCTCTGTGACAGAGGGACTTTCTCCGTCCACACAGCTTGCTACTGACTATAACTATGGGGTAAGCGTACCGATCGATTTATATGCGGATGATGCCACAACCACGACACAGATTCAGACCGTGGAACCGGAATCATCCTTCGTGGTGACCTATGTTCAGAACGATACTGCACTCGTCGAAAAGATGGAGGAGGTTCTATCTGCACTGGGAACCGATGTGATTGAGGAAGAATCGTATCAGGACACGAAGCTGTACGTCTATTATCTTCTGCCGTCGGATCTTGATACATCGGGCATAAGCAGTTCTTCTTTTATTCTGGAAGGTTTCTATTCTCTGTTTGAAATTGCGGATATAGGGGAGGAAACATATGATTCTGTCCATGTGATTGCGCTGACCTTTTCGCCGATCACAGACTACACCTCTGTTTCCGAACTGCTGAGTGTCTGGCAGGAGAACGCATCCGGCAAGATCACTCTGACCGGCTTATCCGTTCCTTCTGGTTACAGCGTTGGTGATCTCTTCTATATTGGCGCAGTTCCGCAGGGAATAGTGTCTGTCAGCATCGACGGGAGTACTTATGATTTCGAAGCGCTGGCTTCGCCGGAAGCAGGGAATGATGACCTGGCAGAGCCTTATCCGGATACAGGGGCTGCCGGGTATCAGGCACATGTGACTTTCCAGGTTGCTGCGGCGGAGACAGAAACCGAAGAACCGGAAGACAGTGAAACCGAAGAGACGGCAGAACCCACAGAGCCTGCTGAAACCGAGGAACCTGCTGAAACGGAAGATCCAGCCTCAGAAGAGGACACAGCCGATACCTCAGATACCGAGACGGAAGAAACGGCAGAGCCAACGCCTGTTCCTGCACAGTCGGCTGTCAATGAACTGAAAGTGGTCGTCAACACCAAGGATGACGGGCCCGGTCTGCAGGATCTCTTCTGTCAGCTGACGGCCGGCATCCGTTCTTTCGCTGCCTGGCTGCTGAGCAGTCTGAAGCTCTGATATCAGGCTGCGGTCTGATCAGGAGGTCTGCTGAAAGGCAGGCCTTTTTTCAGACCTGCCTTTGAGATGCTGTCAGAAAGTCCGAGATTCATTTGGAAGGCTGATCCGTATCTTTCACCGAAAGCAGGAACAGCGAATTCAGGACCACAAACACCGAACCGGCATTGTGGACCAGAGCGCCGACAATGGCATTGAGAACGCCTGTGGCGGCCAGGATCGTTGCCAGGGCATTGATGGACAGGGAAATGATGATGTTGGACTGAATCTTCTTCAGCACCTTCCGGGACAGATAAAGCAGATAGGGAACCCGGCTGATCTCATCCTGGACCAGAACGACATCCGAGGATTCAATGGCGATATCGGAACCGATGCCGCCCATCGCAATGGCCGCATCGGCGGTACGCAGCGCCACCGCGTCGTTGATGCCGTCGCCGATCATGCAGACCTTATGGCCCTGCTTCTGGTATTCCTGAATGATCTTCTGCTTGTCTTCCGGCAGAAGTTCACTTCTGACGGCAGAGACGCCGACCTTTTCCGCAATCATCTGAGCGGCCGCCGCACTGTCGCCGGTCAGCAGGACCGTTTCCACCTGCATGTCCTGCAGTTTCCGGATCGTCGGGGCAGCGCTCTCCCGCAGGGTATCCGACAGGGCAATCAGGCCGGCTGCGGTGCCGTCCACGGCCAGAAAGACCACGGTAGCCCCGACGTTGTGATAGGGTTCTGCGAGTTTTTCATCGACTGTTATGTGGTTCTCCTGCAGAAAGGCAGCCTTGCCGATCAGCAGGGATTTTCCCGCATAACTGGCGGTGATTCCTTTTCCGGGCGTCACGACATACGCAGAGGCCTGTTCTTTCGTCTTGGCTGCGGCACAGATGGCCTGTCCGATCGGATGCTCGGAACGGGCTTCCGCCACCGCTGCCAGACGCAGGATCTCTTCTTCCGAATAGACAGAAGAAAGGGACCTGACTTCTTCGATGCCCAGTTTTCCATAGGTTAAGGTGCCGGTCTTGTCAAAGGCCACGGTATCAATGGTTCCGAAACGCTGCAGGGCTTCACCGGACTTGATGATCATGCCGTACTTTGAGGCATTGCCGATGCCGGCCATGATCGCGGTCGGGGTCGCCAGGATGAAGGCACAGGGGCAGACCACCACCAGGACGGTCACGGCCCGCAGGAAGGCAGCGTAGGAATCGCCCAAGACAGCCCAGTTGATGAAGAAGGTCAGCACGGCTGCCGTAAAGGCCGCAATGACCAGCCAGGCCGCCCATTTATCGGCCAGGGTGACAATCGGGGCCTTGTTTTCATCGGCCTGTCTGGCCAGATCAATCATCTTCTGCAGGGAACTGTCTGCCACTTCTGTGGAAGCGGTATAGGCAAAGACACCGGTCTTGTTGACGGTGCCGCTGATGACCGGATCCCCGACCGTTTTATCCACCGGCAGGGATTCCCCGGTCATGACCGACTGATCGATGACCGCCGTGCCGGAGGTGATGACCCCGTCGGTCGGGATCGTCTCGCCCGCCTGAACAAGGATCGTATCCCCGGCCCGGACCTCTTCCACCGGAATCATTTCTTCCGCATCCCCGCGTCTGACGCGGACCATGGACGGCATCAGCTGGATCAGCTTTTCGATGCCTTTCCTGGCCTTGGCTGAGGTGTAATCCTCCAGAGCAGAGCCGATCTCCATGATGAAGGCCACTTCCCCGGCCGCAAAGAATTCCCGGGCCAGCAGGGAACCGATCAGGGCACAGGAGACCAGGACATCAGCGGTAATATCGTGTTCCTGAATCAATGCCTTCACCGCCCCGACAATGATCGGAATGCCGCAGAGCAGGATGGCAATCCAGGCCATATCCAGGCCGCCAGGCAGGGTACCCCATTTCCCCAGACTGACCACCAAGGCAATCCCGGAAACAGCGATTCTGACCAGGCGGAAATTCGCCTCTACCCGCAGCCACGCACTGAGTTTCTGCATATTCTTCCTCCTTGTATTTCTGACCGGATAACGTTACATTCTGTTTGAAACAGAACAGTCTGTTCTGCAACCTGATCTTATGGACAGATTCCGGCAGAACACAAGAAACAGTTTCCGTTTCCCATTCCATACCGGACAAAAACAGAAATCTGTTTCGGCAGACAGGAGGAAAGACATGGACCGCAGACAGCGCAAGACCAGAGAAGCCATCTTTCAGGCGTTCAGCAGACTGCTGGCCAGAAAGCACTACAGCCGGATTACCGTGCAGGACATCATCGATGAGGCCGATGTCGGCCGGACGACCTTCTATGCCCATTTCCAGACCAAAGAAGATCTCCTGAACCAGATGTGTGAGGAGATCTTCAGTCATGTCTTCTCATCGGTGGAACACCGCGAGGCCACCCATGATTTCTCCGGTCAGCCGCCGACCCTGGCCAGTGAACTGACGCATCTGCTGTACCATCTGCAGGAAAGAACGGATATTGCCAGTCTGTTCTCCGGAGAAAGCGGGGATGTCTTTCTGAAGTATTTCCGGGAACAGCTGGGCCGGGCCTTCGAGGGCATGCAGGAACTGTTTCCTGCTTCTGTACCGGAGGAATATGCCGAAACTTTCTATGTGACCTCCTTTGCCGAACTGGTATCGCAGTGGATCCGCAAGGGCTGTCCGGAACGTCCGGAAACCCTCGTGCAGTACTACTTTGCCCTGATCCAGAAGTAAAGAAAAGGACCCTGCCATGCATGCAGGATCCTTTCAGGTTATGTCTGGTTTTTACTTCACGGATGTGTCGGGAACCAGCCGGCCTGCCGGGGTCGGCGTCGTGACCGGAATCACCACCGGGGGATGATAGAGCACATTGGGGATCGTAAAGGTCCCGCTGCCGGTACGGCCCAGAGAATCCGTGTAGGTAAAGGGTACAGAGGTACTGACCGCATATTCCTTCAGTTCCGAACCAGCCGTCTTCAGCGTCTGCTGGTAGGTCAGTGTCAGTTCCTGCCCCTTGACCACCGGAACGTTGATGCCCCAGACAATCGTGCCGGTCGAGGCATCGTAGGTCACGACGTATGAATAGACGCCGTCATCGGTCAGTTCTCCGAAATTCCAGGTATTGGCCAGGCTGGCATCGGCAGTTCCGGTCAGGACTTCATTGCCTCTGAGCATCGTAAACGGTACGACGCCATCCTCGAGATTCAGCTCGAATTCCGGATTGATGACATCCTGAATGCTGGCACTCGCTACGGCATTGATGGCCTGGGCGGTGATGGTTTCAAAGTTCACCGTACCGGTCTGCCCGGAGGCGGTATTCATCATCTGGGTATAGAAATACGGGAAAGTATCGGTTGCGTCCTCAAAGGTCGGGTTGACAAAGAAACACTGATACCCGGCATTGACCATTTCCATCCAGGTGTCATAGGCCTCGACGAGAGCCTTTTCAATACCGACCGCATGTGAATTGAGATAAGATTCACTGCCCAGGAGATACGGAAAGTGCTGTTCATCCATGATGCTCAGCGGCATATTCCGGTAATCCGCATGCAGTGCGGCAGCCGCCCGGACACTGACGTCATAGGCTCCGGCATCGGCGGCCACCTTGAGCTGCATCTCTTCAAACAGACTGTCCCAGTCTGCCTGCGTAAAGTTGCCCCCGATGTAGGTATAATCTTCGCCGTTAAAGTTATACCGGGTTTCCCATTCATAGAACAGTGCCATGATGGAAGTGACCGTCGTATCGCCCTGAATGCCGGAATAGATGGCTTTGGTATCGCCCTCCTCGTCGTCAAAGAGATAGCTGATGCCATCCGAGACGGCAATGACATACTGGCTGTTGCCCGGCAGGGTTTCTTCCTGCAGCATGGCCTGGGCCGCCTGCAGCCCGCTGTCCAGATTGGATCCTTTGGCAATCACCGCGTCGCCGGTATTCCGTTCCGCAATGTCTGCCAGGATCGCATCGTTCCGGGAACCTTCCGGAATCGTCAGATAATAGGAAATGGCGTCATAGATCTGCTGGTAGGCCGTATCCGTGAGTTCCTCCAGTTCCAGGTAGCGGTAGGCACTGCCTCGGAAAAAGACAACCCCGATCCGGGTGGTGACACCCTGTCTGTCCTGGCTTTCCTTCAGCTGAACCAGCATGTTCTGCAGAGACGTCAGCGTTTCATCGACGCAGTCTGAAATATCCACGACAAAAACCACGTCGCTGTTGATCCGCGCATCGGCGGAAGGCAGCTGCAGAGAAACCGTCGTCGTCAGACTGTCCGGGTACAGATCATAGGGATCTGCCCACATCTCGGTTTCCAGAGAGTAGTTTACGGTCTCGGCATTTGCCGGTGTAACCGTCAGAGATGATACTGCAAGGCCAGAAACAAGCAATGCTCCGGCTGCCCTGCGAAGCCGGTTTCTGTAATCCGAAAACTTCATGGAAATTCCTCTCACACAGGATGAACATAGCAGAAAAAGAAATTCTTTTCTTCATTTTACTGCTACATTTTCATCTTCCCACAAATGATTTCTTCTGTCTGGTTTTCTGCTCTGTTATTTTCCTGCGGCTTTTCTCTTCCGGTAGACCGCCACGATCAGCACGGCACTGGCTGTCCAGGCGGCCGGGCTGGCCATCACGATGGCGGTATAGCCAAGCATATCACAGAACAGCAGGGGAATCAGCACCCGCATGGCCACTTCCAGGAAGGATCCCAGCATGGGTGTCACCCCATCCGAAAGACCTTCCAGCACGCCGCGGCAGACAAACAGCAGACAGAGCGTCCAGAGCAGCGGGCAGCACCACTGCAGGTACTGCTCAGCCATGGCCACCGTCTCGGTTTCCGCAGCCGATACAAACAGGGTAATGAGAGACCGGGAAAAGACCAGGCCCAGCGCCCCGAAGAGGATGCCGTAAATCACCATGATCTGACCGGCTTCCCGGGTTCCCTTCCAGATCCGGTCATATCTCTCGGCACCGGCATTCTGCCCGGCAAAGGAGGCCATGACCAGGTTCATGGAGGAAGGCGGGGACTGCAGCAGCATCTGCAGGCGGTTTCCGATCGTATAGGCGGAAACAGCCGCATCCCCGAAACCGTTGACAAAGTACTGCACACTCATCATGCCGATCGAGATGACGGCCAGCTGCAGACCCATGGGAATGCCCGTGGCAAATTCTTCCCGGATGACGGGCAGAAGAGCATGAAAATCCTTCCGCCTGGGCAGCAGGAAGGGGAAATGACGGACCAGGATCGCCAGACACAGCAGTCCGGAGACCAGCTGAGCAAGTACCGTGGCTATGGCTGCTCCGGCCACATCCCAGCCGCAGACCAGGATGAAGACAAAGTCCAGCACGATGTTCAGCAGCGAAGACAGGATGAGCATGACCAGCGGGGTCCGGCTGTCGCCGATGGCCCGCAGCTGGGCCGCCGTCAGGTTATAGAGCAGGGTAGCCGGCAGACCGGCATAGATGATGCGCACATACTGCAGGGCATAGGGGTACATGACCTCGGTGGTCTGCAGAAACTGCAGCAGCTGCGGGGCCAGGCACCACAGCACGATGGTCAGCACCAGCGTGAGCGTGGTGCAGCCGGCGATCTGAGCGGCCGTGCTTCTGCGCAGGCCTTCCGGTTCGCCCGCCCCATAGCGGTTGGCGGTCAGAACCGTACAGCCGCCGGTAAAGCCGTTCAGGAACCCGGTAGCCAGGAAGAGCACCGCTCCGGTTGCCCCGACCGCCCCCAGCTTTAGTGAACCCAGGGTTCTGCCCACAATCATGGTGTCCACGACGCTGTAGAGTTCCTGCAGGAGATTGCCGATGATGATGGGCACGGCAAAAGCCAGAATCACCTTCCAGGTGGTTCCTTCCGTCAGCTCGATATTCCTGGTTCTTTCCGGCATGGTTTTCAGCGCTGTTCTGATACCTCAGAATAGGCGGAAAACCGTTCCGGAACCATGGCGATTTTTAAGATCTGAAGTGGCAAATCAACAGATGAGCCGCTTCTTTTAACAGATGCCTGATACCGGAACCGAAGTCATTCTGTGAAAAAAGGTGAAAATCATCAGAATCGGTGTTGACTAATACCCTGATGGGGTATATTGTACTGACTGTCGGATGGATACCCTACCAGGGTATATCCGGATGGAAAAGGGGTAACCAACATGGATGAAAATATCTTAAGTGTCAGAGATCTGAAGAAAACATATCACACCAAGAATGGTTCCACCATCGAGGCCGTCAAAGGGATTTCCTTTGATGTGAAGCGGGGCGAAATCTTCGGCTTCCTGGGGCCGAACGGCGCCGGCAAGAGCACGACCATCTCGATGCTCACGACCCAGCTGAAGACCAGCGGCGGCGATGCGACGATTGACGGACTCTCCATTGTGAAGGATCCGGCCAGGGTCAGAGCCAAGATCGGTGTCGTCACCCAGCACAACAACCTCGACCGCAGTCTGACGGCCCGGGAGAACCTGCTGTTCCATGCCAGATACTTCGGCATGGACATGGATGTGGCAAAGAAGAAGGCCGATGAGTATCTGGAAAAGTTCGGCCTGGCCCAGCGGCAGAATGACTACGTCTCCAGCTATTCCGGCGGCATGGCACAGCGTCTGAAGATTGCCCGGGCCATGATGCACACGCCGGAGATCCTGTTCCTGGATGAACCGACCACCGGCTTGGATCCCAACTACCGGGAGATCCTCTGGGAAGCGATGATGGACCTCAACAGGCAGGGCACGACGATCTTCCTGACCACACACTACATGGAAGAACCGGAACGCTTCTGTCAGAACATCGCCATCGTCAACAAGGGCGAGCTGAAGGCCATCGGCACCAGTGAGGAACTGAAGGCCATGATCCCTTCCAAGAACATCATCTCCCTGAAGCTGGATCAGGTGACCGACGAAGACATTCAGCTGGCCGGTCAGCTGCCCAACGTGGAGAAGGTCGCCTATCAGGGCGGCACCCTGCAGCTGTATCTGAAGGACAATCAGGTCGACTTCGATGCCATCATCAAGTGGACAGAGAACCGGGGAAGAACCCTGAAGAACATCAGTCTCAGCACCAGCACACTGGATGACGTCTTCCTGTATCTGACGGGCAATGCCATCAACGCGCCGGAGAAGTAAGAAACAGAGGAAAAGAGGAGAACAACATGAGCAAGAAAAATAACAATATGTCCGTATTCTGGGCAATGGTCCAGAGAGACCTGATTGCTCAGTGGCGTGATAAATGGGAATTCGTCTTCCGGGTCGTCATGCTGCCGACCGTCCTGATCATCACCTATGGCTATGTCCTGCCCAAGATCGGCCTGCTGCCGTCTACCTTCCCGACCCAGATGTTTGCCGGCATGATCGGCATGAGCATCATCGTGACCGGGATCCATGGCACGGCTGTGCCGTTCACCATGGACTTCAACAACATGCATGAGATCGAGGACCGTCTGCAGGCCCCGGTGTCGGCCAATCTGGTCGCCTTTGCCAAGATGTTTGTCGGCATCATTGAAGCCTTCATCGGCGGTCTGCTGGTCCTGCCGGTATCCGCCATCTTCATGGGCAGCAATGTGGAATTCACGATCACGCCGGAACGCGTGCTGATGCTGATCCCGATCCTGATCCTGATCGCCCTGGTCTCGGCTACGTTAGGTCTGCTGGTGGGCACGATTGTCAAGCCCATGCAGGTTGCCGCCATGTTCCCGGGCTTCCTGATGCCGCTGGTTTTCTCGGGTGCCATCTTCTTCAGCTGGAAGAGCCTGTCCGCTGTCCCGATCTTCCAGAAGCTGGTTCTGATCAACCCCATGGTCTATGCCAACGAGGCGCTGCGCTATGTGCTGACTCCCCAGATTGACAGCATGGCCATCGGCTGGAGCATCACGGGTCTGGTTGTCAGTATCCTGGTGCTGGGCTACTTCGGATTCAAGAGATTCCACAACATGGTCACCGGCAACTGAAAGAAAGATTACATATCCATTGCAGAGCCGAAATCAATCGGCTCTTTTCTGTTCACTGCCGGCCCGGGTATGATAAAAGAAGAAACGGAGAAACAGGCATGCAGCTCAGAAACTATCAGCCCTCAGACTGTGAGGAAATCCTGGCCCTGTTCTGTCAGACAGTTCATACGGTCAATGCCCGTGACTATACGGAAGAACAGCTCAATGCCTGGGCACCGGCAGATCTGCCGGCTGAGCAGTGGAATGCCTCCCTGCTGGCCCACGACACCGTCGTGGCGGTGGAAGGAAAGACGATCGTCGGCTTCGGAGACATCGAGAAAACCGGTTATCTGGATCGTCTGTATGTGCATGCACACTGGCAGGGCAGGGGTGTCGGCACGACGATCTGCGATCGGCTGGAACAGTCTGTCACCGGCCCGATCACAACCCACGCCTCAATCACCGCCCGGCCGTTCTTCGAACAGCGCGGCTACCGGGTCGTCCGGAAACAGACCGTGGAGCGTCGGGGCGTGCAGATGACCAATTTTGTCATGGAGAAACTCTGAATTTTCCCGGCACCGGTGCAGAAAACCGTTGGCAGAACGGGGAATCATGGGTATGTTTCTGTTAGCTGAAACTGCTGGATCTGCTGCACCCGGATCATAAAGAAAAGATGCATCACACACCGGTTCAGCGGAACAGAGGAATGGTGGAGGACAGAACAGATGGACTTTGATACCAGAATCAAGATCATCCTGCGGGATGATCTGCAGCCGTGGCAGGAACTGAATATCACCGCTTTTCTGGCCAGCGGACTCGGAAGTCTGGAAGGAGAGCTCGGCGAACCGTATGAAGATGCGGATGGCAATCAGTATCTGCCGCTGAACAGACAGCCCATGCTGGTCCTGTCCGCTTCTGCCGACAGGCTCAGAGAGGTCAGAAAGAAAGCTGTAGACCGGCAGATGGAAGTTTCCGTCTATACGAAGGAAATGTTCACAGCCCATAACGATGAAGAAAGCCGTGCGAAAGTCCGAGCCTGCAAGGCAGAGGATCTGGATCTGGTCGGTCTTCTCATCCGCGGTCCCCGGAACCAGCTGGACAAGATCACCAAGGGCATTCCGATGCATCCGTAAGGTACATACAAGAGACCCTCCTGGTGCTGGCAGCGCTGTGCTGTTTTCAGACAGGCGGGTTTTCTTTCTGACCTGAAAGGGCAGAAAAGACCGAACGCTGGGACGCTCTTGGGGATATGATGAAGCAGATGAACCACATCGCCCATTATCATCTGCCCGGTCTGTTTGAATTCGTTGACCTGTATCAGGTCTTCCTGCCGCTGTTCTATGAACACCGGGAATACTTTTATGACTGGTGTGACATCGGTTCGCTCTATGGCTGTCCGGCAGACTGTATCTGGGGCGGCGGCCGGCTGGGGGCCGAAGAGGCCAGGGTGCAGGAAGCCCTGGCTCTTGCCCAGAAATACGGCATCTCCGCCCGGCTGACCTTCAGCAATTCCTTGCTCCGGCCCGAGCATCTCTCCGATCCCCGGTGCAATGCGCTCTGTGCCCGGCTGGCCGGAACGGACGGTGTACAGAACGGGATCATCGTGCATGCCGAACTGCTGACGGCCTATCTGCGGCAGACGTATCCGCAGCTGTATCTGGTGTCTTCGACGACCAAGGTACTGGATCAGTTTCCCGCCTTTGTGCAGGAACTGAACCGGCCGGAGTTCCGCTATGTGGTCGCCGACTACCGTCTGAACAATCATTTTGCCGAACTGGACCAGCTTTCCCCGCATCAGAGGGAGAAGACGGAATTCCTCTGCAATACCTGCTGCTGGACCGGGTGTCAGGACCGGCGGGCCTGCTATGAGGCGGTCAGCCGGGAAGTGCTGGGCGAAGACGGACCGGAACACGTGTGCCGGGCCCCGCATGCCGAAGAAGGCTACCGCTTCTCCCGGGCCATGCAGAGTCCTGCTTTCATCAGCCTGGATGCCATTCAGCAGGACTATCTGCCAAGAGGCTTCACGCAGTTCAAGATCGAAGGACGCAGTCTGGGCAGTGCCCTGATCCTGGAATTTCTGCTTTACTACCTGACCCGGCCGGCGTATCAGCTGACGGTCCGGGAAGACATCTATCTCAGCAATACACTGGACCTGTTCTGAATCCTTCAGGTTTCAGGAAATGAAAGCCGCCCTGCGAAAGCGATAATGTACAGAAACCGGGGCGGCTTTTATGATGTTCCTGCAGGAAGCAGGGACAGCCTGCTTCGGAAAGAATCGAAAGGAGCAGAGTCATGAGACAGACAATGCAGAAAGTGATGAGCCTGGTCCTGGCGGCAGGCCTGCTGGCCGGCTGCAGTGCCCAGAGCAGTACAGCCACCGCCTCTGCCGCAGCCACTACCGCGGCAGCGGCAGAAAGCACCGCAGCCGAAACGGAAAATACCGGCGCGACTCTGGTGGTCTATTTCTCCGGCACCGGCAATACCAGAGCCGTGGCGGAAACCATCGCCGATACAGTCGGCGCGGATCTCTATGAACTTACACCGGTGGATCCCTATACCGAAGAAGATCTGGACTGGACGAATGCGGACAGCCGGGTCTCTCAGGAACATGAAAATGAAACACTGCAGGATCAGGTGGAACTGACCACCACCACGGTCGAGAACTGGGACAGCTATGATGTGGTGTTCTTCGGCTATCCGATCTGGTGGGGGAATGCCGCCTGGCCGGTCAGACAGTTCATTGCAGACAATGACTTTACCGGCAAGACCGTGATTCCGTTCTGCACCTCTGCTTCATCCGGGATCGGTTCCAGTGGCCAGGATCTCGCTGCCCTGGCAGGCACCGGCGACTGGCAGGAAGGACAGCGCTTTGCCTCACAGGCAGATGCCTCGGAGGTTGCCGCGTGGGCAGAAGATGTCCTGGCCGGCTGAGCTGCGCATCCCTGGAAGGTTCACCGGCCTGCTGCTGTGCAGCCTTGGCCTGTCTGCCTGCGGCAGTACGGCCATGACACAGAGCAGTTCCGCACCGCAGACTTCTGCGGTCGGTCTCCATACGGCCGTGACCGAAGCTCCCTATACCACGGAAACCACGATTGACGAGGTGCGCGATGATCCGGTGTTCGGGGACTATGGCCGCCTGCTGTTTCCCGTCGAGGAAGGGTACATGAGCGGCAGTACGCTGGGTGATCTGCAGCTGGTCTGGTATCACAACATCGATCCGAAGATGACGGTGCAGATTGTCAATTATCTCTATGAACAGGCTTCGTCCGGACAGCAGATCTTCTATGACATCTACACCGAAGCAGAAAAGCAGGCCGATCCTGACAAGGCAGATACCGGTCTGTTCTTCTTCCGCGGGGAAGAAAACGCCAGAACCGCAGTGGTTTCGGCAGGCGGCGGGTTTGCCTATGTCGGGGCCATGCAGGACAGTTTTCCGGTATCGCTGGAACTTTCAGACCGGGGCTATAACGCCTTTGCCCTGATCTACCGTCCGGATGCAGAAGAAGCCTGTGAGGATCTGTCCCGGGCCATCGCATTCCTGCATGAAAATGCGCAGAGCCTGGGTATTGACATGACGGATTACTCGTTATGGGGCGGCTCAGCCGGTGCCCGCATGGCCAACTGGGTCGGCACCCTGGGAACCGGCATGTTCGGGGAAGAGGAATATCCGCAGCCGGCCATTGTGGTCACGCAGTATAGCGGCATTTCCGAAGTCACCGGCAGCGAACCGCCGACCTATGCCAATGTCGGCACCGCGGATCAGATTGCCTGGTACCGCACCATGGAAGATCGGATCGACCGTCTGCAGGAGGCGGGCATCGATGCCGAAATCGATGTCTTTCCCGGTCTGGCCCATGGCTTCGGCCTGGGTACCGGAACCGCTGCCGAGGGCTGGGTGGACCATGCGGAAGCGTTCTGGCTGCGCCATATGCATACAGAGGAGGAATAAGGAAATATGAAAGCATTGTTCATCAATGGCAGTCCCAACAAGGATGGCACCACCGCAGCATTTGCCAAAGCACTTTTCGGCGATCAGCCTTATGAGACTCTGAACCTGACGGATTACCGTATCAATTTCTACGGGCAGAACCTGCCGGGCGATCAGTTTGATGAGATTGCCGCAAAGATGAAGGAAGCAGATGTCGTGGCCATCGGTTCGCCCGTCTACTGGCATAATCTCTGCGGCAGTGTCCGCACTCTGCTGGACCGCTTCTATGGTCCGGTCAAGACCGGCAGCATGAAGGGACGCACCCTCTACTTCCTGTATCAGGGCGCCGCACCGGAAAAGTGGATGCTGGATGCCGGGGAATATACGATGAACCGGTTTGCCAAACTGTATGGCTTTACCTGGGGCGGCATGGCGACTACAGCAGAACAGGCAGAGAAGCTGAGAAAATAACCCCTCTTGCCATGCACGCCCGGAAATCTCCGTGAAGACACTTTCACGGAGATTTTTGCGCGGGTTCGCACTGACAGACCCTTTCCGGGTATTGCGGCAGAAATTAGAGGACTGAAACAGAATACAAAGCCGGTATAGCGGCAGGGCTTTATAATAGAGACAGAAAAAGCTGCTGTTTCAGAGCAGGAGAGGAGAAAAGGAAAATGCTGACGTATGAGGAAATGCAGTATTTTGCGGCGTTTGCCCAGTACGGAACGCTGACGGAGGTGGCGGAAAAGTATACCATTTCACAGCCGACCATTACCCGGGCCATGAAGAAAGCCGAGGAGACTTTCGGAGTTCCGCTCTTCAACCGGACCCGCAACAGCATTGCCCTGAATGACAATGGCAGGCTGGCGGCGGAAGAGATCCGGCTGCTGCTGAAACAGACCGATGAGATGGTGGATCGGGTCCGTTCCTATGACCGGGCCAGCCGGACCATCTCCATCGGCACGGCTGCCGTCATCGAACTGCCCGGCCTGATCAGCCGGATCTCGCGGGCCTTTCCGCAGAAAGCCATTGTCTCGGAGCCCGGGCTGCCGGCCGACCTCGAGAGAGGTCTGACAGAGGACCGCTATCAGCTGGTCATCCTGCCCTATGACCTGTCTTCAAAGAAGGGAAAGAAAGGTCAGACTTCCGAGTTCTATGCCAAAGCCATCGGGGAGGAACACCTGCTGTTCTATCTGCCGGTGCACCACCGCCTGGCTCGCCGGAAGAAGCTGAAGCTGGCGGATATGAACGGCGAAAACATGCTGCTGTTCTCCGATATCGGTTTCTGGTCGGAGATTGTCCATCGAAAGATGCCGGATTCCCGGGTCCTGATGCAGAATGAACGCTATACCTTCCGGGAGCTGATTGAAAATTCCGTTCTGCCCTGCTTTGTGACCGATCTCTCCCTGAAGGGCATGAAAGACATCACCGGTCGGACTGCCGTGCAGATCACCGATCCGGAGGTGAATGTCACCTACTATCTCACCTGCAGGAGAAACATGCTGTACCAGCTGCAGGCGGTCTTTGCCTGAACCGGCCGGACAGCGCAAAAATCCCGGGACCTGTTTTTCCTGTCAGGTTCCGGGATTTTCATGGTATGCCGGGCATGGCATACATCCAGTCCGCTGAAATGCGGATCACAGGTATTTGTCGCCAAGTGAAGTGAACCACCAGCCGGTGACGGTGACGTCATGGGTGAAAGCAGTGGCTAGCAGGTTTCTGAGCCTACGCACAGGAATCCGATGAGGCTGTGAGGCGGATAAGGCTGCCATACAAGCCAAAGTCCTAAAGACAGACGTAAGGCCAAAGCAGTAAATCGGAGGGCTGTGGAAACGAAGGATGTATGTCTTATCCCGGGAGATCTTGCGGACGGAGAAATCCGAAACGCTTTCAAACAGCTATCGTAAAACTCCGGTCGGAAAAGGTCTATCGCAAGAAGTCAGCTGAGGTCACAGTAGCGTTGAAACTTCTGTAATGGAAGCGGAGCGAAGGACCTAATGTCTGTATAGTGTGCCCCACTATACACAAGATCCGAACAGTCCGAAAGGGAGAATAAGCCTGAGGCAGAAGAACGTAGCTTCTGACGGCAAAAGGCCCGGGGACGATTTCGGAATTCTCTGTAAATAGAAAGGAGTGGCACAGCGGAATGGAACTCATTGAAGTGATCCTGAGTGATCAGAACCTGAGAGAAGCGATTCAGAGGGTGAAGAGGAATCACGGCGCCGCCGGAACGGACGGGATGAAAACCGGAGAACTGGAAGAATACTTTGCCCGTCATGGGGAAGAAATCAAAGCAGAAATCCGGAACATGCAGTACAGACCGAAACCGGTCCGCAGAGTCTATATACCCAAGCCGAACGGCAAGCAAAGGCCGCTGGGCATCCCGGCGGTCGCGGACCGGGTCATTCAGCAGGCCGTGGCCCAGGTACTGAGCCGGATCTAGGACAGTACGTTCAGTGAACACAGCTATGGATTCCGCCCGAACCGGAGTGCGCATGGCGCCATGGAAGAGGTGCTGGAATACCTGAACAGCGGGTATGAATGGGTCATCGATCTGGACATTGAGAAGTACTTTGACACGGTGAATCACGACAAGCTGATCTCCATTCTGAGAGAGAAGGTGAACGACAGGAAGACGCTCCATCTCATCAGGTCGTTCCTGAAGGCCGGCGTGATGGAAAACGGTCTCGTATCACCCTCGGAAATGGGTGTCCCGCAGGGAGGCCCGTTATCGCCGATACTGGCGAACATCTATCTGGATAAATTTGACAGGGAACTGGAGAGCAGAGGACTGCACTTTGTTCGATACGCAGATGACTGCGATATCTTTGTCGGAAGCGAGATGGCCGCAAACAGGGTGATGAAGTCGGCAGCCTCGTGGCTGGAACGGAAGCTGTTCCTGAAGGTCAGTCCGACCAAAACAAAGGTGGGCAGACCGCAGAACAGTGAGTTCCTGGGCTTTACGTACTGGAAGAGCAGTAAGGATGGATGGCACTGCAAGCCAAGCGATGACAGGAAGAAACGTCTGATCGCCAAAGTCAGGCTGGTTCTGAAACGCAGAGAGGCAGTGTCCAGACCGCTGGCAGTCACATTCACAAAGCTGAATCAGATCATGAGAGGCTGGATCAATTATTTCTCCATAGGAGATATGAAGGGCTTTCTTGACCGGTTCGGTCAATGGATGCGGCACAAGGTCAGAGTGATCATCATCAAGCAGTGGAAAAGACCGAAGAGAATCGATATCAATCTGCAGAAACTCAATCGGACGTTTCACTGTCATTTCACAGAAGAAGATACCTTCAAGGTGGCCAATTCCCGCCTGGGCTGGTATCGGAGATGCGGAATGGATGTGGTCAACTACGCCCTGAGCCCGAAAGTACTGGCCCTGCCAAACAGGAAAACGGGTCGGCCAGGACTGGTCAACCCGCTGAACTACTATCTCAGTATCCGTGCATAAATACAGACGTAGCGCCGTATACGGAAAACCGTACGTACGGTGCAATGGGAGGGTCGAGCCGCTCACGCGGCTCACTCTACCCTATTGTTCTGCTCAGAGGCACTCGGTCAGAATCTGGAAGATTTCATCTGCCGTCAGCTTCCGGGCACAGCCGCCGGAAAGGATGGTGCTGTCTGCCACCCTGCGCAGCAGATCCCGGTCGGCAGGATCCGGACTGCCGGGACGCAGATTGGCCTTGAGCTGGGTCAGCGTGGCAGGCAGACCGATTTCCCGGATGAAGTCGGCCAGCGCCTGGATCCCGGCAGCCGCCAGTTCTTCTTCCGAGCGGCCTTCCGCAGGCAGCTGCCAGACCTCACGGGCAAAGCGGGCAAACTTTGATGTGTTGCCCTTGAGCAGGTGCCGGTAGACCGTCGGGTGAATGACAGCCAGTCCCTGCCCGTGATTGCAGTCGGTGTAGGCACCGAGCTGATGCTCGATCATATGGCACTGGAAGTCCGTCTGCTTGCCCAGCTTGAGGATGCCGTTTTCCGCCATGGAAGAATCCCACATGAGTTCGGAACGGACACCGACGTCTTCCGGATGGGCGATCATGGCCCGGATGTTGCGGATGACATTCCGCATGATGGCTTCATTGATCTCATCGGAGACATTGGTTTCCGACGGTCTGCCGAAGTAGGTTTCCATGCAGTGGGACAGGGTATCAAAGGCTCCGGACACCGCCTGGGACATCGGTACGCTGAGCGTGTAAGACGGATCCAGCACCGCAAAGCGGGCCAGGGCTCCGCCCATGCCGTTCTTCTGCCGGGTTTCTTCGTTGGTGATCACGGCGCCATTGTTCATCTCGGCCCCGGTGCCGGAAGCAGTCACCACCATGCCAAGCGGCAGGAAATCCGTGGGATATTTATGTTCACTGAACTCGGCGTTCCAGATATCCTCTTCCATCCTGGCCTGGGCAGAGACGATCTTGCAACAGTCCATGACGGAACCGCCGCCGACGGCCAGGATGAAGTCCACCTTTTCCTGACGGGCCAGCCTGGCGCCTTCCTGTACCTTGGCATAGGTCGGATTGGCCATGATGCCGCTGAACTCAATGATGGTCTTATCGGCTTTGTGCAGAAGGGCACACACCTGATCATAGATCCCGTTGCGCTTGATGGAGCCGCCGCCATAGGCAAGCATGACCCGCCTGCCGATCTGGGGCAGTTCCGCAGTCAGTGCCGTCTCCAGGGCACCTTCCCCGAAGTAGACCCTGGGCATTCCTGTGTACTGAAATGTTTTCATGTTCTTCCTCCTGGCCAGATGCAGAACCGCAGGACGGCTCTGCATTTCCGATTCTGAGCATAATCCGGATTTCCCGGGAAGTACATGATGGAAAACGAAAAGGAGAATTCATCTGCTGAATAGCTGGTTGCGGAAACAATATTGTACAGATTTCCGGATTCCCGCTAGCATGCAGACGTAGAGCACAGGAAGGCAGAGATCAGCAGCAGCCTTCCGGGAGGAAAGCCTATGATCTTCTGTTTTTCCGGAACCGGAAACAGTCTGTATGCAGCCAGGAGTCTGGATACGGATGTCATCAGTATTCCCCAGGTGATTGACCGTACAGACCTGCATTTCCGCTCGGAGCGGATCGGCATCGTGGCCCCGATCTACGGGCATGAGATGCCGCAGATGGTCAAGGCCTTCATCAGCCGGGCCACCTTTGAGACTTCCTATGTGTTTCTGATCCTGACCTATGGGAACCGGCATGCCAATGCCGTGGAACTGGCCCGTCAGGTCTTCGGTGATGCCGGGAAGCGGATCGACTATATCCGCACCCTGCTGATGGTGGACAATTTTCTGCCCGCCTTTGACATGAAGGAACAGCTGGCCTTGGACAAGCATGTGGAGGAACAGCTGGAGGTGATCCGTCAGGATCTTGCCGTCAGAAAACATGGCTTTGAGGAAGTGACCGAGGCCGACCGGCAGGCGCATGAGCATTACCTGCAGCTGGTCGGGCATCAGCCGGCCACGGTCTGGGCAGACTTCAGCTTTACGGCCCGGTGCATCGGCTGCGGTCTGTGCACGAAGGTCTGCCCGGCCGGCTGTATTCATCTGCAGAAACATCGGGCGGTCCGGAACCGGAAGAACTGCCAGGCCTGTATGGCATGTGTGCATGTCTGCCCGGAAAAGGCCATCCGGATCAACCCGGTTCTGGGTTTCCGGGAACCGGATCCCCAGACCCGCTACCGCAATGTCCATGTCAGTCTGTCGGATCTGGTTCATGCCAACTGGCGCAAAGCGCTTCCGGAAGAAGCGGAAAAGGAGGAATCATCATGCGTTATCTGAAAGGTGTTGTGATTGCCGGGAAAAACAGAATGGAGGTCAGCCCGCACTGCCCGGTCCCGGAGGCGGAGAACATCGTTCCCACCGGGGCTCTGATCCGGCCGCTGATCTGGTCACCCTGCACCAGCGATGCCCATCTGTGTGCTACCGGTGCGGCTTCTCTGCCTTATCTGGTGGGCAAGGCAGCCGGGCATGAGATGTGCGGCGAAATCGTCGCGGTCGGCAGTGAGGTGAGAGATTTCAAGCCGGGTGACCGGGTCATCGTCTGTGCCATCATGCCGCACTGGCGCAGCCTGGAAGCCCAGGATGGCCATGCGGCTCAGGTTCAGGACAACATGTATGCCGGCATCGACTATCCGGACCGCGGCGGCTCCTTTGTGGAGGAATACTACATCCGTGACGCGGACATGAACCTGGCTCTGATTCCGGACAATGTCAGTCTGGAACAGGCCGTCATGGTACCGGATATGATGTGCACCGCCTTTACGGGCGTGGAGGCGCTGGATCTGCGCTTCGGGGAATCGGTTGCTGTTCTGGGCATCGGTCCGGTCGGTCTGATGGCCGTCCGGGCAGCGGTTCTGCACGGAGCGGGGCATGTGTTTGCCATCGGTTCCCGTCCGGTCTGCTTTGAGGCGGCAAAGGAATACGGGGCCACGCACTGCGTGGATTACCACAAGGAGGGCTACATTGATGACATCATCCGCGCCAACGACGGTCCGGTGGACCGGGTCGTCCTGTGCGGCGGTACGGAAGCCGAGCTGTCGAAGGGCCTGAAGATGCTCAAGAAGGGCGGTACTCTGGTCAATCTGTCGGCCTACTTCAGCGGAAAAGATATTCCCATTGATCCCGCTGCCTGGGGCTACGGCTATGGGGACAAGACCATCAAGGGCATCGGCTGCGGCGGCGGCAGGCTGCTGATGAGCCGGATGGTCAGACTGATTGCGGATGGCAGAGTCGCGCCTGAGAAGATGATCACGCACCGCTTCCACGGCATGGAGCAGATTCCGCAGGCCATGGATCTCTTCCTGAACCATGACCGCAGTCTGATCAAGCCGGTCATCTACAATGACTGACCCGGGAAAAATCCTACAGCATCTGTCTGGCCTGACCCTGGCCGCTCTGCTCTCCCTGAGCGGCTGTGCCGGTCAGGCCGGCAGTCAGACACAGCCGGCGGAAGGAGAAACCATGCAGGAAAATCAGGAAAGTACAGAAAGCGGTCTGCGCGAAGGGACCTCCGGCGAAACGCTGGCGGCACCGGCAGACTTTCCGCCCGCCTATGACTATGGGTCCGGTCTCATGGGAGACTGGTCCCAGGACCTGCAGGTGCGCAGGATGCCTCTGCCGGAACGGGCAGAGGATACGGTTGCACATGCCGAGGTCAGACCGGATGAATTCCAGGCCCTGTATCTCTGGGAAGAAGGCAATGTTCCGGCCGTCACGGCCTTTACGCCGGGAATGACCGGCTACTTTGACCCCTATGATTTCCGTCCCTATGTCACGTCCATCCCGCTGCCGGAAGGGGTCAGCGCCAGAGGAGCCGTCGTCCTGCTGGCTGGCGGTGCCTATCGGATCCGGGGCAACTACACGGATACCCTGCCTACTGCGGCCCAGCTGCGGGAGTATGGTCTGCGGCCCTTCATCGTGGATTACCGCCTGCAGCCGTACAGCCAGCAGGAAGGGGCCCTGGATGTGGCCCGGGCCGTCCGGTTCATCCGTCAGAATGCCGAAACATACGGCATTGATCCCGATGACATTGCCGTGATGGGGTATTCCGCCGGCGGCATTCAGGCCGGGCAGTTTCTGATGGGCTATGACGAAGACGTCAGCGGCACCATCCTGGATCCCTCGTATCAGCCGGATGAACTGGATGCGCTCAGGGCCTATGCCGCCGCAGACGGGATGATCTATTCCTTCTATGGCAGGCTGTCCCACGGCACGCTGGATCAGGCGGCGCTGGCAGAGGCCGATCTGCCTCCGACCTTCTTTGTGTACGGGACGGAAGATCCGTTCTATGACCAGTTTGAAGCGCAGTACCGTCTGTTATCTGAAATGGGAATCGCAGCCGGGCGGATCGTGCTGGACGGCTGGCCGCATGGCTTCGGCGGGGACGGCGGCTGGGTCCGGGATTACGCGGCCTGGCTGACGGACCTGTTCAGCAGAAACGCATGAAAGAAGCACCTGCGCGTGCTTCTTTTCTGAAGGAAAAAGAAATGAGAACAGAATTCAGCAGAACGATGCTTGTCTTTCTGGTGATCGGAAACCTGGGCATTCTGAGCGGCTGTGCGGCCGGAAGAACAGAACCGCTGCCGCCGGAAACGGCGCAGAGCGGATCTGCCGCAGCGGAGGCCGGCAGTCTGGAAACGGTACGCTATGAGATCCGCTATGAAGAGCAGACCTATACCAAGACGGCTTACGTCTATGTGCCGGCGTCCTATGAGGAGCAGGAACCCATGAACATCGTCTACCTCCTGCATGGCTCTCAGGGCAGCGCTTCTCAGATGGCAGAAGATCTGGCACCGCTGCTGGATGAATGGATCCGCAGCGGGGAAATAGTCCCGATGCTGGTGGTCTTTCCGACCTATTATCCGGACCGCTCCTTTGTTCAGGCCGACTACACGCAGGACTATCCCCTGAACCACTTCTTTGCCCGGCAGGAAGTCCCACTCCTGCTGCAGGCGGTGGAAAGCACGTATCATACCTATGCCCAGAGCACGGACGCACAGGGTCTGCAGCAGAGCCGGATGCACCGGGCATTCGGCGGCTATTCCATGGGCGGCGTGACGACCTGGGATGTGCTGGCCCTGCAGGCCGATGCCTTTGCCTGTTATCTGCCCATGGCCGGCGACTGCTGGCTGGATCGGCTTTCTGATGAGCCGGTGGAAGAACAGCTCATGCAGGGTCTGCTGGCGGGCGGCTATGGACCCGGGGATTTCCGGATCCTGGCAATGGTGGGCAGTCTGGACTCCACAAAATACACCATGCGGCCGCAGATCGAAGCCCTGCGGTCGGCTTATCCGGATCTGATCAATGCCCGGAATCTTCTTTACTGGGAAAATGAGGGCGGCGGCCACAGCCAGGCCTCCCTGGAGGCCGAGACGGAACATGGTCTGAGCACCCTGTGGAAAGAATAACGGACAGCAGACACTGCGTGAGCGGACATGATAGGATAGAAGACAGAAACAGAAAGGAAAAGAGAGGAATGCTGACAATCAGACATTCCAGCATGGAGGATCTGCCGCAGATGCTGGACATTTATGCCACGGCCAGAGCTTTCATGGCGGCCCATGGCAATCCCCGGCAGTGGGGAAACCGGCACTGGCCGCCAGAGGAACTGCTGAAAACGGATATTGCCCGGCAGCGCAGCTATGTCTGCGTCCTGGATGCCGGCACGCCGCAGGAACGGGTCGTCGGCACCTTCTGCATGATGGTTGGACCCCATGCCGAGCCCTGCTATGATCGGATTACTGATGGCCAGTGGCCCGCCATCGCCGCACTGGGCGAAGAGCAGGGGAATACCTATGGGGTGGTGCACCGGCTGGCTGGCGACGGTTCGGTACCGGGCATCGGAACCGCCTGTCTGAACTGGGCCCTGGAGCAGTGCGGACACATCCGCATCGATACGCATCCGGATAACATTCCGATGCAGCATCTGCTGGCCAAACTGGGGTATGAAAGAGCCGGGATCATACACGTCGAAGAAGACAATGATCCTCGCTATGCCTATGAGAAATTCGTCTGAAATCATGGTACGCTGAGTACGGGTGTACAGATGCAGGGAGGGGAAGCATGAACGTACTGACCCTGGAGTATCTTCTTTTGTCTGGGGCTGCCGCGATACTGCTCTGGCTGACGCCGAAGAAGGCCAGATGGTTTTTTGTGTGCGTGGCCAATCTGGCCTTTTTTGCTCTTCTGCACTATACGGTGAAGCGCTATGCCTTCTTTGTGCTGTATCTGGTCTGTGTCTGGCTGGCCGGTCTGCTGATTTCCCGTTACCGGAATCAGAAGATCACCCTCCTGCTCGGCCTGGGGGCCGCCAGTGCCCTGGTGGTCTGGAAGGCGGCAGGACTGCTGGACTGGACGCTGCCCCTGATGCCTCTGGGGCTGTCTTTCTTTACCTTCCGGGCCGTTTCCTACCTGCTGGATCTGCAGCATGGAAAATGTCCGGTGATCCGGAATCCGGCCGTACTGTTTGACTATCTGTATTTCTTTCCGCTGATCCAGGCCGGTCCGATCAACCGCTGTGCCGAATTCCTGAAGGAAACCGATCAGTTTACCTTTTCCTATACCGATCAGAAAAACGGCTGTATCCAGGCGGGGCTGGGGCTGTTTCAGAAACTGGTCATCGCCGACTATCTCGGCCCGATTGCCCAGCGTCTGCTGTCCTCCGGCCTGCAGGGCTGGTATCTGGTTCTGGGCATTGTCCTGTATTCCTTCTGGATCTATGTGGATTTTGATTCCTACAGCAACATCGCAATCGGCACTGCCCGTATGCTGGGCTATCATATCCCGGCCAACTTCCATACCCCCTATCTGGCGGGCAATATCCAGGAATTCTGGCGGCGCTGGCACATCAGCCTGAGCAGCTGGCTGCGGGATTATGTCTACATTCCGCTGGGCGGCAGCCGCTGCAGTGCCGGGCGCCATGCCCTGAATGTCCTGCTGGTCTTTCTGGTCTCCGGCCTCTGGCATGGCTCCACCTGGATGTATGTCTGCTGGGGTCTGGGCCATGGCCTGCTCAGCGTCCTGGAAGGCTGGCTCCGCAGGCCCTTCCGGAACCGGCAGATCGGGAAGTTCTGGTCTGCTCTGCTGCATGTCCTGGGGGTTCTGATCAACTTCGTGCTGGTCAGCCTGCTCTGGGTCTTCTTCCGTTCCGCCAGCCTGGCGGAGGCGCTGCAGATCTTCCGGGATCTTTTCCCGCTCTCGGCGGCTTCGCTGCCGCTGGATCCGGCCCTGCTGGGCCTGACCGGGAATGAATGGGGCTGGCTGTGGATTCTGCTGGGCATCATCGTGGTCAGCGATCTGCTGCGTAACCGCTGGAACATGGTGGAAGGCCTGGCCAGAAGGCCCTTTGTCATACGCTGGGCTTTCTACTTCCTGCTGATGGTCATCGCCATCATCTTCGGCGTCTATGGTCCCGGGTATGATCCGCAGGACTTCATCTATGTCACATTCTGAGAGGCACCTATGAAGACGTTCCTGAAAAACCTGTTCCGGATTGCGGGCAAGACCGCCCTGGCCGGCTGTCTGACGGTCGGGGTCTGGCGTTTCCTGACCCCCTATTTCCGCATTGATCATAACGATACCGGAGATCTCTTCCGCACCCTGCCGGAAGACAGCCTCGATGTCGTCGTCGTGGGCTCCAGTCATGCCCAGTATGCCTTTGATCCCGGCGTGCTCTATGCCGAGACCGGTCTCTACAGCTATGTCATGGGCAGCATGTGTCAGCCGCCGGAGACCAGCTACTACATGATGGAGGAAATCCTCAAGACCCAGTCTCCGGAAGTGATCATCATGGATGTTTTCACCTTCCTGCCCCAGTCCCAGGTCTGCTATGGCGAAGGCATGTACTATACCGCCATCGACATGATGACCGGCGAGACCCGTGTGCAGGCCGCCCTGAACATGCCGGACAGCGAGGCGGAAAAGCGGCTGCCCTATGCCTATGATCTGATCATGAATCACAACAACTGGCGGGTCATGGACTTCAGCGATCCCGACAGCATCCTGGACAATGCCGAACTCAATCAGGGTCCGGTCACGACCTTCGGCTTTGTCCGCCAGGAACCGACGGACATCCGGACCGGCTCCTATGACACCTATGCCGTCAGCCGGCAGGTGGAACTGAGCCAGGAGGAAAAAGACCTGCTGGACCGGATGATCACACTCTGTGAGGAGAATGATGTCCATCTGCTGTTCATCAAGACCCCCTACAAGATCTCACAGGAAGATACCGACAAGCTGGCTGCCCTCTGGGCCTATCTGGAAGAAAAGGGACAGGATTATGTGGACTATGCCAATCATCCGGAGGCGATCGGCTGGCATCTGCTCATGGACGGGGATATCTGGCATAACAACTCTTGGGGGGCCGAAAAGGTCACCCGGGGGCTGGGCGAATACATTCTGGAGAACGGCCTGGTGCAGAACCATCAGGACAACGAAGAACTGGAACAGCAGTATGCCCAGGCCAGTCTGACCAGTGCCTATTCCCTGATCGTGCCCTATAACCTCGATGTGCAGCGGCTGCTCCACATCGCCGCAGCCTATCAGAACACAGCCGTCGCGGTACGCTATACCGCCCGGGAAGGAACGATGCTGACGGAAGAAGACCAGGAGGCCCTGGCCTCGATCGGCTTAAGCAAGGACTTCCTGCAGGACTATGACACGGACTACTATGCCTTTGTCGTCAACGGCCAGCCCGTGCAGGAATCCTCCGAACCCTTCCAGATCACCTACAACGGCTCTGTCCTGGAGTTTACCGAGGACGGCATCCTGATTGACGGGGCATACAGTTCCTCCCATACCGACAACATGGAGCTGATCTTCATGACCGACACGGCCAGTCATACCGATCCGATCGGCATCGATACGATGCTGAGGCTGTGGCCTTCGGCCTGCTGGGAGTGGGCCTGCAACGGCCATGCGCCTTCCGTGACGGGCGATCCCTATTAAGCAGAAAAAAACATGCAGACAGGATCTGCGTGTTTTTACTGAGCACTGGTCTGCGGCATGGAGCGCAGGATCTTCGGAAAGCGGCGGGCGAAGATGATGGCACAGCAGATGGCTGCTGTGGCATCGGCGATGGATTCCGCCAGATAGACGCCCAGATAGCCCGGCGTGATGACCTGCTGGAGAATGTACACCAGCGGGATCAGCAGGAAGATCTTGCGCAGGAAGGCAATGAACAGCGAGACTTTGGCCTGATTGGTGGCCACCAGGGTATTCTGGCAGGCTCTCTGCAGGCCGAAGATGCTCATGCCGGCCATGAAGTACGGCATGACCTGTGCCACCGTATCGATCAGTTCGGTATCCGACGTGAAGACGGAGGCAATCTGACGGGGACAGAAGACCATCCACATCGTCATCGCCAGATTAAACGTAAAGCAGACAATGAGCATGCACCTGAAGCATTCCTTTAGTCTCCGGGCATTGCCATGGCCGTAGTTATAGGACAGGATCGGCGTGCTGCCCTGGGCAAAGCCCTGCAGGGGCGTGCTGATCATCTGCATCCCGCTCTGCATGATGGCCAGGGCACTGACATAGATATCACCATACCTGGCCAGCTGGCCGTTGAGCACGAAACCCAGTACCGCTTCCGTCGAGGCCATCACAAAAGGGGAGACGCCCAGACTGAAGATCCGGCTGACAATATTCCGATCCAGGTGCATCTTTTCTTTCTGCAGCCGCAGACTGGCCCGGGCTGAGGTCAGAAAACGCACGATCAGGGCGGCACTGACGGCCTGCGAGAGAATCGTCGCCAGCGCGGCACCTCGGACGCCCATGTTCAGCGTGAAGATGAACACAGGATCCAGTACGATGTTCAGGACGGCGCCGATGGTCACAGCCTTGAAGGAATACCGGGACTGTCCCTGGGCGGTCACAAAGGCCGATAAGCCCAGCGACAGCTGGACAAAGATCGTGCCCAGCAGATAAATCCGCATGTAGGCACTGGCATAGGGCAGGGTGGCATCACTGGCCCCGCAGGCTCTCAGGAAGGGAGTCATGAAGAGCAGGCCCAGCACCGTAATGGCGGCCGCAAAGACCACCAGCAGGCAGAAGCCGGTATTCAGAATCTTACCGGCATCCTTTTCCTTGCCCTGGCCCATGGCAATGCTGGCCAGGGGAGCCCCGCCGCCGGACACGATCGTCGCAAAGGCGGCAGCCAGAATGATCATCGTACTGCAGAGACTGACCCCTGCCAGGGCCGTCGTACCGACCCCGGGAATATGACCGATGTAGACCCGGTCAATGACGCTGTAGAGAAGGTTGACCAGCTGGGCGGCAACCATGGGAAGAGACATGGACATCAGCAGATGCCACATATTCTCTTTTTCATAACGTTCCTTATACTGATCTGCTGTCATGCCGTCTATTATAGAACTTTGCCTCGGCTGAGACAGAACAGATCGCGGCGATTGTCTTTCTGCGGTTCAGAAGATCTTCAGCATCTCTTCCCAGACCTGCCCGCCTTTCTCCAGCAGCTCGGTCGGAAAGACATAGGGATCGGTATGCAGGTTGGGCTGTTCTATCCCGCTGCCAAGTCCGAAGAAGAAGGTCTCTGTCTTTGCGGTGTAGTGGCCGAAATCCTCCGCCGAGCGCATCGGGTCCGGCAGCAGCGCCGCATCAAAGCCATCCCGCTGCAGCATCTGCATGACATGGGCGTCATCTTCCGGCCGGGTCTCCGTAGCCGGGAAGACATCCTGTTCGCGGATCTCCAGCTGCACCTGTGCAGCCTGCTCAGGCGCATAGGCCTCCAGGATGGCCTCTTTCATTTCCTGGATGACCGTTTCCTTCAGACGCTTCAGATCGGTGTTCTTCTGAGCCCGCAGGGTCAGACCGATTTCACCTTCGCCGGCATTGATGCCGAAGTTCGGCTCGCCGACATGCACGTAGATCACGGTGGTTTCCTGGAACTGTTCGAAACAGATGAGTCTTTGAATCTGCGGCAGACGGCAGACCAGCTGGCTGATCGCAAAAGCCGGATTGATGCCGTCTTCCGGATAAGCCGCATGGCTCTGCTTTCCTTTCAGATGCAGGATCAGGCCCAGCGAACCGTCCGCAAAGGTACCCCGGGTCACCAGCACCTGCCCGAGCGGATAGCCGGGGATGTTATGCAGCCCCAGCATCCGGTCAATCCTGCGCTCCGCAAACAGCGGCAGGCATTCGGCCGCGCCCTGACCGTTTTCTTCGGCCGGCTGAAAGAGGAAGACGACATTTCTGCCGATCTTCTTTCCGGCAATGCGGTGGGCACAGGCGCAGGCCATGGCCATATGCCCGTCGTGTCCGCAGCCGTGGAACAGAGTTCCCCGGGAAGTGAAGATGGCATCCATATCGGCCCGGATCCCGATGGTCTCCGCCGCCTGTTCGTCATGGATCCCGTAGAACCAGCTGCCCCGGTCGAACAGCTGCAGATCGCTTTCCTGCCGCAGGTAGTCCTGCAGAATCTTTCTGGTCTGGTGTTCCTGCCCGGCCGGCTCGGGATGGGCATGCAGGTTCTGCCAGAGTGCACTGATACTTGTCATAAACGATTCCTTTCCTTCTGTTTCTTATGGTACTGAATGACAGGGCGTCTGTGCCAGTGTTCCGGACACGGAATTGTCTGAATTTCTGCCCGAACGGCTTTATCTGTAGTAAAATACTGGGGAATGCCGGAAACAGGGGGAAAGCAGGGAGAGCAGACCCTGCAGGCTGATAATCAGACAGCACAGAGTAGCAGCAGGCAGATCGGAAAGCCCTATGCGGTTGTCCGCGGGGTCGGTATTCTGATTGCCTGTTTTACTGCGCTCTGTTTTCTGTGTTCGCTGGGCAGTACGGCAGTGAACTTCTCTGACCTCAAAGAGCAGGGGGTGGAACTGATTCCGGAGAATCCCGGTTCCTTTATCCGTTCCCTGATCCTGTATACGGCAGGCGCGGGAATCCTGTCCTGGGTGCTGCGGAAACTGCACCGGCATCTGGGTCTGAAGAGGACCGTGCTGACCGTCTGCGGCGTGGAGCTGGTGCTGTCCCTGGCCCTTATCTTCCTGCTGCAGTATGCGCCGGTGGCAGATCAGAAACTGGTGGCCGACAGTGCCAGCCAGATCAACCAGGGGGATTATTCCAGCCTGGATGTCCACAGCTATGGCTATCTGGCAGCCCATCAGAATCAGCTCGGCATGGTCAGCCTGCTGAGAGTTCTGTTTTTCCTGTTCGGCGACGGGAATTATCTGTCTTTCCAGATCCTCAATGCCATTCTGGCGGTACTGGGCATCGGCTGGTGCGGCGCCCGGATCGTACAGCAGATCTGGGAATCGGAAGACACGACCCTCTGGTACGAAACGCTGTACCTGACGGCCCTGCCGATCCTGATCTATGTGCCGTATCTCTATAATGACCTGCAGTCGACATCGCTGGTCATGATCGCTGCGGCGCTGTTCCTGGATTCTTCCTTTCCGAAACATGTTCTGAGCTTCTTTGTTCTGGCCCTGGCGGTCAGTCTGCGGCACAATGCCCTGATCCCGGCCATTGCCTTCGCGCTGGCCATTCTGTTTTCCAGGAAGTACCGGCTGAGCTCCCGGCTGCTGCAGATTGGCTGTCTGGCCGCTCTGATCTGGGGCCTGAACTGGCTGATCCGGCTGCCATACCGGGAGGCGCTGAAGGGGGTTTCGTCGATCCCGGCCATTGCCTATGTTGCCATGGGCATGCAGGGTAGGGGCGGCGGGTATAACGGGTTCAATGCGCAGGTCTACTGGAACAGCGGCGGCGATCCGGATCTGATCCGGGAGCGCTGTCTGGAAGTCATGGACAAGTCCATCGCCGACTGGAAAGCCAATCCGGACCTGTTCCGGATGTTTATCCGCTTCAAGTTCCAGTCCCAGTGGAATGCTCCGGCCTATGAGTGCCTGCAGATGGTGCTGTACACCAGCAATGGGAGTTCCGCCCTGGTGGCATCGCTGCAGAACGGTCTGCTCAGACGGCTGCTGCAGTCGTTCCTGAAGGGTTTTGAACTGTTCTACTACCCGGCCCTGACCGCCGGGGTGCTGGCCCTGCGGAAAAAGGACGGCCAGAATTCCGTGCTGGCCTATACGATTTTCGGCGGCTTCCTCTTCAGCATGATCTGGGAGGCCAAGAGCCGCTATATTCTGCCCTACATGGTGTATGGCCTGACCATTGCCTGCTTTGGCCTGCATGCCGGCTGGCAGGCTCTGCACAGACATCTGCCGGTGCATAAAGCCAGGCCGTAAGTCTTTCCCTGCGTGCTTTTCAGACAGGCAGCCAGAACAGGGGCAAAAGGATCCTGTCATCGCTGCGGATCAGATTGTTCCGGAATACGGTCAGGCAGCCTGTCTGAGCAGACATCTGTGCTTCGGCAGATGTCTTTTCTGACAGCCCTGCCCGTATAATGAAACAAAGCGGAGGTGGAATATGCGGATCATGGAAACCGGCGACCTGCATCTGGGCCGCAGCTATGGAAAATATGAGCCCCGGCTGGCGGAACGCTATGCCGAGGCCAGATTCGCCGCCCTGGAAAAGATACTGCGGCTGAGCGAAGAGAAGGAATGTGATCTGCTCGTCATCACGGGGGATCTCTTTGACAGTCACAGCGTTGCCAGGGAACTGATGAAGAAAACCTGTGCGCTGCTGAACCAGGCGGCCTGTCTTGTGGCGGTTCTGCCTGGCAACCACGACTACTGTACGGATGCCCAGGATCCGTTCTGGCAGGCTTTTAAGAAAGAATGCGGCAGTCAGATCCTGCTGCTGAACGAAGAACGGCCTTACCCGGTAACCGCTGCCGGAAGGCAGGTCGTGTTCTACCCGGCGGTCTGCGCCAGCCGGCACTCGGAAGAAAACCGTCTGGCCTGGCTGCGGCAGGAAACCTTTGATCCGGCCTGTCTGAACATCGGCGTGGCCCATGGGGCGCTGGCAGGCATCTCTGCCGATCTGGAGAACCGCTATTACCGGATGAGTCTTCAGGAACTGGAGGCGATTCCGGTGGATCTCTGGCTGATCGGTCATACGCATATTCCCTGGCCGGATCTGCCCTTTGATCAGCCGCAGCGGCTGAAGAGCAGGATCTTCAATGCCGGCACACACCAGCAGACCGACCACGCGGATTCCTCCCCCGGCTCCGTCTTCCTGCTGGATGTGGATGATCAGAAGCAGATCACGGCAGAAAAGCTTGCGGTTTCGGTGCTGCACTTTGTCAGCCGGTCTCTGACCCTGAAACCCGATGTCTCCCTGGCTTCTGCCCTGGCAGACGGTCTGCAGGATCTGAAGCCGGCCGAGACGTCTCTGCGGCTGAGCCTTTCCGGCTCGGTCAGCGGGGAAGATTATCAGAACCGGGAAAATCTCTACGACAGTCTGCGCAGCAGCTATGTCAGCGTGGAAATCGATGATGCGGCCCTGCACCGGCAGATCGATGCCGCCCAGATCGATCAGGAAACCCTGCCGGGTTCGCTGGAAAACCGACTGCTGAAGGGATACCTGGATGATCCGGATCTGCTCAGTCTGGCGTATGACCTGGTGCAGGCCTGCCGGGAGGGGAAATAAGATGAAGATTCTTTCTGTCAGCTGCCGGCAGTTTGCCGGCGTGGTGAACCTGCACCTGGAATTTCCCGATGGTCTGTCGGTGGTTTACGGACCGAATGAGAGCGGCAAGAGTACGCTCATCGGCATGCTGTATGCGCTGTTCTGCGTTCCGGTCCGAGGGGGGAAAAGAAAGGTTGATGCCGGCATGTTTCCGACCGGCGGCTTTGATACCGTCGATGCGGCCGTGCGTTTTCAGAGCGGTCAGAAGATCTGGAAGCTGGAAAAGACCTGGGAGCGCAGCGGCAGGAAAGGCACGATCCGGCTCACCGATGAGCAGACCGGGCATTATCTGAGCGGCGGACAGGCAGAACAGCAGCTGGCGGAACTGACCCGTTATGGCAGTGCCGTCTACCGCAATCTGTTTCTCGGCCAGCAGAAGAATGAAGAGCAGATTCTGGCCTGGTGCGCTGATTTCTTTGCGGCCGAAGAAAACGAGGAGACCGCGGAAGCCCGCCAGAAGGTACGGCAGGCCGCTTTGTCCGCTGCCGGGGGCATTGCGCCGGAAAAGCTGCAGAATCTGCTGCAGGAAAAAATCACGGCATACGGCGGAAAATGGGATCCGGACCGCGGCAGACCGGAAAGCAGATCTTCCGGTGCGCTCTGGAAGAAAGCCGGCCTGCTGGTTCTCGACTGGCAGGAACGCGACAGGGCTGAGGCCGCACTGAAGCAGGCTCAGGACAGAGAAAAAGAGATTCAGGAGCTGGAAGGCAGACTGCAGAAAGCCGCATCCGAGGAAGAACGGCTGGGCCGCCTGCAGCAGGATGCCCGGCAGCTGGAGAACCAGCGGCAGCTGCTTGATGCTGCCAGGAAAGCCCTGCAGGACATGCAGGAAGCGGCCGCGGACTGGCAGAAGCAGGAAAGCCTGCTGCAGCAGGCTCAGAAACTGAAAGAATACGCAGAGGAGCAGAAGAACCGGAAACTGCAGCAGGATCATCAGGAACTTCTGCAGAAGCTTCATGAACTGGCCGAGCAGATCCGGCAGGACGAACAGTTCCGTCAGAAACATCAGAATCTGTCTGAAGATCTGAAACGCTATCAGCACCTTAAGGCAGAGGCCGCTCAGGCTGAAAGTCTGCTGAAGGCCACCCAGCTGGAACTGCAGATGCACCTGCCGGCCGGGCAGCAGGCAGCCGTCCGGGATGCCTTTGGTTCCAACACGGTACACGACAGCGTGACCCAGATTCTGCAGGGCTATGTGCAGGTGGATCTGCCATCATCCGGCCGGCTGACGGTCAGGCCGAAAGACCTGGATATTCAGGGACTGGAACAGGCAATTGCCTCGGCAGAGCAGGAATGCCCGCTGCTGCTGCAGCGCTATGGCTGTCAGAGCGAAGCCGAGCTGGTTCAGAAAAAGGAGCAGCTGCAGAAGGTCAACGCGCGTCTTCCGGTACTGCAGAACCAGCGGAAACAGCTGCTGCAGGGGCGTACCCTGGCCGACATCGAGGCGCAGACCCTGCCGGTGCTGCGCGGTCTGCCGGTTCCGCAGGATCTTGCCGAACAGATCGCCCGGCTGCTGCGGCAGGCCGGCATGGCCAGCCTGGACGGGCTGCTGGTTTACTGTGCCAAAACCATCGAAAAGTATGAAAGCATGTATCAGAATCCGGCGCAGCTGCAGAAGCAGATCCGGGAAGAACAGCAGAAAGCAGAAGAACTGCAGGATGGTCTGCCGGAGAATCAGGAAAGCATGCCTGCCGATCTGGACAAGCGCCTGACGGCTCTGCGGAAGGAGATCCTGGAGCTGACCTCCGAAAAGGCCGGACTGGAAGCGACCGAGGCGGATGTATCCGAACTGCAGGACAGTCTGCGGCAGGCTGAACAGAAGCTGCAGGAAGACCGGCAGACCTATCAGAATTACCTGCGCATTCAGCAGGATCTGGAACGCCTGAATACCCAGGGACCGGAGGAACGCTACAGACTCTTCCTGCAGAAGTTTGATGCCAATCTGCAGAGCCTGACCGGCGGGCGCGTCCATGCGGCCGTGGAAGACGAGACCCTGCGCCTGCAGTCCGGTCCCAATACCATACCGACCGAGCTGCTGTCCGGCGGCACCCGGCAGAGTGTCATGCTTGCATTCCGGCTGGCTCTGCTGGAATACTTCTCTGAACCGGGCGACAGCTTCCTGGTCCTGGACGATGATCTGCTGGAAATGGATCAGCCGCGCCGGCAGGCCGCCGCCAGACTGCTGCAGGACTATGCCCGCCATACCCAGATCCTCTACATGACCTGCCAGGAAGATACCGCGGCACTGCTGGGCGGCAAACAGATCAGCCTGCAGGCGCTGTAAAAAAGCGCTTTCCGGAAGCGGAAAAGCGGCATCCGGGGGATGAATCCCCTTACATTTGACAGACGATTTTCCCTGACTGTAAATTGCAGGTGCAGAGCAGTGCTTTCTGCCTGCTGCCGGAAGAAACGCTCCGGCTGGAAAGGAAGACCAGTATGACCAGTTCTGCGTTAAAGACCTGTCCGGAAAAGGGACCGATCACCGAGGATCTTCTTCAGAAAATGAATGCCTACTGGCGGGCTGCCAACTATCTGTCGGCCTGTCAGCTGTATCTGCTGGATAATCCGCTGCTGAAGCGGCCCCTGCAGTGGAGCGACATCAAGAAGAAGATTGTCGGCCACTGGGGTACCGTGCCGGGACAGAACTTTGTCTTCGTGCATCTCAACCGGGTCATCAAGCGCTATGACCTCGATCTCATCCTGCTGTCCGGACCGGGACATGGCGGCAATTTCTTCATTGCCAATGACTATCTGGACGGTTCCTATACCGACATCTATCCCAATATCAGCCAGGATGAGGAGGGCCTGAAGAAACTGTTCAAGCAGTTTTCCTTCCCCAGCGGCGTGCCGAGTCACTGTGCTCCGGAAACACCGGGCTCCATCAATGAAGGCGGCGAGCTGGGCTACAGCATCGTGCATGCCTTCGGGGCGGTCTTTGACAACCCGGATCTGATCGCCGCCGTGACGGTCGGGGACGGCGAAGCCGAAACCGGGCCGCTGGCCACTTCCTGGCAGTGCAATAAGTTCCTGAATCCGGTCAGTGACGGTGCGGTTCTGCCGATCCTGCATCTGAACGGCTTCAAGATCGCCAATCCGACCATCTTTGCCAGAATGTCTCACCAGGAACTGGTGGACTTCTTCCATGGCTGCGGCTGGGAACCCTACTTCGTCGAAGGGGATGACCCGATGACCATGCACAGGAAGATGGCTGAGACCATGGATACGGTCATCGAATCGATCCTGGCCATCCAGAAACATGCCCGGGAGGCCCATGATACGACCCGGCCGGTCTGGCCGATGATCGTGCTGCGGACCCCGAAGGGCTGGACGGGTCCGAAGGTGGTGGACGGCAAGAAGATCGAAGGCAATTTCCTGTCCCATCAGGTACCGATTGCCATGGACAAGCCGGAACACCTGGCCATCCTCGAGGAGTGGCTGCGCAGCTATCATGCCGAAGAACTCTTCGACGAACACGGCACCTTCCGCGCCGATCTGCGGGAACTGGCGCCGCAGGGAGACCGCCGCATCGGGGCCAACCCGCATGCCAACGGCGGCAAGCTTCTGCGGGATCTGCGGCTGCCGGACTTCAAGGCCTATGCCTTTGACATCGGGGAGAAGCACGGATCGAAGGAAGGGCAGGACATGATCGAACTGGGCAAGTATGTCCGGGATGTCTTTACCCTGAACAAGGAAGCGAAGAACTTCCGGATCTTCGGACCGGACGAGACCAATTCCAACCGTCTGGGTGCTGTCTTTGAAGTCGAGAACCGGGACTGGAACGCGGCCCGGACGGAAACAGATGACCATCTGGATCCCTATGGCCGGGTCATGGACTCGATGCTGTCGGAACATATGTGCGAGGGCTGGCTGGAAGGCTATCTGCTCACCGGGCGGCATGGCTTCTTCTGCACCTATGAATCCTTTGCCCGCATCATTGACTCCATGGCGGCCCAGCATGCCAAGTGGCTGAAGGTGTGCAACCAGCTGCCGTGGCGGGAAGAGATCGCTTCGCTGAACCTGATCATGTGCTCCACGGTCTGGCAGCAGGACCATAACGGCTTCACGCATCAGGATCCAGGCTTCATGGATCATATTGCCAACAAGAAGGCAGACGTGGTCCGCATCTATCTACCGCCGGATGCCAACTGCCTGCTGTCCTGCATGGATCACTGCCTGCGGACCCGGAACTATGTCAATGTCATCGTCGCTTCCAAGCATCCCCGTCCGGAATGGCTGAGCATGCCGGAAGCGGTGCGCCACTGCACCCAGGGCATCGGCATCTGGGAGTGGGCCTCCAACGATCAGGGCCAGGATCCCGACATCGTCTTCGCCTGTGCCGGTGAAACGCCGACTCTGGAGGCGCTGGCTGCGGTGTCGATCCTGCGCAAGGAACTGCCGGAGCTCAAGATCCGCTTCATCAACGTGGTGGACCTCTTCAAGCTGCAGCCGCATGAGGAACATCCGCATGGCCTGACCAATGACGAATATGATCTGCTCTTCACCCCGGAAAAGCCGGTGATCTTCGCCTTCCACGGCTATGCCACCCTGGTCCATGAACTGACCTACCGCCGGCATAACAGCCATCTGATCCATGTCCGCGGGTACAAGGAAGAGGGCACCATCACGACCCCGTTCGATGTCCGGGTCCAGAATGATATGGACCGCTTCCATCTCGTACAGACCGCGCTGAAGTATCTGCCGCAGCTGGGCAACCGCCGGGCCTATCTCTACCAGAAGATGAGTGACAAGCTGGTCGAGCATAAGCAGTACATCGCCGAATACGGCGTGGACATGCCGGAAGTCGCCAACTGGAAGTGGGACTTATAAGCCGCAGAAAGCCGGAAGGATCCGGCTTTTTGAGTGCTCAGTGCAGGGATTCAGACTCCTGCAGCACTTCAAGAATGTGACAGGACAGCAGATAGGTTTCCCGCAGATCCGGATCATCCAGATTCAGATGAAACTTCCGGTTCAGCAGATCCATGCGGTAAGCCACCGTATTGCGGTGGACATGCAGGGCGGCCGCGGCAAGCTTGGCCGAACCGCCGCTGCGGATCCAGACGGCCAGGGTCTTCAGCAGCTCGGTATGGTTCTGCCGGTCCTGGTCATGGATCTCCAGGATCGGCTGGCAGAGAAACTCCGGCAGCACCTCAGCCGGCATCCGGCGGAGCAGATCCGCCAGCTCACAGTGATCATAATGCCGCAGGGGCGTGGTCTCCGGGGAATGCTGCAGGGCAAAGAAAGCCTGCTGCTCATAGCGGGCGATCTGATAGAGATCATAGAAAACATTGGAGATGCCCATGATCAGGTGCAGGCGGCGCAGACAGGCAGCCGCCTTTTTCTGCCCGGCCGCATCCGTCTGGTCGCTGAAGACCAGCACCAGGCGCTGCTCATGAATCACCGTCGTGCACTGCGGAAAGACGGCCTGCAGTTCTTCCCGGAACGTGTCGGCTCCGGCATTGAAGGAATAGCGGCCCTGCAGATCCACGACCCCGCAGCGTCTGGGCCGGGATGCCGCAAAGTCTGTATCGGCAATGCTTTCAAGATAGTGCAGACGGTCGACGATTTCGCCCTGCAGCAGGCTGAGCAGGATATCCTGAGCCGGCGTCTGGGAGGTACGCACATACCGCCGTTCTGACAGTGCCCGGGCCAGGCAGGCCCGGACCAGATCGATCTTCTCCTCGGCAATGGTATCCAGGGCGGTCTGCCATTCTGACAGGTTGAGATAGCCCACCAGACGTCCCGCAAAGCGCAGCCGGTAAAAGCGGCGCCGGAAGCGGGAAATGGCACTGACGGTCAGCCGGTCGGGATGGCCCGGATCTGCCAGCTGTTCCCAGTTATGCAGGGTGGTGCCGAACTCCAGCGTGATATAGCCCCGGCGGACCGCATTCTGCCAGGTCGTATCCGGCAGAAGAACGTGATGCGAATAGGTCACGATGGCCAGGGAAGGGGCAATGACGACAAGCGGACACTGCAGATACTGCGCACAGAGATCCGTATTCCTGTCCAGGTCGGGTTCCGACAGAAACTGCCGGCAGAAATCCAGTTCTTCCATAGACTTGTGCTCCCTGCACAAAATATAGCAGAAGATTTAAACTGCAGAAACAGTGAAAGAATTCACAAGTCATTCTATACTCCGCTTGAACCTGAAAAACAGGAAAAAGCAGATTTTCACAGAAATGGGAAAACTGCACAAACAGAGGAGGAAAAATCATGAAATGGGATTTTGCCGGCAAGACAGCAGTCATCACGGGTGCCGCTCAGGGCATCGGCTATGAAGTCGCCAAGGGGATTGTCGAAGGCGGCGGTCATGCCATCATTCTCGACCTCAATGAGGAAAAGGCAAAGCAGGCCGCCGCTCAGCTGGGGCATGCGGAAGCCTATAAGATCGACTGCGGTGATCCGAAGAACATCCGGGAAGTCATGGCCAAGGTGCTCAGCAGCTATCCGAAGGTGGATGTGGAGATCAACGTGGCCGGCATCATTTCCCGGCCGGCCTTCCAGGATGTGACCGATGAGGAATGGGAGAAGGTCATCCGGATCAATCTGACCGGTGTCTTCACGATGTGCTCCGCCATCTATCCATACTTCATGCAGCACGGCGGCGGCCGGATCGTCAATGTGTCCTCGGTGGCCGGCAAGATCGGCGGCGGTCTGATGGGCACTTCGGCTTATGCCTCGTCCAAGGCCGGCGTCATCGGTCTGACCAAGGCCATTGCCAAGGAGGGCGGCAAGTATGGCATTTCCTGCAACGCCGTCTGCCCGTCCCTGACCAGGACGCCGATGACTTCCGCCCTGACGGAAGAGATGAACAAACACATCATCTCCATGATTCCGCTGGGCAGAGCGGCGGAACCCAGTGAACCGGCCCAGATGATTCTGTTCTTTGCCAGCGATGCGGCCAGCTTCGTCAACGGGGAGATCGGTGACTGTGACGGCGGCATCGTGCTGGACTGAGCATGAAGGGCTTCCATTATCACCGTTTTCCCGGTGATTTGATTGTCGTGCCGATGGTGCTGGGGGTGATCGTCAACTCCCTCATCCCGCAGGCGCTGAACATCGGTTCCTTCTGGACCGCCATGACCCGGAACGGCACGGCTGCTCTGGTCGGGGTCTTCCTGTTCTTCATCGGCGCGTCCATGAACATCCGTTCCACCGGCCGGGCCGTGGCCAAGGGAACGGTGATCATCCTGACCAAGATTGCCTGTGCGGTCGGTCTTGGCTATCTGACGGCGTTTGTCTTCCACGATGATTTCCTGGGACTCTCTTCCCTGGCCATCATCGGTTCCATCTCGGCGGCCAACAATGCCCTCTACAGCGGCATTGTCGCGACCATGGGCAATGACTCCGACAAGGGTGCCGTGGCCATCACGGATCTGTCGGTCGGCCCGACGGTGACGATGATCGCCCTGTCCTCGGCAGGCCTGGCTTCGATCTCGGTCGGTTCCCTGGTCGGCAGCTTCCTGCCGCTGGTCCTGGGCATTGTCGTGGCGGCCCTGTTCCCCGGCCTGAAGCAGATCCTGGCCGGCGGTACGGCTCCGATCACCATCATGGTCGGCTTTGCGTTAGGCTGTTCGATGTCCTTCCAGCAGGTGCTGGAGGGCGGTCTGTCCGGCATTCTGCTGGGCGTACTGACCACGATCGTCGTCGGTCTGGTCACGGTGCTGGTGGAAGAGCTGATCTTCCATGAAGGCATTGCCGGCGCCGCCATCTCGAGTGTGGCGGGTGCGGATATCGCCAACCCGCAGGCTCTGGCGGATGTCGATCCCCGCTATGCGGCCATTGCCCCGGTGGCAACGGCCCAGATTGCCGCGGCGATCATCGTCACGGCCTTCCTGACCCCCTGGTTTGCCGCCCAGGTCGCAAAATTTGATGCCCGCAGAAACGCCAGAACCGCAGCCGGTACCGACTGAGGCCTGGATTCTGTCCGAAGCTGTCTGATTGCAGACAGCTTTTTCATACGGTATAAAAAAAAGATAGCTTGTGTCAGGAAAAGGGGAAAAGTAGAATGGGGACGATGCAGGAACAGAACCGGCTGAAAACACTCGCCCAGCTGTATGGCGCCTGGTTCCGGATGGGGCTCTTCACATTCGGGGGCGGCTATGCGATGCTGCCGATGATCCAGAAAGAGGTCATCGAGAAATATCACTGGTCCACGGAAGATCAGATCATGGACTACTATGCCATCGGCCAGTGCACGCCCGGCATCATTGCCGTGAATGCGGCGACCTTTGTCGGCTATGACGTGGCCGGTACGATCGGCGGCATCGTGGCGACCCTGGGCGTGGTTTCGCCATCCCTGATCATCATCACCGCCATTGCCGCGCTGATCGATAACTTCTCCTCCCTGACCGTGGTCCAGCATGCCCTGGGCGGCATCCGGGTGGCGGTCTGCGTGCTGATGTTTACGGCCGTCCTGCGGCTGTGGAAGAAGGGCGTGAAGGATACCTTCGGCCTGATCGTCTTCCTGGCGGCCTTCCTGCTGTGCTGGCGGACCTCCATCTCGACGGTCTGGCTCGTCATGCTGGCAGGTCTGGCCGGCTATGTCTGGTACCGGGTTCAGAAGAAACGGGAAAGAAAGGTGCAGGCATGAGTCTGTTTCTGCGGATGTGCTGGGAGTTCTTCAAGACCGGACTGTTCTCCGTCGGCGGCGGGCTGGCGACGATTCCGTTCCTGAAGGAAATGTCCTACAAATATGGCTGGTTCACCATTGAGGAACTGACGACGATGATCGCCGTCTCCGAATCCACGCCGGGCCCGATGGGCGTGAACATGGCAACCTATGTGGGCAACCATATGTTCGGGATCTGGGGCGGCATTGCGGCGACCCTGTCGCTGATCTGCCCGTCCATCATCATCGTCCTGATCATCGCCCATATGCTGGAAAAGTTCCGGGATTCCCAGGTCGTCCAGGGCATCTTCACCGGTCTGAGGCCGGCGGTTGTCGGCTTCATTCTGGCCGCCGTGATCGATATCTATCTGTCGTCTCTCTTCCATGTGGAAGCCTTCGAGGCAAGCGGTTCCCTTTCGGTCCTGTTCAACTGGGCGGCGATCGGTCTGTTTGCCGTCATGCTTGCATTCTACCGCTGGAAACCGGATACCCATCCGATCTGGATCATTCTGATCTGTGCCGTGATGGGCATCGTGCTGCAGCTCTGAGACGGAAAAGCCGCGGAATTCCCGGGATGCCGCGGTTTTGTTTTCCCCGGCCTGCGTATCCTCCTGCCAGGCAGGCTGTTAGAATAAAGCTGAAGAAAAAGGGAGGACAGATCATGCTGGGAGCCATCATCGGCGATCTTGCCGGATCACGCTTTGAATTTCATCCGCATAAGTCCAAGGAGTTTATCCTGCTGGACAGCAGATGTTTTCCGACCGACGATACGTATATGACCCTGGCCATTGCCAGGGCACTGCTGGAAACCCGTGCAGAACCGCAGCGTCTGGGCCAGGCTGCGGCGGAGAACATGCGTCAGTTTGGCCAGGCCTATCCGGATGCCGGCTATGGCACCCGTTTCCGCGCCTGGCTGCAGAATCCGGCTGCCGGCCCCTATCAGAGCATCGGCAACGGGGCAGCCATGCGGGTCAGCCCCTGCGGCTGGGCGGCCTCTTCGCTGGCCGAAGCCCGCCAGCTGGCTCAGACCGTTACCGTAGTCAGCCATGATACCCCGAGCGCCATCCGGGCGGCCCAGGCGGTCAGCGGGGCTATCTTTCTGGGCCGGCAGGGCAGCAGCCGGCAGGAAATCCGCACCTATCTGGAAGGCCTTTACGGACCGCTGAACAAGACCCTGGCGGAAATCCGGCCCGGTTACCGCTTTGATGCGACCTGTGACGGCAGCGTGCCGCAGTCTCTGCTGGCCTTTCTGGAAGGCACGGACTACGTGGATACCGTACGCAATGCGGTGTCGCTGGGCGGGGACAGTGATACCATGGCGGCCATCGCCGGCAGTATTGCCGAAGCAGTCGATGGCATCCCGGATCTGATCCGCCAGCAGGGCCTGCTGTTCCTGGACAGGGAAATGAAGCAGATCGTGGCGGATTCTGAGCAGGTCTGGCCGCCCGTCATTCCCGTAAAATAGCGGCTTTATACCCTTATATCTGTCTTGCTGAGATTTCGTGGAACATTCAGGTGAGCGGCACAGTTTCTTCAGACGCCGTTCACCTGTCTTCATTATCGTGATAACGGATTGAACAGGAGGACAGAGATATGAAAAGGATCTATGCACTGATTCCTTCCTATCAGCCCGACGAAAAACTGATCCGGCTGACCGAAGAACTCAGTGAGTATGAAGAAATCTGGATACTGGTGGTGGACGATGGCAGCGGTCAGGATTATCAGTCGGTGTTCCGTTCCCTGCCGGAACAGGTCAATATCCTGTCCTACCCGGACAACCACGGCAAGGGCTATGCCCTGAAGACAGGACTGCAGTGGATTTACGAAAACGAAACGGATCCGGACGCAGTCGTCGTCACCGTTGACGGAGACGGCCAGCATGCCGTAGCGGATATCCTGAAAACCGCTCAGGCGGCAGCCGGGCATCCGGATCACCTGGTCCTGGGAGTGCGCAGCTTTGGCGAAGGTACGCCCCTGCGCAGCCGCTTCGGCAACAAGGTGACGAGCATGGCCTTCTATCTGACTTCCGGTGTGCACCTGTCGGATACGCAGACCGGTCTGCGTGCCTTCAGTGTCCGCCAGATCCCCCAGATGCTGGCCATTCCCGGCGACCGCTATGAATATGAGATGAATGTCCTGCAGGAGGCGGCACATCGGCATGAGCCGCTGGACCAGATCCCCATCCAGACCATCTACGAGAATCACAACAGCGGTTCCCATTTCCGGACCGTTCGGGATTCTCTGAGGATCTATGGGTGCCTGTTCCGGTTTGCCCTGGTTTCCCTGCTCAGCTTCCTGCTGGACTATCTGCTGTTCACCGCCTTCAGCATGTCGGGTCTTCTGAGCGCCGGAGCCAATGTTCTGGCCCGCTGCTTCAGTTCGGTCTTCAACTACAGCATGAACCGGAAAGTCGTCTTCGATAACAAAGGCAGTCCTGTGACGTCAGCGGTGCAGTACTTCACGCTGGCGGCAGTCATTCTGTTTCTGAATACAAGGCTTCTGGTCTTTCTGAACGGAACCCTGGGCTGGAATCTGTATCTGGCCAAACTGGTGGTAGAAATGGTGTTCTTCTGCCTCAGCTACATTGTCCAGAAACGCTTCATTTTCACAGATCATCCGGCGGCTGAAAAAGCGCCGGCAGAAAGGGTAAGGATTCAATGAAAAAACTGTTACAGAAAGGCTTGTATGAAGTTCTTCTGGGCCTGTTTACCATCTATGTCCTGATGGATGCCTTCGTGATCCCGCATGCCTATCAGCAGGTCGTGGCACAGGATAACACGGCAGCCGTGGCAACCGCAACCACAACGACAACGACGGAGGAAGCGGTCTCCTCGGCCAGCACCACCGATACCAGCACGACGACTGAAACCACGACGGCTTCCACGGTGGAGATCACCTCGGACAGCTATGTCGGCAATGGCATCACCATTCAGCTGACGGAGACCCGGGAATACAGCACGGAGATCTACATCGCGGATGTGGTCGTCTCGGATATCAGCCAGCTGCAGACCTTCTTCGCCCAGAACACCTATGGCCGCAACATCACCGCAACGACCTCGACGATTGCGTCTGAGAACAACGTGATTCTGGCCATCAACGGTGACTTCTACGGCACCCGGAGCGGTTACGTGATCCGTAACGGCGTGCTCTACCGGGAAAGCGCAAACAGCAGTTCGCAGGAAGACCTGGTCATCTGGTCGGATGGTTCCTTCGGCTTCGTCACAGAGGGTTCCGTTACCGCCCAGGAGCTGCTGGATGAAGGGGCCTGGCAGGTGCTGAGCTTCGGCCCGTGTCTGATTGAAAACGGAACGATTTCCGTCACCACCAGTTCGGAAGTCGGCCAGGCCAAGACCTCCAACCCGAGAACTGCCATCGGCACCTATGTGGATGACAGCGGCACCAGACATTACGTCTTCGTGGTCGCCGACGGCCGGACCAGTGCCAGTGCCGGTCTGACGCTCTATGAACTGGCAGAAGTGATGCAGGAATACGGCGTCACGGATGCCTACAACCTGGATGGCGGCGGCTCCTCGACCATGGTCTTCAACGGTGAGGTCATCAACCAGCCGACTTCCAACGGCAAGACGATTACAGAAAGAAAGGTGAGCGACATTGTCGGCATTACGGCTTGAGAGAACCGGGTACTCTATGGCAAAATCCGGTTTCTGGAAATATCTCTGGATCAGTGTCTTCTGCTTCATCTTCGGCAGAGTCTATGAAAGCTTCAGCCATGGCGTCGAATCCGCCTACATGATGCAGTTCTGGCTGATTCCGGTCATTCTGGGCATAGTACCCTGCCTGCTGTCGGCCTTCTTCCCGTCCTCGCCGCGTCTCGTACGCAAGCTCTGGGTGGCCGGCATGGAAACGCTGATTGCGGGGACGGTGCTGGCCGGGATCTTCGAGATCTACGGTACCACCAATCAGTATGTCCGCTGGTACTGGATCGTCGGCGGCATCCTGCTGGCTGTCGCAGCCGTCTTCTACCTGCTCTCCTGCGTGTGGAGAAAGAAGAAAGCCTGAATCAGATCACCGGACCGCAAGGCCCGGTTTTCTTTCTGCCCCGGCACAGGCGTATGATAGGGGCGGCAGACAGCCAGGAGGCAGAATGATGCAGACAGCGGAAGAACGGCAGAAAATCATTGAACGGACCAGTCTTGTGGGCATCGGGGCCAATGTCCTGCTGGCCGCCTTCAAGGCGGTAATCGGCGTTACGGCCGGGTCCATTGCGGTGCTGCTGGATGCGGTGAACAACCTGTCGGACGCCCTGTCCTCGGTGATCACGATCCTGGGAGCCCGGCTGGCCGCCCGGCAGCCGGACCGGAAACATCCGCTTGGCTATGGCCGGATTGAATACATGAGTGCGGCGGTGATCTCACTCATCATTCTCTATGCCGGCATCACCAGCCTGAGCGAATCGATTCAGAAAGTCCTGCATCCCGAGACCCCGAACTATACCGCGGTATCCCTGCTGGTCATCGCCGCGGCGGTGGCGGTCAAGATCCTGCTGGGACTCTACGTCCGAAAGAACGGGCAGAAGGCGGACAGCGAGGCCCTGACAGCCTCGGGAACGGATGCCCTGTTTGACTCGATCATCTCCGCCTCCACGCTGGCGGCGGCCCTGATCTACCTGCGGACAGGGGTCAGTCTGGAAGCCTGGCTGGGTGTCCTCATCGCCATCCTGGTCATCCGGTCCGGAGCGGAAATGCTCCGGGATACCCTGAGCGAGATCATCGGCGAGCGGTTCAGCAGGGAACAGAGCGATCAGCTCAGGCAGATCATCGCGGCCCAGACCGGCGTCCTGGGGGTCTATGATCTCTATCTCTTTAACTACGGTCCGAGTACGGTCATGGGGTCTGTGCATATCGCAGTGGATCAGAAGCAGACCGCAGCTGACCTGGACCGGCTGGAGCGCAGCATCACAATGGCCGTCTTTCAGCAGACCGGCGTTGTTCTGACCGGGATCTCCGTCTATGCCACGGACCAGAATGATGAGGCCTGGCAGGAAACACAGGAGCGGGTACGGCAGCTGGTCATGGCCCACCCGGGCGTGCTGGAGATGCACGGTTTCTATCTGGAAGAGGGTGAAAAGGACATGCGCCTGGATATCATCATCAGCTTTGACATCCAGGACCGTCAGGCCCTTTACGAGCAGATCCGCCAGGAGCTGCAGGCCGCTTACCCGGATTACCGGATCCAGCTGGTTCTGGACGCGGACGTCACGAACTGACGGCAGGCAACGCGATTTCCCCGGGCAGATGTAGAGAAAAATGTAAGCGTTTACTATAATAGAAGCAGGGGGAACACCTTATGAAGAAAATTCTGTTGCTGTCCACAGGCGGAACGATCGCCTCGCGTGATCAGGGAGACGGCCTGACACCCAGTCAGTCCGGTCAGGCCCTGATTGCCCAGGTCCCGGAAATCGGAACGTTCTGTGAAGTAGATGCCGAGGAACTGATGAGCATTGACAGTTCCAACCTGCAGCCGGAGGACTGGGTCCGCATGGCCGAAGCAGTGGATGCCCATCTGTCTGCCTACGACGGATTTGTCATCACGCATGGCACCGACACCATGGCGTATTCCTCCTGCATGCTCAGCTGGATGCTGCAGGGCATTCCCAAGCCGGTGATCCTGACCGGTTCCCAGATTCCCATGGGTCAGGAAGATTCCGATGCCCCCGGCAACCTGCTGCTGGCGTTTCAGGCGGCCTGCTCGGACCTCAGAGGCGTCTGTCTGGCCTTCGACGGCATCGTGATCCGCGGGGTCTTTGCCTGCAAGGTGCGCAGCCGCTCGAAACATGCCTTTGAAAGCATCAATGCCCCAGTTGCGGCCCGGCTGGAAAACGGCAGGCTGGTCCTGAACGGACAGCCCGTATGGACCAAACCCTATCAGCTGAACACTTCCTTCAGCAATCATGTGCTGATCGTTCATCCGGCTCCCGGTCTGGAGCCTGACTTCCTGCGCCGCCTGCCGGAGCAGGGCTATCAGGCGGTGATCCTGGCCGGCTATGGGCTGGGCGGAATTCCGGATCTCGGCCGCAGCCTGTCGGATGCGGTGGAAGAGCTCTGTCAGAAGGGCGTCACCGTGGTCTTAAGCACTCAGTGTCTCTACGAAGGCGTCCAGCTGGATGTCTATGAAGTCGGCGTGCGGGCCGCCCGGGCCGGTGCCCTGTCCGGCGGTATGCTGACCCGGGAAGCCCTGTATACCAAACTGATGTGGGTCCTGGGCCAGACGGACAGGCCGGAGCAGATCCGGCAGCTGTTCTTCACGGATCTGGCTGGCGAACTGCAGACCGGGAAACCATGAATCGGAATCAGGCCTTTCAGCCTCTGCGGCTGTCAGGAAGGATACTCTGCTGTATCAAAGAGCGCTGCACAACCTGCAGCAGAAAGAAGGAATGGAGAGATGAAAAAACTGGTTGCCTACTTCTCCGCAACAGGCACGACACAGGCGCTGGCAGAGCGTCTGGCCAGAATAGCCGATGCGGACCTCTACGAGATTGAACCTGCTGAGCCGTATACGAAAGCCGATCTGGACTGGACGGACCAGCAGAGCCGGTCTACCATCGAAGCCAAGGTGCCGACCATGCGCCCGGCAATCGGCTCGGAAATTCCGGATCTGGCGTCTTATGGTGTCATCTTCATCGGCTTCCCGATCTGGTGGTACCGGGAGCCTAACATCATCGACACGTTCCTGGAGAGTGGCGACTTTTCCGGCAAGACCATCGTGCCGTTCGCAACCAGCGGCGGCTCCAGTCTGGGCAGGACGGCAGACAACCTGAAAGCCCTGGCTCCCCAGGCAACCGTCAAGCCCGGCAAGCGCTTCCTGTCCAGTGCATCGGATCAGGAACTGGAATCCTTTGCCAGGAACCTGCGTTAAACAGAAAACTGTCCGACGGAATCTGAAACAAAAGGCATGCCTGCAGGCATGTCTTTTGCTTCAGAGCTCGAAGATGTCCAGATCCTGGCCGTTGACCACCGGCCCGTCATAGCCGGCTTCCCGAATCTCCTGCAGGATCGCCTCATTGCGCCAGGCCATCTCGCCGGCCAGGTTCTTCGTATTGTCCTGGATCTCCATGTGATAGATGCGGTGATTGGTCACGCAGAGGCCGGGTCTGGCCTGTTTCAGAATAGAGGCCAGATCGGTGCTCAGGGTATGGACCTGCCGGTGGTAGATCTGCCACTGCCCGGTGCGGTTCTTCAGCCCGGCGGTGTACTCCACTTCATGCACCAGCAGATCGCAGCCCGCTGCTTTCTCAGCCACGATGGGCAGGGGGCGGGTATCTCCGGAGAAGACAATGACTTTATGGTCCCGGGTGACAAAGCGGTAGCCCAGACTCTGCAGCCGGCCATGATCGACCGTGAAGGCTTCCACCTGCACCCGGTCATCGGTGTAGATGATGCCGCAGTCCTCCTGGCCGGCGGGGATCTCCGTGACCCTGGTCTGATAGCCGCTGGGGTTGGCCGGTTCCGAACCGTTGAGCCGCATGTCCAGGTCGGCCCGGTAGGCGGCCGTCAGATGCTCGGTCATTTCCCGCAGCCCCTCCGGTCCGAACAGACGCAGCGGGGCGGTACGCTCCAGCACCCAGGGCGTAAAGATCAGATCCGCCAGGCCGAGGGTATGATCCGAATGCAGATGGGTGCAGAAGGCCAGATCCAGGCGGCTGGGCCGCAGGGCATCGATGCCTCTGAAATAGGCCCGGGAACACTGCCGGACCACCCCGGGACCGAAGTCGACCAGATAGGCCTGCTCATCCACGATGACGGCACTGGCCGGGCCCTGCTGATCGGGTTCTGCATTGGGAGTGCCGGTGCCCAGAAGGACTACTTTCGTGCTCATAGGAAGGTTCCTTTCTGCCAGAAAATATTGTCTCTATTGTCGCTGTTTCCGCCTGCAGCGTCAATGCCGCAGACTTTTCATTCCGGCTTTTTCTGCCCTACAATGAAACCGTTGAAAGAAGGGATCCGATATGAGTACCGATCGCTATGAGAGTCCGCTGTCCGGACGCTATGCCAGTGCCGAGATGCAGTTCATCTTCTCCGATGATCATAAGTTTCAGACCTGGCGGCGTCTCTGGGTCGCCCTGGCCGAGGCGGAGCAGGAACTGGGCCTGCACATCACCGATGAACAGATCGCCGAGATGAAGGCCCATATCACCGACATCAACTACGACGTTGCCCGGAAACGGGAGAAAGAGGTGCGGCATGATGTCATGAGTCATGTCTATGCCTATGGGGTGCAGTGCCCCAAGGCCAGACCGATCATCCATCTCGGCGCCACGTCCTGCTATGTCGGGGACAATACGGATATCATCCGGATGCGGGAAGGGCTGGATCTGATCGCTGCCAAGCTGCTCAATGTGATGGATCTGCTGGCCCGCTTTGCCAGGCAGTACAAGGATCTGCCGACCCTGGGCTATACACATTACCAGGCCGCCCAGCCGACCACGGTCGGCAAGCGGGCCTGTCTCTGGCTGAATGAGTTTGTCATGGATTACCAGGAAGTCCGGCATGTCCGGGACGGGCTGCGGCTGCTGGGCTCCAAGGGCACCACCGGCACCCAGGCCTCCTTCCTGGAACTCTTTGACGGCGATCTGGACAAGGTCGATGCCCTGGATCCCCTGATTGCTGAGAAGATGGGCTTCCCGGGCTGCGTGCCGGTGTCCGGACAGACCTATTCCCGCAAGGTGGATACCCAGGTGCTGAATGTGCTGGCCGGGATTGCGGCTTCGGCCGCCAAGATGGCCACCGACCTGCGCCTGCTGCAGCACATGAAGGAAATCGAGGAGCCCTTTGAAAAGAACCAGATCGGTTCTTCCGCCATGCCCTACAAGCGCAATCCGATGCGCTGTGAGCGGATCTGCTCGCTGAGCCGCTATGTGCTGGCCGATGCCCTGAACCCCGCCATGACCAGCTCCGTGCAGTGGTTTGAACGAACCCTGGATGACAGTGCCAACCGGCGGCTGTCGATCAGCGAAGGGTTCCTGGCCATCGATGGGATTCTGGATCTGTGCATCAATGGGACGGACGGGCTGCAGGTCGATCCCCGGGGCATTGCCCGCCACCTGCAGGAAGAGCTGCCGTTCATGGCTACCGAGAACATCATCATGGATGAAGTGGAACACCATGGCGGCGACCGCCAGGCCCTGCATGAGGAGATCCGGCAGCTGTCCATGCAGGCAGGCCAGCGGGTCAAGGCCGAAGGCAGGGACAACAACCTGCTGGAACTGATTGCGGCGGATCCCATGTTCCATGTCAGCCTGGCGGATCTGCAGAGTCATCTGGACGCTTCCCGCTACATCGGCTGTGCCCCGCATCAGGTGGAGAAGTACCTGCAGGAGGTGGTGGAACCCCTCCTGAATGAACACCGGGAGGAGCTGGGCCGGAAGGCCGAAATCAAGGTATAACCGGCAGTTATCCGTACTATAAACAATATTTCATTACATAATGACACCTCTTCTTCTATACTGAACCTGTCAAGAGGACAGAAAGAAGAGGTGTTTTTTCATGATCAAAGCGGTTGTCGGTGCCAACTGGGGCGACGAAGGAAAGGGGAAAGTCGTCGACATGCTGGCGGACGAAGCGGATGTCGTCGTCCGCTATCAGGGCGGTTACAATGCGGGTCATACGGTCGTCAACGATTACGGCAAGTTTGCCCTGCATACCCTGCCGTCCGGTGTCTTCCATCAGAACATCATGAACATCTGCGGCAATGGCATGGCCCTGGATATCGAGAAGTTCTGCGGCGAGATGCAGTCGCTGCTGGACCGCGGCGTCCCGAAGCCGCAGATCATGGTCTCTGACAAGGTGCAGGTGCTGATGCCCTACCACAAGCTGCTGGACGGGCTGGAAGAGGCCCGGCTGGCCGGCAAGGCCTTCGGCTCCACCAAGAGCGGCATTGCCCCGTTCTATTCTGACAAGTATGCCAAGATCGGCTGGCAGGTGAATGAGTTCTTCATGTCCGATGCCGCGATCAAGGAAAAGATCGATCACGTCGCGGACATCAAGGATGCCCTGCTCGTGCACCTCTATCAGGTCGATCCGATCAACCGTCAGGAACTCTTTGAGACCATCTGCAGATGGCGGGAGATGATTGCTCCCTATCTGGGCCGGACGGAAGTCTATCTGCACCAGGCCTGCCTGGATGACAAGACCATCCTGCTGGAAGGCCAGCTGGGCACCATGAAGGACATCGACTGCGGTATCTATCCGATGGTCACCTCCTCCAACCCCCTGGCCGCCTATGGCGCCGTGGGTGCCCTGGGCATTCCGCCCTATGAAATCCGGCAGATCTATGCCGTCTCCAAGGCCTATGCCTCTTCGGTCGGCGGCGGCGACTTCGTGACCGAACTGCATGGCGAAGAAGCCGAAACCCTGCGCAAGCGGGGCGGCGATGGCGGCGAGTACGGAGCCACGACCGGCCGGCCGCGCCGGGTCGGCTGGTATGACTGCGTCGCCTCTCACTACGGGTGCATGATGCAGTCGGCCACCGATGTGGTGCTCTCAGTCGTGGACGCCCTGGGCTACCTGGATGAGATTCCGGTCTGCGTGGCCTACCGGAAGAACGGGAAGGAATTCACCGATTTCCCGGTCTACCATGACCTGGCGGGCTGCGAGCCGGTGTATGTGAAGATGCCGGGCTGGAAGTGCAGCATCCGGGGCATCCGGAAGTTCGAGGAACTGCCCCAGGCCTGCCAGGACTACGTCAACTTCATCGAAGAGCACATCGGCTTCCCGATCACGATGGTCGGCAACGGTCCGTCGCGTTCGGACATCATTCACCGGAAAACGCGCCTGAGCAGGTAAGCCATGGGGTCCCTGGAATTCTACCGGGTCTTTGCCCAGGTTGCCCGCTGCGGTTCGCTGACCCGGGCGGCCCGGGAACTGGGCATTTCCCAGCCGGCGGTGTCCCAGGCCCTGAAACAGCTGGAACAGCAGCTGGGCTGCCGGCTGTTCGTGCGTTCCTCCCGCGGCGTCCAGCTGACCCGCGAGGGGCAGGAACTGATCGGCTATGTGCAGGCCGGTCTGCACACCATTCAGGAAGGGGAGAACCGCCTCCGGCAGATGCTGAATCTGGACAGCGGCGAGATCACGATCGGTGCGTCCGACATGACCCAGGAATTCTTCCTGCTGCCGTATCTGGAACGCTTCCACAGCCGCTACCCGGATCTCAAGGTGCACATGAACAATGCCCCGACCCCGGTCATCCTGGAGCAGATGCGGGCCCATCAGATCGACCTCGGCGTCGTCTCCGGTCCGCTGTCCCAGCTGGGCCAGATCGAAGCCGTGCCGGTGCGGCAGATCCAGGACGTCTTCGTGGCCGGGCCGGCCTACCATACCTACGCCGGTCATCCCCTGAAGGCGGCCGAGATCGCCCGTCTGCCCCTGATCTGTCTGGAATCCAACACTTCCACCCGGGCCTCCTTTGACCGCTACATGGCGGCTCAGAAGGTCGACCTGCAGCCGGAGTTTGAGCTGGCCACCAGCCACATGATCGTGCAGTTTGCGCTGCGCAATCTGGGCATCGGCTGTGTGGTCAGGGACTTTGCTCAGCCCTATCTGGAAAGCGGTCAGCTGAGTGAACTAAGCCTGGCGGTCCCCATGCCACCGCGCAGCTTCTACGTGATCAGCGATCCGCAGAAGCTGATGTCGGCAGCCAGCCTGGCCCTGCGGCAGATGATTCTTGGAAGAGACGGCTGAGCCGTCTTTTCTGTTTCCTGTTACAATAAAACAAACAGAAAGCGTGAAGATGATGAAGAAGCCAGTGATCGGAATAACCTGCAATTACGACTTTCACGATGCGATCGGGACGATGACCAACCTCGGCGGCCCCGGTCAGGACTGGGATTATCTGGCCATGGATTATGCCAACGCCATTGTCCGGGCGGGCGGCGTGCCGGTGATTCTGCCGAATACCGAAAAGCCGGAAGTCCTGGATGACTTTGTCAGAACTCTGGACGGCGTCATCTGCAGCGGCGGAAGCGATGTGGACCCGCACCTGTATGGCGAAGAGCCGGGCGGCTTCTGCGGCCCTGTCTTTGTGCGGCGTGATCAGCAGGAAATGCAGATCATCCGGACGGCTTATGCGGCAAAGCTGCCGCTGCTGGGCATCTGCCGGGGTCTGCAGGCCATGAACGTCTGCTTCGGGGGCACCCTGATTCAGGATCTGCCCCACGAGACCGGTACGTACCACAGCATTGTGGTCTACAGCCGCAATACCGGCGTGCATGATGTCCATCTGGAGAAGGACAGCCAGCTGGCGAAAATCTATGGCAAGCGCACCGTCAAGGTCAATTCTCTGCACCATCAGGGAATCAGGAAACTGGCGGAAAACGCCACGGTCATCGGCAAGACGGCGGACGGCGTGATCGAGGCCATGTCCTTCAGCGGCGGGAATGCCTTCTGCCTGGGCGTGCAGTGGCACCCCGAGATGATGTATGACAGCAGAGATCAGCAGAAACTCTTTACGGCCTTCATCAGGGCCTGTGCGAAGAAATAAAGCCTTATGACATACCGTATTGTCGCCGATTCGGCTTCTAACGTATATAGTCTGCCGGGCAGCGTGAACTACCGTTCCGTGCCGCTGAAGGTCCTGGTCGATGAGCGGGAATTCTCCGATGACCAGGCCCTGAACCACGAGGAATTTGCGGAGGCACTGAGCCATGGGCAGAAGACCAGCACCAGCTGCGCCAATTCCTTTGAGTGGAAACAGGCCTTCGAGGGTGCAGATCATATCTTTGCCGTGACCGTCTCGTCCTCCCTGTCCGGTTCTTTCAGTGCCGCCAGCCAGGCAGCCCGGGAGTACATGGAAGAACATCCGGGTTCGATGGTCTACGTCTTCGACAGCCTCACCGCGGCCGGCGAGATGCAGCTGCTGATCGAGAAGCTGGCCGGCCTGATCGAACAGGGCATGGACTTCACCGACATCATCCCGGCCATCAATGACTATCAGAAGCACACCCATGTGGTCTTCTATGTGGAATCGCTGAGGAACCTGGCCCGCAACGGCCGGGTCAGTCAGACCATTGCCCGGCTGGCGGGTCTCTTGAGCATCCGCTTTGTCGGCTTCGGCACAGCCGAAGGCACCATTGCCCAGGCCGGGATCGCCCGCGGCACCCGCAAGGCCCTGGCCTCCATGCTGGAAGAGATGATCCGGCACGGCTATGCCGGCGGGAAGGTACTGATCAGCCACAGCCTGAATCTGGAAGCGGCCGAGGCCATGAAGAAGCGGATCCTGGAAGCTTTTCCTTCGGCCGAAGGACTCATCCGGGTCCTGCCCTCCGGGGCCATCTGCACCTACTACACCGAACGGGGCGGACTGATCATCGGCTATGAGGGCGGTACAGGCAAATAAACACGACAGGCAGCGGCAGGCTGCCTTTTCCATGACGGAAAAGAGGGGAATATGACAAAAACAAAGCTGTCCCTGGTGATCTTCGATGCCGACGGGCTGCTGCTGGATACCGAAGAGATCTGGCATCAGGCCTGGCAGGAAGCCGGTCTGCAGCTGGGGATCGATCATGGCGGCGATCTGTTTCTGAAGATTGTCGGCCTGACCGGTCAGGATGCCGACCGGGTGATTCAGAACCTGGTGCAGGACCAGCCCCTGGCGGTGAAACTGCTGCACCTGGCCGCCCGCCTGGGCCGCAGCCGGATGAAGCAGGGTCCGATTCCGCTGCGCCCCTATGCGCGGGAGACCGTCCTGGCTTTTCAGCAAAGAGGAGTGCGTATCGCTCTGGCCACGACGACCTTCCGGCAGGCGACCCTGGAACATCTGGCAGCCGCCGGGGTGGCCGATCTGTTTCCCGAGATCATCTGCGGGGATGAGGTGAAGCACCGCAAGCCCGATCCGGAGATCTATCTCCGGGTCCTGCGGGAAACCGGCGTGTATAAAAAAGAAGCGGTCGTCCTGGAGGACAGCCGCTATGGGGTTGAGGCCACCTGGCGGGCCGGTCTGGCCTGCATTCAGGTCCCCGATCTCTATCCTGCTGATGAAGAGACCAGAGCCATGGCCCTGGCCGTGGCGGAGGATCTGCGGCAGGCCTATACCATCATTCATGCACACTGGGCTTTCTGAGCCTTCAGGCTGCCTGATTCAGCAGACGGTGCTTCAGATGCCAGCCGAAGTAATAGAGCAGATATAAGGCCGAGGTCACGATCCAGGAGACCGGGAAGCAGTAGCAGATGGAAATCATGCCCGGATGCTGAGGCAGGTAGAAGAAGATCCAGGCGATCCGCAGCAGGCAGGTGCCCAGCAGGGTGATGAACATCGGCATTACGGTCTCGCCGGAACCCTGAATGGTACCGGACAGGACATTGCCGAAGACAAAGGTGAAGTAGAACGGCGCCTGGGTATTCATGTACTGGCGCACCAGGGGAATGATGCCGTAGCTGTCCGGATCCAGGAAGAGTTTAGACAGCGGTTCCGTGAAGAGATAGAGGATGATCGACAGAAACCCGATCAGGCAGACCCCGAAGGTGATCATGTACCGGGTGCCCTGACGGATCCGGTCGATTTTTTTGGCCCCGTAGTTCTGGGCCGTGAAGGTGGAGATGGTCGGTCCCAGGGAATTCATGCACAGCCAGAGGATCAGGTCCAGCTTGCTGACCATGCCCCAGGCCGCAATGACATCCGACCCCAGGGTGTTGGTTGCGGTCTGAATGATGATGTTGGCAATCGGATACAGACTGCTCTGCAGCGAGGTCGGCACGCCCAGGTGCAGGATCTGGTGCAGGGCCTCCCGATCGATACGGATGTCCCTGCGGCTGAGGCGGATGACGCTGTTGGCCGTGAACAGGGCCCGCAGGACGAGTACGGCACTGATGCCTTCGGCCAGCACCGTCGCCAGGGCCGCCCCCGCCACACCCAGCTGCAGGGGACCGACAAAGAGATAATCCAGAACCACATTGGCAATGCCGGCCAGGATCAGGATCCGGAAGGGCACTTTCGTATTGCCTACCGCCCGCAGGATGCCGGCGCCGGTGTTGTAGATCAGCATGAAGCACATGCCGCCCAGATAGATGGCCAGATACGCCAGGGCATCGTCCCAGATGTTGTCCGGCACCGCCATGATCCGGGTCAGCTGCGGGGCCAGCAGAACACCCAGCAGGGAGAAGGCAATGCCGCACAGGAAGGACAGAGCCACGCCGGTATGCTCGGTCCGGCTCAGCTCCTGGCTGTGCCCCGCTCCGAACTGCTGGGAGATGAGAATGGCAATGCCGGCCGCAATGCCGCTGAAGAAGGCCACCGGCAGCCTGGTCATGGCACCCGTGGCATCGATCGAAGCCAGTCCCAGCTTGCCGCACAGCTGTCCCACGATGATGGAATCCACCGTGTTGTAGAGCTGCTGAAAAAGGCTGCTTGCCAGGATCGGGGTATAGAAGGCCCACAGCCGGGGCATGATTTTTCCTTCGGTCAGATTCAGCGTCTCAGACATAGATTTTTCCTTATAAAAGCGATTATATCCGCCGGCGGAAAAATGAAAAGAAAAAATGAGCATCCGTCTTGACATATACTATAGGGGGGTATACTATTCGGATGGAAAAAGAGGTAAGGAAGATGGCCGAAAAGAAAGAACGCACGATGCAGCAGATGCATCATCATCCCCGCTCGGAGGAAGAGACGAAACGCCTGATGATGCGGCTGAACCGGATTGAAGGACAGATCCGCGGCATCAAGCGGATGGTGGAAGAGAATGCCTACTGCCCGGACATTCTCGTACAGGTCAGTGCCGTGACGAACGCACTCTACAGTTTCAACAAAGAACTGCTGGCCTGTCATATCAAGGGCTGTGTGACAGAAGATATCCGGGAGGGTCATGAGGAAACCGTGGATGAACTCGTGAACGTCCTGCAGAAGGTAATGAAATAAGAAAGGGGCTGAGATTACGGAACAGTATGTGGTAACGGGCATGACCTGTGCATCCTGCCAGGCGCATGTCGAGAAAGCCGTGTCCAAGGTGCCGGGCGTACAGTCGGTCTCGGTATCCCTGCTCACCAATTCCATGGGTGTGGAGGGGACCGCGAGCGCGGCAGATGTCATAAAGGCTGTGGAGGACGCCGGCTATGGCGCCCAGCTGAAAGGCGCGGCACAGCAGAAGATCAGTGCCTCGGCGAAGCTGGCGGCGGAAGAGGACGCCCTGAAGGACCGGGATACCCCGCGTCTGAAGAAGCGTCTGCTCCTGTCGGTCGGTTTCCTGCTGGTGCTCATGTACATCACGATGGGAGCCAACATGTGGGGCTGGCCGCTGCCGTCCTTCCTGGTTCATAACCATCTCGGACTGGCACTGACCCAGATGATCCTGGCGGCGATCGTGATGCTCATCAACCGGGATTTCTTCACCTCGGGATTCAAATCCCTTTTCCATGGCGCCCCGAACATGGATACCCTGGTGGCTCTGGGCTCTTCGGTATCCTTCGGCTGGAGCGTCTATGTGTTCTACCGCATGACGATGCTGATCACGGCCGGTTCTGACAACATGGATCTGATGTCGCTGTATCACAACCAGCTCTACTTTGAATCCGCGGCGATGATTCCGGCCCTGATCACGGTCGGCAAGATGCTGGAGGCCATGTCCAAGGGCCGTACCACCAATGCGCTGAAGTCGCTGATGAAGCTGGCGCCGAAGGAGGCGACCCTGCTGGTCAACGGCCAGGAGCAGACCGTCAATATCGATGAAGTGCAGATCGGCGATATCTTCGTCGTCCGGCCGGGCGAGAACATCCCGGTGGACGGCGTGGTCATCGAGGGCAGCAGTGCGGTGAATGAATCCGCCCTGACCGGTGAATCCGTACCGGTGGACAAGACCGTAGATGATCCCGTCTCGGCGGCCACGACCAATACGTCGGGCTATCTGAAGTGCCGGGCGACCCGGGTCGGCGAAGACACCACCCTGGCCCAGATCATCCAGATGG
>CAIFEQ010000001.1:90448-100977 GCA_903789495.1 uncultured Erysipelotrichaceae bacterium | reverse complement strand
TGCGGCCGCAACCAAGGCACCGATCGCCAAGATCGCAGACCGGGTGTCGGCGGTCTTCGTCCCGGCGGTCATCGGCATTGCCATCGTGACAACGGCGGTCTGGCTGTTCCTGGGGGCGCCGCTGTCTCAGGCGCTGGAACGGGGCATCACCGTGCTGGTGATTTCCTGCCCGTGTGCCCTGGGTCTGGCCACACCGGTGGCGATCATGGTCGGCAACGGCCTGGGCGCCAAGAACGGCATCCTCTTCAAGACTTCGGAATCCCTGGAGGAAACCGGCAAGGTGCAGATCATTGCCCTGGATAAGACGGGCACGATCACCAAGGGAGAACCGCAGGTCACCGACCTTCTGCCGGCGGCCGGCGTGAGTGAAGAAGAACTGCTCCGCAAGGCCTATGCCCTGGAGCAGAAGTCGGAACATCCGCTGGCCAAGGCGGTCAACAGCCGGGCCGAGCAGGCAGGTCTGCAGGCAGAAGAAGCCAGCGACTTCAAGGCCCTGCCGGGCAATGGCCTGCAGGCCGTGGTGAACGGCCATACCCTGCATGGCGGCTCGGGCAGGTTCATGACCTCCCTGACGGCAGTACCGGAAGAGCTGCAGAAGCAGGCGGAAGAACTGGCCGGGCAGGGGAAGATGCCGCTCTACTTTGAAGAAGACGGCAGGATGCTTGGCATCATTGCGGTGGCCGATGTCATTAAGGAAGATTCGCCGGAAGCGATCCGCCAGCTGCGGAATATGGGCATTGAAGTCGTCATGTTAACGGGCGACAACCAGCGGACGGCCGATGCGATCGGCGCTCAGGCCGGCGTGAGCAGAGTGATTGCCGGCGTCCTGCCGGATGGCAAGGAAGCGGTGATCCGGGATCTGCAGAAGCGCGGCAAGGTGGCGATGGTGGGCGATGGCATCAACGACGCCCCGGCCCTGACCCGGGCCGATATCGGCATTGCCATCGGTGCCGGCACGGATGTGGCCATCGACAGCGCCGATGTGGTGCTGATGAACTCCCGCCTCTCGGATGTGGCCGGCGCGGTGCGGCTGAGCCGGGCCACCCTGCGCAACATTCACGAGAACCTGTTCTGGGCATTCTTCTACAACATCATCTGCATTCCGCTGGCGGCCGGTGTCTATGGCTACCAGATGAATCCGATGATCGGTGCGGCGGCAATGAGCCTTTCCAGCTTCACCGTCTGCATGAATGCCCTGCGGCTGAACCTCTTCAAGGTCAATGACCCGTCCAGAGACAAGCCGCTTAAGAAGCGGGCCCTGCCGGAAACGGAAGAGAAGCCGGAAGAACAGCCGGCAGAAACCCTGCAGACTCTGACAGTCAGGGTCGGCGGGATGACCTGCGAGCATTGTGAGCAGCGGATTGAAAAGGCCATCGGGGCCCTGGAACATGTGCGCTCCGTCAAGGCTGACCATGAAAAGGGCATCGCCCTGGTGCAGACGGATGGGCCGGTGGCCGAAGCAGCCCTGAAAAAGGCTGTGGAAGACGAAGATTATCAGTATGATGGTATAGAAGAAGAAAAGGAGAACTCTGAAACCATGGAAAAGACACTGAAGATTGAAGGCATGATGTGCGAGCACTGCGAGATGCGGGTCAAGAAGGCTCTGGAAGCCGTGGACGGCGTCGAGAGTGCCTCGGCCGATCACAGCAAGGGCGAAGCTGTTGTCCAGCTGAGCAAGGATGTGGACAACGCGGCTCTGAAGAAGGCTGTGGAAGACCAGGATTACAAAGTGCTGGGCATTCAGTAAGCCGGAAGTGAAAGGGAACAGGGCGCTGCACGGCGCCTTTTCCTTTTCTGCGGCGTGCTTTTCAAGGGACTGCTTTTGCCCTAAAATAATGGTTCGGAGGTACGGGGATGTATAACAACTGGCTGACCATCGGTCCGCTGACGATACACGGCTATGGCGTCATGATTGCCATCGGCATTCTGCTGGCATTCTACCTGGGCGAAAGAATGGCCAAGAAACACGGCCTGAGCGCGGATCTGGTAGACAATATCATCATCGTGGCTTTGGTTTCCGGCTACTGCTGTTCCAAGCTGACCTACTGCCTGATCAACTGGCAGGCCTTCCTGGACGATCCGGCGGCGGTGCTGGGCACCGGCGGCTGGGTGGTCTACGGCGGGATTCTCGGCGGAATGCTGTTTGTCTGGCTGTACTGCCGGCATAAGAAAGTCTCTTTTCTGACCTATCTGAATCTGCTGGTGCCGGAGGTGGCGCTGGCTCAGGCGCTCGGCCGGATCGGCTGTTTCCTGGCCGGCTGCTGCTATGGCATTCCCACCAACGGCGATGTGGGCGTGGTGTTCCCGGAAGGCTCCCTGGCACCGGCCGGGGTCTCCCTGGTGCCGACCCAGCTGATCTCGAGTCTGGGGGATTTCCTGATCTTTGCCATTCTCTGGCAGATCTATAAAGACGAAAAGCACCGGAATGAAACCGGTGCCTGGTATCTGATTCTGTACAGCGCGGGACGCTTCGGCATCGAATTCCTGCGGGGCGACATCGAACGCGGCTTCATCGGCGTGCTGTCGGTTTCGCAGTTCCTGGCGATATTTGTGGAGATCGGCGGCTGGATTCTGCTCTGGCACTGCCGGAAAGAGGAGAAGAAGACGGTATGAAAATCGGAATTGCCAATGATCATGCCGGCGTGGAGATGAAGAACGAACTCTCCGCCTGGCTGCAGGAACAGGGGTATGAAGTGATCAACTACGGAACGGACAGTACGGAAAGCACCGACTATCCGATCTGGGGCGAAAAGGTGGCCAATGCGGTGGCGGCCGGGGAAGCGGATCTGGGCATTGCGATCTGCGGCACCGGAATCGGCATCGGCCTGGCCTGCAACAAGGTCAGCGGCATCCGGGCTGCCATGTGCTCCGATGCCTACAGTGCCCGCTACAGCCGCATCCACAACAACGCCAACATCCTCTGCCTGGGCGCCCGGGTGATCGGCATCGAGACCGCCAAGAACCTGGTTCAGGAATTCCTGACCCATGAGTTTGAAGGCGGCCGGCATGCCCGCCGCGTGCAGGAAATCATGGACATTGAGGCCCGGAACCGGAAATGAAGAAAGGCGGCAGAATCGTCCTGATCGTCATTGCAGCCGCAGGGATTTTCTACTGCATGCCTTTCATCACGGTATCGGTCAGCGATGGCAGCGGCCATTCCTGGCGGGTGCCTTTTGCCAGTTTCTACCAGAGTCAGACGGAGGACAGCGTGCTCTTTACGACCTGGCGCTCGGCCTATGCAACAGGCAAGGATGCGGCCAATGCCATGCACTCCTATGAGGAATCGGAATGCTACGGCACTACGTATTACTACGATGCGTCCAATGACGTCTCTTATACCGGCTATGCCGTCAGCGGCGCCCTGCCTGGCACCCTGACCTACAGCTATGTACAGGGCAATGCCTGTGCCGGCTGGACGGAAGACGATGAAGTCGCCTGGGAAGACGGCGACCCGCTGGATGTCTCGGCGGATCTGACGATTGACGAGGCCCTGGAGAACAGCTGGATCGTCATCGCCGACGGGGAAATTCAGAACCCGGAACAGTACAACGACTTCTCCCGGATGGTCAAGCAGGGGCTCTACTGCATGAAACGGACCGTCTTCTTCGAGGACGGCGTCCTGGTCCGGATCATTGATGTGCAGCAGATGTCCGATGCCAGCATCCAGGTGACCACCGTGGAGAATGGTGAGAAGGCAGTCGAAAGCTACGGCCGCTTTACCGAAGCAGAAGTGGACGGGCAGGTCTATGCCGTGGTCTATCAGGGTCTGGACAAGGACGAAGAACCGACCCTGCTCTATCCCTGTCAGTAGGAGGTGACAGCGATGCCGGTATTCTATCTCGAAGTGGTCTTCTACATCCTGGATCTGCTGATCCTGTTAACGGTCAGAGACATGCTGAAAAAGACCAGAAAGATTGAACTGAAGATCCAGCAGGGCTTCCGCTGGCTCTATCCCGCCCTCTTTATCCTGTTCGGAGTACTCTGCCTGCTGCGCTTCCAGGGCAGCTTCCGGATCATCGAAGCCCTGGTCATGTTCTGTATCGGCATTCTCTATGCCTTCATCGGCACCGGCCTTTGCCCGGAAGGCATCATCGCCATGGGCCGGGAAGTGAAGTGGCAGGATGCCAATGCCCATCTGGACCGGCAGAAACCCTGTCTCTACTACCAGCTGAACAAGCGCCGGGCGGCACTCTTCCTGCAGCCGGAAGAGGTGGAACCGGTCGAACAGTATCTGCGGAAACACGCCGGGAAAAACTGGCAGTGAAGAGCCGGAAAAGCAACGGAACAACATGTGAGCCCTTCCATGAATGCATGAAAGGGTTTTCTTTGTCCTGACGCAAATTATGTGAAATATCGGGATTTCTGCACTTTTTGAGCAGACGCAAAACATCTGCACACCTGTTCATGTATAAAAAGGTTGTAAACGAAAGGAGGAACAAACGATGAAGAAGTTCATGTCCAATGCCGCAGTCGGAGCAGCTCTGCTGTTTGTTCTGCCTGCTGTGGAAATCGTGCTCGGCAGGATTGCCTGAGGCACGGAAGAAAAAGATTCAGAAGAAAGAAGAGGTAAAGAAAAATGAAGAACATTTTCGCCAATGCATATACCGGAGCAGCCCTGCTGTTTATTCTGCCGGCTGCTGAGATTATCCTGGAGCACCTGGCCTGGGGAAGGAGGGAATCACGATGCGTAAGATTCTGAACGTTTCCAATCTGAGTGCGGCCGTTCTGGTTGCGATCCCCTTAACCGAATGGTTACTCGCACATTAACAGGAAATAACAGACTGATTGGAATCAAAATGTGTGAATTTAAGTAAAATGTCTCTAAATTTGATTTCAATCAAATAATCTTCGGTAGCAAAATGTTATAAGAAGGTTGCAACAGAAAGGAGGAAGTTTCTGATGAAGTTCTTATCCAATGCATGGGTGGGCGCTGCTCTGCTGTTTGTCCTCCCGTTTGCCGAAATCGTCTTGGAAAAGCTGGCTTAAGTCCAGTGAGGAAGGAGGAAGAGTTCATGACTTCACGTTATGGCTGCACCATCGGAGAGCTGCTCTTCCTGGCAGCCCTTCCGGTCGCCAAACTGCTGGCCACCCTGGTGTGACCGGCATCTCGACAGATATCATCTGGATATCTTCGGCTCGATAACAGGTGGCATTTCCGGCATGGAAATGCCGTTTTGTTTTTTCTGGCCGGGAAGGGAACGCAGCACGAAAAAGAGCGTCGGCAGGCACCGGCGCTCTTTTCCATACATCCGTTATTCGATGACTTCGTGCAGGACGGCTTTGTCAATGGCAGAACGCAGGAATTCATTGCCGATACCGGGCAGATCCGGCACGGTGAAGGAACCGTGTTCGGGCTGCAGGTTGTATTTGGTCAGATTCTGGGCGGTATCCATGCGGTTGCAGACGTGGTGTTCGTGAATGATGAAGTTCGGGATGGTGCACTCCAGCTGCAGGGCAATGCTGGTGGTCAGCGGACTGCCGGCACAGTGGATCTGCACCCCGACATCAAAGGCATGGGCCATGTCGCAGATCTTCTTGACTTCGGTAATGCCGCCGCAGTTGCCGATATCCGGCTGGGCGAGCTGAAGCAGATTCTGCTTGAAGTAATCGGCATACTGCCAGCGGGAGAAGAGACGCTTGCCGTTGGCGATCGGAACACTGGTGTACTTGGTAATATACGAGACGGTCTGCGTGGTGGGTGTGTTGGGTTCTTCAAAGGCCAGAATATGATACTTCTCTGCCAGCCTGCCTAACTGCACAGCCCCCAGGGCGTCCGGATAGGAATGATTCTCCATGATGATGTCGATATCGTCTCCGGCCGCTTCCCGGGCAGCTTTCATGCGGGCTTCTACCATCTGCAGCTGTTTCGGGGTCAGGAAGCCGGTCGTATCCAGCCAGTTCAGCGGCTGGCCGTTTTCGTCCCGGTCAAAGAAGTCAATCTTGACGGCGTCAAAGCCTTCCGCTGCCGCCAGCTTGACATTATGGGCATAGTCTTCCGGCCGGACGCACCAGAGCTGTTCGGAAACTCCGTACATGCCCCAGCCGAACTGGAGCTGTGAAGCATACGCTCTGAGGTGGTCACGCACCTTGCCGCCCAGCAGTTCATAGCAGGGAACTTTGAAATATTTGCCTTTGATGTCCCACAGGGCCACGTCAATGGCCGCAATCCCGGAGAAAATGACCGGACCGCCGTTCTGTCCCCAGAAGGTGCGCTTGTACATGGTTTCCCAGATCAGTTCGGTCTGCAGCGGATTCATGCCGATGATCATTCGGGCCAGACTGCAGACCATGGCATAGGCCGCATCTCCGCCGACCCCATAGGCCATGCCGGCCTCTCCGTCTCCGTATAACCCGTTATCCGTATAAATGCGGCAGCCGATCGGACTGTTCTGCCTGCTGTTGGCAGTCGGCAGACGGAAGACTTCAATTTTCTCGATTTTCATAATTTCCCTTTCTATCAGGTATGTGGTACAGCTGCCTTCAAAATACTACTTGTAGGACAGGTGTCAAGTCGGACGGCTGATCCTGTTTGTTAAGAAAAAAGCGAATGAAAACAGGAGCGACAGTTTGAATGCTATAATCTGTAAATAGTGTTCAGGAAAAAATATGGCAACGAAGATTATCAAGAAAACGATAGCAGATGAAGTTTTTGACCGGCTGTCCAAAAAGATCATCTCCGGTGAATGGCCGACGAATTACCGCCTGCCCACCGAGATGGAAATCGCTGATACCTATGGCGTCAGCCGGGTGTCGGTGCGGGCAGCCATTCAGAAACTGCAGATGTATGGCATGGTGAAGACGAAGGCAGGCGAGGGAACCTTTGTCAATGAAGTCAGCATGCACGAACTGTTTGATCAGCTGTTCAAGATCAATGCCCTGCCGAATGACTATATTCAGATGAACCAGATGAAGGCCGGCCTGGAACAGGCAGCCGTGGAATTCATCATTTCTTCCGGCGAAGCGGTGCCGGAAGCAAAGCTGGATGAACTTGATGCGCTGGTCAGTGACCTGAAGAATTACCGCCTGGCCGGGGATCTGGAGAACTATCTGGATTCCGACATGCAGTTTCACCGGGAAGTGGTGGATCTTTCTCAGAACGCCCTGCTGATCATGATCTATGATGCCCTGGCCAATACGATCCGCAAGATCTCGGCGCTGAATGTCAAGCTGAGCAGCCTGGATGTGACGGAGAGTGCAGAACTGCTTTATGTCTATCATCACATGGTGGCCGAGGCGATCCGGAAGGCGGACAAGGAGCTGGCCAGCCGTCTTTTCTACAAATACAGCACCGATGTCATGAACAGCAAGCGCAACGTGGACATGACGCTGTATGACGAGAACGGAGACCTGCTCGAAGAACCGGCAGGGCATTGAAGGAAGCAGGTGCAGGATGACAGCTACGGAAACCAAGATTGAAAAACGGACGATCAGCAGTCAGGTATTTGATATTCTGTCTGAGAAGATCGTGAGCGGGGAATGGCCGAAGGGATACAGGCTGCCGGGGGAACTGGAAATTGCCAATGAACTGGGAGTCAGCCGGGCTTCCGTCCGGGCGGCTCTGCAGAAAATGCAGGCCTATGGCATGGTGGAAACCAAGGCCGGCGACGGCACAGTCGTTGCCCATATTTCCATGCGCAATTTTCTCGGTCAGCTGTATGAGATGAGTGCCCTGCCGAATGACTATATCCAGCAGAATCAGATGAAACTGATCCTGGAGCAGATTGCCAAAGAGATTATCATTCTGAACGGCGGTCTGTCAAAAGAAGAGGGCGGCCAGCTGCGGGAAATGGCACAGAATATCCGCCGTCTGCTGAAAGAAGGCAATATTGCCGAGTATCAGAAAGTGGACAACAGCTTCCACCGGCAGCTGATCGTTTCGTCCAAAAACGAGATTCTGATCATGATCTACGATGCCATTGCGTCCGTCCTGAATCAGGTGGCGGAAGAAAACACCCGCCGCATGGAAATTGTCTACGGCAGCAAATATGCTGATGTTGTCGGAGACATCCATGATGGCTTCATCGATGCCCTGGAGAACGGGGACAAGGAAGCCGTCATGAATCAGTTTTACAGTTCACTTGAAAACACGAAACGGATTCAGGAAGCCATCGGCAATCTGAACACCGAACACAAATGATGAGAAAGCCTAGGCCTGTCCGGCAGCGGACAGGTTTTTTTCAGCCGCGGAGCATGAAACCTTTGAAAGGCCGCCTGGCCAGCCCTTTTTCAGGGCCTGTATCATCCTTACTGTGAAAGCCCAAGAATAAATTTTTCAAAGGCAAACAGGCAAAATGTTCACTTGTCGGACAGCCGGACTTGCAAAACTGTGGAATTCCTGCCATGATGCAGATGAACAGAAATGTAACCGTATTCATGACCGTTAAGGGTGTGGATTCTGTCGGCGGCAAGGGCCCTGCAGCAGACAGAAACAGACATAGAAGGAGAGAAAAATGAAAATCACTTCAATTGACTGCTATCTGGGCGATTTCATCACCGTTAAAGTGAACACCGATGAAGGCATCTGTGGTTTTGGTGAAGCAGGTCTGGCCTATGGCCAGTGCTGGCAGGCTGCCTATGGCCAGTGCCAGGATTTTGCCAAGATGGTCATCGGCATGGATCCGTTTGACACCGAGAAAATCTGGGAACATCTGCACCGTCATACCTTCTGGGGCATGAACGGCGGCATCGTCCTGACCTCTGCCATGGCGGCCATCGATACGGCCTGCTGGGACATCAAGGGCAAGAAGCTGGGTGTGCCGGTCTACAAGCTGCTGGGCGGCAAGACGAACGATAAGCTGAGAGCCTATGCCTCGCAGCTGCAGTTCGGCTGGCGGAAGGACATCACGGCGGTGGACCATCTGATACGCCTGTATGATCCGAAGGATTATGCCCGGGTCGTCAAGGAAGCCATGAGTGAGGGCTATGATGCGGTCAAGATCGATCCGGTCTGCTTTACGGCAGATCCGGCCGATCAGCCTTCCTATGGCAGCGTGCAGTATCATGGCACCTATCCGGAGAAGGAACTGAAGATGTCCGTGGCCCGCATTGCGGCAGCAAGAGAAGCGGGCGGCGATGATCTCGACATCATCGTAGAGATTCACTCGCTGCTGGATGCCAACACCGCTGTGATTCTGGGCAGAGCACTGGAACCGTATCGGATCATGTACTACGAAGAGCCGACGAGCCCGGAAAACCCGAAGAATTTCAAGTATATCAAGGAGAACCAGCCGCTGCCGCTGGCCACCGGCGAACGCAGCTGGACGAGATGGCAGTACCGCCAGTTCTTTGAGGATCGTTCCCTGGATATCATCCAGCCTGATCTCTGCAATACCGGCGGCATTACGGAAACCAAGAAGATCTGCGACATGGCCAATGTCTATGACATCGGCGTGCAGATCCATGTCTGCGGCGGTCCGATCGCCACGGCGGCGGCCCTGCAGGTTGAAGCAACCATCCCGAACTTTGTGATCCATGAGGAGCATAATGCCAACCTCACCACCAAGTTCAAGAAGAACGGCAAATACTTCTATGAGCCGCACAATGGCTATTATGACATTCCGGAGCTGCCCGGCATCGGTCAGGAAATGAGCGAATGGGCAATGGAGAATGCCAGGCAGCACATTGAAATCAAATAATTTCTGATTCGCAGGCGTATCCACAGCCTGTTACCACGGGCTGTGGGCGCCTCTTTTGTTAAAGATCCGTGTGTTTCCCCGCTTCCGGAAAAAGAAGACAGGGAAAGATGTTTTCATCATGCCTTGTTCCACCCGCAGAGCAGACGCCAGGGCCCGGCGCACCCCTCAGCAGACGGGACAGCAAACAAGATAAAAGGAGCTTTTAACTTATGGCTGTCAAATACATCAAGGAGCAGGAACCAGCACCCGGAACACTGGGTGTACCCGAACTCTATGCGCTGGCAATCGGCCAGGTGATCGGTGCCGGTGTCATTACGCTGATCGTTCCGGCCATCAAGATGACCGGCTATTCTGCCTGGCTGGCCTATCTGGTCGCCATCATCGCCGGCTTCATCATCATTCTTCCCAACGTCTTCATCTCCTCCACCCTGCGGCTGGGCGGCGGCTATTACTCGCTGCTGTGCGACCTGGTCGGACCGAAGGCAGGCGGCATCTTCACGTTTACCTATGTGACCCGCTGCCTCTCCCTGAGTCTGTTCGGAGTATCTGCCGCGGCCTATATCGGGGATGTCATCCCGGCCCTGAATACGCCGGTGGCCCGTATCATCATCGGTGTCGCCCTGCTGAGTTTCTTCTATATCGTCAACCTGATGGGCATTGACATCATGGCCAAGGCTCAGAAGCTGATGACCTGGCTGCTGATTGCTGCGCTGTTCCTCTTTGCGGTCTTCGGCATTGCCCAGATGAAGCTGCCGATCTTTGATACCTCCGATCCGAACTGGCTGATCAATGGCTGGGGCATCACGTTCCAGAACGGCAAGATCGCCGGCGGCTTTACCGGCGCGGTCCTGCTGTTCATCTACTCCTGCCAGGGCTACTCCATGACCATTGCCT
>CAIFEQ010000001.1:0-90438 GCA_903789495.1 uncultured Erysipelotrichaceae bacterium | reverse complement strand
CCGGAATGCGAAGAATTCCCGCATTGATATTCCGAAGGTTCTGATCATGTCCGTACCGACCCTGATCGTGCTGTACGTCGGCGTTGCCATGGCGGCCACCGGCTGCATGTCGATTGAGGAATACGGCGATTCCACGACGCTGGTCTTTGCGGCGCAGAAGATCTTCCCGACCTGGCTCTTCTATGCCTTCATCATCGGCGGCCCGATCATGGCACTGCTGTCGACCCTGAACTCTTCCTTTGCCTACAATGCCATCACGCTCGGTCAGTCCTGCGATGACGGCTGGCTGCCGGAAGCCTTCGGGCGCAAGAACAAGTACGGGGCCAGAAAGTATATCCTGACGGCCATGTTCGTCATCGGCCTGATCCCGATCATCTTCGGCTTCTCGATCACCACCATTACCAACATGGTGCAGCTGATCAGTTCGTACTATGCCATTCTGAACTACATGGCTTTCATCAACATGCCGAAGAAGTATCCGCATTCCTGGGCCAAGGCGAAGATGCATGTGCCGAACGGTGTCTACTACTTCCTGTGCACGCTGTCCCTGGCCGGCCTGCTGGTCATCCTCTGGAAGTCGGTTCTGAGCATCAGCACGACCCTGGCAGTCGTCAACATTGTCATGATCGTGGTGCTGTCCATTCTCGGCGTCAGACGTTCCAAGAGTGCGGATATCGTCATCCACACTTCCGTCTGGGCAGATGAAGAGGATATGAAGAACATCACCAGCACGGCAGACTGAAAACATACATGCAGGAAGGTACCTGCAAAGAAAGGAAAAGATCTATGAAAATCACTTCGGTCGACTGTTATTTAGGCAATTTCATCACCGTCCGGGTCAATACGGATGAAGGAATTTCCGGCTTCGGCGAAGCCGGCCTGGCGTATGGCTCCTGCTGGCAGGCCGCATTCGGCCAGTGTCAGGACTTTGCCCGTCTGGTCATCGGCATGGATCCGTTTGACACCGAGAAGATCTGGGAACACCTGCACCGTCATACCTTCTGGGGCATGAACGGCGGCATCGTCCTGACCGCCGCCATGGCCGCCATCGACACCGCCTGCTGGGACATCAAGGGCAAGAAGCTGGGCGTGCCGGTCTACAAGCTGCTGGGCGGCAAGACGAATGACAGGCTGAGAGCCTATGCCTCGCAGCTGCAGTTCGGCTGGCGCAAGGTCATTGAACCGCAGGACAAACTGTCCATGCTGTTTGACCCGAAGGATTATGCCGCGGCAGTCAAAGACGCCATGAGTGAGGGCTATGATGCCGTCAAGATCGATCCGGTCTATGCCCCGGCGGATCCGACCGACATCGGCAAGGTCATGGCAACCCATGGCAATCAGATCCACGGCACCTATCCGGAGAAGGAACTGAAGATGTCCGTGGCCCGCATTGCGGCAGCAAGAGAAGCGGGTGGCGATGATCTCGACATCATCGTCGAGATTCACTCGCTGCTGGATGCCAACACCTCGGCCATCCTGGGCAAGGCCCTGGAACCGTACCGCATCATGTACTTTGAAGAACCGACGAGTCCGGAAAACCCGAAGAACTTCCGGCACATCAAGAGCAGATGCACCCTGCCGCTGGCCACCGGCGAACGTTCCAGCAGCAGATGGCAGTTCCGTCAGTTCTTCGAAGACCGGACCCTCGACATCATCCAGCCCGACCTCTGCAATACCGGCGGCATCACGGAAACCAAGAAGATCTGCGACATGGCCAATGTCTATGACATCGGCGTGCAGATCCATGTCTGCGGCGGTCCGATCGCCACGGCGGCGGCCCTGCAGGTTGAAGCAACCATCCCGAACTTTGTGATCCATGAGGAGCATAATGCCAACCTCACCACCAAGTTCAAGAAGAACGGCAAATACTTCTATGAGCCGCACAATGGCTATTACGACATTCCGGAGCTGCCCGGCATCGGTCAGGAAATGAGTGACTGGGCCATGGCCAACGCCAGAGAACACGTGGAAATCAAGTAAGTCCGTCCGCTCGGACGAAGAAAGGAATCCTCATGAAAATCACATCGGTTGACTGCTATCTGAGTGACTATATCTGCATCCGTGTGCATACAGACGAAGGCATTTACGGAGACGGCGAGGCCGGTCTTTCCTACGGCAAGAGCCAGGAAGCGGCGTATGGCCAGTGCCAGGACTTTGCCCGGCTGGTCATCGGCATGGATCCGTTTGACACCGAAAAGATCTGGGAACATCTGCACCGTCATACCTTCTGGGGCATGAACGGTGGGATTGTGGTCAGTGCCGCCATGGCCGCCATCGACACCGCCTGCTGGGACATCAAGGGCAAGAAACTTGGTGTGCCGGTCTACAAGCTGCTGGGCGGCAAGACAAACGACAAGCTGAGAGCCTATGCCTCGCAGCTGCAGTTCGGCTGGCGCAAGATCATCGAAGCCCATGATTCGATGCCGCTGCTGTTTGATCCGAAGGACTATTACGATGTCGTGAAGGATGCCATGGCGGATGGCTATGATGCGGTCAAGATCGACCCGGTCTATGCCTGCGCCGAAGAGCCGAAGACACCGGAAGAACTGGCTGCCTTAAGAAGCAGACAGGGCAATCAGATCCGCGGCGTCTATCCGGAAAAGGAACTGAGAAGAAGCGTCGAGCGGATTGCGGCAGCCCGTGAAGCCGGCGGTGATGACCTCGACATCATCGTGGAGATTCACTCGCTGCTGGATGCCAATACCGCCGTCATTCTGGGCAATGCTCTGGCACCGTACCGGATCATGTATTACGAAGAACCGACCATGCCGGACAATCCGTCCCTGTTCCGGTATATCAAGGCCAACTGCCCGCTGCCGCTGGCTACCGGCGAACGTTCCAGCACCAGATGGCAGTTCCGGCAGTTCCTGGAGGACAGAACGCTGGATATCATCCAGCCTGACCTCTGCAACACCGGCGGGATCACCGAGACCAAGAAGATCTGCGATATGGCCAATGTCTATGATGTCGGCGTCCAGATCCATGTCTGCGGCGGTCCGATCGCCACGGCTGCGGCTCTGCAGGTGGAGGCGACCATCCCGAACTTCGCGATTCATGAAGAGCACGATCACAACCTGCTGACCAAATTCAAGAAGGCCGGCAAGTACTTCTATGAGCCGAAGAATGGATATTATGACATTCCGGAGCTGCCCGGCATCGGTCAGGAAATGAGCGAAAGCTACATGCAGGGTGCCAGGAAGCACTGCACCATCGAATAATCCTGCTCTTATCAGCCGCTTTTTCTCCCTTCCAGGGTTCTGCTTTCTCCCCGCAGAACCCTGTTTTTCTTTCCGGTCGGCCGTCTGGCATCCTGCCGCAGGCAGGGCTGGCGCCGGCGTGGTATGATAGTGAAAATACAGCAAGGAGTGAAGCAGAATGGATGAACAGATCATACAGAATCTCTCCCGGCAGCTGAAGGTCTCTGCGGACTCGGTTTCGCATACCATGGCACTGCTGGAAGAAGGGAATACGGTGCCGTTCATTGCCCGTTACCGGAAACAGGCAACCAACGGCCTGGATGAAGAGCAGATTCTCTTCATCGAGAAACAGTATCAGTATGAAATCAATCTGAAGGAGCGCAAGGAAGCGGTCCTGAACCTGATCGGACAGCAGGGCAAGCTGACCGACGAGATCCGGGAGGCGGTCAATGCCTGTACGAAGCTGTCCCAGGTCGAAGATCTTTACCGTCCCTACAAGCAGAAGAAAAAGACCCGGGCGGGCGTGGCCATCAAAAACGGCCTGCAGCCGCTGACCGACTGGATGCTCAGTCTGCCGGAGAGCGGCGATCTGCCCAGCGAGGCGCAGAAGTATGTCAGTGAATACGTCAAGACCCCTGAGGATGCCATCCAGGGGGCCGAAGACATCCTGGCCGAAATGGTCAGTGACAATGCGAAGCTGCGCTGGTCCTTCAAGGATGAGATCGTCCGCAGCGGCGTGCTGGTGACGAAGAAAAAGAAAGATGCCGTGGACGAGAAGAAAGTCTATGAGATGTACTATGACCGCCAGGAAAAGGTGAGAGGGATTGCCGATCACCGCGTCATGGCGATTGACCGGGCCGAGAAGGAAAAAGTGATCACCGTGTCCTTCTCCTATGACCGGGAAGGCCTGGAGCAGCAGGCGGCGTCCTTCTATCTGAAGGATGCGAAGAACTGTGTCTGTGCCGCCGAGATCGAAGCAGCCGTGAAGGACGGCTGTGAACGGCTGCTGTTCCCCAGCATCGAAAATGAAGTGCGTTCGGAACTGTCCGAAAAGGCCCACAGGGATTCGATTGAGGTCTTCTCCATGAACCTGGAAAAGCTGCTCTCTCAGCCGCCTCTGAAGGGCAGAGTCGTGCTGGGTTTTGACCCCGGCTATGCCAATGGCTGCAAGCTTGCAGTACTGGATGAAACCGGCAAGCTGCTGGCCGTGGCCAAGATCTTCCCCTTCCGCGGGAAGAACCGGGATACGGCAGAAGACAAGGCGAAACTGCTCCAGCTGATCCGGAAGTATCAGGTGCAGATCATTGCGATCGGCAACGGGACGGCTTCCCGTGAGAGTGAAAAGCTGGTGGCGGAAGTCATTCAGGAAAACCATCTGGACGTCAGCTATGCCATCGTGTCCGAAGCGGGTGCATCGGTCTGGTCCGCCCAGGAAGCGGCCCGGCAGGAATTCCCGGATCTGGCTGTCGAGGAACGCTCTGCTGTCTCGATCGGCCGGCGTCTGCTGGATCCGCTGCCGGAACTCATCAAGATCGATCCGAAGTCCATCGGGGTCGGCCAGTATCAGCATGACCTGCCGGAAAAAGCCCTGAATGAGCGGCTGGATGAAGCAATCATGAAGGTCGTCAACCGGGTCGGGGCCGATCTGAATACCGCCTCCCCGGAACTGCTCACGCATATCTCGGGCCTGAATGCCGGCATTGCCCGGGAGATTGTCAGCTACCGGAATGAGAACGGCCGCTTTACGGACCGGAAACAGCTGCTGAAGGTGCATAAGCTGGGCCCCAAGGCCTATACCCAGTGTGCCGGGTTCCTGCGGATCGTCGGCGGTGATGAACCGCTGGATGAGACTTCGATCCATCCGGAAAGCTATGAGGCCGCGCGGGCGCTCATGAAGGCCTGCGGCATCACGCAGCTGGGCCAGGCGGATGCGCAGTTCCCGGCCGAGAAGACGGCGGATCTGGGCATTGATGCCTATACCCTGAAGGATATCGAAGAGGCCATCCGGCAGCCCCTGCGGGATTACCGGGATCAGTTCGAGGGTGCGCTGCTGAAGAGCAATGTCCTGGAACTGAGTGATCTGCATATCGGTGACCAGCTCGCCGGCACCGTCCGCAATGTCGTGGACTTCGGCGCCTTTGTGGACATCGGTCTGCATGAGGATGGCCTGGTCCACATCTCCAACATGTCCATGAACCGCATCCAGCATCCTTCGGAAGTCGTCTCGGTCGGTGACATTGTCCAGGTCTGGGTCATCGGGGTCGACGAGGAGAAGGGCAAGGTGCAGCTCAGTCTGCTTTCACCGCAGCAGCGGGAACAGCGCAGTGCCGCCGTGCGTTACCGTAAGTCCCGGAAGAACCGGCCGAACCGGCCGGCGGAAAAGCCGGAAGAGCCGGCCCGGCCGGTCAGCATGGAGGACGCGACTGCCCGGCTGCTGGCCCGTTTCGGATCCAAGCATCAGTAAGCCTGAGAGGAGGCTTGTGCAATGAATGAAAAAATCGAAGCGTTTGTGAATGCCAACAAGGAGGAAGCCATCGAGCTGCTGCAGACCCTGGGCAGAATCCCCAGCCCCAGTCATCAGGAGGACCGGCGGGCCGAGTTCTGCCGGCAGTGGTTCATCGAAAACGGCGTGAAGGACGTCAGCATCGACAAGGCCAAGAATGTGGTCTGCCGCTTTACCGTCAATCCGGATCAGCCGTATACGGTGCTCATGGCCCACACGGACATTGTCTTTGCGGATGAAGAAGAACTGCCGATGACCCGGGAGGGCAATATCCTGCGCGCCCCGGGCATCGGGGATGATACGGCCAATCTGGTGCATCTGATGATGGCCACGCGGTATCTGGTCCAGCATGCCTCGGAACAGAAGAAGAATCTGCTTATCGTCGCCAATTCCTGCGAAGAGGGGCTTGGCAACCTGGATGGCGCCAAGCAGATCTTCCGGGACTATGAGGGACAGATCGAAGCCTTCTATTCCTTTGACGGCAGTCTGGGCTTTGTGACCAATGTGCCGGTCGGCTCGCACCGCTACAAGATCACGGTCGAGACTTCCGGCGGCCATTCCTATGCCAACTTCGGCAATGACAATGCCATCAGGATCGCCGCCGACATCATCGAGCAGCTCTATGCCATCAAGCAGCCGGAGAAGGTCTATACGACCTACAATGTCGGCGTCATTCAGGGCGGTTCAACGGTGAACTCCATTGCCCAGAAGTGCTGGTTCCTGTATGAATACCGCTCTGCTTCAGATGAGTGTCTGCAGATCATGCAGAAGAACATGCAGGAAGTGATCGATTCCTTCACCGCCGCCAAGAAGCGGGTGCTGGTGGAACTGCTGGGCGTCAGACCCGGCATGGGCACAATCGATCAGGCCGCTCTGGAAGCCTTCACCGAAGAATCGAAGAAGCTGATTCAGGAATACTATGACGGTCAGATCTATGTCATGCCGGGCTCCACGGATGCCAATATTCCGCTGTCCCAGGGCGTGCTGGCCAATACCGTCGGCACGATCAGCGGCAGCGGCGCCCATACCCGGGAGGAATGGGTGGATCTGGATTCCGTTCCCACGGGCATGCGGGTAGTCCTGAACTTCCTGCTCCACAGCATGCAGTAATCCGTGCGCACAGGCTGAAAGGCCTGTGTTTTTTTTCGGACCGTAAGAAAAATACCCGGCTCGAAAACCGGGTATTTCTGAGGACGGTCAGTCTTCCTGCATCATCCGGATCAGATCCGGCAGGGCCTGTTCGAAGTTGACGCCGTAGATGTTATGATCGGGTTCTTCCAGGGTCAGCCGGATGGATTCGGTGGTGAAGCGGCAGGCGATCTCCAGGGCCTTGGTGAAGGACTTGCCCATGATGGTGGCGCCGAAGAAGGTGGAAGCCCAGATGTCGCCGGTGCCGTGGAACTTGGCCGGCAGGGTGTCTTCGTAATGCTGGTAGAAGGCATCCTCTCTGCTGTCATAGGCATAGGCACCCAGCTTCCCCGGTTCCAGACTGATGCCGGTCAGGATGGCCGCCCGGCAGCCCAGGCCGCAGAGTTTCTTCAGGGTGTCCTGGATCTGCTGCTCGGTGTAGTCCTTCTCCAGATAGGGTTCCTGCAGCAGGAAACTGGCCTCGGTCAGGTTGGGGCAGATCATGTCTGCATGTCCGCACAGTCTGGCCATGGACTGGGCAAATTCCTGCGTGAAGCCGGGATACAGATGGCCGTTATCCGCCATGACCGGGTCAATCAGGATCGGCTTGCCTTTGCCGAAGCGCTCGAAGAGGTCCTGGGCAATGCTCAGCTGTTCGAAGGAGCCCAGATAGCCGGTATAGATGCCGTCAAAGTGGAACCCTTCCTTCTCCCAGTGCTTCATGATCGGTTCGATTTCACTCGTCAGATCATGGAAGGTGAAGTTCTTGAACATGGTGTGGGTGGACAGCACGGACGTGGGGATGACGCTGCACTCCACGCCCATGACGGAAATGATCGGCAGGGCAACGGTCAGCGAGCACTTGCCGACGCAGGACACGTCCTGCATGGTGACGATATGTTTCATGCTGAAATCCTCTTTTCTCCGCAGCCATTATAATGGGGAAGTACGGGAATCGTAGAGTACCAGAACGAGAAAAAGGAATAGGACCAGAAAGGAGTTCGGATGTCTGATTTTGTGATTACCTTCCGGGATATGGATCACCGGGAGTGGCAGTACACCTGTGCCCAGGAGGTCTGGCTGGATGTGCTGCTGGCAGACTTTGCAAACCGCCTGCAGTATGAGATCTATGCCTGCCGGATCAACCATGTCGTAAAGCCTCTGCATACCCTGATCCGCCAGGACTGCACGGTCGATCTGCTGGATCTGCGGGATCCGGAGACACAGCGGATCTATGAGGCCTCGCTGTCCTTTGTCTATGTCAGTGCCGTCCATCATGTCTTCTCGGATCAGGTGGATGTCGTGCTGGAGAACAGCCTGTCCGGCGGCGTGTATACCACCATCCGGGCCGATATCGATGAACATACCGACGAAAGGGTTGAGCAGGAAATGCGGCGGCTGATCGCAGCCGATCTGCCTTTCCGGCGCACCGAGATGAACCGGGAAGAGATGGAACGCTATGGCACCCGGCAGAACCTGCAGGGTTTCCTGCGCCTGCTGGCCAGTGCGCCGGATTACCAGCATGGCGTACTGTATGAGATGGGTGACGAAGCGGAATTCGGCTATATCGACCTGGTGCCCAGCACCGGCTATCTGAAGTACTTTGAACTGCGCCGCTACCGCAACGGCTTCCTGCTGCGCTTTCCGGACGGCTCCCAGCCGCAGCAGATCAGGCCTTTCAAGGAAGAAAAGAAACTGTATGAGGCCTTTGCGGAGAATACCCACTGGAGCCGTATCGTGCGCATCGACAAGATGGCAGACCTGAATGAGGCGGCCGCCGATCCGGAACGGATGAAGGAACTGATCCTGCTCAATGAGGCCCTGCATGCAAGCAGGATTGCCGAGATTGCCCGGCAGATCCATGAACAGCAGAAACGGTTCATCCTGATTGCCGGTCCGTCTTCATCGGGCAAGACCACCTTTGCCAGACGCCTGTGCATTCAGCTGCAGATCCTGGGTGAGGAACCGCTGTATCTGGGCACGGATGACTATTTCCTGGAACGCTCCCAGACCCCGCTGGATGAAGACGGCCGCAAGGATTATGAATCCCTGCAGGCTCTGGACCTGGATCTCTTCAACCGGCAGATGCAGGATCTGCTGGCCGGGAAGAAGGTGGATCTGCCGACCTATGATTTTCAGAAGGGCACCAAGATCTTCGGCAAAAGGATCCGTTCCCTGCGGCCCGATCAGCCGGTGGTCATCGAGGGCATCCACGGCCTGAATCCCGCCCTGTCAGAGCAGATCGACGAAGCCCAGAAGTTCCGGATCTACATCAGTCCCCTGACCCAGCTGGCCGTGGATGACCAGCATCGGATCTATGTCAACGATGCCCGCAAGCTGCGCCGGATCGTCCGGGACTATCAGTTCCGGGGCAACAGTGCAGACAGTACCCTGGCCGCCTGGGACAAGGTCAAGAAGGGCGAAGAGGAGAACATCTTCCCCTATACGGATCAGGCTGATGTCTTCTTCAACAGCCACCTGATCTATGAGCTGCCGGTGCTGAAATCCTATGCCCAGCCGCAGCTGGAGGCCATCGATGCCAGCCAGGAGACCTATGCCGAGGCTCAGCGGCTTTTACGAGTGCTGAGCATGATCCGTCCCTTTGCGCAGAGTGAGATGATTCCCAGCAATTCCATCATCCGGGAATTCATCGGCGGCAGTATACTGGTATAAAAGTCAGAGCGGAGGAAGCTATGAAATTTGCAGTAGAACAGGGCATCTTCGACCGGCTGCCGGATGTGTGTTTCGGTGTCGTTGTCTGCAAGGGTGCCGACAACCACAGGGATTATCCGGAAATCGACGCACTGCTGGATGAGGCCATTGCAGCGGCTTCGCAGCGCTTTGCGGGAAAGAAGGTCAAGGAAGAACCGGCTATCATTCCCTACCGGGAAGCCTTCCGGACGCTGGGCATCAATCCCAACAAGTACATGTGCTCAGCCGAAGCGCTGTTTACCCGGATTGCCAAGGGCAAGGGCATGCCGCACATCAACCCGCTGGTGGATCTGAACAACGCGGTGTCCCTGACGCATACCATTCCGATGGGCACGCATGATCTGGGCATCAGTGACGAAGACATCGTCGTCCGCTTTGCCAGAGGTGATGAGACCTTCATCCCCTTCGGGGCACAGGAGAGCGAACATCCGGATGCCGGTGAGGTCATCTACGCGGTGGGCAGCGACGTGCGCACGAGAAGATGGACCTGGCGGCAGTCTGAACATGGCAAGATCACGGCCGATACCAGCTATGTCTTCTACCCCCTGGATGCCTTCGTGGACTTCAACCGGGACGAGATGCTGGCCGCCCGGGAAGAACTGGCACAGAAACTGCAGGACATCTTCCATGCCCAGGTCAGGGTCGGCTATGTTGACAAGGATCAGCGGGAGATGGATCTGTCGCTCTGAATCCGGAACATGAATGCATGAAAAAAGAGAACTGCACTGGTTCTCTTTTTCTCAGCTTCAGAGCAGGTTCAGCTGCCTGGCCAGGTGGGTGATGAAATCCTGAACGTTGGTCACGATGCCCTGGGAGGACAGGGAGCCGCGGTCGGCCAGCTTGTTCACGGTGAATTCCGAGATGTCCACGATATAGAAATAGACTTCCCGGATCGTGCCGTCCGGCATGACCCGGTAGGAAGGGGTCATATTGCCGGTGGCGATGCTGTGGAGCATCGTGGCCATGGTGATGACGGTCGTCGCATCGCGCAGCTGATTCCGCATCGCATCCTGGGCCTCGTAGACATTGCCGATGACCGGCGGCAGCGGTCCGTCATCCCGGATCGAGCCGGCCAGGACATAGGGGATATGATTGCGCTCCAGGGCGCACATGATGCCGTTATCGAGATGCTCCTTCTCAATGAAGGCCGCAATGGAACCGGCCTGCCGGCACTTGTTGATGGTCTCGAGATGGTTGTAGTGGCCGTTGGGCATGTTCTGCCGGGTGACGATGTCCTGCCCCAGGGCGGTATGCAGATAGGCCCCTTCCAGATCGTGGGTGGCTAGGGCGTTGCCCGCCAGCATGGCCTGGACATAGCCGGCATCCACCAGCCGGGCAAAGGCGTCCCGGGCCCCGGCATCAAACGAGAAGGCCGGGCCCATGACCCAGACGATCTTGCCGTGTTCCTTCTCATGCCGCAGCAGATCGGCGATGTCCTCATAGTCCTGCGTGAAGGACGTCTCGCGGCTGCGCTTGAGCCGGAAGGCAAAGGCATCGGTCTTTTCATCGGTTTCCTCAAAGCCATGGGACCAGAGATAGATGCCCTGCGAGGCATCCTCGGTGCGGCCGGTGACGACCAGATCCCCCGGCTTCAGATTGCGGGGTTCCACCACGGCAATTCTGCCGTTCTGATACACCGGGGTGCAGTCCATGCGGCTTTCTTCAGCCAGCAGCCACTCTCCCCCGACCTTGAAATATTCCGAATAGATGCTCATCGAATGAAAGTCATCCGGAGCGGCGCCGGCAATGGTCACCGGTTCCAGATGGACATCCGGTGCACTGCAGAAAGGCTCCTGACTGAAGTCCGGAGCATGATAGGTACGAAGCTTGAACATGCCGGAATCCTCCTGACTGTCCTATCATAGCAGAAATGATGGCTATAATGAGGGCAGGAGAACAGAACAATGGCAAAGAAAGAAAATCTGATTCACCCCAAATACTGCTTCAAGGACATGCCTCTCGACAAGGACGAAGCGATTGCCGACTACCGGCTGTGGCAGATGAAGATCCACGGCAGCACGGTGTATGGCGAAGTGCTGCTGCCGAACGGCTCCTACAAGGCGCCCCGGCCGCTGATCATCTTCTTCCATGGTTTCCCGGGCGGACACCGCAGCGAGGATATCGCCAGTGCCCTGCGCCGGGCCGGCTGTGTGGCGATCTGTCCCAACCACCGCGGGGCCTGGGGCAGTCAGGGGAAGTTCCTGATCTCGAACTGCGTCGAGGATGCCATGACCATTGCCCGCTGGTACCATGATCCCAAACATGCTGAAGAGTACCACATCAATCCGGATCTGATCTTCCTGGCCGGGCATTCCATGGGCGGCAATACCTGCATCAATGCGGCTAAGGAACTGCCCTGGCTGAAGGGGATCATCCTGCTGGCGCCGGGCAACATGTATGTCTCGATGAAAAAGGATCCCAAGGCGATGGACAATCTGCTCAAGGTCGGTGCGCCGATGCTGAACTGCGACGGACCGGCGGCACTGAAGAAAGATCTGGAGGAACATCCGGAATATGATTTTGTTCAGGCCTATGAGGCTCTCAAGGACATGAATATCTGCCTCTGCCTGGGCAGTCAGGATCCGCTGGACTACAAGGCGACGATTCAGCCGCTCTGGGATCAGCTGAAAGACCATAAGACAAAAGCCCGTCAGAAGAAGAAGGTCTTCCCCTGCGGGCATGGTTTCTGCAATGCGCGGATCGCGGTGACCCGTTACATCGCGGAGTTTGTCAAGGACGTCTGCGAAGCCTGAGGGCCGACCGGAATCAGCCGCTCCTGTTCCAGACTGCCGGCCAGGCGGTGCGAGATGGAGAGCACCGTACGGCCCCTGGCCGAACGGCGCAGGGCCTCCAGGACCCGCTCTTCGGTTTCGCTGTCCAGACTGGAAGTGATTTCATCCAGCAGCAGCAGCGGCGGCTGGCAGACAATGGCTCTGGCAATGGCCAGCAGCTGCAGCTGACCCCGGGAGAACAGCTTCTCATCCATCGGGGTATCCAGTCCCTGCGGCAGGGCCTGCACGACTTCGCGCAGACCGGTCTGCTGCAGCGCCTCATCAATCATGTCATCCGTGATCTCCGGGTCATACAGGGAAACCTGATCCCGGACGGTACCGGGAACCGTGCGGAAACTCTGCTCCACGCAGCCATAGAGTTTCCGCTTTTCCGTTTCCGGAATCTGGCAGGGCGTTCGGCCGAAGAGACCGATGGCACCTTCCTGCGGGACATACAGACCCAGCAGGAGCCGGAAGATCGTGGACTTGCCCGAGCCGGTGCGGCCCATGAAGGTCACATGCTCGCCGGGCTGAATGACAAAGGACAGATCCTGCAGGACCGGCTGAGCCGGATCATAGGCAAAGCTGACGTCTTCAAAGACGATGTCTTTCGTATCTCTGGCGGGCACAGCCTGAGGATGCCATTCTTCCTCATTCAGGAAGTCATTGATCCGCTGCAGACCGGCAGCGGCCGCCTGGATATTCTGGATCTCCATCCCGATGGAAGCCAGCGGACCGAAGATCTTGCCCACATAGGCAATGATCGCGACCGCGTTGCCGACCGAAACGCCGAAGAGATCCGCCATCGTCCCGGTGCTGACGGCACCGATCATCATGATGGCGATGACAGCGGTCTGGGTGACCAGGATGATCGGGGCATAGAGGGAATCATAGATGTTGGAACGGTTGACGGCCTGATAGCTTTCGTTGATCAGATCGTCATAGCGCTTCTCCATGTATTTCTCCTTCTGGAAGACATGGATCATGCGGATATTGCGGATGGTTTCCGGCACATGGTTGTTCACCTTGCCGATGATGACCCGGTTGTCATGCTGGGCCTGCTTCATGCCCTTCTGGAAGGAACGGGTCAGGCGGTACAGCAGGGGCAGCAGGATCAGAATGAGCAGACCGACACCCAGACTGCGGGTAAAGAGAATGATCAGAATCGCCAGCATCTGGAAGAAGTCGGCGAACATGGAGACGACGCCGGAGCTGTAGAGCACATCGATGGCATCGCCGTCGTTGGTGAAGATCGAAGCGGTCCGGCCGCTCTCATGACTGGTGAAGTAGTCGGCCGGCAGACGACTGAGCTTGGCGCACATGGAGGAACGCAGCCCGTGGGTGATCTTCTGCCCGAACAGCGTGATCAGGGCGCTTTCACCCGACTGCAGGACATCGCTGAGGATGATCAGGCCAAGATAGGCCAGAGCCAGGGTCAGCGGCACGCTCTGCCTGTCGTTGATCAGGGTGACGGCCTTCTCCAGTACCAGCGGCGGCAGCAGCGAGGTGATGATCGCCGCGGCAATAGCGATCAGCAGGATGGTGAACTCCCTGCGGTTCTGCGCAATGGACTGCCGGAAGGAAGCCCGCATCAGATCATTTCTGCGTGTCATCGAGATCGCCGCCTTTCTGCTGTTCTTCATAGAGCCGGGCATAGCCGGGCTGTTTCTTCAGCATGTCGGCATGACTGGCAAAGTCTGCCGTTCCGTCATGCAGGAAGAGGACGCCGGAAAATTCCGGGAAGTGATAGAGCCGATGGGAGATCAGCAGAATCGTCTGCTGGCTGCAGGCCTGTTTCAGATTCTGCAGGATGGTGGTTTCACTGGCCCTGTCGACGGCAGCCAGCGGATCATCCAGGATCAGCACCGAGCGGCCATGGGCCAGGGTGCGGGCCAGGGCCAGACGGCTCTGCTGACCGCCGGACAGCTGCATCCCGCCTTCGCCGATGTAAGTCTGCTCCTGCTGGGGCATGCGGCGGACTTCCTCGTCCAGATCCACCAGTTTCAGGTACTTCCAGACATCGAGGTCATCGCCCAGGGCAATGTTGTCCTGGATCGTGCCGGAGATCAGCTCCGGTTCATGTCCCTGGTAGGAGATCCAGCCATGGCGCTGGGCAGGGGTCAGGTCGGCAATGTTCTGCCCGTTCAGGGTAATGGTGCCTGTATAAGGAGCCAGGTCGATGAAGACCTTGCCCAGCAGACTCTTGCCCGAGGCTACCTCACCGGTAATGCCGATGATCTCGCCCGGCCGGGCGGTAAAGGAGATGTCATGCAGCAGGGGTTCCTGATAGCCGCAGGTCAGATCCTGCACCTGCAGGACAGCCGGCTGGACCGGCGTATCGATAATGGTTTCATCGGCCTGTGCGATCTGCTGCATCAGCGGCTGAATCCGCTGCCAGGAGACCCGGGCTTTCTGCACGGCATTGAACAGCTTGGCGCCATGGCTGACCTTGACCGCCAGCTTGGTGAAGCAGGCCAGGTAGGCGGTGAAAGCAGCCAGGTTCCACTGCGTCCAGCCGGTGCCGACGACGTTGCGGGAGCCGAAGTACAGGATCATCACCGCACCGATCATGGCCACGGCATCATACAGGGGCGCCAGGGAGCCTTCATAGATGTTGGCCCGGGCACTCTTGTGCTCGTAATCCTGCAGGGCCGATTCATAGGCCTGGTTGCGGCTGCTCTCCCGGCCGAAGACCCGATAGGTCAGGGCGGAGTCGATCCGGTCCAGGGTCACCTGGTTCAGGACGGCTGCCGACTGCTTGTAGGCACTGCTGGCCGCGGCAACCCTGGTCCGCAGCCTGGCAGCGGCCAGGTAGGCCAGGGGTGTGAACAGGCAGCAGAGAATGGTCAGCCGCCAGTCATAGTGCAGCAGCATCCCGAGATAGGCAATCATCACCACGCCGGTATCGAAGATCTCCGTGGTGAATTTGCGCATGCCTTCCGCGCAGGTATCGACATCCGCAATGGCCTTGGTCAGCAGGGAACCGAGTTTTTCATGTTCCAGCTGTTCGGGGGTCATCCGGATCAGGCTGCCATAGAGAATATGCCGCATGTTCCGGGAGATCTCATTGCCGAAGCGGCGGACCCCGAAGCGCTTGATGGCCCGCATGACCTGCACCACGGCAATCACGAGGAGATACAGCACGGCCAGATGGATCATGTCAGCCGGCTGAGCCGTACCGTTGGCAATATCGTAAAGACACTGCACCAGCTGGCCTTCGAAGTAAGGACCGGCCAGCAGGCCGATGTTATAACCAAGACCGGAAATCGTGACGACGATCAGAATCGGGATCTGTGCTTTGAAGTAGGAGGAGATCTTTTCCGGATGTTCGATGGTCTTGATCCGATCGGTCATTTTTCCACTTCCTTTTCCCGGATATACGCCTGCACATGGACAAAGTCAGCCTTGGATTCGGCCTTGTTCTTCTGGTAAATCCGGTTGAGCAGGGAGGCGAACTGCTGCTGTTCTTCCGGACTGAGTTCCTGTTCCAGCCATTCGTAGTAATGCGCTTCGATCCAGGCCTTGGAATTCTTGAGTGCCTCGGCCTTGGGGGTGGCATACAGCAGCTGACTGCGGCCGTCCTGGGGATTCTGACGGCGGACCAGATAGCCCTTGGCTTCCAGGGCAGCGGCCCGGCGGGCGGCGGCACCCTTGTCCAGGGTCAGGATCCGGCAGATGCGGGCCTGGGTGATGCCGGGATTCTTGCGGATGACATGCAGATAGTCGAATTCGGCCGGGCCGATTCCGTCCTGCTTCATGGCCCGGGTCGTGTATTTGGCCACTTCCCGGGCGATCTTGGTGATCTGTCTCTTTGTTACATCCATATTAAGCCTCCGAAAAAAAGATGTAGTATCAACCAAATCAATGATAGTACATCTTTCTCTGCGGTACAACAGGAAACTAATGATTTTCGGGATCTGCCGAACGGATCATGCAGTAGCCGACCCCTACATGGGTTTCGATCAGTCCGGCTGCGCCGGCCTTTTCCAGCTTGCGGCGCAGGGTGGTCATGTACACCCGCAGGGAGGCCATGTTGGATTCGGAACTGGCTCCCCAGATCTGGCTGATGAGGAAGCTGTGGGTCAGGACCCGGTCCAGATTGCGGGCCAGGGTGGTCAGCAGGCGGTATTCGATCGGCGTCAGGTGAACGGATTCGCCCTGCACTTCCACCTGTTCCGAGGCATAGCGGATACACAGGGGCCCGTTATGAAATTCCGCCTCGCCCCTGGGATCCCGGCTGGCGGCCAGGCGGCGCTCGGTGGCCCGGATGCGGGCGAGCAGTTCGGCCACGGAGAAGGGCTTGGTCAGATAATCATCGGCGCCGGCATCCAGGGCGGTGATCTTGTCACTGTCTTCGCTGCGGGCGCTGATGATGATGATCGGCAGATTGCTCCAGCTGCGCACCTTCCGGATGACCTCGCTGCCATCCATGTCCGGCAGGCCCAGATCCAGCAGAATGATGTCGGGATTCTGGCTGGCTGCGGCCGCGATGGCCTGGGCACCGGTGGCGGCGGTGGCGTAGCTGTAATCATGAATCTTCAGCGTGGTCGTGATCAGGTTCCGGACGGAATGATCATCCTCCACGACAAGTATCCGGGTTCTGAGATCCATCAAGGTCGACCTCCTCGTGTCTGAGACGGAATGTGAAGACGGCACCATGCGGGGCATTGTCCGATACGGCTATTGTACCGCCATGCGCCTCGATGATGCTGCGGCAGAGATACAGACCCATGCCGACACTGCGGCCGGCATCGGGCAGGCTGTGTGTACCGGTATAGAACAGATCAAAGATATGGGGCTGATCGGCCGGGGCGATGCCGGGGCCGTTGTCGGCTACCTGCACCAGGACGGCTTCGCCCTGCTGCCAGGCGGAGATGCGGATCAGGGAACCGTCCGGCGTATACTTGACCGCATTGTTGACCAGATTGACCAGCACCTGAATGATCAGGCGGCTGTCCATCCTTGCCGTGAGCATGTCTTCGATCAGGACCTCAATCGTGTGTTTCTGACTGTTCCGGTCGACGTGTTTCAGGGCTTCCTGGACGACATCCTCCACCAGTTCGGTGGTTTCGTGCAGGACGGAGCCTTCCTGCAGGCGGGTCACGGCCAGCAGGTTTTCGACCATGCCGATCAGCCAGTCGCTGTCGTCGCGGATGTCCTGATAGATGCTCTGGCGGTCCGCTTCGTCCATGGCGCTGCCATTCTGCAGCAGATTGTCCGCATTGCCGTTGATGGAGGTCAGCGGGGTGCGCAGATCATGCGAGATGGAGCGCAGCAGGGTGGCCCGGAATTTCTGCTTCTCGGCCTCGATCTCGGCCAGTTCCTTCTGCCGCAGGCTGCGTTTTTCACCGATCGAGATGGCGCATTCATTGACGATGGACAGCAGGAGGTGCTTTTCCGAGGAGTCCAGTCCGGTCTGCAGCCCCAGGCCCAGCACGCCGAACTCCTGGGTGTCTTCCCGCACCGGCAGATACAGATAGTGGCCGGCCGGGAAGGTCCCGGAGGTCTCCGCCGCCTGGTCCTGACGGGCGGTTTCCGCCATGGTGCGTTCGGCCTCGATGACCTGATGATCCGGCGTCTCGGCCGCGGCAGGGTAGATCAGCGGATCGCCCAGCTGCTCCCCTTCCAGGGGATAGTAGATCACCGTGCGGTCCAGCAGACGGACCAGCTGAGTGCAGGTGATATCGATGACGGCGTGTTCGTCTTCGGCCTTCTGGAAGAGTTCGCTGGTCTCATACAGCACCCGGGTGCCGTAGGCATTCTGGGCCGACTGGCGGGCGGTATATTTCAGGCGGTAGGCCAGGGTCCCGGCCAGCAGCGAGGCCGCAAAGAGCACCAGGTAGGTGACGAAGTAGCGGGCATCGTAGACCAGCAGGGTATAAAGCGGTTCGGTGAAGAAGAAGTTGAACAGCAGAATGCTCAGCACCGCCGCCAGCAGGGAATAGAAATAGTCCTTGGTCACGGCGGCGCTTAACAGCACGGCCAGCAGATAGATGGTCAGGATGTTGGCATTGTCATAGCTGGACAGCCAGAAGAAGTAGGAGATCAGGGTGGCCAGTGCCATGATGGCAACGGTCAGAAACAGATCCCGTCCCTCCAGATGGAAAGGCCGGCCGGGACGCCTCTCTTCTGAGGGACGAGGCGTCACCGAGGCATCGGGAATGATGTGGATCTCCACTCCCGGCAGATAGCGGATCAGCCGCGCCCCGATGGATCCGTTCTGAAACAGCCGGTTCTCTCCCGAGCTGCCCAGAAAGATTTCCGTGATGCCTGCGGCCTGGGCAACGGCGGAAATCTCCAGGGCCACGTCCATGCTTTCGACGGTTTCCAGTTCGACCCCGTGCTCCTGCAGCAGGGCGCGGTTCTGCCCCAGCCGCTGCTCCTCACTCCGGGAAAGCACGGTATCGGGACGGCGGATATACAGGGCGCTCAGCTGACAGCCGGTTCCCTCCGCCATGCACAGCGCCGCCTGAATGATGCGCGGACTGGACGGAGAAGGAGAGACACAGACCAGGATATGCTGGGCGTGATCTTTAAGATTGGTCATGACGGTTTCCTCAGCCGCTACCATCATAGCAGTCTGCCCGGTGTCCAGGACTTCTCCGTCTCCTCAAAAGGGCGCGGGTTCCGGCGGCGGTACGGCTGCCGGCGGGGCTGTTTCCTGATCGGTTTCCCGGCCGTCTGCCGCCGGCCTGCGTGAATGGAATCAAACAGTTTCGGCAGCAGGAAAGCGGGAACCGTCAGGCACAGAACCAGAGAGACAACGATCAGGATGACCAGCATAGGTCTCACCTACCTCAGATGAAAGCACTTGCGGATGGCATTTTCCTTGCCTAAGACCATCATCCGGTCTTCGGCATGGACAACGGTATCGGCATCGATATGCATCTGCATCTCGCCCCCGGTCCGGATGCCGAAGACATTGATGTCATAGCGGCTGCGGATGCTCAGGGCACCGATGGTCTGGCTGTCCCATTCCTTCGGTACGGCAATCTCGACGATGGAGTAGCCGTCCTGCAGTTCGATGTAGCTGGACAGTCCTTCATAGGAACAGCGGATGGCCGTCCAGCTGGCCAGCTGTTTCTCCGGAAAGACGATCTCATCGGCCCCGTTGCGTTTCAGCAGCATGGCCTGGGATTTTCCGGTAGCCCGGGAAACGACATAGCGGGCGCCCATGTCCTTGAGCAGGGAGGTGACCACCAGCGAGGCCAGGAAGTCATCCCCGATGGCCACAATGCAGACGTCATAGTTGTCGACGCCCAGGGTGGCCAGGAAATTTTCATCTGTGGCATCGCCGATCTGGGCGCTGGTCACAAAGCCCAGGACCTTGTTGACCTGCTCCTCCCGGATGTCGACGGCCATGACCTGCTGGCGCAGCTCATTCAGCTTTTCCGCCGTGTACTGGCCGAAACGGCCCAGACCGATTAACAGAATATTCCTCATCATGAATACCTCCTCAGCCGATGGCGACTGTTTCCTGCGGCAGACGGCTGGCCTCTGCTTCGCCGTTTGCCCGCAGGGCATAGGCAAGAGTCAGGCCGCCGACCCGGCCGCTGTACATCAGAATCATCAGAATGACCAGAGAAACGGGATGCAGCGTGGGCGTCAGGCCGAGCGTGAGACCGACCGTTCCCAGGGCAGAAGCACATTCAAACATGCAGGGCAGCAGTTCCAGGCCTTCCAGCACGCTGAGCAGCATGGAAGCGCCGAGGAACAGACTCAGGATCAGCATGAACAGGGTGACGGCGGAATGCAGGGAATCCGCATCGATGCGCCGCTGATAGGCACGGGCATACTTCTGCCGCCGCAGGCCTGCCGAAGCCCACAGCATCAGCAGGGCGATGGTCGTGACCTTCATCCCGCCGGCAGTGGAACCCGGGGCGCCGCCGATCAGCATCAGCAGGATCATGAGCATCTTCCCGGCGTCTGACAGCTGGTTCAGATCGACGGTATTGAACCCGGCAGTCCGGGCCGTCACGGTCTGAAACCAGGCTGCCAGCACCCGTTCTCCGAATGGCAGATCCGCAAACTCCAGAAAGTACAGGAGCAGGAAAGGCACCAGCAGAAGAATCCCGGTAACCGTCACGATCAGCTTGGACTGCAGACGCCAGCGGCGGAAATGGAAGTGATGGCGGCGGAAGTCATCCCAGGTCACAAAGCCGATGCCGCCGATGATGATCAGAGCCGTGATCACCAGGTTGACCAGCGGATCCGCGGCATACCGGGTCAGCGAACTGAAGGCTTCCGTGCCGCCCAGCAGATCGAAGCCCGCATTGCAGAAGGCGGAGATGGCATGAAACACGGCATAGTAAATCCCTCGGCCCAGCCCGAAGTCCCGGCAGAAGACCGGCGCCAGCAGGGCGGCACCGATGCCTTCGATGAGCAGCACGCCGTGCAGGATGAAGCGGGTCATGCGGACAATGCCGCCGATCTGCGGGGCACTGACAGCATCCTTGAGCAGGGAGCGTTCCTGCAGACCGATCCGCCGGCCGGAGGCCAGGGACAGGGCCATGGCAGCCGTGACGACTCCCAGGCCGCCGATCTGAATCAGGATCAGCAGGACCAGCTGTCCGAACAGACTCCAGGACTGAGCTGTATCCACGACCACCAGACCGGTGACACAGACCGCTGAGACAGCGGTGAACAGGGCGGTCAGGAAGTCGCAGCTTTCCCCGTCAGCGGAAGCACCCGGCAGACACAGCAGCAGGGCGCCGCACAGGATCACCGCGGCAAAGCCGATGGTGATGACCTGGAAGGTAGACAGACGCAGGGGCAGACGTTGCAGATGAAGCATAGCGGTCCTTCTTTCTGTTTCGATTATCCGCGGCCGGGCATTAAAATGGTGTTAAAACAGCCGGCCAGACATTAAAATTCCGTTAAGATCCGCACGGTCTTCAGTTCAAAAAGGCCGTGCCGGCATGCCTTTCCGCCTGCCCGGAAAGACAGGCGGAAATGAAAAAACTCAGATGAGCAGTCGATTCAGCTGCATCTGAGTGCATGGACATGGTCGGGATTACTGGATTTGAACCAGCGACCTCTTCGTCCCGAACGAAGCGCACTACCAAGCTGTGCTAAATCCCGAGGCGACATTAATTATATACAAGTTCCGCTGAAAAGGAAAGCGGAAAAAAGCGCGGGTTGCCTGCTGTCCGGCCGCAGGATGTGCCTTTTCCGGAGCAGGCAGCGACCCCTTCCGGATCGGGCGGCAGCGGGATTTCCCAGCAGAAAGACAGGACTTCATGCTATTCTGAAGACATGAAATCTTCTGGCAAGCGTCTGCCGCTCTCTGTTCTGACTCTGGCTGTTCTGCTATCGCTTAGCGGCTGCTCTTCCGCCGCTGTGGCCACCGCTTCGGCCCAGGCCTCCGAAACCCGGCGGCCGGTACCGACTCTGGCCCCGGAGGAATATACCGCCGAGCTGTTTTTTACAGGCGATTTTCTGATCCATGGGGCGGTGTATGCGGATGCGGTGCAGGCCGATGGCAGCTATGACTTTAGCGGCATGCTGGCGGAACTGAAGGAACTCTCTGCCGGCTATGATCTGAAATACTACAATCAGGAAACCATCCTTGGCGGTACGGAACTGGGGCTTTCCAGCTATCCGCAGTTCAACAGTCCCCAGGAAGCCGGGGATGCCATGGTCGCGGCCGGTTTCAACCTGGTCTCCACGGCTACCAATCATTCCCTGGATATGGGGGTGACCGGCATCGAACGTTCGGTGGCTTACTGGCAGGAACAGGAAGAAGCGTATGGCGTGCATATGGCCGGCACCTATCTCAGCTGGGAAGAACAGCAGGCGATTCCGGTCTATGAAGTCAACGGCATCACCTACACCTTCCTGTCCTGGACCTATGGCTGCAACGGTCTGACGGCACCGGCCGGGGAAGAATATCTGGTCAATGTCTATGCCGGACGTCAGGAGGAACTGCTGGAACAGATCCGGCAGGCCGATGCGCTGAGTGACTTTGTGATCGTCGCCATGCACTGGGGCACGGAATACAGCATGGCAGTCAACGAGGAACAGCAGACCCTGGCTCAGGAAATGGCCGCGGCCGGCGCCGATGTGATCATCGGCAACCATCCGCATGTCATCGAACCTGTTCAGCGGATCGGGGATGCGGTGTGCTGGTATGCCATGGGAAACATGCTGTCGGCCCAGAATAATCAGGAGAACCTGATCGGCATGGTCGGGGCAGTGACCCTGCATAAGACTGCCCTGGGCAGCGAGGTGACCACCAGCGTCGAGAATCCACGTGCCGATCTGATCTATACTTACTATGAACCGGGATACGTAAACTTCCGGGTGATTCCTTTTGACCGGCTGGATGACAGTCTGCTGCCTGGCTGTCAGCAGCTGGAAACCAGCTATGACCAGGTGATTACGAGCCTGGACGACTCCGTTGTCATCGGCGGTATCCGACTAGAAGGGGAAAACGAATGAAAGAGGATGAAATCGAACTGCAGGAAGCACTGGATGTAGGAGATGAAGCGCTGGATCATCTGCAGAAGGCAAAGGCTTACCTGAAGAAAGCCGGCGGCTGGGGCATCGCGGACATCGTGGGCGGGGCGCTTCTGACGACCCACCTGAAGCGCTCCAACATGGCCAAGGCCCAGGAAGAGATCGAGAATGCCTCCGCTTCCCTGCGCAGCTATTCCACCGAACTCAGAGACCTGGATATCAACTTCAGTATCGATTTCCTGGATGACGGCTTCATGGGCTTTGCGGACTATTTTCTGGACAATGCGTTTGTGGACATCCTGGCCCAGCAGAAGATCACCGAAATGAAACGGCAGGTCGAGCAGGCCATCAGCGCGGTGGAACGCATTCAGGATCAGCTGATGGAACTGATGGACCGGATCACGCAGCACTGAGACAGGGAGGGAACCGCTTATGTCAGATCTCAGCCGGAAACTGGCCGCCGAATTCCGAAAAGGCGACGACATCCGCGATGCCGGTCTTAAGACACCGGCCACGGTCAAACGCTATGATGACATTGTCTACGGCCGCAGCAGGAAGTGGCAGGTCCTGGATGTCTATGTGCCGAAGAAACTGCCCGGGAAATCTCTGCCGGTCATCATCAGCGTACATGGCGGCGGCTGGTTCTATGGCGACAAGGAACGCTATCAGTACTACTGCATGTCGCTGGTCCGGCACGGTTTCGGGGTGGTGAACTTCACCTACCGCCTGGCGCCGCAGCACAAGTTCCCGGCCCCGCTGGAAGACACCAATCTGGTCGTGAAGTGGGTGCTGGAACAGGGACCGGCCTGTCATCTGGATCCGAAACAGGTCTTTCTGGTCGGGGATTCCGCCGGCGCCCAGCTGGCAGGCTCCTATGCGGCCATCTGCACCAATCCCCGCTATGCAGAACAGTTTGCCTTTCAGGTACCGGCCGGCTTTGTGCCAAAGGCAGTCGGGCTTAACTGCGGGGTCTATGCAAAACGCTATATGTTTGCCGAGGGCAGCGGCATTGCCAGTCTGCTCTGCACGGATTATCTGCCTGAGCATGGCTCTGAGCAGGAAAGGGATCTGATGGATGTCTGCTCGCATGTCACCCCGGCTTTTCCGCCGGCCTTCGTGCTGAGCAGTGCCCAGGATTACCTGCGCCCTCAGGCACCGGTTATGGCCAATGCCCTGATCCGGAAGAAAGTTCCGGTATGCATGCATATCTACAGTGATCCGGAAACGGATCTGAATCATGTCTTCCATGTGGATATGCGCCTGAAGCAGGCGGCCCAGGCCAACAAAGACGAATGTGATTTCTTCAGGACGTTCCTGAAATAACAGATCAGCAGAAAAACGTTCGCCGGCAATCGGGAACGTTTTTATGTCTGTTTCAGATCATCTCGGCAATCAGCTTCAGCAGGAAGATGGCCAGGATGACCAGGATGATGGGCCGCACGATCTTTGCGCCCTGGCGGATCGCCAGGCTGGCGCCGATCGCATTGCCCAGCATGTTGCAGGCTGCCGCGGCCAGACCCAGAGACAGGATCACATTGCCGGACATCAGGTAGACAAGCAGGGCAGAGACATTGGTGACCAGGTTGATGAACTTGCAGCAGCCGTTGGCCTGAGCCATGCTCATCTTCGCCACCATCGTGAAGACGATGATCAGGAAGGTGCCGGTACCGGGGCCGTAGAAGCCGTCATACATGCCGATCAGGAAGATGAAGAACATCAGCCTGACCATGGTCGAAGCCGGAATGCTGTCGACCGGTTCATTGTCGTGGAACCATTTCCGGTTCAGGACGATGAAGGCCACTACCGGCAGGACGACCAGCAGGGCATTGCGGATGACAGCATCGTCCAGCTGCAGGGAGATTCTTGCCCCCAGCTGAGACCCAAGCACCGCCGCCACGACCCCGGGCAGCGTGGCTTTCCAGTTGATCAGCTTCTGCCGGGCATATTTGATGGTCGCAACACTTGTTCCCAGAGAAGACATGAGTTTGTTGGTCGCCACGGACATATGAGCCGGAATGCCGGCCATCATATAGAATGGCAGGGAGATCAGGCCGCCTCCGCCGGCAATCGAGTCGACAAAGCCAGCCAGAAAGGCCGCCGGCAGTACCATTGCAAAGACTTTCCAGGTCAGGACCATATTTTTTCGCCTCAGAACTGCAGTCATCATAGCGGCAGAGGGCGGAAAACGTCAATCTGCGTGATCTTTGCGTCATTTGACGCTAAGATTACAGCGTAAAGAGGTGCGGAATCATGGATGAGATGAAGGAACTGTTTTACCGGGATCCCTACTGTCGGGAGTTTGATGCGGTCGTGACCGCCTGCCGGCCGGGGAAGAACGGCTTTGAGGTATCCCTGGACGACACGGCATTCTATCCGGAAGGCGGCGGACAGCCGGCGGACCATGGCACGCTGAACGATGCGGTGGTCAGCGACGTGCGCAAGAAGGAGGATGTCATCTGGCATACCACCGACCGGGAATTTGCGGTCGGGGAAAAGGTGCATGGCGTCCTGGACTGGCAGCGGCGCTTTGACCATATGCAGCAGCACACGGGCGAGCACATGATGCCCGGCATCATTCATCAGCATTTCGGCTTTGAAAACGTCGGCTTCCATCTTTCGGAAGAGAATATCCTGATTGACTTTGACGGCGTCTTCACCTGGGAAGATCTGATGGCCATGGAACAGGAGGCCAACGAGGCCATCTGGGCGAATAAGCCGATTCAGATCTCCTTCCCCGATGCCGAAGAACTGAAGAGTCTGGAATACCGCTCCAAGAAGGAACTGAGCGGGGTGGTGCGGATCGTGACCATCCCGGGCTGCGACGTCTGCGCCTGCTGCGGCACCCATGTGGCCCGGACCGGGGAAGTGGGCATGATCAAGTGCGTCTCCCTGGAAAAGCATAAGGAAGGGGTGCGCGTCACCCTGCTGTGCGGCAGCCGCGCCCTGCAGGACTACCGCGTCCAGCTGCGCGAGAATACCGCCATTTCCCATCTGCTGTCGGCCAAGCTCTTTGAGACCTCGGCCAGCGTGCAGTCGCTTCAGGAACACGAGGCAGAACTGCGCCGGCAGCTCAATGATCTGCGTCAGAAGTACTTTGCCCTGAAGGCAGAAAGCCTGACACCTGCCCATCTGCAGATCCTGCAGGAAGACGGGGCCAGCGGCCAGGAACTGAAGGACTTCGGCAATGCCCTGCTCAGCCAGAACAAGGCCGAGATCGTCGCCCTCTTCGGTCGCGGCGCTTCCGGCTATACCTATCTGCTCATGAGCAATACGGTGAATCTGCGCGATGCCGGCAAGGCCCTCAACCAGAGACTGAACGGCCGCGGCGGCGGCAAGCCGGAACTGATTCAGGGCACCGTGCAGGGCAGTCCGGAAGAGATCCGCAGCACCCTGCAGGAACTGCTGGGCTCCCTTTAAGGGAACAGAGGATTTTGTTACAATAAGCAGGCAAGCACACGAGGGAGCCTATGGGGAACCAAATCACCATCATCCTGCTGTTACTGGTCATCGGACTCATTCTGGGGCTCTGGCTGAGCCACTCCATCAGCAGCCGGAAGAAAAAGACAAGAATATCCCTGTCCTATATTCAGTCCCGGCTGAGCGAGGCCAGTGACCTGACGACCTGCAATCTGGAATATGTCGGACTCATCAAGTACGCCAGCGGCTCGATTCCGCTGATGACGAAGAAGTCCTTTTCCATGATCTACAAGGCCAATGTCCGGGCGGGGATTGATCTGTCCCAGGCCAAGGTCAGCCAGAACGGCAGTGAGATCCATGTCAGCCTGCCGGCTTCGGAGATTCAGTCCATTGATGTGGATACCGACAGTCTGAAGTTCTACGATGAGCATTCGGCTCTGTTCAACTGGGACAAGAAGGAAGACATCTCCATTGCCGTCGAGGCAGCCCGGGAAGACGTGGAAAAGAATGCCAGTCTGGACAGTCTCAAGAGCAAGGCGGATGCCCAGGCCCAGGCCGTCATCGTGCAGCTGATCGAACCCCTGGTCGGACCGGACCAGAAGCTGATCATCGAACATCAGAAGAACATCATCGTGCCGGACGGGCAGCAGGAACAGCTGGAACTCGATCCGGAACTGCTGCAGAGACAGGATTCGGAGGCCGTCCAGCAGCAGGAAAAATCTCAGCAGTAAGAGGCGGAAAGACAGCAGTTTCCGCTTTTCTGTTTCACCTGATGAAAGCGTATCCGTTAAATGCCGGATGTGCAGGGAAGTAGTCAGCCCGTTCCGGTAAAAGAGGACTTAAGTTCTGACTTTCGGGACACAGATGCAGAAATGGTGCTGCAGTACAGGATGGAAACCTGTAACAGAGCACCATTTTGATTTCTGCCGGGCTGAGACGGAAACTGTCCAGAGGCAGCCCGGTCATCCGGACGGGCAGATATCGGAAAAGGAATACGGATCATTCAGCGGGCAGGGTTGCAGACAGATTCCCGGCTCTGAAGACAGACGTCAGGAGCGGCACCGGTTTTCATAAGGGAAAAGTCATATGGAAACCCGCTTCCTGTGCGGGCCTGCGGCGGTTCCTGTTTTGGTGTGATCCTTAAAACTATGGTGCTGTCTTCTGAAGACGGACCTGGCTGCGGGTCATGTGAATCGGCGGAAGTTTTCGGCGTCTCTTAAGGATTCTGTGTTTCTTCACGAAATGATGATAAACTAGCAACGGAAAAAGCGAAAGGAGGTCTGGTATGATCAGAAAAACCGGCATTCTGTCTTCCGGTGTTTCACCAGGAGGATATGCAGAATCCGTGCCTGCATCACATGCGTGAAAAAGTTACCGATCAGCTGCAGGGCGGAATCGGTCATTACCCGGCGGCGGACAGCGGTATCTGAGCCGGGCGGACCGTATGCCTGCCAGCCGCAGGGGTGAAATGGTCCTGAATCGTCCGCATAAACCGCGCCGGCAGCTGTACCATCTCGTTGATCGTTTTGTCTAAAGAAAGATATACCAGAAGGGAAGAACACTTATGGATGAATGGATTACGGATACGCATTTATTTAAGAAAACCAAAATCATATGCACCATCGGACCTTCTTCTGAATCGGAGGAAATGATCACCAAGCTCGCCCTGGCAGGCATGAACATCGCCCGTCTGAACTTCTCGCACGGTACGCATGAAGAACATCTGGAACGCATCAAGCGCATCCGCAAGGTATCAGACGAAAGCGGCATCAATCTGGCCATCTGTCTGGATACCAAGGGCCCGGAAATCCGCCTGGGCACCTTCAAGAACGATACCGAGCAATATAAAAAGGGAGAGATTGTCTACGTCGAAAAAGCGAACATCGAGGGCACTCATGAGCGTTTCCATATCGAATGTCCGGAGCTGTTCGATGATCTGCGGCCCAATGACTGTATCCTGATCAATGACGGCAAAATGAAGCTGACGGTGCTGGAAAACGACGGCAGTGTGTTCAAGTGCCGCGTGGAGGTCAGCGGTCCGATCAGCTCGCACAAGGGATGCAATGTGCCTGGTGTCAAGCTGTCGATGCCGTTCCTTTCCGAAAAAGACGAGAGTGACCTGCGCTTCGGCTGTCAGAACGATGTGGACTTCATCTCCGCTTCCTTCGTGCGCCGGGCTTCGGATGTCCATGCCATCCGCAAGATTCTGATTGAAGAGGGAAAGCCGAAGATCAATATCATTGCCAAGATTGAAAATCAGGAAGGTTATGATAACCTGGAATCCATTCTGGAAGCTGCCGACGGCGTCATGGTGGCACGCGGGGATCTGGGCGTGGAAATTCCCACTCAGCTGGTGCCGGTGTACCAGAAACATATCATCTCTGTCGCGAACCGTATGGGCAAGCCGGTTGTCACCGCCACGCATATGCTGGACTCCATGACACACAATCCCCGCTGCACGCGCGCGGAGGCCTCGGACGTGTGCAACGCGGTGCTGGACGGCACGGACTGTGTCATGCTCAGTGCCGAAACAGCCTCTGGCGAGTATCCGGTAGAAGCCTGTGAGATGATGAGCACGATCGTCGAGGAGGCAGAGAAGATCCTGCCTTACCGGGACATTCTGGATAAAGCCAAGCAGTCCGGCAACCGTACGGTGCAGGATGCCGTCGGCATCGCCATCTCGGATGCTTCTCAGACGCTGGACAATGTCGGGGCTGTGGTCGTCTTCACCCAGGCCGGAACGACGGCCCGCCGCATTTCCAAGTTCCGTCCCTGCGTGCCGATTCTGGCCATTACCTTCACTCATGATACGCAGCGCAGACTGCTGGACTTCTGGGGCGTCATCCCGATTTTCTCCGACGTACAGAATACCATGACCAACGATGATGATCTGGCCTGCCTGTTTGCCAAGGAATACGGCGTCAAGCCAGGTCAGCTGATCATCCTGTCGGCCGGCTATCCTACCGGGGAAGGCTCTGCCAACATGATGAAGATCATCAAGGTCAAATAAGTTCATATCAACGCTTTCTGAAAGGGAAGCGTTTTTATCTGACCGTAAACCATCGTGATGAAAGGTGATCTGTTAACCAGAGAAGGCAGATAGACAGTGTCAGGCAGGGATTGCCGGCGTTTCCTTTCTTCACGAAACTCTCTTCCCTTTCACAAAGCTGAGCCTTGATGCGGCTGCATGGGATGCTGTGCTGCAGGATACGGTCCGGAGCGCTGAAACCTGTATCCGGCAGCGGGAAAAATGGCAGCAGAAAGGGGCAGAAAACGGCTGAATTACCGCTATTTTGTGTGAATTTCTGAAAGCGTATACATAAAGTCCCGAATGTGTATTGCCGGGGTCTGTAAAGTCCGTTATAAAGAAGGTGTAAGAGGAATCCAGAGAGATTCCAGGAAAGCGGGTGTTCAACATGTTGTATCGTGACTTGTACGATGAGAACGGCCGGGAATTTACAAAAGATCATCCCATTCTACTGAAGTGCGGCCTGAACGGACTGACGTTTGAAATGAAGCCGACGCAGGATGTCTATGATCATCATGGCAGGAAACTGAACAGCGATGTGCTGTATGCAAGCGGTCCCGCTGCCGAAGGCAGCGACTATGTGGGCACATTTGACAGCCTGAAGAGTGATGTGATCCGGCAGATGCGGGCGGCCGAAGGCAACCCGGAGATTCTGAAGTTTACCATCCGGAACTGAACCAGCAAGACTTCGTAACAAGTCCCCCTCAGGGGCAGAAAAAAGCCTGGCAGAGAATTCTCTGACCAGGCATTTTCTGCTGATGGTGCCAGTTATGGGAATCGAACCTACGACCTACTCATTACGAACGCCACATTTTTACTTTTCTTTTCATTGTGTTCGTTTTTATAACGTCCTGTATATCCTGTATTTAAGCGCAATTTTGATGCTTATATTTTTTCTTTCGTTTTCTGTCTAATCCTAATTTGTGGGGACAGTGCCTGAATTGTGTCTCCAAAATGTCCCCATAATTCAAAACATGTTATCCCAATAATCTGTTAAGAATTTCTGATGCGGATTTATCCTTTGTTTCAAGCGCGTGTCCGTAAACATCAAGAGTAACGGATGCCTTTGAATGCCCTAGCCTGTGGGATACCGTTTCGATGTCTGCGCCTTCTGATAATAGGAGCGTTGCGCTTGTGTGTCTCAGGTCATGCAGACGGATATTAGGAAGTTTTTGCTCTTTGAGCGCCTCTGTCTGTGCTTTCTTTTGTTCTTCTGTGAGTGATTCATCATTGTTCACAGCGGTTATCTCTTGCTCAATCTGGCGGTTATACATATTAAGGATCTGCTTGAATCTGAGATAAGGCGTATCACTATACATCAGTGAGCCGTCCGATTGAATGAATAAATGGTTCTGATCAAAATCTTTATCCTTGCTGCCCTTCCAATCGGCGCCTAATGACTTTCTGAGCGCCTTTTCTTTCTGTTTCCATTCATCAAGCACATAGAAGCATACATCAGGTAGCATGACGGTTCTATATCCGGCTTCTGTCTTAGGCGATTTAATAATCATTCCTTCTTTTGTCAGGGCAATGGCCTTGTTTATAGACACAGTATGCTCTTTAAAATCAATATCTTTCCATGTGAGCGCTAATAGTTCCCCTCTGCGGAATCCTCCATAAATAGCAAGATAGAAATACGCTTTGAATTGTGTCGGGATAGTATGTGTCTCTATATATTCCGGCACATAATAGGTTTCCCCTGTTTCTTTTAAAACACGTTTGTGTGCTTTGTGAGTAGTAGTGTATGTCATATCAAAGGCTGCCAGGAATCGCTTTGCCTGATCCAATGTGAAATAACGTAAATCGTTGTTTCTTTTGATTTTAGGGAGTTCGCAGCGGTCACAAGGATTTTCCTGAATGATATTCATCCTATATGCAAACTTGAACACGCTGTTCATAACACTGAAATCTCTTCTAACTGTCTTAGGTGCTAAACCATCATTAATCCATGACTTTACAAGGCTCTGGCACCGCAGAGGCGTGATCTTCGAAATTTTTAAATGTCCTAAAGAAGGGATAACGCGGTTATTCAATGTTGTTTGATATTGTTCTACCTGTGATTGTGTAAGGTGATCTACAGCCCAGTTCTCACGCCATTGATCCACAAATTCTTTAAATGTGATCTTTTTGCCTGACAGATATTTGCCTTCTTTTACTTGTCGTTCAAAATCGTTTGCATAATCCTGTGCTTCTTTGTATTGCTGTTTTTCCGTCTTTGCTGTGGGGTGGAACGTAGTATAGACCTTTAACCTATCTCCGTTAGAATTGAACCCCGTTGAAACTGTGATGCGGTATGATGTTCCTCTTTTCTCAATGCTTGCCATTATTTCCTCTTCCGTGAGGGTATTTCTTATGTTCCTCTTCTAATAATCTTGAATATTCTTCTTCTTCCTGCTGAGCCTTTTCTTTTCCCCATTGAATAATGAAGGCCTGTAAATCTTTTTTGAACTGCACATTATTCTTTTTAAGCATCAGTTGCCTAGCTATTACAGAGTATGTATCAGCATCAACACAATCTGGGAGATTAACATAAGATAAAATGAATTTTATACCGTTATATCCTTCGTAACTTTGCCCGAATGCAGAGTCAAATTTTCTATAAAAATCGTAAGGCGGTATTTCTATCAGCTTTCCATTTTTATCTTTGAGATTAAATGATGAGTCAAAATCTCTGCTGCCGGATAGCCATTCAGGAGCAACATCCAATATTTTGCCAACTTTTTCTAACCGATAAGCAGGCATGCGTCCTTGATGTAAGTAATTCTGAAAACCTAATCTAGGGTCCGCGTAGTTCGAATCAAACAGTAATCTTCCCACTTGCGCATTACTGTATTTTCGAATTTTTATTGCTTTTCTCATGCGGTCAGTATCAAATTCAGGGTTACGCCTCATATTTGCCTCCTAACTAAATAGTAATGAATGATAGCATTTAAGCCGCTTATTTATCACTTCTAATCATCATCATTCATTACTATACTGAGTATATCCATAGGGCCTGTGGAAATCAATAGGAGAAAAATTATGAAAAATGAACGCATTAGGCGCGAGTTAAAGAAAGCACATATAACACAATGGCAACTTGCAGATTTATTAAACATCTCAGAAAACTCAATGTACCGCAAGTTACGCCATGAACTATCAGAAATAGAACAGGACCGTATTGTCGCTTTGATTCACGAAGAAGCAAAACGGAGGGCTGAATGATGGTTGATAGAATTACAACTTCTTTTGAACCCTTGATGGTAACAATCAAAGAAGCGTCTCGCAGAACAGGTTGTTCATATGACTTTATCAGAAAACTCTGCATCAGAAATCAAATTGTCTATGTGAAGGCAGGCAGCAAATATCTGATCAACTACCCTAAATTCATTGAATATTTGAATACCGGCAGTAACGCAGAAAAGGATAGTGAAAAAGATGCTTGATTCTGAAATTGAGGTAATGTGTCGAGAACTTAATGTTGATAAGTACTTTACAGGTCATCCTGAAGGCTTCTCATATTGGATGCTCTCACATAGAAAAGATTCGGCACTTTATAAATTCTTTCGTTTATTGCCCGTAGGTAAAGAGAATGCGGTGAGCATGCCGACTGTAGCAGGAGCACTGGGCATGTATGAACGTGCGGTTCGTGATTTAGTGCTATCTGCTCGTTTGCATGGCTTCATTGTGGCTGATGATACATACGGATATTACTATCCCGCAAACATTGAAGAACTGCAGAGCTATTGCAACACGGGACAGTTAGGAACAGACACAACGCAGAAATGCATAGAACCCGCGTTACGGTATCTTGAGAAACGCGAGAAACAGAATCATGAATGACGCACTGTTCTTTCCGTCATACCTGACAAGCCGGAAATGCTGGGTGCTGTGGCGGCTTGAGACAAAGAAGGAAAGACAGACAAAGATTCCTTACTGTGTCAGGAATCCGTCAAAAAGAGCATCAAGCACTGATCCGGCAACATGGGCATGCTTTGAAGAGGCAATGCAGGTGCTTCATTCCTCAGGTGAACGGTTTAATGGTGTGGGTGTCGCGCTGTCTCGTTCTCTTGGTGTGTGCGTGTTTGATCTCGATCACTGTATCAATAACGGCACAGTCAATGAAGAGACGGCACAGGTGATTCATTTATTCGGCGGCAGAACTTATATTGAATATTCTCAGTCAGGCACAGGTCTGCACGTGTTCACGCTTGGTGCCCTGCAGAGGTCATTCAAAACAGGGATTGAGGGCTATTCAGAAGGCAGGTATATAGCCATGACAGGAAAGCCCTTTGTCCGCGCTGAAATCACAGAGAATCAGGCAGCCGTTGATTATCTGCTTGAGAAATACGGAAAGCAGAAACGCAATGCTCCTGTGGCCGTTTACAGGCCCTCTGAGCCGTTAAATTTATCGGACAGGGAAATTATCAGGCATGCCATGAAGAACGCGAAATTTGCCGCAATATACAGCAAAACGGAAGCATGGAAAGAATGGTTCCCTTCACAGTCTGAAGCGGATCTGTGGCTGTGTGGAATGCTCGCATATTGGTGTGAACGTGAGCCGGCGGCTATTGACAGGATATTCAGAACGTCTGCATTAATGCGCACTAAATGGGATCAAAAACACGGTGAACAGACCTATGCCGAATTAACTATTATGAAAGCTATTGCTGGCTGCACATGTACTTTTCAGGAATGGAAAAGGAACAGGGAGGAGGTGAAGGAACATGATATGCGAGAGCATCTCAGAAAACAGTCCGATGCAATACGGAGAAATTGGATGTGTAATAGATAAACTGCATGAGATTGATCCGATTAATAACAATGAGTTGTCTGTAATGGATGACATATCTGTAGCAAAGATATTTGCTGAAATCATCGAACCATATTGCCGCTACAATGTTACTTCAAAGAATTGGTACATTTACAACGGCTGCATATGGGAAAAAGATGTTTCGGATGTTGCAATTAATAACATCGGAATGCTTGTGCAAAGAGGCTTATTAGTTTATTTATCTGATTGCTTACCTGATAAGCTGAACGATGAACAGAAAGCCTTTCAAAAACAGGTTCTTCGTTTGTCTGATCGCGGGAATCGGTGGACTATGATTAAGGATGCCGCCTCATTCATTTATTGTTCAAACGATGATCTTGATCATGATTCAAACATTCTGAACCTGAAGAACGGAACAATGGATTTGCAGACAGGGGAACTAAGAGAGCATACAGCAAATGATATGTTAACGTTATGTGCTGATGCCGATTATCTGCCGGATGCCAGGTCGGAAACATGGCTGAACTTCCTTGATGAAATTATGGAAGGGGATAAAGAGAAAATCTCTTACCTTCAGCGGATCGCGGGTTATTCCCTTCTTGGTAATGCGTGTGAAGAACAGTGCTATTTCTGCTATGGCCCTAGTTCGCGTAACGGGAAAAGCACATTTATATCAACATTGAAATCTGTGTATGGCTCATATTCCGCATCTATGGCGCCTGAGGTGCTCGCTGAAAGAAACAAAAATTCCTCTAGTCCTACGCCTGAATTAGCACGCTTGCGGGGTGTCCGCTTCGTTGACTGTGTGGAAATTCCACGCCGAATGCTGCTTGATTCATCTCTGTTAAAAAGTATTACAGGAAGAGATGCTATATCTTGCCGCTTTCTCGGTGAAAACCTATTTGAGTTTATACCGCGTTTCGTTCTTTGGTTTAACACAAATTATCTTCCGGTCTGCTCTGATCGTTCTGTGTTTCAGTCTGACCGCATCCGCGTGATTGAATTTCCGCATCATTTTGAACGAAGCGAACAGGATTCACATTTAAAAACTAAACTTGCTTCTGATGAAATACGCACAGCGGTTCTGAATTGGATGTTAGAAGGACTTGAGAAATACAGGGAAATCGGACTGCAGGAACCTGAAGCGGTTATGATCTCTACGATTGATTATCAGAACTCTATGGATAAAATTCAAAACTTCTTCGATGAATGTATGAAAAAGGATGCGGATTGCTCAATCACAGCAAAAGAGGCTTACAAATACTACAAGCGATGGTGTGAAAAGAACTCATTCGGAATAGACAGTAAAGGCAATTTTCTTGATGAACTTAGAACACGCAGAATGTTATCAGAGACGGGAACTATCAATGGCAAAACATGTCGCAATGTGGTTCGCGGATGGGACGCAACAGAAGAAACGATGCGTGAATACTGTTATTGATAAGTAACTGTGCAAAATGTGCAAAAATATATAGCCGTTCTCAGAATTTAATTTCTTATATAGGGCTATATAAAAATGCACATTTTGCACAAATCGCCATAAACCGCATAACTAAACCATTATTCGGCATTTCTGTGTCCTAAAATGCTGTGCAACATGTGCATAATTCTGTCATTCGTTGGTAGGAATGCCCTGTTTCTTCGTGTCTGCACGGATCAAACCGCGTATATTATCCATCTTGTCAGGCTGTCTATTACGCTATTCAATTAATTCTTCACTCGCAGTTTGAAAAACATGCAACTGAACACCGTAAATATTTTTCCTTTCAATCGTACCTCTGCTGTTTCTTCTGGCCTTTCTGCCATTGTTGACTGCTTCCCTGCTACGGCACATCCTCTGTTCAGCTTCCTTCTGCCTGTGGCTTCCGTCTTGGCTTGCCTGATGTCTGTCCTTCCTATGGTGCACTTTCTGTTCTTCTCTTCATGTGTGCCGTGTCTGGCTGCGGCTCTTGATGTCCCCCCACATTGTGAAAAACACATAGATTTGTGAGGGAACGTTGAGGGCAGAGCATCATTTTTGAAGATTCAAATTTAAGGATATTTATGCATCTAATTAGAGTTATATGTGTTTAATCTCAGAGTTGCCTTTGCTGGGCACCGCAGTATTGTGTGCAACCCAGTAAACACATTCCTAGAAAATGCATAATTCCACATGAGTGTCTCCAAATTGTCCCCAAAATAGGAAAATTCAGGAAACGCATGCATCTAAACGTGAAGAAAATAAAAAGCTCAGAATGTGCTATATCAAGCCATTTCTGAGTGTTTTTGCTGATGGTGCCAGTTATGGGAATCGAACCTACGACCTACTCATTACGAATGAGTTGCTCTACCAACTGAGCTAAACTGGCGCGCCGTCAGTATTATAACGAAGGCTTTGCTTCTTTTCAATCATTCTGCCGTGATTCGCACCTCATAAGGCCGGTAGTCATATTTTTTGACCGCCTCGATGATGGAACCCATATCCGGTTTCTCCTGCGTCTCGAAGGAAGTGTGTCCGCTGAGCTGATCGATGTGGATATTCTGCGCACCGATCGCTTCCAGGCAGGACGTGATCTTCATGACGCAGGCTCCGCAGGCAATGCCGTCAATCCGCAGGGTCGTACGATACATCTGTTTTGCCTCCTTCCGCATTCAGTATAAAATGATCCTGGAAATCTGGCGGAAATGTGCCCGGAGGGCCTATGTTTCATACCGATCTCTTCATCAAGCTTGGGCAGATTCAGGACAAGGATGGGCGGCCCCTGGACGGGGAGCAGACCGTCCGTATTTATATGCAGACCGAACAGGAGAAAGGACCCCTCTGGTGGGACGTCAGTTCACTGCCTCGGGGCATGAGTCCCCGCCGCCTCAGACAGTATCAGCAGGGCATGGCAGAAGGGCAGAAGCTGCATCTGTACTTCCTGATTCATAATGCGCACTACGACAATGAGATTGCCTTCCGGGCCAGAGTGCTGGCCATCCGCTCTGCTTCCGAACCGATGCCCTGTCCCGAACCCCGCCAGCGGCCAGACTGTTTTGCCTCCGGCAGGGGAGCCTGCTGGCTGCAGCTGGCAGAGTTCCGGGAAGAGACGGACAGGAAAGCGGCAGATTTCATCATTGCCTCCAGCGGTCTGGATCTGTCCTGGGCCGTACGCCACAGTCAGTACAAATTCGGTTACATTGAACTGAAATAAAGAGGTCAGATTCGGCATAAAACGGCATAAAACAGCCTTCGGAAGATTGCTTTTCAAAACTGGTTAGTGTAATAATAATTTGCGTAATGCGCTTTTTTGTGCGCAGTCAGGGGGTAATCTGATGAAGTCCTTAGTGGTGATCCCGGTACTGGCGCTTGTTGCGCTGGCTTTTGCCTGGTACAAGGCAAGCTATGTCAGCAAGCAGCCGACCGGAACCGAAAAAATGCAGGAGATTGCCAGCGCTATCAGCGATGGCGCTCATGCATTCCTTTACTCCGAATATAAGGTAGAAATTATATTCGTAGCAATTCTGTTCCTGTGCATCGGTCTGTTCCTGCATAACTGGGTTACCGCCCTGTGCTTCATCTGCGGCGCCCTGCTGTCCAGCCTGGCCGGCTATTTCGGCATGAGTGTGGCCACCAAGGCCAACGTCCGGACCACCCAGGCGGCTCGTGACGGGGGCATGCCGAAGGCACTTCAGATTGCCTTCTCCGGCGGCACGGTCATGGGTCTGTGCGTGGCCGGATTCGGCGTACTGGGCGTCAGCCTTGTCTATATGGCAACCGGGAACCCGGATATCCTGTCCGGATTCAGCCTGGGTGCTTCTTCGATTGCCCTGTTCGCCCGGGTCGGCGGCGGCATCTACACCAAGGCCGCAGACGTCGGGGCCGATCTGGTCGGCAAGGTGGAAGCCGGCATTCCGGAAGATGATCCCCGCAACCCGGCCGTCATCGCCGATAACGTCGGCGACAACGTCGGTGACGTGGCCGGCATGGGCGCAGACCTGTTTGAGTCCTATGTCGGTGCCCTGGTTTCGGCCATTACGCTGGGCATTGCCTATTATGAAGCGGCCGGTGCCGTGTATCCGCTGGTCATTGCCGGCTGCGGTCTGATCGCGTCCATCATCGGTACGCTCTTCGTACGCGGCGGCAAGGATTCGGATCCGCAGAAGAGTCTGTCCATGGGAACCTATGTGGCTTCGCTGCTTGTCCTGATTGCGGCGCTGATTGCCAGCAGCGCGATCTTCGGCAACATGAATGCGGCCATTTCCATCATCGCCGGTCTGGTGGTCGGCGTGGTCATCGGCATTGTCACCGAGCACTATACCTCGGGAGATTACAAGTATGTGCAGGAGATTGCCGAGCAGTCGGAAACCGGTGCCGGCACCACGATCATCTCCGGTCTGGCCGTCGGCATGCAGTCGACTGCCGTACCGGTCATCCTGATCTGCCTGGGCATCCTGATTGCCTATAAGGTCAGCGGTCTGTATGGCATCGCTCTGTCCGCTGTCGGCATGCTGTCGACCACCGGCATCACGGTTTCCGTGGATGCCTACGGGCCGATTGCCGATAACGCCGGCGGAATTGCCGAGATGAGCGGTCTGCCGGAAGAAGTCCGGGATATCACCGACCATCTGGATGCTGTCGGCAACACCACGGCTGCCATGGGCAAGGGCTTTGCGATCGGTTCTGCCGCGCTGACGGCGCTGGCGCTGTTTGTCTCCTATGCCCAGGCCGTGAATCTGGATTCCATCGATCTGCTGGACTATCGGGTCATCATCGGCATGCTGATCGGCGGGATGCTGCCGTTCGTGTTCAGTGCCATGACGATGTCTTCGGTCTCCAAGGCGGCCTTCAAGATGATTGAAGAGGTGCGTCGTCAGTTCCATTCGATTCCGGGCATCATGGAAGGTACCGCCAAGCCGGACTACAAGTCCTGCGTGGCCATTTCCACCAATGCGGCCATTCATGAGATGATGGCGCCGGGCATCATGGCGATCGTGGTGCCGGTCGGTGTCGGGATCGTGCTGGGGCCGGAAGCCCTGGGCGGCCTGCTGGCCGGAGCGCTGATTGCCGGTGTCATGCTGGCCATCTTCATGTCCAACTCGGGCGGTGCCTGGGACAATGCCAAGAAGTACATCGAAGCCGGGAACCATGGCGGCAAGGGCAGCGAAGCCCACAAGGCCGCTGTCGTTGGCGATACCGTCGGCGATCCCTTCAAGGATACTTCGGGTCCTTCGCTGAACATTCTGATCAAGCTGATGACCATTGTTTCGCTGGTCTTCGCACCGCTGTTTGTGGCAATCGGCGGCCTGATCTGAGCCGGTTTCTGAATCCGTTACACCGGGACAGCCTGCGGGCTGTCCTTTTGTGACGTCAGAAAGGAGTTCAGATATCTTCAGCTTCTCTTCATCCAGGCAGGGTATAATGGAAACGTTCCGGAAGAAAGAACAAAAGAAGCGCCTGAACTGCCTGGCAGTTGACGAGGACCGTGTCGATCGAAAGATTCGGCGGATGGCACGGAGGCCTGATGCGGCCTGAGCGATGGGAAAAAACAGCCCGTGAGGACTGAGCAGATCCATCCGGCATCCTTCCCGGAACCGACAGACAAGGAGGATGTTTTCATCATGTGTGGAATCACCGGCTACACCGGCAGAGATGCTGCTCTGCCGTATCTGCTGCAGGGTCTGGAGAAGCTGGAATACCGCGGGTATGACAGCGCCGGCGTGACTCTGGTCAACCATAAGGGTCTGCTGACCTACAAGGCCAAGGGACGCCTGGAGGAACTGGAGAAGACCATCGATTATGACAGGTGCACGATGAATACGGGGATCGGGCATACCCGCTGGGCAACGCATGGCATTCCCAGCAACCTGAATGCTCACCCGCACAACAACGAGGACAACACGATCTCCATCGTGCATAACGGCATCATCGAGAACTGGGAATCATTGAGAAAGATGCTCACGGAGGCCGGGCAGCACTTTGCCTCGGATACCGACAGTGAGGTCATCGTGCAGCTGCTGGACTATCACTACAAGCAGAATCATGACCTGGAAAAGGCCTTCTTCACGACCATCCGGGAACTGGAAGGCAGCTTCGGCCTGTGTGCCGTAGCGACCTTTGATCCCAATACCGTCTACGTGGCCAAGATGAGCTCGCCGATGGTGCTGGGCAAGACCAAGGACAGCAGTTTCTGCGGCTCGGATCCGACCGCACTGCTGGCCTATACCAAGGATGTGCTGCCGATGGATGACGGGCAGGTGGCCATTCTGAAGAAGGACGGCATCACCCTGTATGACTTTGACGGCAACGAACTGCCGCAGCACTGGATGCATATTCCCTATGACGTCGAAGCGGCGCAGAAGGGCGGCTATGATTCCTTCATGCTCAAGGAAATTCATGAACAGCCGTATGCCATTCAGGAAACCCTGCGGGGCCGCTTTGACCGTCAGAATCATGTCATCATGAAGGAGATTGCCGGCCTGCCGATCAGCTGGACGGAAGTGCAGCGGATCTACCTGATTGCCTGCGGGACGGCGTATCACGCCTGTGTGTATGCCGGCAAACAGCTGGAAGCCTGCAGCGAGGTGGAATGCCTGGCCGTACCGGCCAGTGAGTTCCGCTATGGCCATCCGGTGCTGAATGAGCATGTGCTCTGCATCTATGTGAGTCAGTCCGGGGAAACGGCAGATACCCTGAGTGCCCTGCGGATTGCCAAAGAAAAGGGTGCCCATACGATTGCCATCACCAATGTACTGGGCTCTTCCATCTCCCGGCTGGCCGAGGCGACCCTGTACACCAGTGCCGGTCCGGAGATTGCCGTGGCTTCGACCAAGGCCTATACGACCCAGCTCACCCTGCTTACCCTGCTGATTCTGAAGCTGAGCGAACTGATGCACTTCGAGATTCCTCAGAAGCAGAAGCTGATCAAGGATCTGCGGCATCTGCCGGCCCTGGCGGAAGAAATGCTGAAGTGCGAGGAGCAGATGAAGCACTATGCCGAACTGATGAAAGACCAGCATGACGTGTACTTCATCGGCCGTCAGCTGGATTACCCGACCGCTCTGGAAGGAGCCCTGAAGCTGAAGGAAGTCTCCTACATCCATGCGGATGCCTATTATGCGGGTGAACTGAAACACGGTCCGATTGCCCTGATCGAAAAGGATACAGTCGTGGTGGCCGTCGCCACTCAGGAAAACGTGGCCGCCAAGACCATGTCGAATATTGAAGAGACCATTGCCCGCGGTGCCCGGATCATTCTGATCACGGCCAGCGATATTCCGGCCGAGAAGTTCCCGGAGATTGTCCGCCTGCCGGCCGTCTCCCCGGCCCTGTGCGGAATCCTCGCGGTGATCCCGCTGCAGTTCCTGGCCTACTACGCAGCGGTCCTGAAGGGCTGCGATGTGGATAAGCCCCGCAACCTGGCCAAGTCCGTGACGGTGGAATAACAAAACTGAGCTGCCTGCAGGGGCAGCTCATTTATTTCATTCCTGCATGCGCTGAAGCAGGGCTGGCAGTTCGCCGGGATTGTGAATGCCCCGATAGGCGGGATCGGCCGGCCGGCTGGGATCCGCCAGGGACTGGAGTACCTGCATGCCTTCTTTCTGCGCGGCCTGCAGATTGGCGGGCAGATCATCGATAAACAGCGTTTCTTCCGCTGACAGGCCTGTTTTCTGCAGGGCATCCCGGAACATGGCCGGATCCGGTTTCAGCACGCCCAGTTCATAGCTGACGGTGACGCTGTCAAACAGCGGCAGAAGACCGATGGCCTCCAGCTGGGCGGTGAAACTGGGCCAGGTATCGCTGATCAGACCGATGCGGCAGCCTTTTTCTTTCAGCTCCTGCAGGGTTTCCCGGGTGCCGGGCAGCAGGGGATAGACCGTGTAGTTGGTGACCCGGTCATGGGCCAGTTCGGCAGCCCGCTGTTCACTGATTTCCAGGTGCATTCCCTCGACGCAGCGGCGGAAGTAGGTCTTGAAGATCTCCTCTTCCTCGTTTAGGGTATGAATATGGTTGTGCGCGGTCAGGTAGGTCCGCAGCTGCTGCTGCAGAGCGTGCCGCTGCGGCTCTGACAGGCAGGCGGCCAGTTTCTCCCGGGGGTAGTATGAGTAGAAGAGCGGGGAAAGGAACCAGTCGCCGGACTGCGGATACTCCAGCGTCCAGCCCAGATCAAAGAAAACGCCTCTGATCATGACGGGTCCTCAGCTGCTGAGCCGGTCATTGGGGTGAATATCACTCATGCCGGCGGTAAAATATTCGTACCACTCCGTTTCCGGCAGCTCATCGTAGCGGACCTGCCAGAGGTCGGCCTCCATGGGAGCATTCTGGCCGACCCGGAAGGTGATCTTCCCGGCCTTGCGTTTATACTGATGAACGGCAGTGAGGCGCGGATCCGCCTGCCAGGGCTGGGAATCGTCCGGCGTCTTGCTCAGCACCTCGATCCGCAGACGGCGCTCCGGCCCCAGGTAGCGCTCATAGAAACCGACTTCGATAGTTTTCATGGCAATCCTCCGCGTCTGATTATACCATTGCGGCAGTCTTCAGCCGACAGAGCAGAAAGGACCGGAATTTTTCCGGAAAAGCAGACATACGGTACCGTGTTCACACAGAATTTCCGATTCGGAAATTCAGCAATCTTAAGTCTTGGATGTTTGCGTTTTAGGAAAAATAGGCGATAATCATTATGCCCGGCTGACGGGTGAAGCAAATGAAGATCCTGGTTATTGAAGAAAAGAAGAATTTCCGGTCTGATCTGGCAGCCATTCTGAAAAGCCATCAGATCCCGACTGAATTTATCGCAGAACGCTCCTCGGCCTATCAGGCAGCGAGTTCCGGAACCTATCAGGCAGTCATTCTGCCTGCCTCAACACTGAAGAAACAGACGGGACGCTGGCTGGCGCAGATCCTGAAGGAAGAGCAGCCGCAGCTGCCGGTCTTTCTGCTTGGCGATGAGACCAATCCCACTCCGCAGGGAGCCGGGATTGTCTTAAGCTATCCTTTTACGGCAGTTGAATTTGTCAATCAGCTGGAAAAGCACAGCGCAGCCGTGCCGCCGGCCTTTCATCCGGAGACTGCTTCCGGCAGCAAGACCGGCAGTCAGCCGAAGAAAAAGAATCCGGCAGGTGAGGAAACCTACGAGATTCCGGTTTTTCATACGGAAAAGAAGAGCAGCCCGGCATCCCCAGCGGAAGCTTCTGCGCAGAAGAATGCCAGTGCCGCAGAGCCGGAGAGGAGTACGTCTGAGCAGCCGCTGAAGACCGCTGCCGCAGTCGGTACTGCATCGGCAGCCGGAAAGAAGACGGCAGAGAAGCAGAAACCGGCCCAGAAGGACACAGCGGAAGCAGACGCAGAAAAGAACGTGGCAGCGGCCGCAGAGACCACGGCATCAGAGCAGAAACCGGCCGTTCAGGTGACCTCTGCTGCCGAAACACATAAGACTGCACAGACGGAAAAGGCCCGGAACTCTGCCGCTCAGAAGACGGCAGAAAAGACAGCCCAGCCGGAACAGAAAGCCGGCCTGGCAGGCTTCAGCCTGCCGAAACCTTCCGGTAAGAAAAAGAACGGGAAAGCGGCCGGAGGAAAGAAGAAAAAGAAACACTATGTTCTGCGGACGGTGCTGATTGTCCTGCTGGCTCTTTTCGGGGCCGGGTGCGGCTATATCGCCTATAACCTGCAGGATGTGCCGGAACTGGATCTGTCCAAGCTGACGACCTACAGTCAGGCCTCGCAGATCTATGACACCAACGGGGAATACCTGCTGGACTACGGGTCCAATGAGAACATCACCTGGGTATCCATCGAAGATGTGCCTCAGCAGCTGATCGATGCTTTCATTGCGATTGAGGATCATCACTTCTATGAGCATCATGGCATCGATATCAAGCGGCTCATCGGGGCCATCTGGGGCCAGCTGACCGGAACCGCCTCCTATGGGGCTTCGACGATCACCCAGCAGCTGATCAAGAACATGTACCTGACCCAGGAGGTCACATATAAACGAAAAATTCAGGAAATCTACCTGGCTCTGAAGCTTGAACGGGAGATGTCGAAAGACGAGATCCTGGAGTGGTATCTGAATACCATGCTCATGGGCGGCTCCAACTATGGCGTGGTCAATGCGGCAGAGGATTACTTCGGCAAGAGCCTGGATGAGCTGACGCTGCGGGAGTGTGCCTGCCTGGCTGGCCTGGTGCAGAGTCCGAACTACTACAGTCCGCGGGTGAATTATGAAAAAGGCGACATGACGCCGACCAATGAGCGGACCGACACGGTGCTCTACACCATGCTGGAGAATGACAAGATCACGGAGGAGCAGTATGAAGAGGCCATGGCAGATACCCTGGTGGTTTCGCCGACTGCGCGGAATGCCAAGACCAGTGATGAGTATTATGCCAATGCCTATTTCATCGACTATGCGATGACCGAAATCTCCGAAGATTACCTGACCGCGCAGGGAACCGAAATCACGGATGATGCCATTGCCGAGACCAAGGACATGTTCCGCAATGGCGGATACAAGATCTATCTGACCATTGATCCCACCATTCAGGAGACGGTCCAGACGGCAGCTTCGGAGTTTGACAACTATCCGCAGACCTCGAGCGGATCGGAAGCCGAGTTCTCGGCGGTGGTCATGGACCAGCATACCGGTGAAGTCAAGGCGATTGTCGGCGGCCGTGAACAGGCCACCGAGGTCGAAGGCTACAACCGGGCTGTGGACTCCAAGCAGGCCGTCGGCTCGAGCATCAAGCCGCTGTCCGTCTATGCACCGGCCCTGGAGGAAGGCGACTATCCGGGTACCGTGGTGGATGATATGCCGTATTCCATTGAGGGCTACGGCGTCGACAACGGGTATCCCGAGGGTGACTATACCGATGCTCCGATCACCATGCGCCGGGCGCTGGAACTGTCGCATAACATTCCGGCTGCCAGATTCCTGCTGGAACGGGTCGGTCTGGAGAATTCCTATAACTACATGCTGGAAGAAGGCTTCTCCGAGGATGAACTTGTGAAGACCGCTGCCGGCCTGGCGCTGGGTGCGGTGGATGTGACGACAATGGAGATGACGGCAGCCTATGCCTGCCTGGCCAATGACGGCGTATACATTGAACCGCACTGCTATACCGCGGTATATGACCGTTCCGGAGAACTGATCCTGTCTGACGACAATGTGGAAAGCCACCGGGTCTTCTCGGAATCGACGGCCTGGCTGATCACCGACATGATGGAAACGAACATGACGGAAGGTCTGGGTGTCAATGCCCGCCTCAGCACGGTTACCAGCTGCGGCAAGACCGGCACGCATGAGCACAAGGCTATCAGCTTCGGCGGCTATACGCACTACTACACCAGCTTCCTGAGAATCTCGACGGATGACTACGTGGACTTCTACAACAGTTCCTCGTATTATCAGTCCTCGGCACTGTGGAAGAGCTATATGGATCCGATTCACGAGGGTCTGGAAGATCAGGAGATCCAGGATACCACGGCGGAAGAACTTGGCATCAGCAAGTACTATGTCTGCCGCCTGACCGGCCTCAGGGCTTCCAGTTCCTGCGCCGACTCCGGGTATGCATACATGGAGTATGCGACAGCCGATACGGCACCGACGGAAACCTGCTCCGGTCACTATACCGACAGCAGCTCCTACGGCTACATCGATCCGAATACCGGTGTCTGGGTGGACGGCGGCTGGTGGGACGAAGCCGGCAACTTCCATCCATACGAATAGACGCAGTCAGACTGCCGCATCAGGCAGTCTGTCTTTTTCTGACTGCTTCTTGACAGCCCGACGGGTTGCTGTTATTTTATTTGCATACCTCAAACAAAAATCTTGGGGTAGAGGTTGCGTTTGCCAAGAGTACGGCATGTGAGGCCGAAAGCCGATGACCATGTCCGAAAGGGGCCGACGCCGAAATCGGAGGACCGAATCTCCGGTTGGGACTGCATCCAACAGGTGCAGGACTGTCGATGCTGTAATACGTTACCGTTCGGCATCGGAGCGCTATCAAAGGTAGTTGTTATGGAGGTGTGCCATACTGATTTCAGGTCGGCGCATATCCCATGCACCGACTTTTGTTATGGGTAACGGGGAGAGGAAAGCAGTATGACAGAATCAGCAGCAGTGAACACAGAGAATACGCCTCAGCAGCATCATTTCCGCATGCCGCACACCTACGTCATCATCTTTGCAATGGTGGCAATCTGTGCCGTCCTGACCTGGATCATTCCGGCCGGTGTCTTCGACAGGACCACGAGCGCTGCCGGATACACCACTGTCGTACCGGGCTCCTACCATCAGGTCGAGTCTACGCCGGTCGGCATCGTCGGGATCTTCTACAGCATCGAACAGGGCTTCGTGCAGGCAGCCGACATCATCTTCTTCATCATCTTCGCCTATGGCTTTGTCTCGATGATGATCAAGAACGGCTCCTTCGATGCCCTGATGGGCGCGCTGATCCGCAAGACGGGCAGGCTGTCCGCCAACTGGATCTTCGCCATCATCATGATCGTCTTCGGCATTCTGGGTTCCACCATGGGCATGTCGGAAGAAACCTACGGCATGTACCCGATCTTCATAGGCATTGCCCAGGCCCTGGGCTATGACGCGATCGTCGGCGTCTCCATCGTCAGTATCGGGGTCCAGACCGGCTTTGCCTCGGCAACCCTGAATCCGTTCACGGTCGGCGTGGCCAACGCGGTCTCGGGCATTTCCATGACCAGAGAGATGCTGTGGTTCCGGCTGTTCTGCTTCGTGCTCTTTGAAGGCGTCGGCATCTTCTATGTCCTGCGCTATGCGAGCATGATCAAGAAGGATCCCACCAAGTCCCTGCTGTACGGCACCCGCTTCCAGCATATGGGGGAGGGCAAGAGCAGAGATGAACTCACCAGCATCCGGATGACGGGCCGGAACGTGGCCTGCGGCATTACCTTCGTAGTCGTCTTCGCCCTGATGGTCTGGGGCGTCATCGTCAAGGGCTGGTACATTGATGAACTGGCCGTGCTGTTCATGATCTCCATGGTCGTCGTCGGCATTATCGGCGGCTTCAATGCCAACCAGATCGCCGAGACCTTCGTGGACGGGGCCAGAGAGATGATCTTCGGCGCCATGATCGTGGGTCTTGCCAGAGGCATCCTGATCACCCTGCAGTCCGGTCAGATCATTGACACGATTCTCTATGGCCTGTCCTCCTGGCTGGGCGGTGCCGGCAAGTACGCGTCCGGCATCATCATGGTCGTCATTCAGAACATCATGAACTTCTTCATCCCGTCCGGTTCCGGGCAGGCTGCTGCGGTCATGCCGATCATGGCTCCGCTGTCCGATCTGCTGGGTGTCTCCCGTCAGGTTGCCGTGCTGGCTGAGACCTTCGGCGACGGCTACTCCAACATGTTCATTCCGACCGGTGTCTTCACCATCTGCGGCATCTCCGGCGTACCGGTCGACAAGTGGTATCCGTACATTGCCAAGCTGTTTGCCGTCTATTTCGTCCTGCAGCTGGTCATGATCAGCGTGGCCATCGGCATCGGTCTGTAAGCAGTCAGAAGGCAGGAAATGCTGCCTTCTTTTTCAGAAAGGAACAGTAAGATGAACATTGAAAGCATGAAGCAGTCAGCCCGCCAGCTGGAACAGGCGGATGGAGCCCTGTTTGAAGAGGCGGCCTGTACCATTTTCAACTATCATGAACTCGGCATGCAGGAATACCAGTCGGCAGCTTATCTGAAGCAGCAGCTGGAAGCCCTTGGCTTTACGGTAAAGGCCCCGCTGGCCGGCCTGGATACCGCCTTTCAGGCCGAATACGGCAGCGGTTTTCCCAGAGTGGCCTTCCTGGCCGAGTATGATGCCCTGCCCGGCTATGGCCCCGGCCACGATCAGAACGGGCATGCCTGCGGTCATAATTTCATCGCCGCCAACTGCCTGGGCGCCTGTGCGGTGCTGAAAAAGCTCAAGGATGAGTACGGCTTTGCCGGTACCATCATCTACATGGGCTGCCCGGCGGAAGAAACCCGCGGCGGCAAGGTGGACATGGTCAATGCCGGCTGCTTCGATGACATCGATGCGGCCATGCAGATCCATATTGCCGGCGGGCATGATACCCGGCTGGGACAGGGCTTCCTGGCCATTGACTCGGTCGAGTTCACCTATCACGGCCTGTCGAGCCACGCGGCCGGTCATCCGGAGAAGGGGATCAATGCCCTGGATGCCTGCTATCTGATGTTCAACGGGGTCAACGCGCTCCGTCAGCATGTCACGCCGGATGTCCGCATGCATGGCATCATCTCCAACGGCGGACTGGCACCCAATGTCGTTCCCGCCCTGGCCCAGTCGAAGTGGTATATCCGGGCGGCGGACCGCAAATATCTGAATACCCTGACGGAAAAGGTCATCAACTGTGCCAGGGGCGGTGCCCTGATGGCCGGTGCCACGGTCGATCTGCGTTACTTTGAGAATTCCTATGATGACTACAAGCCCAACCCCACGCTGGTGCAGCATTTCGTGCAGGCACTGGAAGCCATCGGCGAGCAGAACGTGCATGCCGAAACGGAAGAACCCAGCGGATCCAGCGACGTGGGCAATGTCTCGAAGGTCTGCCCGACGGCCTACTGCTCCTTTGCGGCCAACAATGATGACGGCTATGAGTGCCATGAGGAAGCGTTCCTGCCATACTGCCTCGGGGAGATCAATCACTTTACCCGACTGCACCAGGCCATCCTGGCACAGGTCTTCCTGGCCCTGGACATCTATGCCGATCCGCAGCTGCAGGAACAGATCCGCAGTGACAAGCAGAAGCTGATGGAAGAGCGGAAGAACCTGCCGCCTGCCCATCTCGCGGAAGCAGAACAGACCAACTGAAACCAAACCGGCTGCGGCCGGTTTTTCTGAAAAACTCTATTGAAAAGATCAGAATTCAAAGGTAACAGATGTGTTAAAAAAATCATATTCAAGCCTTTGTTTCTGATTTATGATTAAGTCGCTGGGGGTTATTTTATGAAAATTTCAACGCGTGGACGGTACTCGATCCGTCTGGTTGCTGATATTCTGCAGCACCAGGAAGAAGGGTACGTTTCCATCAGCTCCTCTGCTGACCGGCAGAATCTGTCCAGAAAGTATCTGGAGCAGCTGGTCACGCCACTGGTCAAAGGCGGAGTCCTGAAGAGTGAACGCGGCAAGGACGGGGGCTACAAATGCACCCTTCCAGCAGAACAGATCAGAGTCATCGATATCCTGAACCTGACGGATAATCTGATGCTGGTATCATGTCTGAAAAGCGGTGATCCGGCTGCTTACTGTCCACATTATAAAAACTGCGTCGAAGTCGGTCTCTGGCATCATGTTCATGAGATGCTGGTAAATTATTTTTCCAGTGTGACCATGGCTGACCTGCTGGCTGGCAGCTGCAGCCTGCCGGGTCAGGAAATCTGAATCTTCTGCAGTCCGGAATGAAAAACCGTGGACGTTCACGGCTTTTCATTATGCAGCAGGACTGGTTCAGTTTCCGGTCCTCAGATGTCTTTTGTGTGCTTCAGAAACAGAAAAATGGGATGTACCGGCTGAAAATAATCTTTCGAGCCATATCGATTTCATGGTAAAAGAATGAGAAGGGAGAACAAATTGTGTCCCGGTTTTGTCCCACTTATTGAAAAAACCGCTCTGCAGAGCGGTTTCCTGAAACATCATGGTGAGTGATAAGGGACTCGAACCCCTGACCCCTTCCACGTCAAGGAAGTGCTCTCCCAACTGAGCTAATCACTCAAGTGCCTAATCAATATAACATAGCGACAGGGAAAAGTCGAGAAGATTTCAAGGTGTAAAGGAGGATGAGAATATGGCAAAAGTTCTTCTGATCAATGGCAGCCCGCATGAGCATGGCTGCACGGATGTCGCTCTGCAGGAGGTGATCAAGACCCTGCAGAAGCGGGGGATTGAAACCGAGCTGCTGTGGCTGGGCAATCAGGCCATCCCGGGCTGCATTGCCTGCGGCAGGTGCTTCCAGAGCGGCAGATGTGTCTTTGACGACAAGGTCAACGAGGTCAATGCCAGGGCCGGAGAATTCGACGGACTGATCGTCGGGGCGCCGGTCTACTATGGCGGACCATGCGCGCAGATCACGGCCTTCCTGGACCGGCTGTTCTACAGCAGTCATGGCTGCTGGGCAGACAAGCCGGCCAGCTGTGTAGTCACCTGCCGCCGGGGCGGGGCAACCGCAGCCTATCAGCGGCTGCTCATGTACTTCCAGATGAGCAACATGCCGGTGGTGACCTCCCAGTACTGGAACCAGATTCACGGCAATACGCCGGAAGAAGCCCGGCAGGATGCGGAAGGACTGCAGACCATGCGGACCCTGGGGGAAAACATGGCCTGGCTGCTGCAGTGCATTGCATGCGGCCGTCAGAACGGCGTTCAGCCGCCTGCCCGCGAACCCTTCATCGCGACCAACTTCATCCGCTGAGATAAAAAGAAATGCTGTGCTCTGACCTGCAGAGACAGCATTTTTTTTCAGCGCTGATGCATTTCATCAAAGACGGCCGTTATGGAGGAATCCGGTTCCGGAGTCAGCAGGGATACTGCCACATTGCATAACAGCGCAATCAGGAAGGCCGGCAGGAGTTCATAGAGATTCCACACCCCGCCCAGGGGCCGGACCAGGAACTTCCAGATGAAGACCATGGCACCGCCGGACAGCAGCCCGGCCAGGGCCCCCTGACGGTTGGAACGACGCCAGAACAGGGCCAGCAGGACAACCGGGCCGAAGGTGGCTCCGAAGCCGGCCCAGGCAAAGGAAACAATGTTGAAAACCGAACTGTCAGGATCCCAGGCAATGCCCACGCCGATCACGGCAATGATGAGCAGGGACATGCGGGCGACCCGCATGAGCTGCTTCTCATCCAGGCTGACATGGAAGAACTGATGCACGATGTTCTCCGAGACGGAGGAACTGGCGGCCAGCAGCTGGGAATCCGCCGTGGACATGGTCGCGGCCAGGATGCCGGAGAGCACGATGCCGGCCAGCACCGTGGCCAGTGTGCCGTGTTTCGACAGCATGTCGGCAATCAGGACGATGATCGTTTCCGAATCACTGCCGCTTAAGGTCGGCAGAATTCCCTCCAGGGAAAGTGCCCGGCCCATGATGCCGATGAAGACCGCAATGGCCATGGAGATCACCACCCAGATGCTGGCGACCCGGCGGCTGAGAGTCAGTTTCTCTTCATCTTCAATCGCCATGAAACGCAGCAGGATGTGGGGCATGCCGAAGTAGCCCAGGCCCCAGGCCAGGGTCGAGACGATGGTCAGGGTGCTGTAGGGGGCCGCGGTTCCTGTCGCCGGCTGATAGGTCTGGGTGAAACTCAGATAGCCGGGCAGGGAAGCCGCATTCTCCAGGACCGCCGACATCCCGCCGGCCGTGCTGACGCCGAAGAGCAGAATGGCAATCAGGGCAATGGTCATGACGATGCTCTGGATCAGGTCGGTGATGCTGGCGGCCAGGAAGCCGCCCATGGTGGTATAGGCAATGATGACCGCAGCTGAGATGATCATGGCGATGTGATAGTCGACGCCGAACAGGGAGGAGAACAGTTTGCCGCAGGCGGCGAAACCGGAGCCTGTGTAGGGCACAAAGAAAATGATGATCTCCAGGGCCGCAATGAGCATCAGGATGCGCTTTTCATCTCCATAGCGGTCGGAAAAGAAATCCGGAATGGTGATGGAACCGGTCCGGGCGGTATAGCGGCGGATCTTTCTGGCTACGATCAGCCAGTTGAGATAGGTACCGATGGCCAGACCGATCGCCGTCCAGCCCACATCCGCCACACCGCTCAGGTACGCCAGACCGGGCAGACCCATGAGCAGATAGCTGCTCATGTCGCTGGCCTCGGCACTCATGGCCGTGACAAACGGGCCCAGCCGGCGGCCGCCCAGATAAAAATCACTGACCGTGGCATTCTGCCGGGATACGATGAATCCGATCATCAGCATCCCGAGCAGATAGACAATCATGGTCAGCAGAATCCCGACCTGTGCATCACTCATGTTTCTTCATCCCCCTGCAAAGCATGCATCCATTATACCTGTTTGCTTCTGCAAAGGACCAGAAAACATTACGTTACGATGCGCTGTTCTGCGCGTTCTTTTTCTTCTGCTCCTGGCGCTGCTCAAAGAGCGACTGGTTCAGGCAGGCTCCGTAGAAGAAGAAGCACATGATGAACCAGAGCCAGAGGTTGAGCAGGAAGATGGCGGTCAGCGAACCATAGATGAACGACGAGACCCACAGCCGGGTCATGAAGAACGTGAAGAGGCGGGAGAAGATGATCCAGAGCAGAGTGACCAGGACAGCCCCGGCGGCCTGGTGTTTCCATTTCCGGTGATCCCGGGGCAGGAAGGTATACATCAGCAGCATCATGACGAAGGTCAGGATCATGGTGACCAGGCCGCTGGCACTGGCGATGGTCATGAACCGTTCCAGCAGCCGGTGCAGATAGGGGTGGATGCCCTGCTGATCCAGAATCTTCACCAGGGAACTGCTCAGCAGATTGAAGATCAGAAACAGTGCCAGAAGGAGCTGGAAGAAGATGGTGTACAGCAGTGCGGAAGGCTTGTCCCGGAAAAAGGAATAGGACTCCCCGCTGATCTTCTTCAGTCCTTTCTGCATGGCGGAAATCCCATAGCTGGCCGACCAGACCGCGGTCAGGGCAGCCAGGGAAGCCAGCCAGGCATTGGACTGGGCATTCAGATTCTCCACCACATCGTAGACCAGGCTGTGAATGGCGGAAATGTCCGGTACCAGCGCATTGATCGTCTGCACCACCACATCCACGGAAAAATCCGGCAGCAGGTTGCAGATGGCGATGATCGACATGAACAGCGGCATGCAGGCCAGCAGGATATAGTAGGTGACATTTGCCGCGTAAGTGAACATGTCCAGATGCCAGAACTTCAGCCAGGCGCCCACAAATGTCCGCTTCCAGTCATAACGCTTCATTGTCTCATCATATCCCGTTCTGCACCCGGATGCCAAATCACCTGCCTGGCCGCTCTGATGAAAATTCTGTGAAAGAACTTTAAGAAAGTCATTTAACTCTTTTCAATCTGCCTTTCAGCCATTATAATCGGCAATGCAGTAAAGAGGAGGTGCTGAACAGAAAATGCTCGAACTACTGATTCTGGCAGGCATGAACGTCGCTATCTGGAAAGTCTTCACTTCAATTCTCCCGGATTCCGGCCGCTATGCAGCACTGGCATTTACCGCCCTGACGGTCATCATCTGGCTGGTGGAACTGGTCAGAGAAACAAACCTGGAGAAAAGAATCGCGCAAAGCAGACACTGAAGAACGGCCGGCGGCCGTTTTTTTCTGCCGAAACCGATATAATATAGAGAAGACAAACAGGGAGGCAGAGAAGTTATGATTCTGTATTTCAGTGCAACAGGCAATTCCAAACATGTGGCGAAGACGGCTGCGGCGGCCGTGTCACAGTCTCTGCTGTCCATTGAAGATGCCGTACGGAACGGGCAGAACAGCTTTGAGGATGAGGTGATCGGCATTGTCACACCGACCTACTATGGCGGTCTGCCGGCCAATGTGGAGTCTTTTCTGAAGAACAGTTCCTTTAAGGCGGATTATCTGTTCTTCCTTGCCACCTATGGCATGAAGACCGGCGGGGTGGACAGGTTTGCGGCCAAAGCCCTGGGCCGGGAGTTTGATGCGGCCTATTCGGTGAAAATGCCGGATACCTGCACGTATTACTTTGATGTGACGGATCAGGAGAAGATCCGGCAGACACTGAAGGAATCCGAGAATCAGATCCGTACCGTGATCTCGCATGTGCAGAACCGGGACAAGGGACGCTTTGTCCAGGACAGTCTGCCGATGTGGATCGCCAAGCCGTTCCACGGCATGTATGAGAAGGGCAGACGCACCAGTCATCTGCATGTCGGCAGCTCCTGCAACGGCTGCGGCATGTGCGTGAAGTTCTGCCCGGCCCAGGCCATGGAGATGGAAAGCGGCGGCCGGCCGGACTGGACGCATGATCAGTGCATCATGTGCCTGCGCTGTCTGCATGAATGTCCGCAGTTTGCCATCCAGTATGATGACAAGACCAGCCGGCACGGGCAGTACGTCTATCCGGAAGAAAGCAGCGGCCAGAACGGGTAAGCATGAAAAGGGATTGCCGCTGTCATAGAGCAATCCCTTTTCTGTTCCTCAGAGAATGGAACCGATCAGGCCGTAGGAGATGATCGTCATGATGACTGCCGCCAGGAAGACCCCGATCAGGATGGATACACTGGCTTTCTTCAGATCCATGTCGAATACGGCCGCCACCAGAGAGCCGGTCCAGGCGCCGGTGCCCGGCAGCGGGATCCCGACGAACAGGGTCAGACCGAAGAAGCCGTACTTCTCAATCTTCGGCTTGTTTTTTTCGGCTTTGTCCAGCAGCCAGCTGGCCAGTCTGGCAAAGCGGTGATCCGCCAGCCAGTGAATGAACTTCTTGATCAGCAGCAGGATGAAGGGAATCGGCAGGATGTTCCCGCAGACACAGAGAGCGATTCCCTCTGCCATCGGGATATTCAGCAGCCTTGCCAGAATCAGTCCCCCTCTTTCCTCGATCAGCGGCAGCATGCTGACCAGAAACACCGACAATTCCGGTGAGATATGCTGGCCGATTGTGGCCATAAACCAGTCCAGAAAACTGTTCATTTTCTCCCTCTTTTAATGCCGCAAACCACCGTACCACAAATGGCTGTAAAAAGCAAAAAATCGTTGACATCAGGGAGGCTGTGTTGTACTGTAATTAAGCATTCGGTACGTGTGGGCCTGTAGCTCAGGTGGTTAGAGCGCACCCCTGATAAGGGTGAGGTCGTTGGTTCAAATCCATTCAGGCCCACCAATTTTTTTTCCGAATGGCCGATGGGGTTATAGCTCAGTTGGGAGAGCACCTGCTTTGCAAGCAGGGGGTCACGAGTTCGAGCCTCGTTAGCTCCACCACAGGACCTTGAATACTGCAGCCTGCAGCCCAGTCTGCAGTTTTTTTCGGATAAGAAAGGCAGTGAAGAACCATGAATTACAGTGCTGTGATCGTAGCCGCCGGCCAGGGCAAACGGATGCACCTGGGGTACAACAAGGTCTACTACCGGATCAACGGGGTCACCATTCTGGAGATCACGCTGAAGCCGTTTCTCGAGGATGCGGAATGCCGGCAGATCATCCTGGTCACCGATGAGAAGACCTGCCGTCAGCAGCTGGGGGACCCGCAGGATCCGCGGATTGTCTTTGCCCCGGGCGGCGAGACACGGCAGCAGAGTGTGGCCCACGGGGTATCCCTGGTGCAGGAAGACGTTGTCTTCGTGCATGACGGAGCCCGTCCCTATGTGACCGTGAAGCAGCTCCAGGATCTGAAACAGGCCCTGGAACAGGAACAGGCCGCCTGTCTGATGGTACCCAGCAAGGATACCGTCAAGCGGGTCAGCCCGGAGGGCTATGTGGTCGAAACCCTGCCGAGGGATACGCTGATGTGTGCCCAGACGCCGCAGGCCTTCCACACGCAGCTGCTGCGGGAGTGTCTGGCCAGGGCAGAGGCGGATCATTTCACCGCTACGGATGATGCCGCACTGGTGGAAAAGTATACGGATGTGCGGGTCAGAGTGGTCGCGGGCAGCTATGCCAACCGCAAGATCACGACCCCGGAGGATCTTCGCTGATGAGACGCAGAAAACGGGTTACCATTGCCCTGATCATTGCCTTTTTCTTCAATATCGTTGCCAATATCGTGCATCCGGTCACCCCGGCTTATCTGCAGTCCCTGCAGCTGCACGACTACATGTTCGGCATTGCCTTTGCGGCAATGTCCCTGTTTACCTTCCTGACCTCCCCGTTCTGGGGCAAGCTGAGCGATCAGATCGGCCGGGTCAAGGTGCTGGCCTGGGGCTTCATTCTCTATGGCATCGGGCAGTACTTCTTCTCCGTTGCCACGACCGAGTGGGGCATTGCCCTGGCCCGCTGCATCTCCGGCATCGGCTGCGGGGCCAACGGAACAGCCCTGATGGCCTATGTCGCCGACCTGTCCGAACCGGGTGAAAAGGCGAAAAACATGGTCATCGTCGGCGCCATGCAGACGGTGGTGTCTTCAGCCGGCTACCTGATCGGCGGCGTGCTGGGCGATCGGATCGGCATTCATCCCGTCTTCCTGATTCAGGTGGTGTCCCTGATCGCCTTGGGTATCGTGACCTTCTTCTGCCCGGAAGGCAGTCAGACCACGGGACTGAACTGGTCCCAGGCGGTTTCGGCAGCCAGTCCGAAAAAGACCTGGCATGACTGCCTGGACTACCTGGCCGGACCGCTGCGGGCTTTCCTGATCTCGTGCTTCATCACCAATTTTGCCTATATCTGCTTTGATCAGGCCTATAACTACTATCTGCGGGATTCCCTGGGTTTCTCGACTTCCTACAACGGCTATATCAAGGCGGCAATCGGGATCCTGGGCCTGCTGTCCAATACCCTGATCGGCATGCGCATCACGAAGAAGGAGGATCTGACCAGACCGTACTTCTTCATTGTTCTGCTGTGTGCCATCTTCAGCGGCGCGGTAATCTTCCCGCGGACCATCCCGGTCTTCCTGCTTCTGTCGTTCATTTACTACTTCGTGCTGACCATTGAAGTCCCGGTCCAGCAGGCAATCATTGCCCGGCAGAAAGGAAACAACGGTCTGCTGTTCGGTGTGTATCAGTCCTTCCGTTCCATCGGCTGGATCTTCGGTGCCCTGGCTGCCGGGTTCCTCTATGATGCCCTGGCAACCGGACCGTTCATCGCCGCTTCGGTAGCTGCCTTCCTGGCCCTGCTGTTCATCAGACCGATTCCCAAGACAAACTGAAAGAGACCCGCAGGCCTCTTTCTTTTACTTTCTGATGTCACAGCCATCCGGTCCGCAGGACATGCCGCTGAAGCGGTTCTGATCCTCCTTCAGGGCATTCTGCAGCAGTTCCTTCATCTGCTCCTTCTCCAGGGCCCCGGGTACGGTGTAGGGGCCGATCAGGAAATAGGGAACGCCCCGCACTCCGAAGTAGCCGGCCTGGGTCTCGTCATTTTCGACTTCATCATCCCGCTGATCGGACTGCAGCAGGGCTTCGACTTCGGTCCGGTCCATGCCCTCCGCCAGCGCAATGCGTTCCAGTACCGCCGGATCCGCCAGTTCCTGTCCTTCCTGGAAGTAGGCCCGGAAGAGATGTTCTGCCAGGCGATCGGTCAGATCCCGGTCCCGTCTGGACCGGGCCAGCTGAAACAGCCGGTGGGCATCACGGGTGCTGGTACTGCGGGTATTCTCCAGGAGGAAGTTCAGGCCGGCCCGGGCCGCGGCTTCGTTGACCGTCTGGCAGCGGGCCCGAATCTCTTCCGCACTGTATCCGTCGGCCAGCAGGACTTCCTGCAGCGTCCCGGCGGCCTTTTTCGGCGCACCGGGATGCAGTTCATAGCTGTGCATGTCGAGCTGGATCTGATCCTCTTTGTGCAGTTCGGCAATCGCCTGTTTCAGATTGGCCTCCCCGATATAGCACCAGGGGCAGGCAAAGTCACTCCAGTAGATGATTTTCATGTTCTGTTCTCCGTCTGCCTGTATTATAGACAGCTGTTTTTTCCGCCCGCAACGCTGGTGCTCTCAGGGAGATCGGAAGCGCCGGCGAAGAGGAAAAGCCGGAGGCGAAGCATGAAATGTCCACGCTGTCTCAATGAAGATCCGGCCTTTTTCTACCGCGGTTCCCGCGGCTGGTACTGCCGGAAGTGCATCTCCTTTTCCCGCATCCTGCTGGAAGAAGACCAGGAACCGGTAACGCTCAGTCCGCCCGCCCTGCGCTCGGAAGAATACCTGCTGCGGTATCCGCTCACCCCGGAACAGAAACAGGTGGCTGAGGAGGCAGCCAGACGCATCTGGCATCAGGATGTCCTCATCCATGCGGTGTGCGGGGCGGGCAAGACCGAACTCACGGTCCTGGCCATCCACGAACATCTGAAACGCGGCAAAAAGGTATGCTTTGCGATTGCCCGCCGGCAGGTGGTCCTGGAACTGCAGCAGCGCCTGGCGCAGATCTTCCCCAGAGCCAGGGTCATCGCGGTCTGCGGCGGTCATACACAGGTGCTGGACGGGGATCTGATTGTCTGTACCACGCACCAGCTCTGGCGCTATTATATGGCTTTTGATCTGCTCATCCTTGACGAACCCGATGCCTATCCGTATGTCAACAATGCTGTCCTGCAGGGCGTCTCCCGGACCAGCTGCCGGGGCCGTTTTCTCTATCTGACGGCTACGCCGGATGCGGAACTGCTGCATCAGGTGGAGCAGGGTACGATGTGCTGTCTGAAACTCAGCAGGCGTCCGCATGGCCATCCCCTGCCCGTGCCGGTGCTGCGGATCGTGCCGTTTCCGCTGGATCTGCTGGTGCTGCTGCGCTGGCTTTATGCCCACAGGGCCCATCCCTGTCTGGTTTTTGTGCCGACCATCCGGATGGCAGAAGGACTGGGACGGCTGTTGAGACTGTATCGGCCATGTGCCATCGTAACCTCCCGGACAGCCGATAAGGATACGCAGATTCAGGCTTTCCGGGAAGGCCGGACTGCTCTGATGTGCGCAACGACGGTCATGGAACGGGGCGTGACGATCCCGGATGTGCAGATCTGTGTCTATCATGCCGAGCATCCCGTCTTTCACGAGGCCGGACTGGTTCAGATGGCCGGCCGGGCCGGGCGGACCTTTGCCCATCCGGAGGGGGATGTGCTGTTTCTTCTGCAGGAGAAGAGCCCGGCGGCGGAGAAATGTCAGAAGGAACTGGCGGAGGCCAACGCATGCGCTGTCTGATGTGCGGAAAGAAGATGCGGGAAGAGGGCAGTCTGGAGGATCTGCTGTTCAGCAACGATCTGCTGTGCAGCCAGTGCCGAAGCCGCTGGCAGCGGCTGGACCGGCATTTCCGGATCGACCATGTCCCGGCACTGGCGTCCTGGGCCTATAACGAGGCCTTTGCCAGCACCCTGCTGCAGTTCAAGGAGTGCGGCGATGAGGCGCTGGCGGATGTGTTTCTGTATCCCATGGCCAGGCAGCTGCGCAGCCGCTATGCCGGCTGGACGCTGCTGCCCATGCCCAGCAGCCGCTCCAAACAGGAACAGCGGGGCTTCTTCGCCCTGGGGGAAATCTACCGGCAGCTGGATCTGCCTCTGCTGGAGTGTTTTGAAAAGACGGAAGATCTCGATCAGACCGGGCGCAGCTATGATCAGCGTCTGGCCATGCGCAGCCGCATCCGGCTGAAGGAAGGGATTGAGATTCCCCGCCGGATCGTGCTGGTGGATGATGTCTGCACCAGCGGCTCCACCCTGCGCGGGGCACTGGCCTGTCTGGACCGCTCGAAGCATCGGATCCGCATCCATGTCTGCGCGCTGGCATCCGGCCGGCATTCCTTCCGCTGAGCCGGGGTGTTTCTTGCCGCAGAACGGCTGATCAATATATAATAAACAAGCGTTTCATGTTCATGCAGAGGAGGCAGGATGGCAAATTTCCTGAATAACCTTTTCAATTCCGACAAGGCCAAGCTGAGACAGGTCGAGAAACAGATCGCGCCGGCAGAGGCCATGGCGGAACAGTTTGCGGCCATGTCCGATGAGGAGCTGAAGGCCGAAACCCCGAAGCTGAAGCAGATGCTGGCGGAAGGCAGAACCCTGGATGATATTCTGCCGGAAGCCTTTGCGACGGCCCGGGAAGCCTGCCGGCGGGTGATCGGGCAGTATCCGTATCATGTCCAGATGATGGGTGCTGCGGTCATGCAGGGCGGCGATATTGCCGAGATGAAGACCGGTGAGGGCAAGACCCTGACCTCGGTCATGACGGTTTACCTGAATGCGCTGACCGGCAAGGGCGTGCATGTCGTGACGGTCAACGAATATCTGTCCAAACGTGATGCCGAGTGGATGGGCGCCATTCATCAGTTTCTCGGCCTGACGGTCGGTCTGAACCAGCGCGCTCTCAGCCCGGCCCAGAAGCGTAAGGCCTATGCCTGTGACATCACCTACACCACCAATTCGGAACTGGGTTTTGACTATCTGCGGGACAACATGGTCACCAAGGCATCCGACCGCGTGCAGCGGGGTCTGAACTTTGCCCTGATCGATGAGGTCGACTCGATCCTGATCGATGAATCCCGCACTCCGCTGATCATCTCCGGCGGAATGAAGCAGACGGCGAACCTGTACCTGCAGGCAGACCGTTTCGTGAAGCGGCTGAAGCAGGATGAAGACTATGAGATCGATATCAAGTCCAAGACCGTGCAGCTGACGGAGACGGGCATTGCCAAGGCCGAGAAGGTCTTCCATATTGACAACCTGTTCAATCTGGAGCACAGTCAGCTGCTGCACCGGATCAACCAGGCTCTGCGGGCCAACTACATCATGGCCCGGGATGTCGACTATGTGGTGGACAAGGAAAACGATGAGATCGTCATCGTCGATCCCAACACCGGGCGTCTGATGAAGGGCCGGGAGTGGTCGGATGGCCTGCACCAGGCGGTCAGCGCCAAGGAGGGCATCTCCATCCGACAGGAAACCACGGTCCTGGCGACGATCACCTACCAGAACTTCTTCCGGCTCTATAACAAGCTGGCCGGCATGACCGGCACGGCCAAGACGGAAGAGGAAGAGTTCCGGGAAATCTACAACATGCTGGTGTATGAGATCCCGACCAACAAGCCGGTCATCCGGATTGACTATCCCGATGCGGTCTATGGCACCAAGGAAGCCAAATTCCGGGCCCTGATCGAGGAAGTAAGGACCCGTCACGAGAAAGGCCAGCCGATCCTGGTCGGCACCATCGCGGTGGAAACCTCGGAACTGATCTCCGACATGCTGAAGAAGGAAGGCATCCGGCATGAAGTGCTGAATGCCAAGAACAACGAACGGGAAGCGGAGATCATTGCCAAGGCAGGTCAGAAGGGTGCGGTCACCATCGCCACCAACATGGCCGGCCGTGGTACCGATATCAGGCTGGGCGAGGGCGTTAAGGAACTGGGCGGTCTGTGTGTCCTGGGTTCTGAACGCCATGAATCCCGCCGGATTGACAACCAGCTGCGCGGCCGTTCAGGCCGGCAGGGCGATCCGGGTGAATCTCAGTTCTATGTGTCCATCAAGGATGATCTGATGATCCGTTTCGGTTCCGAGTCGCTGTCCAAGCAGTTTGAGAAGCTCGGGGATGAGAAGATCGAATCCAAGATGGTCACCAAGTTCATCGCCAATGCCCAGCGGCATGTGGAAGGACAGAACTTTGATGCCCGCAAGACCCTGCTCCAGTACGACGATGTGCTGCGCCAGCAGCGGGAGACGATGTACGGCACCCGGAATTACATTCTCGACAACGAGGATATCCACGAAGTCCTGCACAGCATGTTCAGACGGGTCATGAGCGACATCTGCGCCGCCCACGTCGATCCGGATTCCCGGAGCGGGGAAGTCAGTGCCGCCGATCTGCTCAATGCCCTGAAGTCGCTGGGCATGGAGGGCATGGTCAGCGAGGAACAGCTGCGCGGCCGCACGGCCGAAGAGGCAGCCCAGCTGCTCAGCGATACCGCCTGGCAGGCCTATGAGAACAAGATCCAGCCGGTGAAGAACCAGATCCACACCTATGAACGGGAGATGTCCCTGCGGACCATTGACCGGGCCTGGGTGGACCACATCGACACCATGTCCAAGCTGCGGGACGGCATCGGACTGCGTTCCTATGCGCAGGACAATCCCCTGCAGGCCTATGTGAACGAAGGCTATCAGCTGTTTGAAACCATGAACCACAGCATTGCCCAGGACATCGTGGCCTACTGCATGAATCTCAAGATCGTTGCCGTCAAGCCGGCAGAAAATACGGAACAGAAACAGACGGAGGAAAAAGACCATGGAACTGTATGACATGAGGCAGGGCATTGCCCGCAGCCAGGCTAAATTGGAGCAGCTTGGCTCCTCTCTTTGACCTGGCCGGGAAACGGGAAGAGCTGAAGAAAAATGAGGAACTGATGAGCGCCGCCGATTTCTGGAATGACCAGAAGAAGGCCCAGGCTCTGATCCGTTCCAACAATGCGGCCAAGGACCTGGTCGAGCATTATGACAAGCTGAAGGAACAGCTGGACGAACTGAGTGAGTCGGTGAGCGAACTGTCGTCTTCGTTTGATGCCGACCTGGCTCAGCTGGTCGAGGAAGAATACCAGGAGACCATGCAGGCATTCGACTCTTTCGAGATCGAAGTCCTGCTGTCGGGGCCGTATGACAACCACAATGCGATTCTGGAAATCCACCCCGGTGCCGGCGGCACGGAGGCCATGGACTGGGCGTCCATGCTGTACCGCATGTATACCCGCTGGGCCGAGCGCAAGGGCTACAAGATCAATGTCCTGGATTATCAGGAAGGCGAGGAAGCCGGCCTGAAGAGCTGCTCGGTGCAGATCTCCGGTCCGATGGCCTACGGCTATCTGAAGGCGGAGAACGGCGTGCACCGCCTGGTGCGGATTTCCCCGTTTGATGCCAATGCCAGACGGCATACCAGCTTTGCCAGTGTGGAAGTCATGCCGGAGTTTGAGGATGATCTGGACATCGAGATCGATGACAAGGATCTCGAAGTCATCACGATGCGTTCCTCCGGCGCCGGCGGGCAGCACATCAACAAGACCGACTCAGCCGTCCGAATGACCCATATTCCGACCGGCATCACCGTCTTCTGCCAGACGCAGCGCTCACAGCTGCAGAACCGGGAAACCTGCCTGAACATGCTCAAGAGCAAGCTGCTGCAGCTGAAGATCAAGGAACAGGAAGAGAAGCTGGCCGCCATCAAGGGCGAAGTCAAGGCCAATGAGTGGGGCTCCCAGATCCGTTCCTATGTCTTCCAGCCCTATACCATGGTGAAGGACCTGCGGACCGGCTATGAGACCGGCAATATCCAGGCCGTCATGGACGGGGACATCGACGAGTTCATCTACAGCTATCTGCGTTCGCAGATTCAGGGCTAAAATAAAAGCGGAAAAACCGCTTTTTTCATGGAACGGACACTGACCTGTACAGTTGAAGAGCCGGGTCTGACTGTGGGCAGCCTGCTGCGCCGCCGCTTCGGACTCAGCCGGCACGAGATCTCCCGTCTGAAGTTTCAGGACGGGCTTTTCCGCAACGGCCAGCCGGTCCGCGTGAATACACTTCTGGAACCGGGCGATGTGCTGACAGTGCGCTTCCGGGATGCTGTCCCGCCGTTGGCCGGCGTTCTGCCGGAACCGGTCATTCTCTATGCGGATGCGGATGTCTGCTGTCTCAACAAGCCCAGCGGCATTCCGGTGCATCCTTCCCATGGGCATCTGCAGGATTCCCTGGGCAGTCAGCTGGAAGCCTATGAAGCCCGGCACGGGCAGGGCGGCACGATCCGCTGTGTTGGCCGGCTGGATGCGGAAGTCTCCGGCGCCGTGCTCTTTGCCCGCAATCAGCCCGCCGCGGCAAGACTCAATGCCCAGCGTCAGCAGGGGCTGCTGCAGAAACGTTATCTGGCCCTGCTCAGCGGCCCTCTGGAACAGGAGGAAATCTGGCAGGAACCGATTGCCCGCCAGCCCGGCAGCCGCCGGAGGATCCTTTCGGCAGAAGGGAAACCGGCTGAGACCCGGGTGAGGCCCCTGCAGATCCTGGAGCGGCAGGGACAGTGCTATACCCTGGCGGACGTACAGATCCGCTCCGGCCGCACGCATCAGATCCGGGTGCACTGCGCCGGACACGGCCACCCGCTGCTGGGCGATGCGCTGTATGGGGGCAGTACGGCCTTGATTCCCCGCTGCGCCCTGCACTGCGCGCAGGTTTCCTTCCTGTCCCCGCTGACAAAAAAAAGCCGTGCAGGTCCGTGCACCGCTGCCGGAGGATTTCCAGATTCTGCTTTCAGATCAGTAAAACCCCGCGAATACTATTATAAGAGAAAACGAATAAAATGTATAGACTTTAAATAATACTCCGATCTGTTATGGTGTAGTTGGAGCAAGAATCCGATTAGCATCATCGAAAGGAGGTACTTGCGATGAAGAAGGTGTTACTCTACATTTGTTGAGAGTTTCCCGGGATCCTTCAGCAGAGTCTGTTCGGATGTAAAGAAATCGGAACAGAAGAAGAGCCTGTGGAAACTCAAACAGGAGAAGCACCGGTATCTGCCTGAAACCACCAGAGCATGATAAAGCAGCCGATGGGAGATCGGCGACCAGGATGGCGGATTGCGGATGACTTCGGAACCGTACCCAATACCGAAGAAACAGAAAGTGGAACGTCTGCTTGATGAGGGTAGACCAATGGGCCATATTTCTTAACAACTGAATAATGCATGTCTGGGCAGAAGTTCTGTCCAGGCGATAACAGAAACAGTTCTGCAGACAGACAGATTAGGTGAAAGATAATCTGAGCTGTCCACGTTACAGAGCCAGTCAGAGAAAGACTGGGAATATCTCTGGAATTTCCGAAGGACTCCTGAACTTATCGCGGTTCCCGCAGAGGGAACCCGGAAATCGGGAGTCCTTTTGTATGGGATCCGATATAATGGACTGGAACAAGAGAGGAAATCATCATGAATGAAATCGTGAATCGTCTGCAGGCGCTCCGGCAGGCCATGCAGAAAGAGAATGTGGACTTCTGCTGGATTCCCAATGCGGATGATCATCTGTCGGATGAGTACACCGCGCCTTACTTCCAGGCCATGCAGTATTTCTCCGGTTTTACCGGGGACTATGGCAGTCTGGTGGTCGGCCGGAAGTGGGCCGGTCTCTGGACCGACGGCCGCAACTTCACCCAGGCGGAAAACGAACTGGCCGGCAGCGGCGTGGAGCTGATGCGCATGGGACAGGAAGGCGTCCCGACCGTGGAAACGTATCTTCTGACCCAGGTGCCCAAAGGCGGTACGCTGGCCTTTGACGGCCGGATGGTTTCGGCTGCCCAGGCCCGCCAGCTGGCAAGCGGCCTGGCTGAACGCGGGGCTTCCGTGCGCCTGGATCTGGATCTGCCCGGTCAGGTCTGGAACAGCCGGCCGGCCATGCCGGCAGGCCGTCTCTTCACCCTGGCGCAGAAATATACCGGGGTCTCTGCTGGAGAAAAGATCAGGCGGGTGCGTCAGGCCATGCAGGAATGCGGAGCCGACGTGCTGCTTCTGACGGAACTGGAAGATCCCTGCTGGCTGCTGAATATCCGGGGCCGGGATCTGGCCTGTACGCCGGTGGCCTACAGCTTTGTGCTGCTGGATGCCCGGCGCACGGTCTTCTATATCGAAGAAAGCAAGCTGACGGCGGCAGTCAGGCAGGCGCTGAAAGACGCCCGGGTGACGATCCGCAGCTATGAATCCTTTGCCAGAGATCTCAGCCGGCTGAAGAAGCGCACCATCTGGGTCTCACTGAAGAAGCTGAATGCGGCCCTCTATGGCTGTCTGGATGCCTCCAACCGGATTCTCGACCGGCCGTCGCCGATCCTGGCCATGCGGGGACAGAAGAATGCGGTGGAAATCCGCAGCACCCGCCAGGCCCATCTCAAGGACGGTCTGGCCATGGTGCATTTCCTGTACTGGCTCAAGAGCACGGTCGGAAAAGAAGATCTGAATGAATACCAGATCCAGACCCGCCTGGATCAGCTGCGGGCGGAACAGGAGGGCTTCCTCTGTCCTTCCTTTGAGACCATCTGTGCCTATGGACCCAATGCGGCCATGATGCACTACACCGCCACGGCGGAAAAGCACAGCCCCGTGAAGGCCAAGGGTTTCCTGCTGGTGGACAGCGGCGGCACCTACCGGGATGGCAGTACCGACATCACCCGGACCATCGTGCTGGGCCGGCTGAGCGCGCAGGAGAAAATGTACTATACAAAGGTTCTGCAGGGCAATCTGCAGCTGGCCAGAGCCCGCTTCCTGGCCGGTTCGAACGGCTATAACCTGGACATCCTGGCCCGCGGACCGCTGTGGCAGATGAACCTGGACTACCAGTGTGCCACCGGCCATGGCGTCGGTCATGTCCTGTCGGTGCATGAAGGACCGTTTGCGATCCGCTGGGGATACCGCCTGCGGGATACGGCACCGTTTGTGCCGGGCAATATCGTTTCGGATGAACCGGGTGTCTATCTGCCCGGCAGGCTGGGCATCCGGATTGAGAATGAACTGCTGGTGGTGCCATCGGAGAAGAACTTCTACGGGCAGTTCCTGCAGTTTGAGGTGCTGACCTGCTGCCCGATTGATCTGGACGGCATCGATCCGCGCTGTCTGAATCAGGAAGACAAGGAGCAGCTCAATGCCTATCATGCCTGGGTCTGGCGCAGCCTGAGTCCGTATCTTGTCGGTAAGGAAAAGGCCTGGCTGAAGGAAGCGACCCGGAAGCTGAAATGAAGCTGATTTCGTGGAATGTCAACGGCCTGCGGGCCTGTGAGAAAAAGGGCTTTGCGGACTTCTTCCGGCAGGAAGAGGCCGATCTCTTTGCGGTGCAGGAGACCAAGCTGCAGGCCGAGCAGTTTCCCGCCTCGCTGGCTTTTGACGGCTGGCACCGCTATATGAACTGTGCCGAGCGCAGGGGCTACAGCGGCACTCTGGTCTACAGCCGGGAAGAACCGCTGCAGGTGCTCTATGATCTGCCGCATGATACCAGCCGGGAGGGGCGGACCATCACGCTGGAATTTCCGGCCTTCTGGTTTGTCTGTGCCTATGTGCCCAATTCCAAGGAAGGGCTGGTGAGGCTGGATGAGCGGCTGGCCTGGGAGAAGGATCTGCGGGCCTGGCTGAAGAAGCTGGATCGGACCAAGCCGGTCATCTATACCGGCGATCTGAATGTGGCGCATGAGGAGATCGATATCCGCAACCCCGAGAGCAATCATGAGAATGCCGGTTTCTCGGACGGCGAGCGGCATGCCTTTGACCTGCTGCTGAAGAGCGGTTTTGCGGATACCTTCCGTCAGCTGCATCCTTCCGCCGTGGCCTACTCCTGGTGGAGCTACCGCTTCCATGCCCGGGAAAAGAACATCGGCTGGCGGCTGGATTACTTTATCGTTTCCCGGCGTCTGCTGGATCAGGTCGAGGACAGTGAGATTCTCAGTACGGTGGAAGGCTCGGATCACTGCCCGATCCGTCTGCGCATGAAGAAGAGCTTTCCGGAGGAGGAGATATGAAGATCAGTCCGGAAACTGCCGCGCTGCAGGATGAACTGCTGCGGCGGCTGAAACTGCTGGTTGCCATCGACTCGGCCCGGGGTCCGGCCGAAGCCGGCGCTCCCTTTGGCAGAGGACCGCGCCAGGCCCTGGATGCGGCACTGGGCATGCTGGAGGCCGATGGCATCCGGACCGTCGATCTGGATCATATGGCCGGCTATGGCGAAATCGGCCAGGGGGATGAGGTGATCGGGATCATCTGTCATCTCGACTGTGTCCCGGCTGATAGAAGTCAGGGCTGGCAGACGGATCCCTTCGTGCTGAGCGAGAAAGACGGCATTCTGACAGGACGGGGTGTCGCGGATGACAAAGGCGCTGCCGTTGCCGCCATGCTGGCGCTGAAGGTCCTGCAGGAACAGCACGTACCGCTGAACAGACGGGTGCGGCTGATCTTTGGCACCAATGAAGAATCCGGATCCCGGGGACTGCAGCACTATGTGGAACAGGAAGGCGGCGTGGACTATGGCTTTACGCCGGACGGGAATTTTCCCGGCATCTTCGGCGAGAAGGGTACGCTGAAAGGCGTCTACCATTCCCGCCGGACGCAGATCCTGAATCTGAGCGGGGGAATGGCGCCCAATGTGGTCTGTCCGCGCTGCACGGCTGAGATTCTCCCGCATTCCTGCAGCCGCAGCCGGCTGAAGAATTACTTTGCCGATCACAGCGTTGCCTGTGAAATCGAAGAACTGACAGACCGGGACCGCATCACCGTGACCGGCAGGGCGGCGCATGCCTCGATGCCGGAACTGGGCGTCAATGCGATCACCTTCCTGCTCATGGGCCTGAAGGAAAGCGGCTTTCAGGATCCGTTCACGGAATTCTATGCCAGTCATTTCGGCTATACGATTGACGGCAGCGGACTGGGAGCCCGGTGCAGCGATGAGTACGGCGTGCTGACCTGCTGCAACGGCATGATCGGCATGCAGGACGGTGTCATCACCGGCACGTTCGATATCCGTTTTCCGGTCACGATGTCTTCCCGGCAGATCCGGCGCCAGATGGAAGGCCATCTGGAGGACGAGAACGGCTGGGCCGAGATTCAGCAGGCCAGGGAACCACTCTACTATCCGGTGGATTCGCCGCTGGTGCGCAGTCTGCACCAGGCCTATGTGGAAGTCACCGGGGATCATGAAAATCTGCCGGCCACCATGGGCGGCGACACCTATGCCAAGGTGATCGCCAACACGATTGCTTTCGGCTGCTGTTTCCCGGGCCGGAACTACCATCTCCACGAGGCCAATGAGCAGTGCCCCCGGGAAGAACTGCTGGAACAGACGGAGATCTATGTCCAGGCGGTGAAGAATCTGCTGGCGCTTTAACAGCCAGGCGGCATTTCTGAAACAGAATGCCGCTTTTTTTCGGAAACCGGGCCAAGGAGCCTGATTTTACCTGAATTTAACATTCTTTTTCACTGTTCTGAACACCCTGTTTATATGATATTCATGTAAAGAAAAGGAAAACTTTATGTCACTGTCGTGGGATCAGATCCTGGGTGGGTTCGCCGTCTTCATGTTTGGCATCGACATCATGGGCGACGCCCTCAAAGCTGCCGCGGGCGACCAGCTGCGGGAGTACATCAACCGCTATACTTCCCGGCCGATCCAGGCCCTGTTCATCGGGATTCTGCTGACGGTCGTCATGCAGTCCAGCTCGGCCTCCACCTCCATCACCATCGGTCTGGTCCGCGCCGGACTGATGAATCTGGAACAGGCCGCGGGGATCATCATGGGAGCCAACATCGGTACCACCATCACCTCCTTCCTGTTCTCCATCAACATCGACAGGTATTCCCTTTACTTCATCTTTGCCGGCTTCATGATCCGCCTGACCGCCAGGAAGAAGAAAGTCAAATCCATCGGTGTCTGCATCATCGGTTTCGGCATGATCTTCACCGGTCTGTCCATGATGGGCGACGCCCTGGCCGCCATCAAGGACATGCCGTTCTTTACCGAGTTTGCCGAGAAGATGGCCAGCAATCATCTGCTGTCGCTGCTGTGCGGCACCCTGATGACGGCTGCGGTACAGGCGTCCAGTGCCACGATTTCCGTGGTGCAGAAGATGTATGAATCGGGAGCCCTGACCCTGACAGCCGTGCTGCCCTTTGTCTTCGGCGCCAACATCGGCACAACCGTGACCGGCATCCTGGCTGCCATCGGCGGCTCGACCGCTGCCAAGCGCACCGCCGGCATCCATACCCTGTTCAATATCATCGGCACCGCTCTCGGGATGGTGCTGCTGCAGCCCTATGCGGCGTTCATCACCATGCTGGCAGACGCCTGGAATCTGAGCGGGATGATGCAGATCAGCGTGGCGCATATCCTGTTCAATACCGTCACGACCATTGTGTTCTTCCCCTTCCTCAAACAGATGTGCCGGCTCATTGAAAAGATCATTCCCGGTCATGACCGGCAGATGGTCAGCATCGATACGACGGCCTATGATGACAAGTTGGCGGAGGACTTCCTGTCCGGTGCCCTGCAGTCGGTGACGGCGGTCATGAACACCATGTTCAAGGCCGTGAATGAGAACATCACCCTGACGGAGGAATACATGCTGGGCAGGGAGACCGACGGAGAACTCATCCGGCAGAATGAGGTGATCCTGAACGATACCGACCATAAGACGACATCCTATCTGATGACCATATCGCAGTCAGATCGAACGTCGCTGCAGGATGACATCAAGCTCATGATTGATCTGGACACGGTCAAGAATCTGGAGCGGATCGGCGACCTGTCCATCAACCTCATGGAATTCTATGACATGATTCAGGAAGATTCCGCCGATCTGTCAGACAATGCCAAGAAAGACATCGTCGGCATGTATGACCATATCCGTTCCATGCTGGTCCTGGCCCATAAGATCTATGATCAGTATGATCCGGAAAGCGTCAGGCAGCTGAATGTGCTGGAGGAAAGTCTGGACCGGCGGGAAACCCAGGCCCGGGAATCCCATTTCGGCCGTCTGGCGCATGGCCAGTGTCAGAGTGCGGTCGCCGCCTCGGTCTACTGTGATATCCTGAGCAACCTGGAAAGAATGGGCGATCACTGCGTGAACATCGCTTCTTCTTATACGAAATACAACGGGGAGGAAGAATCTGTATGAAAACCAAACAGCCATCTCTGTTCAGAACGATTTTCCTGACGATCACCCTGGTTCTGCTGGCTTCCATTGCCTTGTTTACCTATGTCCTCTACAGTGTCTATACGGACAGCGTGGAAACCGATCTGCGGCAGGAAGCCTATCTGATCTCCGTGTCCATGGACGGGGGAGAAGAGTACCTCGCCACCCTGGAACTGGACGACAGCACCCGGATCACCTGGATCGATTCGGATGGCACGGTGCTGTATGACTCCCAGGCAGATGCCTCGCAGATGGAGAATCACAGCGACCGTCCGGAAGTCGTCGAAGCGTTCCTGAGCGGGGAGGGCGAAGCGGTCCGCACCAGCACCACCATCTCCCGGCAGACCATCTACTATGCGCTTCTGCTGGATGACAACACGGTCCTGCGGGTCTCCCGCTACTATGATTCACTGTTCATCCTGATGCTGAGAATGGTTTCTCCGACACTCTGGGTGCTGATCTTCGGTCTGTTTGCCTCGCTGTACCTGAAGAAAAAGGTGGAAGCCAGATTCCTGCCTGCTCAGAATCAGGTCTGATGCTGCAATGCACGCATGACCTGACGGACCGTCTGGGCGTGTCTGCACAGCAGCAGGTTTCCGCTCAGCTGATTTCCCATACGTCTTGAAAGTGCCCCGGCGGCACTTTTTGCTATAATGAAAGCCGGTGTCAGACTATGAAGAAAACAGCCATTATCTATGATTTTGATAAAACGCTCTGCACCCGGGATATGCAGGAGTATTCGCTGATTCCCGAGCTGGGCTACCAGGAGCCGGCACAGTTCTGGAAAGAAGTGGCACAGCTGTCGGAAGCCAGCCGGATGGACGGGATTTCTGCCTATCTGTATTACCTGCTGAAGAAATTCCGGGAACAGGGCAGGACCATCCGCCGGGAAAGCTTTGCCCAGGTCGGCCGCCAGGTGGTTCTGTATCCCGGCGTTGATACCTGGTTTCAGCGGATCAATGCCTATGGTGCTTCCCTTGGCCTGGAAGTCGAGCATTACGTGATCTCCAGCGGCATGGGGGAGATCATCGACAGCACGCCCATCGCCAGTCAGTTCCGGCGCATCTATGCCTGCCGGTACTACTATGACGAGAACGGCGAGGCGGTCTGGCCGGCGCAGATCATCAACTACACGACCAAGACCCAGTTCATCTTCCGCGTCAACAAGCAGGTGCTGGATGAGAATGATGAAGAGGACCTGAATGCCTATGTGGATCCGGAACAGCGGCCGGTGCCGTTCAGCCGGATGATCTACATTGCGGACGGGCTGACCGATGTGCCATGCATGAAGGTGGTCAAGGAATACGGCGGCCGCTCCATCGTGGTCTATAACCCCCAGTCGGCCAGGGCAGGCATGACGGCGGTGCGGCTGGTACAGGAAGGACGGGCCAACTATATGTGCGAAGCCGATTACCGCAGCGGCAGAGCGATGGAAGAACTGGTGCGGCTGGTCCTGGATCATATCGGCGCAGATGAAAAGCTGCGGGACCGGGAAGGAGCCAGACAGGGATGAAGGAACCGAAACTCCTGTTCTGCTGTCTGGGCCTGCTCTTTACGGCGGGTCTGCTGAGCGGCTGCGGGGGCCGGGAAGAGAAAACCACCATCATGCTCGATGCCGGGCATGATCCCACCTGGCCGGGAACCCAGGCCGAGATCAGTGAAGAGGCCTATACGCTGCAGCTGGCTCAGACGGTCGGCACGGTACTGGAAGAAAGCGGCCGCTATGAAGTGACCTACACCCGCACGGAGGAGGAATCCCTGCCGGTGGCGGAGCGGGTCAGAAAGATCGATGAGGAAAAACCGGACCTGGTGCTTTCCTTCCACGGGGACGCCATCGGCAGCGGGGATGACCGCAGTCAGATCTGCATCCTGGCCGATGTGCCGCAGAGTCCGCAGCACGAGGCTTCCCTGCAGGCTGCCCAGGCACTCCGGCAGGCGTTCACGCAGGATGATCAGGTACCTTTTACCGGCTATCTGTACTATGTGCCGCTGCGTAATGAGACCTATCAGATCCAGCTGGTCTCCAGTGAGGATACAGCCGTTCATGAGGAAGAGACACTGGACCTCATGTCGGCCTCGGTCCCGGTGGCCCAGATCTCCCTGATCCGGCCGGACAGTGCCGCGGACCGGGAAGCCTGGGCCGGCGAAGCGGGCATGCAGGATGCGGCGGACCGGATCCTGAACGGACTGGACCAGTTCTGCGCTTCCCGCTCACCCTCCCCCACACCGGGCTCCTGAGCGTTTCATGCATGCTGAAAATCGCAAAATCTGCGATGATTATGCGGTTCCCGTATTGAATTAGAGAATGAAACGGGTAAAATAAAACTGTCAGTAAATGACAAGAATGAAGGAGAAAAAAAGATACTATGGAAAAGGTTCTCACAAAGAAAATCCTTGCTGATCAGCTTGCTGAAGAGCAGGGCATCACAAAGAAGGCGGCCGGCGAAACTGTTGACTACATCTTCGATGAGATGGCCAAGATGCTGAAGAAGGGCGGCACAGTCGAAATCAATGGCTTCGGCAAGTTCGAAGTCAAGAAGAGAGCTGCCCGTGACGGCATCAACCCTCGTACCAAGGAGCCGATCAAGATCAAGGCTTCCAAGGTTCCTACCTTCAAGGCAAGCAAGACTCTGAAGGATCTTGTTAAGTAATCTCCAACATAGTACTCAGAAACAGTTCAGGAAACCCTGAGCTGTTTTTTTGACCTTGCGGAAAAACCGGCTTGTCATTTCTCTGGCCTTGGGTTATTATTGTTAAGCACAAATCAGCTGACCCCTTAGCTCAGTTGGTAGAGCAACTGACTCTTAATCAGTGGGTCGAGGGTTCGAGTCCCTCAGGGGTCACCATGTGGCGTAAGCAGACCGCTGTCACGGCGGTCTTTTCTTTCCCGGTTTCCTGCAGAAGGAAACAGGGCACAGGATACAGGCAGGAAAGGGGAAGTTCATGACGAAAAAGAGGAAGAACCGCAGGCGGTATGATTTCCGGCTGTATGACCGCGTGCGGATCCGAAAGACCGGCGAAGAGGCATTCATCGTCAGGTTTGATGATCTTTATCCGGAACATGACAGTTTTCTGCTGGATCTGGCCGGCAGGGATGAAATGCCGAAGTTTTACAGAAGAGCAGATTTTGACGTGATCGGGGAATAAGCCTGAAAAAGCCGCACGTCAGCGGCTTTTATAATGGCATGCGGGCATGAAAAAACAGCGGAGGGGGGTGCCGCTGTTTTTCTGCTCATCACTCGATGGCAATGTAGTTGTTGTCCTGATGTTCGATGGCTTCCGGAGCCTGCACTTCCAGATGCAGGACACCATCCTTATAGGAAGCCTTGATGTCGGATTCCTTGACCTTGTCTCCGACATAGAAGCTTCTGCTGCAGGTGCCGGAGAAGCGTTCCTGACGGATGACGGTTCCGTTATCGTCCTTTTCATCCCGGGACTGATTCTTGGCTGCTTCGATGCTCAGGACACCATCCTTCAGGGATACCTTGATGTCATCCTTGCTGAAACCGGGCAGATCCACATCCAGCAGATACTTACCGTCTTTCTTCTGCACGTCGGTATTCATCAGGCTGGCATTGGCCTTGAAGAACGGCCGTCCCGCGACATCACGGAAGAGATTCAGATCATCATCATCAAACACACTCGGTACAAAGAACATATTCATACATCTCCTTTATTCTGTCGGTCTCGGTGAGCTCCATCCGGAGCTCTGCCTGCCTTGCATCTTCGTTATAGTACGATTTAGCACTTTGTCAATGAGAGTGCTAAACAAGTCTGCCAAAGTGTCTATCCGGAAACGAAAAAAGCCGGAGCAGAACTCCGGCCTGGTCGGTATCGCTTATTCGTTGAGCAGATCGAGGGCGTAGTTGACGAAGAATTCCGTGATCGGCAGCAGGCCCTTTTCATCATAGAACAGCTTGCTGTTATGCAGGTTATGCGAGGCATCCGGACGGTCGCTGGAAGCGCCGAATCCGAAGTAGCAGGCCGGGAAGGCCTGGGTATAGGTGCCGAAGTCATCCGAACCCATGGAAGGCATCGGGGAGACAAAGACCTTGACGCCCTGGGCTTCCATGACCTTCTTGACCCGGGCCGCAACGTCCGCGTTGTTCTCAACCGGCGGGCAGCCGGCGATCTTGACGCATTCGGCAGTCGCTCCGAAGGCAGACGCAATGCCCTTGGCCGTTTCATCCATCAGCTTCAGGACTTCCTCCAGCTCTTCGGCATGGAAGTAGCGGATGTTGCCTTCAATGTAGGCCTCATCCGGCACGATGTTATAGGCCGTGCCGCCGTGAATCATGCAGGGATTGACGACCAGCGGATTGAAGGCCGCATGCCGGTTGGACGGAATGGCTGCTACGGCATTGAGAATCAGCGCTGCCGGACGCAGCGGATCGATGGCCAGATCCGGACGGCTGCCATGACCGCCTCTGCCGTGGACGGTGATCCGCCACTGGCAGTTGCCGGCGTTGGAAGGACCAGCCTTCATGGCCGCGTTGTTGGCCGGCAGGGCCGGGGTCATATGGTTGCCGATGACCTCATCCACACCGCCCTGTTTCTTCAGGTAGGCAATGATTTCTTCCGGACCCGGTCCGCTGATCTCCTCAGCGACCTGGAAACAGAGATAGATCTTGCCGCCCTTGAGCTGATCCTTGATCTCCATCAGGCATTTGGCCGCGGCCAGCAGAGTAGCGGTATGGCAGTCGTGGCCGCAGGCGTGCATGACGTTGGGCACGACAGACTTGAACTCCGAATCGATCTCTTCCTGAATCGGCAGGGCATCGATGTCGGCCCGGATGGCCAGGCGCTTGCCCGGCTTGCCGGTATCGATCACGCCGACGACATTCCGATGTCCGACGACTTCAAACGGAATCCCCATGTCTCCAAGCTCTTTCTGGATCAGCTTGGAGGTGTTCTCTTCCTGCAGGGACAGTTCAGGATGCATATGCAGGTAGCGGCGCGTGGAAATCAGATAATCTTCATACTTTGATGCGAGCTCATGAACATTCATGTTCAGATCCACCTTCCTTTTCCTTCCTCCATCATAACACGTTAAGCCGTCAGAAAAGGGAAGGCCGAAGCCTTCCCGGAGGATCAGAACAGACCGTGGATGGTGCCGTCCTCATCCACATCGATGTTTTCCGCGGCCGGTACGGTCGGCAGGCCGGGCATCGTCATGATGTCCCCGGTCAGGGCGACCAGGAAGCCGGCTCCCGCGGAGACGCGGACATTGCGGACGGTGATCCGGAAGTCCTTCGGCGCTCCCAGCAGGCTGGGATCATCGCTGAAGCTGTACTGCGTCTTGGCCACGCAGATCGGCAGGCTGCCATAGCCCAGGTCGGTCAGTTCCCTGATCTGCTTCCTGGCTGCCTTGGTCAGCTCCACGCCGTCGGCGTGGTACACTTTGACGGCTATATCGTTCAGCTTTTCTTCGATGCTTTCGTCCAGCGGATAGGCATACTGGAAGTCATTCGGTTCATCGCACAGCCTGACGACCTTTTCGGCCAGCTCTTCGCCGCCGGCACCGCCCTTCTCCCAGACCTCGCTCAGGGCCACTTCCACGCCGAGTTCTTCGCATCTGCTGCGGATCAGCTCGGTTTCCGCTTTGGTATCGGTGACGAAGCGGTTGATGGCAACCACACAGGGCAGGTGATAGACGTCCCTGATGTTGGCAATATGCTGCAGGAGGTTGGGCAGGCCTTTCTCCAGGTAATCCAGATGTTCCTGCTGCAGTTCGTCCTTCGGGCAGCCGCCATGATGTTTCAGACCGCGCACGGTCGCGACCATGACGACACAGTCCGGATGCAGGCCGGCCAGCCGGCACTTGATGTCGAGGAACTTCTCCGCGCCCAGATCGGCGCCGAATCCGGCCTCTGTCACGGCATAGTCGCCAAGCCGGCAGGCCATGTTGGTGGCCATCACTGAGTTGCAGCCATGGGCAATATTGGCAAAGGGACCGCCATGCACGAAGCAGGGGGTGCCTTCCAGGGTCTGCACCAGATTCGGTTTCAGGGCATCCTTCAGCAGGGCCGCCATGGCTCCCTCGGCCTTGAGGTCGTGGGCTGTGACCGGCTCACCTGCATGGTTATAGGCCACGACAATCCGGCCCAGACGCTGCTTGAGATCCGGAATGTCTCTGGCCAGGCAGAGCACCGCCATGACTTCCGAAGCGACGGTGATGTCGAAGCTGTCTTCCCGCGGGGTGCCGTTGGCCTTGCCGCCAAGGCCGTCGACGATGAACCGCAGCTGGCGGTCATTCATGTCGACACAGCGGTGCCAGACGATGCGCCGCACATCGATGTCCAGTTTGTTGCCGTGCTGGATGTGGTTGTCCAGCATGGCGGCCAGCAGATTGTTGGCCGCTCCGATGGCATGGAAGTCGCCCGTGAAATGCAGGTTGATATCCTCCATCGGTACGACCTGGGCATAGCCGCCCCCGGCCGCTCCGCCCTTGACGCCGAAGACGGGTCCCAGCGAGGGTTCCCGCAGGGCGACGACGACGTTCTTGCCGATCCGGCGCAGGCCATCGGCCAGGCCGATGGTCGTCGTGGTCTTGCCTTCTCCGGCCGGGGTCGGGTTGATGGCAGTGACCAGGACGAGATGATTCTGCTTTTGCGGCAGTTTCTTCAGAAGACGGTAATCAATCTTGGCTTTGTAATTGCCATACAGCTCCACATAGTCATCGGGGATCTGCAGAGCGCGTGAGATGTTCAGAATCGGCTGTTTCTGACAGGCCTGAGCAATTTCAATATCTGATCTGTATTCCATGAAAAACCTCCTGACCTTATGCAAGGATCGAATCTGCTGTGATCATGATCTGACTGCGCAGCACTCTGTTCTGATTCTACCATGGCAGGCAGGAGACAGCGCCGGAAGTTTGCGCAGATGCCTTGCGAAAAAACGGGCAGGGCGGCATGATTAAAGCATCAGGAGGCGTTAAGCAATGAGTTATGTAATTTCCGATAAGGTGCAGGGGGCCCTGCAGAAGCTCACCGGCGATGCGCAGGTGCAGAAGGCTCTGAAGTTCATTGAGGATGACCAGGAATTCATCATCCAGAAACAGTGCGAACTGACCTTGATTCCGGCCCCGACATTCCATGAAGAGAAGAAGGCAAAGCGGCTGATGGAGCTCTTCCGGGAAGCCGGGCTGGCGGATGTGCATATCGATGACTATGGCAATGTCTGCGGCGTGCGCAAAGGTACAGGCGGCGGGAAGAATGTGCTGATCGAAGGGCATATGGATACCGTCTTTGCCGAAGATACCCCGCTGGAAATCCGCCGGGAGAACGGCTACATTCACTGCCCGGGCATCTGCGATGATACCCGCGGCTGTGTCAACGTGCTGTCGGTCCTGCGGGCCATGAACCAGTGCGGCATTCAGACCAAGGGAGATGTGCATTTCGTCGGCACGGTGCAGGAAGAGGGCATGGGTGCTCTGCTAGGCATGCAGTACTATGTCCAGCATCATCCCGAGCTGCAGGCTTCCATTTCCTGTGACGGCGACGGGTACAAGGAGATCACCTATGAAGCCACCGGCATCCAGACCTATGTTGTGACCTTCCATGGCATCGGCGGCCATGCCTATGGGATGTTCGGCAAGGTGGCCAATCCGCTGCATGCGGCGGGCCGGGCCATTGCCAAGATTGCCGAGCTGGAAGTGCCGGAAAGCCCGCGGACGACGTTTGCGGTCACCGGTGCCGAAGCCGGTTCGCCGAGTGCCATTCATGCCATTGTCAAGGATGCGGTCATCCGGCTGAACTTCCGTTCCAATTCGCATGAAGAGCTGGTCCGTCTGCATGATGCGATCTTCAGATGCATCGATGAGGCCTGTAAGGAAGAGACCGCCCGCTGGGGCAAGGACACCATCACCTATACGTGTGAACATGTCATGGATGTGGATGCCGGGAACCAGGATCCCCATGCCCCGATCGTGGAAGGCGCCATGGCGGCTTCCCAGTATCTCAGCGGCGAAGAGGCCAAGCTGGGCGAAGGCGGTTCCACCAACTGCAACCGCGCGCTGGAAGCCGGCCTGCCGGCCGTCTGCCTGGGCATGAACAGTGAGTACGACAGCAAGTGCCATACCCTGGAAGAACAGTTCCGGGAGAAGGATGCCTTCAAGCTGCCGCAGATGGCCCTTCTGCTGATCCTGATGTGTGCCGGTTCCGAGAAAGGCGATTCCATCCTCGACTGAACCTGAACCAGAAAAAACGAGTTCGATGACTCGTTTTTTCTGTATGCCTGCAGGGAACATGCCTGCATTCTCAGCCAGCCTGTTCCTGCTGTTTGCGTCGATTATAAGGCAGGCGGATCAGCTTCATGTAGGCAATGAAGGCCAGAATGGCGGAGCTGGCCCAGCCGACCGGATAGCTCAGGTACACCAGCTGGATCTCATGCCGGATGGACAGGGCAATGGCCAGATACAGCTGCCGGCAGACGATCAGACCCAGAATCGTGGTCACCAGCGTGACGAGCGACTTGCCGAAACCCCGGACGGCGTTGGAGAAGACCTGGTGCAGGGACTGGAAGTAGTAGAGCGGCATCATGGTCCGGACCATGAGGACGCCATAGGCAATGGCCTCTTCATCCTGCGTGAACAGACGTACGAACTGCTCGGCGTAGATATAGGTCGGAATGGCGGTGACCACCACCGTCACGGCCAGAATGATCAGAGTGACCCGCAGGCCCTGGAAGGCCCGCTCATAGCGGTCTGCCCCGACGCACTGGCTGACAAAGGTCGTGGTCGCCTGCCCGAAGGACAGGGAGATCAGGCCGACATAGCGGTCAATCTTCTTGGCTGCTCCGGCCCCGGCCATGGCCTTCATGCCGAATTCATTGATATAACGCTGCACGAACAGGTTGGAGAAACTGATCATGCAGGCCTGGATGGCCGCCGGCATGCCGATGCTCATGATCTGCTTCAGCAGACCGGTATCGATCTTCAGATCGCTCAGGACCAGGCGGTAGACGTCTGTGGTCCGCAGCATCTTTCTGGTGACCAGAATGACCGACTCCGACTGGGACAGGATAGTCGCAATGGCCACTCCGGCCACCCCCATATCCAGCACGACGACGAAGAACAGATCCAGGGCAATGTTGGTGAACGAGGCCAGCACCAGATAGACAAACGGACTGTGCGAATCACCCACCGAACGCAGGACACCCGAGGCCACATTGTAGATCGAGGTGAACAGCACGCCGATCAGATAGATGCGCAGATACGTCAGGGCTTCCGGATAGACATCGTCCGGGCATTTTACCATGTGCAGCAGCTGCGGGGTCAGGATGATGCCGATGATGCACATGAGCAGGCCCAGGACCGCGGAAAAGGCCAGGGCCGTATGGATGCTGTCATGCAGCTTCTGATAGTCCTTGGCGCCGAAGTAGCGGGAAAAGACCACGCCGGAGCCGACCGACAGACCGGTGAAGAACCCCACCAGCATCTGGGAGATGTCCGCCGAAGAGGTGACGGCCGCCAGGGCACTCGTACCGACAAAGTTGCCGACCACGATGCTGTCGACACTGTTATAGAGATTCTGAAACACCTGCCCGAGAAGAATCGGCAGGGCGAAAAGGATAATCCGCTGAAACAGATTCCCCTCGGTCAGATCTACGCTTTTCCCTCGTTCTGCCATGGTCTGTCTTTCTGTCTGCTGTTTCGGTGTAAGACGCTAATTCTGATAATGATTGCGGTAATAGTCGCTGCTTAAAAGCAGCTGTGACTTGGTGTAGAGCATTTCCATATCGGCCAGCTCGGCGGCCGCTTCTTCCTCCGTGATATCGCTGAAGTAGATCGTCTTGCCGGTGGCCGCATCGTAGTAGTAATCCGTACTGAGCACGGAATGATCGCTGAACGGGATCGGCCGCGTCGTCCCGGAGAAGAGATCCTTGCCGGTGATCCAGGCCCCGCTGGTATCCAGACCGAACAGGTTGGCCAGAGTGGGGTAGACATCGAAGGTGGAAGCCAGCGCATCGCTGGTCTCTCCCGCTGTGCCGGCATTGTAGATCAGGAACGGCGTCCTGTATTTCATGAACTCATACTTGTTGTTCCCGTAGAAATAGTACAGGGACGCATCCGTCGACAGGCCATACGGCCAGTGGTCGCCATAGAGGACAATGACCGTATCTTCCAGTACGCCTTCTTCCTCCAGGCGGCTGAGCAGTTCGGCAATGCCCTCATCCAGCTTCATCTGGGCGGCATAGTACATGGCGCTTTCGTGATCGATTCCCGGCTTGACTTCCAGGACCTTTTCATAGTTCTCTTCCAGTTCCGCCCGGTTGGAGTAGGGCATATGCCCGCTGGCCGTGATCACAAAATCAAAGAAGGGCTGACTGGTATCGGTATTGTCGATGACCGCATCAAAAAGCTCCGCATCATCCGGCCAGTTGCGGAAGGCGGTTTCGTCCTCGCCCAGCGTGATGCCCAGATCTTCTGCCGCGTAGTAGTAGCTGAAGCCCAGCGCACTGTGGAACTGTTCCCGGTTATAGAAACTCTTATAGAAGCTGTGATAGGAATTGCAGGCATAGCCCTGCTCTGACAGCAGGGAAGCCAGCGAGTACGGGAACTGGTTATAGCAGTACGTCTTGCTGGTGGTGCCTCCCTCGATGGAGGGAACCAGCGAGGTATTGACGATGAATTCCGTGTCGTTGGTGTTGGACGGATACAGGGGGGAATAGAAGTTCGTCCAGTAGTATCCTTCCTGGCTCATCTGATACAGCGTCGGCGTCAGGTCCGGATCAATGGCCTGGGCCCCGCAGGACTCCGCCAGGATCAGAATCAGGTTCTTGCCGGCAAACGTACCGGTCATCGCATTCTCGCTCAGGCCGTATTCCTCAATATAGCTGTCAATCCAGGCGTCATCCTCGATCGTATCGGCTGCCAGCATATCGGAGACACTGATCAGATCCCGGTACAGGAACGCCAGCATGCCGAAGCGGTTCATGACCCGTGTCTTGTTGGACATGGTCTGATAGCTGTAGGAGTCACTGGCCATCATGTCTGCCGTCGTCTTGGCCCGTACCACCACCAGGGCACTGCTCGAAGCGATGCCGATGAAACAGGCCAGCAGACCGCTCAGCAGCCGCCGGCTGAATCTTGGCATCGTGGTATCGACCGGATGCTGCCTGCGGTAGTGCCGCCAGACATACCAGAGCACCGGCGGGACCACGAACAGCAGCAGGCTGAGGCGGAACTTGGAACCGATTTCATCATGCACACCGCTCAGCTCCGACAGCATGGTGAGCTTGGTCAGCGAGAAATAGGTATCGAAGAACAGGAAATGAATGGTCTGCGCCAGGGCATAGACGGTAAAGAACATAAGGGTCCAGGTCTCCAGATGAATGCGGACCCCATAGCTGAACAGCGAAAAGAAGGCAATGGCGATCAGCAGGAGCAGGGCATCCATGAGGATCGGCTTGGCCTGCAGCAGAGGCAGACCATTGATTCCCCGCATGATCTCCTCATCCAGCCAGACCAGCAGGCAGAACAGAAACACATCCTGCTCTGTCTTAAAAAAAGAGCGAAGCGTTTTCATTATCCATTATGTTAACTGCATTTAAAGGAAAAGTTAAGAAAGGAAAAGACAAAAATATGGTATGTAAAAACTATAGAAAAACACGGGGAATTTATCCAGCGTCTGCGCCGGACAGAACAAATTCCCGACAGAAGCAGAAGATATAAATTAGGAAGTAGCCAGATCATGATCCGTTCTGTATGATCTGGTTTTCCCTTGAAATCCTGCAGGAAGATTACCGGTATCAGCCTGTATCACAGAAACGCGTAGCGACAGGACAGGCCTGCCGGTCATCTATCTTACTTACGGAGATCAGCTGAACTTTTGTTGATGACAAAATAAGAGAACGTGAAAAAGACATGAGGCAAGAGACAAAAACGATTCGATTCGGGTCTGATTCGGGTCCCGAAAAATGAAAACCGCATGGTCATGCGGTTTTTGGGCTCTATGGTGGAGCTGACGAGGATCGAACTCGCGACCTCACGGATGCGAACCGTGCGCTCTCCCAGCTGAGCTACAACCCCACTTGTGCAGGAGATATTTTACCATAACCCCGCTTTATTTCAATCGGAATTCCAGACTGGCCTGGCCCTGCTGCCAGTCAAGATCCAGGCAGGCACCATTGATCATCAGGAAATGGGGCAGAGTGTGTCCGACATCCGCATTCCAGAGCAGCTTGACTTCCGGCTGATCCGCAAAGGCCAGACGCAGAGCCTCGTCATAGCGCATGCCGGTTTCACTGGACGCAAAAGCAGGCCGGCCCAGGATTACGCCGCGGCAGCGGTCAAACCAGCCGGCATAGCGCATCTGCAGCAGGGTACGGTAAAGACCTTCCGCAGACAGGGAGAAGCTGTCCAGATACCAGATGGTCCCGGCATCCGCATGCCGGCGGAGGAAGCCCTTCATGTCCTCATAGGGTGTTCCGATCATATCCTTGAGCACATCCACACAGCCCCCGATGCAAAGACCGGAAATATGAAAGCGCTCCTGCGAAGCATGCCAGCGGGAAGGCCGGCTGCGCCAGGGATCCTCGGAGAAGGGCGGCCGGGCATCGATGCGGCTGTAGCTTTTCTGAACGACGGTTCTGCCCTGCAGCAAATCCAGGGCATGGCGCACGGAACGGTTGGCCCGTCCGGCATGAAAGCTGCCCGCATTGAAACCATAGAAGGTCAGCAGGTCATACCTGGTGGAGCAGGCAAACAACAGGCTGGTCGGGTCCGACGCCCCCAGCAGGATCTTCGGGTTTTTCTGCAGGGCAGCCCAGTCCACCAGGGGCAGGATTTCAAACAGGAAGTCGCCGCCGCTGGCACAGAAGACCGCATCGCACTGCGGATTGCGGAACTGTTCATTCAGCTGTTCCGCCCGGTCGGCGGCAGAAGCACTGCGCAGACCCTGGCCATAGACATCCTCACTGAGGCACAGCTGCCAGCCGCAGCTGCGCAGCACGGCCAGGGATTTCTGAAAGGCAGACTCCTGCGGATCCACCGGGGCACTGGGGGCCGTGATGCCAACCATGCTGCCGGGTTTTAAGAAAGAAGGAATGTTCATATATTCATCTGTCCCATCATAGCACGAATTGCCCTGTTTTCCGGGCTTTCCGGGGCGTTATACAAAAAACTTAAAGTGTTTATCTGTGCAACATTTCCGATTGATTTGAATTTTGCCCCTGCCTAAACTTAAGACAGAGCTTAGGAGGATTTATGGAAAGATCGTTTTCGGAACAGGTAAAGGCATTCTCCACGCGCCAGTTCTTCAACTATCTGCAGAAGGACCCGGAGAATAATATCCCCAAGGCGGTTGACTGGATCACCAAGCATGGCGGGGCTGAAGCCATGCCGGCTCAGATGGAATTTCTGGGCCGGGTTCTGGGTGACCCCAATAACAAGTGGTATAAGTATGCGGTGCGGATCTTCAAGGAACTGAATCCGAACTGCATCAACATGTTTGCGGAAAACTTTGCCATCAATGGCTCCCTGCTGGGCATTCCCCGTCAGAAGGCCATGATGAAGAAGTATAACTGCAACATCGGCTGGACGATTCTGTTTGACCCGACGAGCGCCTGCAACAAGCACTGCATCGGCTGCTGGGCGGCGGAATACGGGCATCAGCTGAATCTGAGCTTCGATGATATGGACAAGATCTGCACACAGGGCAAGGAACTGGGCATCTTCGTGTATCTGATGACCGGCGGCGAGCCTCTGATGCGCAAGGCTGACATCCTGAAGCTGGCGGAAAAGCACCATGACTGCTACTTCCACATCTTCACCAACGGCTCCATGATCGATGAAGACTTCTGCAAGGAATGCGTCCGTCTGGGCAACCTGAGTTTCGCCCTGTCTCTGGAAGGCACGGAAGAAACCAACGATGCCAGACGCGGCAATGGTTCCTATGATGAGATCATGCATGCCTTCAGCCTGCTGAAGAAGTACGGCATTGTCTTTGCGGTCAGTGTCTGCTATACGCATGCCAACTACAAGACCGTCACCTCGGATGACTTCATCAATACGATCATCGATGCCGGTGCCCGGGTGGTGTGGTACTTCCACTACATGCCGGTCGGCAACGATGCCACGCCGGATCTGCTGCTGGAGCCGGACGAGCGGGAGTATGTCTACCGCAGAGTCCGCTACATCCGTTCCGAAGAGTCGCCGTTCCAGATCTTCTCGATCGACTTCCAGAACGACGGCGAGTATATCGGCGGCTGCATTGCCGGCGGCAAGAACTACTGCCATATCAACTCCAACGGCGACGTCGAGCCGTGCGTCTTCATTCACTACAGCTCTGCCAACATCAAGGACCAGGATCTGCTGGACTGCCTGAGACAGCCGCTGTTCATGAAGTATCATGAGCTGCAGCCGTTCAACCAGAACATGTTCCAGCCGTGCCCGATGCTGGAGAACCCTGGCTATATCGTCAAGATGGTCAACGAGACCGGTGCGCATTCCACCGACCTGACGTCTGCCGAATCGCCTGAGCATCTGACCAGCAAGACGATCGAATATGCCAAGAAGTGGGCTCCGAAGGCCAAGGAGCTCTGGGAAGAAGAACATCCGGAGAAGAAAGAACAGGTCAACTGACCGCTGTCCGGATCCCGTCTGCAAAGCCAATGGAGGTGTCCTCGCGGCACCTCCTTTTGATGTTATAATGGGCCCGTATCCGGAGCGGAGATTATGCTGATTGAAATTCTGAAATCCATTGTTTTCGGTATTGTACAGGGCATCACCGAATGGCTTCCCATCAGCAGTACCGGTCATCTGATTCTGCTGGAAACCTTCCTGCCTCTGCAGGTCTATGACACGGCGGCTGCCAATACGGAATTCTGGGATATGTATAAAGTGGTCATTCAGTTCGGTTCCATTCTGGCGGTACTGGTTCTGTACTGGCAGAAGCTGAATCCTTTTTCTTCCCGGAAGGACGAGGTACAGAAGAAGCGCACCTGGCGGCTCTGGGTGCTGATCATCATTGCCTGCATACCGGCCGGGATTGCCGGGGTGCTGCTGAATGATCTCATCGATGCGAAACTGTCGACGCCGGTGGTGATCGCCATTGCCCTGATTGTCTATGGCGTTCTGTTCCTGAAGATCCGCCAGGATGACAGCACCGCCCGCATCAGAAGCATCCGCGGAATGGATGTGGGTACCGCTCTGAAGATCGGCTGCTACCAGGCCCTGGCGCTGATTCCCGGCACCTCCCGCTCTGGCAGTACCATCCTGGGTGCCACGCTCTGCGGCTGCAGCCGGACGTGTGCCACCGAATTCTCCTTCTTCATGGCCATTCCCGTCATGCTGGGAGCCAGTGTGCTGAAGCTGGTCAAGATGCAGGTCAGCCTGACGGCCGGTGCCCTGGCCGTTCTGCTGGTCGGCATGGTGGTGGCCTTTCTGGTCTCGGTGGCGGTGATCCGCTACCTGCTGGCCTATATCCGTCAGCACGACTTCCGGGTTTTCGGCATCTACCGGATCATCCTGGGCGTGCTGATTCTGATCCTGGCAGCGGCCGGGATCCTGCCTGCTGCGGTCAGTGCCTGATATGAATACGACGATCAGTTATCTTTCACTGTTTACGGAAGGACTGCTGTCCTTCTTTTCACCCTGCGTGCTGCCGGTTCTGCCGGTGCTGCTGGGGTATCTGGGGATCGATGCCGGCCAGCAGGATCAGAAGGGCCGCCGCTGGCATACCTTCTGGACGGTCCTGCTGTTTGTGCTGGGCATCTGTACGGTCTATGTGCTGATGGCCCTGGCCTCCACCGCCTTATCCCGGTTCATTCAGGCACACCGGCTGGTCTTTCAGATTGTCGGCGGCTGTCTGCTGCTCTTTTTCGGTCTGTTTGCCTTCGGGGTGATCCAGATCCCGTTCCTGGAGCAGGAGCACCGTCTGCAGACCCGGGCCCACCGGGTGCGCAGCGGACTGGAGGCGTATCTGCTGGGTTTCTTCTTCTCCTTTGCCTGGACCCCGTGCAACGGTCCTTACCTGGCCAGTGCGATCATCCTGGCGGCCGGCAGTGAGACCCGGGCCCAGGGGTTTGCGTGTCTTGGTATTTACTGTCTGGGCTTTGTCATCATGTTCCTGCTGATCGGCCTGTTCACCGAGGAGATCCTGGCCTTCCTGAAGAAGAATCAGAAGGCCGTACGCTGGGCCCAGAAGATCGGCGGCGTTCTGCTCATGGTGCTGGGCTGCTGGATGATTGCGACGGCCGGTCAGAAAACCGACAGCACTTCTGCCGCAGCCAGCGAAACGGTACAGACCGAGACCACCACGGAATATCTGACCCATTCCTTCAGCCTGCCGGACGGGCAGGGACAGATCGTGGACATGGCGGACTATGCCGGGCAGACCGTGATCGTGAATTTCTTCGGGACCTGGTGCCATTACTGCAACCAGTTCCTGCCGATCCTGCAGGAAGTGCAGGATACCTATGCCGACGTCAAGGTCATTCTCATTGCCGCCCCGGAGCTGGGCTCGGAGGGCACGATTGACGAGATCCAGAGCTATATGGATGAACGGGGCTATGACATGCTCATTCTGTATGACACGGACTACAGCATGACGCAGCATTACGGGATCAACGGCTATCCGTATACGTTCCTCTTCCAGCCGGACGGAAAGCTCTATGGCTATGTGCCGGGCTATGTGGAAAAGGAGCAGTTCTTCTCCTATGTCGAAGCCGCCGCCAGCAACGCAGCGGGCTGAAATCCGGCTTTCAGAAAGGAAGCAGAAACTTTCCGCATATACTGAGACAGAGGGCGGAAAAAAATCGAAAAAGTACCGGGGTTTTTATTGCTTAATGCCGGAAGGCGGATATATAATCATTCCGTATTTGATCCATACATACGCGAGGTGAAAAAAAAAACGGCTCTTGAGCCGTTGAAATTCGACCTTGTTTTTATTTGGTGTGCATATCCGACTGGAGGGGATAGTGTATGAAGTATATATTTGTTACCGGCGGTGTTGTTTCGGGCTTGGGCAAAGGCATTGTGGCGGCGTCTCTGGGCAGACTGCTGAAGGAGCGGGGACTGAAGGTCATCTCGCAGAAACTGGATCCCTACATCAACGTGGATCCGGACACAATGTCTCCGTATCAGCATGGTGAGGTATTCGTGACGGAAGACGGTGCCGTGACCGATCTGGATCTGGGCCATTATGAGCGCTTCATCAACGAAAACCTGAACAAATATTCTAACCTGACGACCGGCAGGGTCTACTGGAATGTCCTGCATAAGGAAAGAAAGGGCGAGTATCTGGGCAAGACGGTTCAGATCATTCCCCACATCACCGATGAGATCAAGCGGTTCATCTATCAGGTCGGCGAACTGGCCAAGGCTGATGTGACCATCACCGAGATCGGCGGCACGGTCGGGGACATGGAATCCCAGCCCTTCATCGAAGCCATCCGGCAGATCTCGCTGGAACAGGATCCGGGCAATGTCTGCTTCATCCATGTGACCCTGGTTCCCTTCATCTCCGGTTCCAATGAATACAAGTCCAAGCCGACGCAGCACTCCGTGAAGGAGCTGCAGAACGCTGGGGTAAGACCCAACATCATCGTCTGCCGCTGCGACGGGCATCTGCCGGAAGAGATCCGGCAGAAGATCTCGATGTTCTGCAACGTCAAGCCGGAATGCGTGATCGAGGATACGACGGTTTCCGAACTGTACGAAGCCCCGACCATGCTGGAGACGCAGAACTTCTCGGCCATCGTCTGCCGGGAACTGCACATCAATGCGCCGAACATCGATCTGACCAAGTGGAATGCCATGCTGGCCAAGATCCATTCCCGCAGCCGCAAGGTGCGGATTGCCATTGCTGGCAAGTATGTCAAGCTGCATGATGCATATCTCTCTGTCGCCGAGGCCCTGAAGCATGGCGGCTATGAACATGGCTGCTTTGTGGATATCAAATGGGTCGAATCGGACGGCATCACGCCGGAAAATGTCGAGGAGACCTTCCGCAACTGCGACGGCATCGTGGTGCCGGGCGGCTTCGGCGGCCGGGGCATCGAGGGCATGATCACCACCGCCCAGTATGCCCGGACCCACAATGTGCCTTTCCTGGGCGTCTGTCTGGGTCTGCAGATTGCCGTCATTGAATTTGCCAGACACGTTCTGGGCTACACGGATGCCAGTTCCCGGGAGTTCAATCCCGACAGCAAGCATCTGGTGATCGACTTCATGCCGGGCCAGAACGATGAAATAGACAAGGGCGGTACGATGCGTCTGGGGGCCTATCCCTGCATCGTCCATCCGGGTACGGTCTTTGAATCCTGCTATGGCATCGGGACCAGGGAGATCTCGGACCGCCATCGGCACAGATATGAAGTGAACAACGACTACCGGGCCGAACTGGAAGAAGCCGGTTTCAAGGTCGTCGGGGAATCCCCGGACGGGCGTCTGGTCGAGGCCATGGAGAATCCCAAGTGCGACTTCTTCATCGGCATTCAGTTCCATCCGGAATTCAAGAGCCGTCCCACGCATGCCGCGCCGCTGTATGCCGGTCTGATCAAGGCAGCCCTGGCTTACCAGGACAAACAGAAGGCTGACCGGGAAGAGGACATTCCCAATGAGTGACAAGATCGTCGTGCTGGATTTCGGCAGTCAGTACAATCAGCTGATCTGCCGCCGCATCCGGGATCTCGGCGTCTACAGTGAGCTCTACCGGGGCGATATGAAGCTGGCCGACATCCTGGCTCTGGGAGACGTCAGAGGCATCATCTTCACCGGCGGTCCCCACAGTGTCTATGAAGATATTGCCCCGTCCTGCGACCCGGCGATCTTCACCAGCGGGGTTCCGCTGCTAGGCATCTGCTACGGGATGCAGCTGATCCACTACATGAACGGCGGCGAGGTCCAGAGCATTGACAAGCGGGAATACGGCCGCCGGCAGATCGATATCGTCGATGACTGTATTCTCTTCGACGGCCTGCCCAAGCACCAGACCGTCTGGATGAGCCATGGCACCCAGGTGCAGAAACTGGCTCCGGGCCACCGGGTCACCGCCAGCAGTCCGACCTGCCCCTATGCCGGCAGTGCGGATGACGAACATAAGATCTATGGCGTCCAGTTTCATCCGGAAGTGCGCAATACGGAATACGGCAATCAGATCCTGAGCAATTTCATCTTCAAGGTCTGCGGCTGCACACCAGACTGGTCCATGAAGAACTTCATCGACCAGCAGGTACAGCAGATCCGCCAGAAGGTCGGAAATGAGAAGGTCCTGCTGGCCCTGTCCGGCGGCGTGGATTCCTCCGTTACCGCAGCATTGCTGAACAAGGCCATCGGCAGGAATCTGTACTGCATGTTCATTGACCATGGTCTGCTGCGCAAGAACGAAGCCCAGCTGGTCATGGATACTCTGCATCGGGACATGGACATCAATGTCGTCAAGATCGATGCGAAAGAACGCTTTCTCAGCCGCCTGAAGGGGGTGACGGATCCGGAGCAGAAGCGCAAGATCATCGGTTCCGAATTCATCTATACCTTCCGGGATGAGTCAAAGAAACTGCTCAGGGATGCGGATATCAAGTGGCTGGCCCAGGGTACGCTGTATACCGATGTCATCGAAAGCGGCACGAAGACGGCAGAAACGATCAAGTCGCATCATAACGTCGGCGGTCTGCCCAAGGATATGAACTTCCAGCTGATTGAACCGCTGAACCGGCTGTTCAAGGACGAAGTCAGAGCCCTGGGCACCGAACTTGGCCTGCCGGATGAGATTGTCTGGCGGCAGCCGTTCCCGGGCCCCGGTCTGGGTATCCGGGTGCTGGGGGAAATCACCGAGGACAAGCTGGCAATCGTCCGCGAATCAGATGCGATTCTGCGTGAAGAGATCAGGAATGCCGGCCTGGACCGGGAGATCTGGCAGTACTTCACGATCCTGACCAACCTCCGTTCGGTCGGGGTCATGGGAGATGGCCGCACCTATGATTATGTGGTTGCCATCCGGGCTGTGACCTCCATCGACGGCATGACCGCAGACTGGGCCCATATTCCCTATGAGGTCCTGGACAAGGTCTCGCACCGGATCATCAACGAGGTCAAACATGTCAACCGGGTGGTCTATGACATTACCTCCAAGCCTCCCGGAACCATTGAGTGGGAATAAAAACACGAATCCCTGCAAGTCTTGAATTCATCGGTCCTGCAGGGATTTTTTAACCGGTTCGGTCAATGGATGCGGCACAAGGTCAGAGTGATCATCATCAAGCAGTG